>NZ_BAKX01000035.1 GCF_000614585.1 Porphyromonas gingivicanis JCM 15907
CCCGCGAAATATGATGGGATTAGCTGACCAATTTCGACTACTAATCGCACCATTATGGAATTGAAACTAGAGGTGTTAAGCAGGATATATGTGTTGATTTTGCTACTAATCGCACCATTATGGAATTGAAACTCTTTCCCGTAGTACGCATGTTTTTTGGGGAATAGACTACTAATCGCACCATTATGGAATTGAAACCCGCGAAATAGGAGGGGATTAGCTGACCAATCTCGAGCTACTAATCGCACCATTATGGAATTGAAACGATCGATGACACAATTTGATGAGATGTCTAATGGTTCTACTAATCGCACCATTATGGAATTGAAACGCTCTTCTGCTGTTATGCGTCCATCGAGTGCTGCTTCTACTAATCGCACCATTATGGAATTGAAACGTTTCTCTTCTGTCCAGCGAATGGTAGTGGGGCTTTACTACTAATCGCACCATTATGGAATTGAAACTAATTGCAAAGATGAAAAACATCCATCACACGGTCT
>NZ_BAKX01000034.1 GCF_000614585.1 Porphyromonas gingivicanis JCM 15907
AATTGACACAGTTGGACGTAACAAAGAATACAGAGTTGTTGTATCTGGATTGCGATAACAATCAGTTGACACAGTTGGATGTAAGTCAAAATAAGAACTTAGTAAATTTATGGATATATGGAAATAGAATTGAACGCGCATCCATGGATCGTCTCGTAGAGCAGTTGCCGAGTATTTCTATCCCTGAGGAGGAAAAAGAAGATAAAGGCTTCTTCGTTACCGTTGATACCAAGAACCCCAACGAAGGGAATTACCTAACCCAATCCTCTGCAGCAAAGGCTAAGAGTAAAGGCTGGAAGGTTTTCAACTACAATAATGGTGAAGATACTAATGGTGAGTGGAATGGTCAAGGCATACCCTATGAGGGAGAGAGTGGATTTATTACCATGACGACCAGAAAAAAGGTCGGCGAGGAGATCACTCTCGGGATTGAGAGTAAAGGCTCCTTTACAGTGCAAGGCGTAACACATAAGGGAGGATACAAGTACGAGTTAACAGCTACTGATGGGCGCATTACACTCA
>NZ_BAKX01000033.1 GCF_000614585.1 Porphyromonas gingivicanis JCM 15907
CAATATCAAAGAATAAAAAAGCCCGATACTCGCTACCAGAGTATCAGGCTTCTTATATCATACTTATGTCAATTTAGAACTCACAACCTATACCTCCATACAATCCATATCTTGTTGCTGTTAAAGACAGATTAATGGGTAATAAATCCATATCCATAGCTCTCCACATAAAGTTGTACACGAAAACAGCCCCATAATCTAATCCCCCGACCGTTTTTGTAGGAGTAAATTTATTCTCAATTCCTCCACTTCCCGAAATCCAATCATAGCCATCTGTAATTCCAGTTGCAACGAAAGTGTGCCCCAGCACAGGCACAATTCTGAAAGCCTCTGAAAAAGGTATTTGGTAACCCAAGTGGAAAGATATACTTCTCTTGTCCTCCCACTTCCCGATTCGAGCATCCCTCATATGAGAAGGGGCTGAAATCAAGAAGTCTCCATAAAAACCACGATAGATGAAAGAAAACCCTGGAGAGAACCGAGGCATAGAATCCCACACACCTAATACTCCGAGCTTGCAATCAAAGCCCCATCGCTCATT
>NZ_BAKX01000032.1 GCF_000614585.1 Porphyromonas gingivicanis JCM 15907
CTCAAAACCCGAGGCGTGGAACAGATAGATCTGATTATCTCAGATGCCTTACAGGGTATTGAACGCGCTATTTGCTCGGCTTTCCCCCAGGCGGCCCATCAGTTATGTGTTGTCCATTTCAAACGCCAAGCCCTTAACGCTGTGTCAAAGAGAGATAAAGCTCAGATGAAGCAGGAGTTGGATGAGTTATTCCCTATTCGAGGTACAGGACTTACTCCCATCAAGGCATTTGAGAAATTGTGTACATTTGCAGAGCGTTGGGGTAAGAGTTACAGGAGTTTACTCTCCCTGTCTTCCCCTCGCAATATAGGCTACTTCACCTATCTGAGATTCCCTGAAGAAGTTCGTCGTATGATTTACTCCACGAACTGGGTGGAGCGCCTCAATCGCAGCTATAAGCGTACGTTACGTATGCGCGGAGCTTTACCCTCGGCTGATGCCGTCGTATTCCTTTTAGGATCTGTTGCCCGAGAGATGACAGAAAGGACTTATGCTAGGAGGTTGCCCTACTTCCAAGAGTGGAGTATCAAATAAATGGATAATAACAAGAAAACCACAAAGTTTTTACC
>NZ_BAKX01000031.1 GCF_000614585.1 Porphyromonas gingivicanis JCM 15907
TCCGAGACGAAGAGGGAGTAAGCATCGCCCTCTTTACTTCTCCTCATCGGAGTCAATATCCCATTTTCCCAAAGCACGGCATTCCTTCTGCCGTTATACTCCTCTACTCCTGCCACATAGATATTCTTACCCGAGACGAAAACGGAACGGGCGAAAGAGGTAATTCCCTTGAGCGGTAGCGTCGAAGGCACTCCATTCACCCAAAGCGTAGCTTTATTATCTATGTGTCCTGCCACGTAAACGTCGTAGACATACTCCTTGGGCTTAGGGTCAGGGCGGGGATTGGGGCGTGGGTCGGGAATTGGCGTGGGAGGAGGAGGTGGTGGAGCGGGGTCATCACGCTTACAACCTATCGCCAGTACTGTCATAAAGGCGAAGGCAATACATACAAACTTTGACTTTCTCATACTGATATTACAATTATACGTTACTAATTAAAACCATTCATCTATCTCTTTATTCCGAAGTCTTATCTGGATTTCCATTCCCAAAGCAGGGTAAAAAAGATGGAGAGACTCCGAATACAACCTAAACCATTACAACGCTTTGTAAACTATTGTTACTGCGAATGTAGCACTTTATCGGCAAG
>NZ_BAKX01000030.1 GCF_000614585.1 Porphyromonas gingivicanis JCM 15907
CCCGAAACGAAGAGGGAGCCAGCACGGCCCTCACGACTTCTATTTATTGCAGTCAAGGTCCCATTTTCCCAAAGCACGGCATTCCTTCTGCCGTTATACACCTCTACTCCTGCCACATAAACATCCTTGCCCGAAACTACAACGGAGGAAGCATAAGAGAGGGGTCCTTCGAGTGGTAGCGTCGAAGGCACTCCATTCACCCAAAGCGTAGCTTTATTATCTATGTGTCCTGCCACGTAAACGTCGTAGACATACTCCTTGGGCTTAGGGTCGGGGCGGGGATTGGGGCGTGGGTCGGGAATTGGCGTGGGAGGAGGAGGTGGCGGAGTGGGATCATCACGCTTACAGCCTATCGCCAGTACTGTCATAAAGGCGAAGGCAATACATACAAACTTTGACTTTCTCATACTGATATTACAATTATACGTTACTAATTAAAACCATTCATCTATCTCTTTATTCCGAAGTCTTATCTGGATTTCCGTTCCCAAAGCAGGGTAAAAAAGATGGAGAGACTCCGAATACAACCTAAACCATTACAACGCTTTGTAAACTATTGTTACTGCGAATGTAGCACTTTATCGGAGAA
>NZ_BAKX01000029.1 GCF_000614585.1 Porphyromonas gingivicanis JCM 15907
CCAAGAATATAGCGTTGAAGGGGCTGAATTGCTATAACAATCAGTTGACACAGTTGGATGTAAGTCAAAATAAGAACTTAGTAAATTTATGGGTGTTTGGAAATAGAATTAAACGCGCATCCATGAATAGTCTTGTAGAGCAGTTGCCGAGTATTTCTATCCCTGAGGATGAAGAAGAACTGGGCTTCTTCGTTGCCGTTGATACCAAGAACCCCAACGAAGGGAATTACCTAACCCAATCCTCTGCAGCAAAGGCTAAGAGTAAAGGCTGGAAAGTTCGAGACTACAATAATGGGAGAGATGCTAATGGTAAGTGGAATGGTGAAGGCATACCCTATGAGGGAGAGATTGGATTTATTACCATGACGACCAGCAAGAAGGTCGGCGAGGTGATCTTTCTGGGGTTTGATAACGAAAAAAACGTCACAGTGAAAGGTGCTACCAAAAAAGAAGGCAACGTGTACACGATAACAGCTACTGACGGGCGCATTACACTCCAAGGCGATATAACTCAGCTGTATTGCGATAACAATCAGTTGACACAGTTGGACGTAACGAAGAGTACAGCGTTGGAGAGGCTGTATTGCTATAACAATCAGTTGACACAATTGGACATAACGAAGAATCCTGCGTTGGAGAAT
>NZ_BAKX01000028.1 GCF_000614585.1 Porphyromonas gingivicanis JCM 15907
ATGGAATTGAAACGACGAAAGCAAACTTCAGCGCCGTTTTTTAACACGCTACTAATCGCACCATTATGGAATTGAAACATATCCATTGATGACTTTGTTGCAGAACAGTGGATCTACTAATCGCACCATTATGGAATTGAAACTATAAGGTTGGTACACTCTTTCAGCTACGTAATCGTCCCTACTAATCGCACCATTATGGAATTGAAACTGCGAATAGAAACTAAGTCGTCTTTTTCTGCTTTCCTACTAATCGCACCATTATGGAATTGAAACTAAAACAGCCTGTGAAGTAGTCGTGATTGAAGTTCCTACTAATCGCACCATTATGGAATTGAAACCGTCGACATGTCTTTGCGTGTTTGGGAGGCTTGCGACTACTAATCGCACCATTATGGAATTGAAACCGGAAATTGTTCTGCCTTTATAACTTGATATATTCTACTAATCGCACCATTATGGAATTGAAACACTCGACAGGGTGATCCAATCTACATACTTATACTTTCTACTAATCGCACCATTATGGAATTGAAACTCGGGCGCGCGCTATTGCCACTTTGATAGCTTGGAGGCTACTAATCGCACCATTATGGAATTGAAACTTGGCGCTTCACTGCTTACTGACGAATTTAAAGAACT
>NZ_BAKX01000027.1 GCF_000614585.1 Porphyromonas gingivicanis JCM 15907
AGACCTCTTAACGATATTGTGTATCTCTACGGTACTACAAGTTTCAATTCCATAATGGTGCGATTAGTAGGTTGCCTCTTTGTCTCCTTTGACCTGCGACCGCCAAGTTTCAATTCCATAATGGTGCGATTAGTAGTAACATTGAGAGAATGCAAGTCTTTTTTTAGCGAAGTTTCAATTCCATAATGGTGCGATTAGTAGTTAAGGAGTATGTTCGTAGAGAGACTTTTAGAGAGTTTCAATTCCATAATGGTGCGATTAGTAGATGGAAATAAATTTAGTACAGCTTCTCTCTGTGCTGTTTCAATTCCATAATGGTGCGATTAGTAGTGCTGGGAATGGAGTACGAATTGCGAAGTGGCGCACGTTTCAATTCCATAATGGTGCGATTAGTAGAGCATCGCGATAGCGAGAGTCAGAGTAAGAAGATAGCGTTTCAATTCCATAATGGTGCGATTAGTAGAGATAGCAGTAGCAGGTGTTTTCGAGGGGGATTTGTTTCAATTCCATAATGGTGCGATTAGTAGTGAAAATCAATAACAATGTGGAGTACCACGACCGCTTGTTTCAATTCCATAATGGTGCGATTAGTAGAGAGAAAACAAACCTAATGCAAAGATAGTGCAAGGGTTTCAATTCCATAATGGTGCGATTAGTAGCGAGCTTTCACAAAAGCGTAGCATAGCTGGAAAAAAG
>NZ_BAKX01000026.1 GCF_000614585.1 Porphyromonas gingivicanis JCM 15907
TGCTTTTAACTCCGCCTCCCAATTCAACGCTCCCTCTGTGGGATGATTCACCACACAAAGCACCTCGCGACTACCATCTGGAAGTAGACCCAGCATCGTGTAGTAAGCCTCCTTAGAGACACTATCCTCTCGCCGAGTAAAGGCAAACGTTGCATCAATGTACACTGCCAAATAGTGAGGAGACAATTTGCGCTCTAACCACTTGTAGATCTCTGCTTTACTCGTGTTGGAGGGGAAGCTGACTTGCTGTTTACTATAGTGATGACCATAGAGGCGTTCGCACACGGCGCCAATATCTTCGCACGAAAGTCCTCGCGTATAAAGTTCATGGAAGAGGAGGGCACGTTCGCTTTCCTGATGGGAGAGGATGCCCAAAATCAGGGGCTGGAAATTCCCCGAACGAGTACGTGGAATCCGAAGCTCAAAGCTACATCCATAGCCCCGCCATCGACGGGGACGGAAACCATTGCACTGTTCGCCTTTATGCTCTTGGACAAAAAGAGAACGTTCTTGCTTGGAGAAGCTGTTCAATAATACACGAATAAGTTCGTTAATACCTGACTCCGATGATAGCATTTCCGAAATAATTGCCGACTTTTGTGATGTTGTAAGCTCCATTGTTCTTAGTTTGTTTTTTCTTGTTACCACAAAGTTAAGAGCTACGGGGCTTACACACTTTTTGAGGACAGTATCCAA
>NZ_BAKX01000025.1 GCF_000614585.1 Porphyromonas gingivicanis JCM 15907
GGACGTAACCAAGAATACAAAGTTGCGAGAGCTGTGGTGTTCAGAAAATCAGTTGACTCAACTGGATATAAGTCAAAATAAGGACTTAATAAGTTTAATGGTATTTGGAAATAGAATTGATCGCGCATCTATGGATCGACTTGTAGCGCAGTTGCCGAGTATTTCTATCCCTGAGTATGAAGAAGATTATGGCTTCTTCGTTGCCGTAGATACCAAGAACCCCAACGAAGGAAATCACCTAACCCAATCCTCTGCAGCAAAGGCTAAGAGTAAAGGCTGGAAAGTTCGAGACCACAATAATGGTAAAGATGCTAGTGGTGAGGATGATTGGCGAGGCATACCCTATGAGGGAGAGAGTGGATTTATTACCATGACGACCAGCAAGAAGGTCGGCGAGGAGCTCACTCTCCGGATTCAGAGTGAAGGCTCCTTTACAGTGCAAGGCGTAACACATAAGGGAGAAGGCAAGTATGAGTTGACAGCTACTGACGGGCGCATTACACTCAAAGGCGATGTAACTCAGCTGTATTGCCCTAAAAATCAGTTGACACAATTGGATGTAACCAAGAATACAGCGTTGTCGTATCTGGATTGCTATGACAATCAGTTGACACAGTTGGACGTAACCAAGAATACAGCGTTGAAGTACCTGCTTTGCGATAACAATCAGTTGACTCAACTGGATATAAGTCAAAATAAGGACTTAATAAATTTAATGGTATTTGGAAATAGAATTGATCGCGCATCTATGGATCGACTTGTAGAGCAGTTGCCGAGTATTTCTATCCCTGAGGAGGAAAAAGAAT
>NZ_BAKX01000024.1 GCF_000614585.1 Porphyromonas gingivicanis JCM 15907
AGCTCGATCTGACAATTGTGAGTAAAGGCTCCTTTACAGTGCAAGGCGCAACGCGTAAGAACTTAGGCGATTACGAGTTAACAGCTACTGACGGGCGCATTAAAATCATAGGCGAGATAACTCTTCTGTATTGCTATAACAATCAGTTGACACAGTTGGACGTAACCAAGAATACAGAGTTGGAAAAGCTGTATTGCTATAACAATCAGTTGACACAGTTGGACGTAACCAAGAATACAGAGTTGACGGAGCTGGGGTGCCATAACAATAAGTTGACACAGTTGGATGTAACCAAGAATACAGCGTTGAAGGATCTGTATTGCTATAACAATCAGTTGACACAGTTGGATGTAACGAAGAATACAGCGTTGGAAAAGCTGTATTGCTCTAACAATCAGTTGACACAATTGGACGTAACCAAGAATACAAAGTTGGAGATGCTGGTTTTCCATGAAAATAAATTAACCCAACTCGATGTAAGTCAAAATAAGAACTTAGTAGATTTATCGGTATCTGGAAATAGAATTGATCGCGCATCTATGGATCGACTTGTAGCGCAGTTGCCTAATATTTCTGACCTTGAAGATGAAGAAGAGCTGGGCTTCTTCGTTGCCGTTGATACCAAGAACCCCAACGAAGGGAATTACCTAACCCAATCCTCTGCAGCAAAGGCTAAGAGTAAAGGCTGGAAGGTTAGAGACTACAATAATGGTAAAGATGCTAGTGGTGAGGATGATTGGCGAGGCATACCCTATGAGGGAGAGAGTGGATTTATTACCATGACGACCAGCAAGAAGGTCGGCGAGGAGATCAAACTGACGATTAAGAGTGAAGGCTCCTTTACGGTGCAAGGCGCAACACATAAGGGAGAAGGCAAGTATGAGTTGACAGCTACTGACGGGCGCATTACACTCAAAGGCGATATAACTCATCTGAATTGCTATAACAATCAGTTGACACAATTGGACATAACG
>NZ_BAKX01000023.1 GCF_000614585.1 Porphyromonas gingivicanis JCM 15907
GTAACGTATAATTGTAATATCGGTATGAGAAAATCAATTTTAGTAAGTTTTGCCGTACTGTTTGCGGCTATAGTAGCGATAGGATGTAAGCGCACTCCCAAAGAACCTAAGGAGTACGTTTACGATGTCTATGTGGCAGGAATGGAAGAAGACTCCTCTATGGGAGGATCGGATTCTAAAGCTCTTTGTTGGAAAAATGGTGAGGCTATTGCGTTGGACAAAGTCTCCGGAGGCACTTGCGCGCAATCTGTTTTTATTTTGGGTAATGATGTCTACGTAGCTGGTGTTACAAGCTCAGGGTCTGATGGCGCAATGGCTACACTTTGGACGAATGGTAATGTTCAATACTTGACAGATAAGTCGAGAGAGGTTTTTGCTGAGTCTCTCTTTGTTTCGGGCAGTGATGTTTATGTTGCTCTTTTTGAACAAATCGAAGGTGGAAGCAAAAGGTCTCTTCTTTGGAAAAATGGTCAGATTACAGAGCTGGCGAGCCATGCAAGTTTTACCAGTCCTAACTCTGTCTTTGTTTCGGGTAATGATGTTTATGTGGCGGGAAACATAGGAAGCAAAGCTGTACTTTGGAAGAATGGCACGGCTGAAGAGCTAAAGAGTGATGGCGAGGAAGTCTCTGCTTCGGCTGTATTCGTATCGGGTAATGATGTCTACGTAGCGGGATGCCAGAAGAGTGGAGACAAATACTGTGCTGTACTGTGGAAAAATGGTAAGCTTACGGAAGTATCGGACGAAGGACGTATCTCTGTTAAATCTCTTTTCGTATCGGGTGACGATGTCTATATAGTCGGCTACGAATATCGTGATAAAAAGGATAGGGCTGTAGTTTGGTCGAAGAAGGGTGCTTCAGGCACTTGGGAGGCTTTAGATTTAACTGATGGAACACGTCACTCAAAAGCTAACTCCGTCTTTGTGATTGATAACCATGTTTATGTAGCTGGAGAAGAAAGTACATTTGCTATGCTTTGGACCAAGAAGGCAGGCTCCGACTCTTGGGAGGCTAAGGAACTGACAAAGGGCAAAAACTCTGCTGTTGCCTACTCTGTCTATGTAGTCAAGCGGGAGAAGAAGTAGCGAGCGTTCA
>NZ_BAKX01000022.1 GCF_000614585.1 Porphyromonas gingivicanis JCM 15907
AGTCACTAACCAGCTTTCATCCAACTTTGTATTCTTGGTTACGTCCAACTGTGTCAACTGATTGTGAGAGCAATCCAGATACGACAACGCTGTATTCTTCGTTACATTCAATTGTTTCAACTTGTTCCTAGAGCAATCCAGCCCCTCCAACTTTGTATTCTTCGTTACGTCCAAATGTGTCAACTCGTTCTCTGAGCAATACAGCTTTTCCAACGCTGTATTCTTCGTTACGTCCAATTGTGTCAACTGATTCTGATCGCAATCCAGATCCTTCAACGCTGTATTCTTGGTTACGTCCAAATGTGTCAACTGATTGTTATAGCAATACAGCTTTTCCAACGCTGTATTCTTCGTTACGTCCAACTTGGTTAACTGATTGTTATTGCAAACCAGCTTCTCCAACACTGTATTCTTGGTTACGTCCAACTGTGTCAACTGATTGTAAGAGCAACTCAGATGAGTTATATCGCCTATGATTTTAATGCGCCCGTCAGTAGCTGTTAACTCGTAATTGCTTATAAAGCCCTTCTGCGTTGCGCCTTGCACCGTAAAGGAGCCTTTACTCTCAATCCGGAGAGTGAGCACCTCGCCGACCTTTTTTCTGGTCGTCATGGTAATAAATCCACTCTCTCCCTCATAGGGTATGCCTTCACCATTCCACTCACCATTAGCATCTTTCCCATTATTGTAGTCTCGAACTTTCCAACCTTTACTCTTAGCCTTTGCTGCAGAGGATTGGGTTAGGTAATTCCCTTCGTTGGGGTTCTTGGTATCAACGGCAACGAAGAAGCCCAGTCCTTCTTCATCCTCAGGGATAGAAATACTCGGCAACTGCTCTACGAGACGATCCATGGATGCGCGTTTAATTCTATTTCCAAACACCCGTAACTTTACTAAGTTCTTATTTTGACTTACATCCAACTGTGTCAACTGATTGTTATCGCAATGAAGATAATCCAATATTGTATTCTTCGTTACGTCCAACTTGGTTAACTGATTGTTATCGCAAAGCAGCCTCTTCAACGCTGTATTCTTCGTTACGTCCAAATGTGTCAACTGATTTTTTGAACACCCCAGCACCTTCAACGCTGTATTCTTGGTTACGTCCAACTGTGTCAACTGATTGTAAGAGCAATCCAGCCCCTCCAACGCTGTATTCTTCGTTACATCCAATTGCGTCAACTGATTGAAAGAACAATCTAGATGAGTTATATCGCCTTTGAGTGTAATGCGCCCATCAGTAGCTGTTAACTCGTACTTGTATCCTCTTATGTGTTACGCCTTGCACTGTAAAGGAGCCTTTACTCACAATTGTCAGATCGATCT
>NZ_BAKX01000021.1 GCF_000614585.1 Porphyromonas gingivicanis JCM 15907
GTCAACTGATTGTAAGAGCAATACAGATCCTTCAACGCTGTATTCTTGGTTACGTCCAAATGTGTCAATTGATTGTAAGAGCAATTCAGATACGACAACGCTGTATTCTTGGTTACGTCCAACTTGGTCAACTGATTGTTATAGCAATCCAGCCACGTCAACGCTGTATTCTTGGTTACGTCCAACTGTGTCAACTGATTGTTATAGCAATACAGCTGAGTTACATCGCCTTTGAGTGTAATGCGCCCATCAGTAGCTGTTAACTCGTACTTGTATCCTCCCTTATGTGTTGCGCCTTGCACTGTAAAGGAGCCTTTACTCTCAATCCGGAGAGTGAGCACCTCGCCGACCTTCTTGCTGGTCGTCATGGTAATAAATCCACTCTCTCCCTCATAGGGTATGCCTCGCCAATTTTCCTCTCCATTAGCATCTTTTCCATTATTGTAGTCTCTAACTTTCCAGCCTTTGCTCTTAGCCTTTGCTGCAGAGGATTGGGTTAGGTAATTCCCTTCGTTGGGATCCTTGGTATCAACGGCAACGAAGAAGCCCAGTTTTTCTTCCTCCTCAGGGATAGAAATACTCGGCAACTGCTCTACGAGACTATTCATGGATGCGCGTTTAATTCTATTTCCAGATACCCATAAAATTACTAAGTCCTTATTTTGACTTACATCTAACTGGGTTAACTGATTAGAAGAGCAGGTCAGAGCATACAATGCTGTATTCTTCGTTACGTCCAATTGCGTCAACTGATTGTTATCGCAAAAAAGATACTTCAATATTGTATTCTTCGTTACATCCAATTGAGTCAACTTATTAGAAGTGCAGGTCAGAGCATACAATGCTGTATTCTTCGTTACATCCAACTGTGTCAACTGATTGTTATCGCAAAAAAGATACTGCAATATTGTATTCTTCGTTACATCCAATTGAGTCAACTGATTAGAAGAGCAGGTCAGAGCATACAATGCTGTATTCTTCGTTACGTCCAATTGCGTCAACTTATTTTTATGGAAAACTAGCTCCTCCAACTTTGTATTCTTGGTTACGTCCAACTGTGTCAACTGATTGTTAGAGCAATTCAGCCACTCCAACTTTGTATTCTTGGTTACGTCCAACTGTATCAACTGATTGTTAGAGCAATCCAGCCTCTTCAACGCTGTTTTTTGGGTTACGTCCAACTTTGTCAACGGATTGTTAGAGCAAACCAGCTCCTGCAACGCTGTATTCTTGGTTATGTCCAAATGTGTCAACTGATTGTTACGGCAATCCAGCCTCTCCAACGCTGTATTCTTCGTTACGTCCAACTGACTCAACTCATTACTACCGCACCCCAGCCCCTTCAACGCTGTA
>NZ_BAKX01000020.1 GCF_000614585.1 Porphyromonas gingivicanis JCM 15907
GGAGTGTAATGCGCCCATCAGTAGCTGTTAACTCGTACTTGTATCCTCCCTTATGTGTTACGCCTTGCACTGTAAAGGAGCCTTTACTCTCAATCCCGAGAGTGATCTCCTCGCCGACCTTCTTGCTGGTCGTCATGGTAATAAATCCACTCTCTCCCTCATAGGGTACGCCTATCCAATTCCTCTCACCATTAGCATCTGTTCCTCCGTTGTAGTCTCTAACCTTCCAGCCTTTGCTCTTAGCCTTTGCTGCAGAGGATTGGGTTAGGTAATTCCCTTCGTTGGGGTTCTTGGTATCAACGGCAACGAAGAAGCCCAGCTCTTCTTCATCTTCAAGGTCAGAAATATTAGGCAACTGCGCTACAAGTCGATCCATAGATGCGCGATCAATTCTATTTCCAGATACCGATAAATCTACTAAGTTCTTATTTTGACTTACATCGAGTTGGGTTAATTTATTTTCATGGAAAACCAGCTTCTCCAACTTTGTATTCTTCGTTACATTCAATTGTTTCAACTTGTTCCCAGAGCAATCCAGCCACGTCAACGCTGTATTCTTTGTTACGTCCAATTGTGTCAACTGATTGTTAGAGCAATATAGCCACTCCAACGCTGTATTCTTGGTTACATCCAACTGTGTCAACTGATTGGTATAGCACCCCAGCTTCTCCAACGCTGTATTCTTTGTTACGTCCAATTGTGTCAACTGATTTTCTGAACACCACAACTCCGTCAAGTTCGTATTCTTCGTTACATCCAACTGTGTCAACTGATTGTTAGAGCACACCAGCTTCTCCAACGCTGTATTCTTTGTTACGTCCAATTGTGTCAACTGATTGTTATCGCAATCCAGACGAGTTATATTTCCTTTGAGTGTAATGCGCCCATCAGTAGCTGTTAGTTTGAGCTCGTATTTGATTACGCCACCATACGATCCCTTCTCCCTATGCGTTGCGCCTTCCACTATGCAGGAGCCTTCTCTCTCAATCCAGAGAGTGAGCACCTCGCCGACCTTCTTGCTGGTCGTCATGGTAATAAATCCACTCTCTCCCTCATAGGGTATGCCTTCACCATTCCACTTACCATTAGCATCTCTCCCATTATTGTAGTCTCGAACTTTCCAGCCTTTACTCTTAGCCTTTGCTGCAGAGGATTGGGTTAGGTAATTCCCTTCGTTGGGGTTCTTGGTATCAACGGCAACGAAGAAGCCCAGTTTTTCTTCCTCCTCAGGGATAGAAATACTCGGCAACTGCTCTACGAGACTATTCATGGATGCGCGTTTAATTCTATTTCCAAACACCCGTAACTTTACTAAGTTCTTATTTTGACTTACATCCAACTGTGTCAACTGATTGTTATAGCAATACAGCCACTCCAACTTTGTATTCTTCG
>NZ_BAKX01000019.1 GCF_000614585.1 Porphyromonas gingivicanis JCM 15907
GTGAGCCAGAACCCCCAAGTTGCAGGATCTCCGCTGCTCCGACAATCAGCTATCCGAACTCAACGTGAGCCAGAGCTCCAAGTTGCAGGAACTCCGCTGCTCCAACAATCAGCTATCCGAACTCAACGTGAGCCAGAGCCCCAAGTTGCAGAAACTCTTCTGCGACAACAATCAGCTATCCGAACTTGATGTAACCCAAAATATAAACCTCACTATACTGAACTGCTCCCGCAACCGAATTAAGAATATGCAAATGGATGCGCTTATTACATCACTTCCCGATCGTGGTGGAAAAGCGGGAATAGGGGAGTTCTTTGTTATAGACCATCATAAAGGAGACGAAAACAACCTCTGTACTGCCACACAAGTGACTGCTGTACGCAACAAAGGATGGATAGCCCGAAAGTTTGAAAATGGAGAATGGATAGAGTGCGATAAAGAGGAAACTCCTCCCACTGATAATAACATAATTACGCTAACCACCTCCAAGCACAAAGGAGAGACTATCCTACTATTTTTTAACCCCGAAACGGGTGTCAATATAATCGGAGCAACACCGACCGGGAATCCTTATGAATATACTATCAATGACGAGAGTGGAAAAATCAGCCTCCATGGTCCCATAAACTTCTTTAACTGCTCTGCTATATTAGATCTAAAAAGAGGAAATATTATGTCTATCGCTTCTCCCTCTCACAAAGGTATGAGAGACGAAGAGCCAGAACCAGAGCCAGAGCCAGAACCAGAACCAGAGCCAGAGGGGCCTATCCACATTTTCGAGAGTAACCAGATTACAGAGCTCGATGTGAGTAAAAACCCTCTGTTGGAAGTTCTTATATGTGCCAATAATCAGCTCACGCAGCTCGATTTGAGCCAAAATACCAACTTAAAAGCCCTCGGTTGTTTTTCCAATCAAATCAAAGGGGAACAAATGAATGCCCTTATAGCATCGCTCCCCGACCGTAGCCAAGAGGATGACAAGGGAATATTTGTAGTGATAAGCACTTTCTATACAAACGAAGGGAATGTATGCACTAAAAAGCAAGTGGCAGCTGCAAACAAACAAGGCTGGAGATCACTGTGTTCGCAAGATGCTAACGACACAAATTTTGCTCCCTACGAGGGAAGCGAAGATGTCGCTATCGACGAAGTGCTTGCCGAGGGGGAAGCTACAATTGTTGCTATCTACAATATAAATGGTCATCTCCTTAGCGATTTGCAAGAAGGTGTGAACATCATCCGCCTAAGTAACGGAGAAACTCGAAAAATACTCGTTACGCAGTCAAAAGATATACCGACAAGCATATCTATCAGAAAATCAAAAGAATAAGTTTTTTGTGAAAGGGAAAGGGGTTACGACTTGGCAACGAGCGATCTTCTTTCCCTTTCTTTCTTTTGCAATGCCTCAATGAACACTTGTTTTAATACCTCAAAGGTGTATTTTCCAGTAGTAAGTGCAACGCAAATAGAAAAAATATCCTCAGAGAGATTAGCTCCTCTAAGGATAAGCGTCAATGTTTGTATGGCAGTAACGTTGTGCTTGGTACAAGAATCTGTAAAAGAGAAATGTGTGTAGCAAACTTGACAATTACGAGAGAAATATGCGCCTTGCCATGATATGATCTTCCTTGCTTTTCGCAGGGTAACACACACGGAGAGGGATTCTAATTATGTAAACTATAATGATATAGGATAAAAACTATATAGGTATCTCCCAAAACGTTCGATGGTTAGAGCGAAAAGTGTTATAGTAGATGCAGTTATTTACTTGTACGATGTGGCAAAACGATATAATACTATGCAATACCGACTCAAGTGCAGGGAGAGATCTCTCAATCATGAGAAATCGTTCTTTCGTTCGTAAAAATAAATAAGAGAGCACTTCGCCCCAAGGGAAACAATGGGTTCTTTCATTTTTACCTGTTAAAAAACAATGCAAAATCTGTAAATTACACAAATAAAATCATTTATCTTTGAGTATTAGATATTCTCTGTATCTGAATAGGATAGTAGGTCTAACGCTTGCTACCTTTTGAGGCGAATTTTAATTATTAGAACATTAAATGTATAGTAACTATGAAGTCTAAACAATTACTCCAGGGCTTATTTATAGCCTCGTGGCACTGTTCTCTCTATCGGGAGCGTATGCCCAAAATGTTATTACCATGACGACCAGCAAGAAGGTCGGCGAGGAGATCAAACTGACGATTAAGAGTGAAGGCTCCTTTACGGTGCAAGGCGCAACACATAAGGGAGAAGGCAAGTATGAGTTGACAGCTACTGACGGGTGCATTACACTCAAAGGCGATGTAACTCAGCTGTATTGCTATAAGAATCAGTTGACACAGTTGGACGTAACAAAGAATACAGCGTTGGAAAAGCTGGATTGCTCTTACAATCA
>NZ_BAKX01000018.1 GCF_000614585.1 Porphyromonas gingivicanis JCM 15907
CTAAATTGGATTACCCTCTTTGTCCTCACCAATTTCTACTAATCGCACCATTATGGAATTGAAACTTGCTCAATAAGGGTATCAAGTTGTTTAAGTAATTTGCTACTAATCGCACCATTATGGAATTGAAACGCCCTCGAACCTGCAGCCAGTACATTGACTACTCGAGCTACTAATCGCACCATTATGGAATTGAAACCTCTATCAAAAAATCGCAAGCATCGCAGACACGCAAACTACTAATCGCACCATTATGGAATTGAAACAAACGCCAGTTTGCTGGAGTCCAGCAAACAACGGACACTACTAATCGCACCATTATGGAATTGAAACAACGGATGGGGCTGTCGCTGTACTGTACACTCGATTCTACTAATCGCACCATTATGGAATTGAAACCATTTCGAGCTGTGCGCTCGAGCTCTTTTAGCTCCTCTACTAATCGCACCATTATGGAATTGAAACTTGAAATGTCGTTTACACAGAGTGTTTCAGTAAGACTACTAATCGCACCATTATGGAATTGAAACATATCCACTCCACTCTTCACGCTGAGTCTCTGCGTGCTACTAATCGCACCATTATGGAATTGAAACTGGGGAGTTATCTCACCCAGCCACTTCTTGGTGGCTGGCTACTAATCGCACCATTATGGAATTGAAACCTTTAACTTGATATATTATATGGCAGGTGACACTGTCTACTAATCGCACCATTATGGAATTGAAACACCCTTAAACGCATAGCCGCGCTTCCTTTTAAGGCGCTACTAATCGCACCATTATGGAATTGAAACTTTGCTATAGCTTTGCTATTTTCTTCCGCTAAATTCTCCTACTAATCGCACCATTATGGAATTGAAACTTGAGGAATTGAAACAAAAGCACAAAGACAACAACTACTAATCGCACCATTATGGAATTGAAACTATAATATATCAAGTGATAAAGGCAGAACGTTTCCGCCTACTAATCGCACCATTATGGAATTGAAACGTTGCTGGGTCTAAGGTTTTTATTCCGAAGTCCGCTCTACTAATCGCACCATTATGGAATTGAAACGAAGAGGCGACACAGACACCTGTATTTGTCCAGCTCTACTAATCGCACCATTATGGAATTGAAACAATACAAAGTCAATCACCTTTCGGTTGGCTTTGTCTACTACTAATCGCACCATTATGGAATTGAAACTTCCCCCTCATTGAAGAGGCGGTAAAAACAGAGATACTACTAATCGCACCATTATGGAATTAAATAAAATAGGATTAGAGTCTTATTTTGTAAAAGAGATTCGCTCAGGAAAAAACTTTCTTCTTACTTTTGCATCGGGAAGAAAAAATCGGGATATGGCACAGTTGGTAGCGCGCCACGTTCGGGACGTGGAGGTCGGAAGTTCGAGTCTTCTTATCCCGACTTTTCTTTCAACTCTCTCCCTTCTATAGGGCATGCTCTACCTATCAAAACAGAATTTAGTTTTCTACATTTAGTATTACTACAGCTATTGAAAAGGATTAAGGAAATAAATCCTCTCTTTTCATTTCAGGAAATGAGAATAGACAAACACCTATAAAAGAGGGATATAACACATTAAACTCTTGAAAAGAAAAATATTTTCTCTTTCTTTTTGATTATAGCTATTGTAAAATCCATTTTTTATTGTAACTTTGCAATCGGTTTTAACGAGCTCTGCTTCTTTTTGAGGGAAGAACAGATGTGTTTATAGGTTTAAAACTAATGGTGCCATAGCTCAGTTGGTAGAGCAAAGGACTGAAAATCCTTGTGTCCCCGGTTCGATTCCTGGTGGCACCACTTTGAAGAAAAGCAAAACGATGTAAACTCTTGATTTCTAAACGAAATCGGGAGTTTTTATTTTTCCCACTTACGCAAAATATAGCAGAATATTACCGATTTTGGAGGAGCAAAAACAGCAGAATGAAATCTCCACCGAAAAAGTTTCTTTACCACTGATATGCAGTGATTTGCGTGTCGATAACTCGTGAGTGATTTCCGAATTTTGTATCAACTAAAAACGTATCGAAATGAGAAGGATTTCATTCAATGTGCTCTTCTTTATCAAGAAGACAAAACTGCTCAAAAACGGAGAAGCCTCGGTTTGCATGAGAATTACCGTTAATGGACAACGTGTCGAAACTAATATCCGAAAAAGTGTCGATCCGAGTTCTTGGAACCAAGCCAAAGAGTGTGTACGTGGTAAAAGTCGTAAAGCCAACGAACTGAATAGCTACTTAGTCGTCCCTTAAAAAGCATTGATAAGAGGGAATCATCCATCCATGGCTTCTCGATTATTATTTTGAGCAGGTGTAAAAGAGCTTTCATGGCTCTTTTGAAGTTATAAGCCACCGCTACCAGCAGGATGTTTATAGCATCCCCTATCAATCCCTTGTAAAAGTTGCGACCTAAGCGATAATCTGATTTCAAGTGTCCAATGGTGGGTTCTATGCCTGCTCGCTTGCAGAATAGGTTGTGTTTCTTGCACTTCTGATACCTGCTATCTGAGGGTTGGGGGGTATCTGGAATTAAAATCCGAGTGCCGTTAATCTCTTTCTTGCCACGATAACCTCTGTCGCCCACAAGTATTTTGATCTTTCTTCCTGTAAGACGTTCCACTTGTGCTAACGAGGTTTCTATGAAGTGACCATCATATTCATTACGAAAAGATTGGGCACCAAGAATAAGCCCCGTAGCCGAGCGGATGATGGACACCTTATTGCCAAATTCGTACTTCTTGTACTCTTTTCCCTTGCTAATACATTGCACCTCGGGTTCATGAATAGAATAAATCTTTTTCCGGCTGTTACGTCTTTGTGAAAGAATGGCTTCAAATCTCTCAATTAATCCAGTGTAGCGAGAATCCGCTCCAAGATTACGCTTCAGTTCTCGAACTAATCTCCCCGCTATGGTCCGCAATTTCTTGTCTGCTTTCAGTGCCTTCTTGCGGTTTTTGGGATGATTTCGGAAACGCTGGTCTCGATAAATGCGCTTCAAAACAAAGGTATTCAGAAGAGGCGCAGGGGCACAGGAGGTAAACTCTTGCATAGCAAAAAGGTACTGATAATAAGCATTTTCACTCCATTGTTCTACAATGAATTCATCTGAGAGATTGCCAAGATGCTTGAGGTTCAACAAGCCACACATCAGACGAATCGGCTTACCAGGCGACCATTGTTCTGAGAATACAAAGGTTCAAAAGCCGTATCGAATTTTGCCCAATCTATTTTGTCGGCTAATTTATAGAGTGGGTGCGATGAATTCAACAGGTCTGATAAGCTGCTGAATAATGAAGGACTAGGATGAAGCTTTTTAATCATGAAAATCTGCAAGTTTCTCACTGTAAAAATAAGAAAGCTTGCAGATTTACCAAAAGGCTTTTCAACATAATATATTGAATATCAGTGATTAGATGTTTTTAAGGGACGACTCCTTAGGACGAGATACCCCTGAATATAACAGACTGTTGATAGAGTTAGGGGGGGGCTACATTAGCTCGCCCAATGCTTATGAGGGAGAAAGTTTTATGGAAGGGGTCCAGTCGGGAGATTGCACCCCTTTGTGCTTGAAATGTTAGAATTATTTTTGCAAAAAGAAAAATCAATAGAAAATATGAAAAAGATTGTTGTACTACTTTTAGGATTGTTCGGTTGGATGCAGGTAGCCTCTGCACAACTCTTTGATAAAGACACTATGGAGGAGGTA
>NZ_BAKX01000017.1 GCF_000614585.1 Porphyromonas gingivicanis JCM 15907
CAAAAAGAAGAGTCCCTCGGAATAACATCCAAAGGACTCTCTCTCAAAAAAAGGCAGCTACCTACTCTCCCACTGTTACGCAGTACCATCGGCGTAGTTGGCTTAACTTCTCTGTTCGGAATGGGAAGAGGTGGAACCCCAACGCTATAACCACCTAAATAAGAATTGACATATTCAGTATATACACACAATAAAACTAACAAGCATCAAAGCCAAAAACAAAGCCTACTGCTTCAAAAGATTTCAATTACTCTACAAAGTCGCGAAAAATTTTGGGAAATTAGTACTACTCAGCTGTGATGTTACCACCTATACACCTGTAGCCTATCTAGGTCGTCGTCTACAACCTCCCTATATGGATATCTAATCTTGAGGCTGGCTTCGTGCTTAGATGCTTTCAGCACTTATCCAATCCCGACATAGCTACTCGGCAGTGCACCGGGCGGTACAACCGATAGACCAGAGGTCAGTCCAACACGGTCCTCTCGTACTAGTGTCAGAGCCTCGCAAATATCCTGCGCCCACAACAGATAGAGACCGAACTGTCTCACGACGTTCTGAACCCAGCTCGCGTGCCACTTTAATGGGCGAACAGCCCAACCCTTGGGACCTTCTCCAGCCCCAGGATGTGACGAGCCGACATCGAGGTGCCAAACCGCTCCGTCGATATGAGCTCTTGGGAGCGATCAGCCTGTTATCCCCGGAGTACCTTTTATCCTTTGAGCGATGGCCCTTCCATACGGAACCACCGGATCACTATGCTCTAGTTTCCTACCTGTGCGACTTGTTTGTCTCCCAGTCAAGCACCCTTATGCCATTACACTCTACGACCGGTTACCAATCGGCCTGAGGGTACCTTTAGAAGCCTCCGTTACGCTTTTGGAGGCGACCACCCCAGTCAAACTACCCACCATACACTGTCCGCACTTAGCGCGTTAGTAGCCAAATAGTAAAAGGGCCGTATTTCAACAGCGACTCCTTGATGACTGGCGTCACCAATTCTCAGTCTCCGGCCTATCCTACACATCTAATACCCGGCTACAATGTAAAGCTATAGTAAAGGTTCACGGGGTCTTTTCGTCCCGTTGCGGGTAATCGGCATCTTCACCGATACTACAATTTCACCGAGCTCGCGGTTGAGACAGTGCCAGATCGTTACACCATTCGTGCAGGTCGGAACTTGCCCGACAAGGAATTTCGCTACCTTAGGACCGTTATAGTTACGGCCGCCGTTTACTGGGGCTTCAATTCAAAGCTTCTCATTGCTGATGACCTCTCCTCTTAACCTTCCAGCACCGGGCAGGTGTCAGGCTATATACGTGATATTTCTATTTTGCATAGCCATGTGTTTTTGTTAAACAGTCGCCAGGGCCTTTTCACTGCGGCCTCTATATCTCTATAGAGGCGTCCTTTATCCCGAAGTTACAGGACTATTTTGCCTAGTTCCTTAACCGCGAATCACTCGAGCGCCTTAGTATACTCAACCCAACCACCTGTGTCGGTTTACGGTACGGGTAATAATACAATATGTTTAGCGGTTTTTCTTGGGAGCCTGATTACATGCATATCGAATTGTGCAAGCACGCTTCGTACTTTCAGGTTCAGATCTCAGCGCGGATTTGCCTACGCCAATCAACTCCTACACCCTTTAACCAACTATTCCGTCAGTTGGCAGCATTGTCACTTCTCCGTCGCCACATCACTCATATTATTAGTACTGGAATATTAACCAGTTCATCCATCGCATACGCCATTCGGCTACTGCTTAGGTCCCGACTGACCCTGATCCGTTTAGCGTTGATCAGGAAACCTTGGTCTTTCGGCGAGGGGGTTTCTAACCCCCTTTATCGTTACTTATACCTACATTTGCTTTTCTTATAGGTCCAGCATCAGTCGTCCTGATACCTTCTGCCCCAATAAGAATGCTCCCCTACCGATGTATTAAACATCCCACAGCTTCGGTACACTGCTTATGCCCGATTATTATCCATGCCAAAATCCTCGACTAGTGAGCTGTTACGCACTCTTTAAATGAATGGCTGCTTCCAAGCCAACATCCTAGCTGTCTTCGCATCTTGACCGCGTTTGTCCAACTTAGCAGTGATTTAGGGACCTTAGCCGATGGTCCGGATTCTTCTCCTCTCGGACATGGACCTTAGCACCCATGCCCTCACTCCTAGGATATAAATTGTAAGCATTCGGAGTTTGTCTGGACTTGATAGCCGGTGAAAGCCTCGCATCCAATCAGTCGCTCTACCTCTTACAAGAAACTCCTAAGGCTGCACCTAAATGCATTTCGGGGAGTACGAGCTATCTCCAAGTTTGATTAGCCTTTCACCCCTACCCTCAGCTCATCCGAAAGCTTTTCAACGCTTACCAGTTCGGTCCTCCAGTTAGTGTTACCTAACCTTCAACCTGGCCAAGGGTAGATCACTTGGTTTCGCGTCTACCTCCTCTGACTATACGCCCTATTCAGACTCGCTTTCGCTACGGGTACATAACTATCGTTACTTAGCCTTGCCAGAAAAGGTAACTCGTAGGTTCATTAT
Source organism: Porphyromonas gingivicanis JCM 15907 (assembly GCF_000614585.1). Taxonomy (GTDB): domain Bacteria; phylum Bacteroidota; class Bacteroidia; order Bacteroidales; family Porphyromonadaceae; genus Porphyromonas; species Porphyromonas gingivicanis. The sequence goes on from NZ_BAKX01000017.1 coordinate 2,550, forward strand.
GCAAAAGGCACGCAGTCACACCTTAAAGGTGCTCCTACCGCTTGTAAGCAGACGGGTTCAGGATCTATTGCACTCCTCTGTTCGAGGTTCTTTTCACCTTTCCCTCACGGTACTTGTCCACTATCGGTCTCTCGGGTATATTTAGCCTTACGGGATGGGCCCCGCTAATTCGCCCAGGATTACACGTGTCCCGGGTTACTCAGGTGTCTCTCTCGATATAATTTAGCTTTTCGTCTACGTGACTATCACACTCTATGGTGTAGCTTTCCAACTACTTCTACTAAACCGAAATATATCTTTGTTGAAAGATCCTATTACCCCGCAAATGCCGAAACATCTACGGTTTGGGCTAATCCCCGTTCGCTCGCCACTACTAAGGGAATCACTTTTGTTTTCTTCTCCTATGGGTACTTAGATGTTTCAGTTCCCCACGTATGCCCTATGTATTTACATAGTGTTAGGTCTCCTACCTAACGGGTTGCCCCATTCGGAAATCTGCGGATCAATTTGTATGTGCCAATACCCGCAGCTTATCGCAGCTTATCACGTCCTTCTTCGCTTCCGAGAGCCTAGGCATCCACCGTCTGCCCTTACTTATTTTTCGCCTAAAAAGTTCCAATCGAAATCGAAACTATCTTTGTTGAGTAATTAATTTGCTTTTGCAGATTACTTTTTTTTATCGTTTCGTTACTTCGCACATAAAAGTACAAAGTAACGGCTCTACTCTTGTTGTTATCTTCTTGTGTTACTAAATATGTCAAAGATCGCTCGATTAGACCTTTTCATCTAACCATCGTGGAGAATATCGGATTCGAACCGATGACCCCCTGCTTGCAAAGCAGGTGCTCTAGCCAGCTGAGCTAATCCCCCTTAAACTAATTTCATCGTAGTCCCAGGCAGAGTTGAACTGCCGACCTCTACATTATCAGTGTAGCGCTCTAACCAACTGAGCTATAGGACTGTAATGCAACAGTACGGCATATGCTTTTCAACTCGCAGATCGCTCCGCACCGTTTATTCCCGTATATACCTAATAAAAGAAACAGCAGTGTGTGCATACCCCAAAATGGGATAAAACAAACATAGTAAATACGTACCACAAAACAATTTGATGCTCCAGAAAGGAGGTGTTCCAGCCACACCTTCCGGTACGGCTACCTTGTTACGACTTAGCCCCAGTCACCGGTATTACCCTTAAGCGCTCCTTACGGTTACACTCTTCAGGTACCCCCGACTCCCATGGCTTGACGGGCGGTGTGTACAAGGCCCGGGAACGTATTCACCGCGCCATGGCTGATGCGCGATTACTAGCGAATCCAGCTTCACGGAGTCGAGTTGCAGACTCCGATCCGAACTGGGACAAGGTTTGAGGATCTGCTCCATATCGCTATGTGGCTTCCCTTTGTCCTTGCCATTGTAACACGTGTGTCGCCCTGGATGTAAGGGCCGTGCTGATTTGACGTCATCCGCCCCTTCCTCTCGTCTTACGACGGCTGTCTCGATAGAGTCCTCAGCATTACCTGTTAGTAACTATCGACGCGGGTTGCGCTCGTTATGGCACTTAAGCCGACACCTCACGGCACGAGCTGACGACAACCATGCAGCACCTACTTAGGAGCCCCGAAGGGAAAATCTACTTTCATAAATCGTTCTCCTAAATTTCAATCCCAGGTAAGGTTCCTCGCGTATCATCGAATTAAACCACATGTTCCTCCGCTTGTGCGGGCCCCCGTCAATTCCTTTGAGTTTCACCGTTGCCGGCGTACTCCCCAGGTGGAATACTTATCGCTTTCGCTTAGACTCTTACTGTATATCGCAAAAATCTAGTATTCATCGTTTACAGCGTGGACTACCAGGGTATCTAATCCTGTTTGATACCCACGCTTTCGTGCTTCAGTGTCAGACAGAGCCTGGTACGCTGCCTTCGCAATCGGCGTTCTGTGTGATATCTATGCATTTCACCGCTACACCACACATTCCGCATACCTCGTCTCCTCTCAAGCAAACCAGTTTCAACGGCAAGACTACAGTTGAGCTGCAGCTTTTCACCACTGACTTAATTCGCCACCTACGCACCCTTTAAACCCAATAAATCCGGATAACGCTCGTATCCTCCGTATTACCGCGGCTGCTGGCACGGAGTTAGCCGATACTTATTCGTAGAGTACATTCCCTTCAGCCACTCGTGGCCATCATTATTCCTCTACAAAAGAAGTTTACAATCCATAGGACCGTCGTCCTTCACGCGACTTGGCTGGTTCAGGCTTGCGCCCATTGACCAATATTCCTCACTGCTGCCTCCCGTAGGAGTCTGGTCCGTGTCTCAGTACCAGTGTGGGGGGTCAACCTCTCAGTCCCCCTATCCATCGTTGCCTTGGTAAGCCGTTACCTTACCAACAAGCTAATGGAACGCATGCCCATCTGTAATCAATAAATCTTTCCTATATCAATCATGCGAAAAATATAGAATATAGGGTATTAATTCGACTTTCACCGAGCTATCCCCTAATTACAGGCAGGTTGCATACGCGTTACGCACCCGTGCGCCGGTCGCCATCAATCTTAGCAAGCTAAAATTATGCTGCCCCTCGACTTGCATGTGTTAAGCCTATCGCTAGCGTTCATCCTGAGCCAGGATCAAACTCTCCATTGTTATTTTAAGTTGTTATTTTCCTTTATTAGCTCAAAATGTTTTATTGAGTAGTACGACAAAGAATTGAATAAGTCCTTAACTTAATATAGTAAGGGGCTTCTTCCTTTTGTTCTACCTTGTTCGTCCAATACTTTATAGTATTGTGCACTACACTTTTGTTCTTTATATCAAGTATCTCAAAGATCTCTTAT
>NZ_BAKX01000016.1 GCF_000614585.1 Porphyromonas gingivicanis JCM 15907
AGAGCGAGGGTTGCAGGGAGCAAAGGGGCTTTTGGAGTTCAATTACTATACAGAAGAACAAGGTTCTGGTGTGATTGCTTCTGCAAACTCTACTCCTTCTGTTTTACATATCGTCCTAAACGGATGGTCGGGAGAGGCAAGGATGCCTCGCTTATCGACAACAGCATTAGGAACAGTCGTTTATGTATCGTACAGCTCTCGTTTTATCCTACAATGCCCAGCTGGAGAGTATATACCCAAACTCTTCTTTTTTGAAAATGAAAAACCATATGATGCGACCTTTCATCCTATTCCAGTATCAACGCACAATGGGATGTTGCGCATGGATTTGATTTCTGCACGAAATTGTAAGGGGTTTTACTCTTTTATAGCAACAGCGAAAATAACAGAAAACGGCTATGGAAGTGAAAAATGTTGGGTACTAACCAATAGCTCTTCTGTTCGCGACTCCGCAGGAGTAGAACGTTTAGAAGAACAATTTGGCTCTGTTTTTCAACAATTCAGAAACTATAAACAGCAAACAGACTCTTATATTACTTCATTAAGTACTAATTATCAATCGCTTCTACAAAAATTTAATGAGCTGAAAAACAAAACGCTCGTTAAAGGAGAGGGATTACAATTAAGCTTCTTCAATCTTGTAAATTACAATTCGGGGACCTATCATGTAAAAGCGACTGATTATCACATCCTCGCTCGTCGAACAGGCAATGGGGACAATTACCCATATATCCGTGTTAGTGAAAGTTTACCAGATGGTCACGAGTTTATCGTAGATATACCATTCAATGATTGCCGAGTACGACTTGTACTACCCCCTGGTGGCTCTACTTGGGGCAATGGAGGAACGGAGTGGACACATGGATACAGATATCACGTCACAAAATCGCACACTAAAGAGTGGGGAGTAGTAAAGACAGCATACACACAGTAAAAAACTAAGAGTATGAGTTACACACGCTATAAAGCCCATGTGGGCAATCGCTATACATTAGAGTTGATACGTAATACCTCGTCTCTATCTGCACCTGCTCGGGAGGTAGTTCTGATGGGAGCAGAGCCGCTCATTGTAGAACGAGAGGATCGTTCGCCTTTACAACCTCGTTGGTCTACACGCTGTATTATGAAACTTCAAAGCGAAGTACAATATGCATTTGAGCATATCTCACGAGACGAGAAAAACTGGTATGCAAAACTCTTTGCCCCCTCTCAACCTAATACCCCCGTTTTTACAGGTATTATTGAACAGGGGTTGTATGAAGAGCAGTACGAACAACTCCCCTACGAGGTAACGCTGACCGCAACGTGTGGACTCAAGAAACTCGATGACTACTATTTGGATGTAGATGCCTTGCCGCTCAATGAGAAAGTTTTAACCCCTCTTTATGCAGTGGTTAAACAGTGCTTAAAGAAGGCACGAGATTTAGAAATCAACTTTGTCGGAGAAGTGGGAGCATGGCTTACTACAAGCTATATAGATCCATCGGGCTATCGCACGAATGAAGATGGAGAGAGAAGCTCGCAGAAGATGGGAGAGGTTTTAGATGGTATATTCTCGTCTCTCGGATTGGTCGTATATCTCCACGAAAATACTTGGCGAGTAGAAGAGGCTGTAAGCTCTTTTTCACGTGAGACCATCCTATTTGAAACCAAAGAACGCCCCATCTATACAACTCCCTCTCTATCGGTAGAAGGGAAGTATGGCTCTGTTCGCATTAATTTACCACAAGATGAATTAGATAGTGAGTCTCGTTTTACTCCCGTTTCCTTACCCTTAAAAGTCTGTACCCCCCCTTCCCCTTATTTAGATAACCAACCTACCTTACATGCTAATTGTATCAGTGTAACACGATCGATTGCCGAGAGAGCCACTCTCCCATCTCCATTAGAGCGAAGTAGAGGGATGCAAGTGCGCTTACCTTTTCAGAAAGAAGAAGCCATTTGCATTGCTATCCCCTACCGAGCTCCAATAGGAGCGAAAAGTCTCACTTTTGAAATTGAATTAGGGTTTGGCGAAAACGACATCAATAGCCCTAATGGCGACGAATGGGATATACAGTCCGTTTGTGAGATGAAGATAACCGACCAAGTTGGTCGTAATACATTTATAGCTTTGGCGGGTCATGCACCCTGGTGTTACTATGCATCTTCTTTAGGTCTTGAATATCCATTTGACGTAAGAAAAGAAGAGAGTGAGGAGCTTCGTGAAGAAAAGAGTAAAACTTCATTTCAAGGTAAATCAAGAAGTGGAGAAGCCTTTTTTACCTCCTCTTGGGCATATATGCCTTCCATTAACCCTCAAGAGATTTACAACTGGCACTCAAGTGGAGCTTTTGAGAGGATTGCCAAGGGACATTTGCCTTGGTGCCGCGTTAGAAGAAATAATTTCCGAAACGGTAAAATGCACCAATTTTCTTTTACCGTTCTTCTACCTTTTCACAATATGATTGATACGCATACTAAAAAGCGTTGGACACATAGTGTAGAAAACAATGGAACTGCCTATCCCTTTTATCCTGAACTAAAAAATCTACTTGCATACATCCCGTTACGATTTTGGGAAGCAGGTAAAGAAAAGAACTCTGATAAGAAAGAGACTGTACAAGAGTTTCTTCCGAGTGAGGTCACAGTAGGGAGAGTTTCTATACGCTATAATATGCGTGAGGAAGAAGAATACAACCGCTTCCTGCTTTGTGATAGAGGTACTGATTATGTGAGAGAAGGAGAAGAGATTCATCTGTCACTCACAACACGAATAGAAGGAGTAGATCAAAAAGGTACCCTTAAAGGGTGGCTCTACAATGCAGCAGGAGAGCAGCTCAGAGAAGTGGGAGGAATGAACCTCGTAGAGCGTGCTGCCAAAAATTTTTTTGCTGTGTACGGAGAAACACAAGACCGAATAACCCTCAGAACGCCCTCCAAGCAACCTTACAGCCCTATACAGCAATATCGACTAAAAGGACGTCCAGGACATACTTACTACATAGCAGGTTCCAGATGGGACGTAGCGGGCGAAGAAGAAGAGCTATCCCTATTTGAAACTCCACGTAAAATCAACGAGGAGGTAGAGTATGATCTATGACGAACTCGCTTTTGCCATTACCCATTGCCACCTCTCTCCCTCCGAGTTTGCAGAGCTAACCATCCCAGAGTGGCAAGCCATTGTTAAAGCGCAACTCCAGAAAGAGGAGCAGGAGAATAAACAAAGATGGGAGCAAACAAGAGTCATTGCCTACACCTCTGTTATCCCCCACATGAAAAACTCCCAAAGCATAACCGACTTTATGCCCTTCCCATGGGATGAGGAAGAGCAGCAGAATGTAGCACGACCTCCGACACGGGCAGAGCGAGAAGAACTATTAAAGAAGTTCGGAGGCTAAGAAACAGAGCTTAAAATCTAACACAACAACACATGAGTGAAACAATCTATAAAGGTGCTCTTGAGATTGATATATCAAGAGCTCGTAGCAATCTATCCGCCATCATTGCTCAAATCAATGAACTCATCTCGCTTGCTCGTGCAAGTGGGATGTCGTTCGTTAATGAATTTTCAGGGGCGGAGGATGCTATCGATGATGTTAACAATGCTATCTCTGAGACCTCAGAAGCTCTGAATGCTCTGGAGCAAAATGGGAAAGAGATGAGCGAGGTATTAACCAATGCCCATGATAAAATACAGAACGAAACAGAGCAAACTCGCGAGAGAACCCAACAGTTAGGATCCGACTTCGAGAAAACGGGCGAAAAAGGGAATAACTCTTTAACCAGTATCCGTAATGCGGTTTCTACTATCAAACTTACCTCCATCATACAGCAGGTACAGATGGTAGCACAAGCCCTGGGCGAATTATCGGCTCCAGGCATTGCCTTCGAACAATCGATGGCGGACTTAGCAGCCATAACGGGTGTGGCAGGGGAAGAGCTCGAAGAGCTTAAAAGAGTAGCCCGTGAGGTTGGTAGAGAGTCAGGACTGGGAGCTGCCGAGTCGGCTCGTGCTTTTGCCGTACTTGCAGGGCAAATAGATGTGCCGATTGCTCAATTAAGGGTACTACAACGAGAGACCATTACCCTCGCTCAAGCGGGTAATATATCTCTTGAAGAGGCAGCCAATGCCGTGGCGGGGACCATCAATCAATTCCAACTCCCTGCCGAGGAGTCTACACGAGTAATAAACGTGATGGCAGCTGCTGCACGAGCAGGTGGGGCGGAGGTCGTGGACTTGGCAGAGAGTATGAGAGTCTCAGGAGCTGCCGCAAATGCTGCAGGGGTATCTATCGAAGAAACTGCTGCAGTATTAGAGATACTTGCTCAAAACAATACAAAGGGAGCCGAAGCGGGAACTGCTTTACGCAATGCCTTGATTGCGATGCAAACGCGTCTGAAAATAGACGTGTCACAAACAGGATTCGTGGGAGGCTTAGAGCGCATAAAAAATCATCTCAACAAGATGAATAGCGAGGTCGAAAAAGCGACCTTCCTTGCCAAAACGTTCGGACGTGAGAATGTTGTGGCAGCTCAATTCCTCCTTGCTAACACCGATGCGGTGCGTACAATGACGCAAGAGGTAACGGGGACCAACGCTGCCATCGAGCAGGCTAACATCCGCACCAACACCTGGGCAGAGCATATGAAGCGGATAAAAGCATCTGTAGATGACTTCTTAATCTCCATTCAAGAGGCAACGGGTGGTATGCTACCTTGGATGGCTGTAATCGGGCAACAAATAGCGCAATTTTCCATGATGTTACCCCTATTCGACCGTATAAAAGTCGGAATTATGGGGATTGTCCCTAAAATACAAGCCATCACAGCGGCACAGTGGGGTTGGAATGCCGCTCTTATTGCCAATCCCGTTGGGGCGATTGTAGCGGGTGTGGTTGCCTTTGCAGCTGCCGTTGTCTATGCTTATCGCAATTTTGAGGGGTTTCGCAATGAAGTAGACAGAACTTTCGCAGCACTCAAAGAGCTGGCGCAGATGATTTGGGATACGCTCAAGCCTGCTTGGGATGATATGCTCCCGACACTCAAAAAAATCGGAGAATACTATCTAACGTGGGTGTTGATGCCTTTGCGCACCGTTATGGGTATAATACGAGAGGTCATTGGCTGGATTAAAGCCCTCAAAGCACAATGGGATACACTCCCAGAGCCTATCAGGAAAGTAGGCGAATTCTTCCTAATGGGGTTACACCCTATTACCAGTTTTCTGCGAGGAGTAAAACTTCTGAAATCGGCTTTTCAAGGTCTCAAAAATATCTTTATAGAGGTAGGGCAAAGGATACAAAATGCTTTGCAATCTCTTATCGGGAAGTTTCGAGAGTTTATACAGTACTTGATGCGGACGGATGGGGTTATCGGCAAGTTGCTTACTCCCATTAAGTTCTTAATAACCCTGCTGGGGTCTCTGCTTCGCAAACTTAAAGATTTGATTACAAAGTGGCGAGAGTCTCTAAGCCAATCCAATCGCTTTATGAATGGCTTAAAGACGGTAAAATCGGTTTTAGAAACACTGATTACGCCCCTTGCCGTACTCAAGCATGGTTTTAAGAGCTTGGGAGATGCCAAGAAAAGTAGCGATGCCCATCTCCGAGATAACTCAGCTATGACAGGAGCAACAAAAGCTATCAATGACAATGCAGAGGCTCTGCGCAAACACGCAGAAGCCGTTATGTCCAATGCTTTAGCACAAGAGCAGGCGAAACAGCTGAGTGGGTATTTCGCCAACTTACAAGGAGGAGAGTTGGGCAAAGCTATGCAACAGCTATCAGGGAGTCAAGACATAGCAACTCTTGCCCAAAACGTGATGGATAATACGCCCATCCCTCTTTTGCCAGGAGCGACTTACATAAAGGATAAGAGTAAGAAAGCTACTACAAGCACCCCCACAGAGGAGTTGGATATAGATACGGGAGACAAACGTCCTCGCAATATGTTTTCGCTCGAGGGGATGCGTAACATCCTTCAGGATTTAGAGCAAAAGGCTGCCAGCTCTACATTCGATGTAGCGGCTGCTCTTCAAAAGCAAATAGACGAACTCAAGAAGAAAATAAAGCTCGAAGAGGATGTTATTACAGCTGTCAGCAAAAATGGCAACTGGATATCAGGCTTAGCTCGTGATGTTTTAGGAGGCGAGGATGAAGAGGCGAAAAACAGATTCAGAGCTGAATGGATTGAGAAGAGCAACTTTGACCTGCGCACGCAAGAGGGCATACAAAACGAGATTAGTCTCTTGCAACAATCCCTCAATAGCGCAACGGGAGATCGTGCTGTACAACTGCAGCAACAAATCATCTACCTACAGCAGGAGGCAGATATACTAAGAGAAACGTTAGCTCTTGAGGCAAAATATGGTAAGGGGGCAAGACTAATCGGAGGAGCCCTATTGCGACATGGTTCTAAGGAAGAAAAAGAGAATTTCAATCAAGCTAAAGAAAATCGTTTCAAACCTAATGCCCTCTCCAAAGAAGCTATTCAGGAGATGGCTACTGGAGTCCAAAAGGTTTTTGAAAAAGCTATTAAGAGACAGCAAGATGGCTTTAAGAAAGCACGAGAGGAGTACAACAAATATGTCAAGGAAATACAAGATGGAACAGGAGGAATTGCCGATGTTATAGATGCTATCTCTAATAGAGTAGATGACCAAACTAAGAAGTGGATGCAGTGGGGTGCCAATATGCTAAAGGTACTGAGTGATGCTATTCCTAAGCTTATTCAATTTTGGAAAACCAACATTGCCGTGACGGCCAGTGAAGCGGCGAAAAGTCAAGCAGGAATACCCGTAGTAGGACCTGGTATGGCTCTCGCAGCTGCTGCCTCTGTAGCCTCTGCTCTGATTGCAATGCCATTTGCCAATGGAGGTATCGTAAGCGGTCCCACCTATGCTCTGGTAGGAGAATATCCAGGAGCAGCGAACAATCCCGAAGTAATAGCCCCCCTCAACAAATTACGTGATATGCTCCCTAATCACTCAGACAGCATGAGTACAGGCAACGTGGAATTCAAAATAAGAGGGAGAGACTTAATAGGAATCATCAATAAAGAAAGAAATATCAATAAACGAAGCTGATCATGAATATAAAAAACCGAATTAACATTATAATCAATACTCTTTCAAATATCAGCGATCTAAAATATATCGCATTAGATCAAGGGCAAGCAGATATAGACGAGGAAACTAAGCCCAGCATAATAACGCCTGCTGTACTGATTAACGTGCAGGGCTCAACGCCCACAGCGTTTGATAAAATCTGCGTAAAAAACAAAGTATCTATTCACATAAGACTATTCGTTGAAACTCCTCTAATTGCCAACATTAATGCTCCTGAGAGTTACCACAAAGAATATATAAAGCGATTTGGTTTAATCGAAGATATAGAGAGTTTTTTAGCCTCGAAAGGAGCACGCCTCGAGGGGTGGAGCTTTGTATCACAACGCAAGTCGATGAGCGAATACTGTATTAGAATTGCTTACGAAACATGGGGTTAAAGGTCAGGGAACAACGAAAAGGAGTAATCGGTTTGAGAAGCTTACTCTTAGCCTCCTGCATCTTAGTTTGCTCTTGAGGCAAGTCTACCTTAAGCAGACGGTAGAAAGTGCGTTGCGACATCGGATACCTTGGGTACACCCATCTACGCCAAACCTCCGAGTAGCATCTGTCGAGCCTACCCGCCTCGTAATGCTGCTTGACAAGCTCCTGCACCACCTTTACTCGCCTAAGATAGTTTTCGTGTTTCATAATAGATATAATCTATAAACAAAATACATCTTATTGATAATACAAATATACTAAATAGATTTTATCTATAATAATAGACAACAATATAAATAAAACAGATGCCAACCATGAAAACATTTACCCCCAAAGACCCGACCAAGTATGACCATGCACGCAGGTTGTACTTAGACAAAGTACCCCTACAAGAGATTGCCATGAGACTGGGTATTACCCCTCAAACACTCAGTAAATGGAAGAAAGAGGGAGCATGGCAGGAGCGACGCAACGCAGAGCTACTCTCTCCGAAAACACTTTACAATAAGCTGATGCGCCAACTCGATACGCTCATCGAAAAGGAGGAGCCCACCGCCACCGCCGATGCCATTGCCAAGATATGCAAGCAGATTAAATCACTGCAAAGAGAAGCAACAGTAGACGACATTATCCTTTGCTTGAGTGCGTTTGGCGATTGGCTCGTGGCAGAGGGTAAGCGACTCCAAACCTCTAAAGAGTTTGTGCAGGAGCTAACCCGCCTGCAGGACATCTACGTACATCAACTCATCGAGCGTGATAATCTACTAAACCCCGAACCCCAGCATGGCTAAAAAACAGGTATCCAAAGAGCTACTCCAACGATGGAACGAGAGGGTGTCTCTTATATCTCGGACGACCTTTGACCTCGGAGAATCCGAAGCAGTACGAGAAGAGAGAGTCAAACGAGCAAAAAAGGATTACGCTTTTTTCGTTCGTACCTACTTCCCTCACTTGGCAACTTCAGAGACTTCCAAGTTTCAAGTTGATGCTGCACAATATATTGTCTACAATACAAGAGCTCGAGCGTTGTTCGAATGGGCAAGAGGGCATGCGAAGTCTACTCATTTGGGCTGTCTAATCCCATTATGGATATTAGCTCGAGGAGAAAAAAAAGAACTTTTTCACTTTATGGTTTTGGTTTCAAAAAGTGAAGATGCGGCTAAAGGTCTTCTTCTTGATTTGCAAGCAGAATTATCTACTAATGATGCTTATATACATGACTTCAATATCAAAGCTGATAAAGGGACAGAATGGCAAACAGGAAAGTTCAGTATTAGCGATGGAACAACTTTTATTGCATTGGGTCGTGGGCAAAGCCTCGAGGATTAAAAAAGCGTGGAATACGTCCCGACTTTATACTATCGGATGACTTGGATGACGATATCTTGGTCAAAAACGAGAAACGAGTACGAGAGAGCTTTGAATGGCTCATGACAGCTCTTTTTGGGACTATGGCTGCTGGGAGAGGTCGCTTTATTATGGTCGGTAATCGTATCGCCAAACACTCTATACTAAGCCTTTGGGCAGAAACCAAGGATATATACCACACGGTTGTCAATATGCTTGATAAGCATGGTCGGGTTACTTGGCACGAGAATTACACCCCTGAAGAGGTTGCAGAGATACGTCAAACACTCGGAGAACGAAAGTTTTATAAAGAATACATGAATAGCCCTGTAGATGAAGGAAGTGTGTTTAAGTTGGAATGGATGCATTACGGCAAAATACTCCCCTTAAAGGAGTATGTCAAGATTATCTCCTACACCGACCCCTCTTTCCGCTCCTCGAGCTCAAATGACTACAAGGCTACAATACTTGTTGGTAAGACCAAGGAGGGTTATTACCATGTTTTGAAAGCTTTTGCGGGTCAATGCTCCGTAGCAGAAATGGTATCCTGGCACTACCAAATCGAAGACTGGATACAGGCACAAGGAGGGGGCAAACTGCCTCGCTACTACATGGAAGCAAACTTCATACAAGACCTACTCCTTGACGAATTCGAAAAAGAAGGAATTGCCCGTGGAGGGAGACAAATCCCCATAACGGGAGACAAGCGCAAGAAAATGGATAAGTTTTCTCGTATTGAGACCATGCAGCCTTTATTTGAGCGAGGCTTTATCCTTTTCAATGTTGATGAAAAAGAGACTGAGGGAATGAAAATCCTCATCGAACAATTATTAGGCATCGAGAAAGGTAGTCGCTTACACGACGATGCCCCCGATGCTTTGGAATCAGCTATCTACATGCTCAACAAAACAGGAAAAGGAGCAGGAAAGTACCGAATTGCAGAACGCAGAGACCTGAGCGTTTAATTGATGCTTAAACACCATTTAATCTCCAATTAACCATGATTGTAAACATAGAAGAAATGATCACAGTCGTCGATAGCTACAAGCTACAACAAATAACCGACAACACAGATGCCATAACAGAAACCTGTCTAAAAGCAGCTGAAGCCCGTGTACTTAGTTACCTCTCTAATAAATACGATGTCGAAGAGATACAACGCATGTCTTCCCAAGACCCTGCCCTTGCCGACCTTAAAGAGATGATTAAAGATATCGCTCTTTACTACATTATGCGACGTCATAATGTAGATATCGCCTACGAGTCTGTCCGTGAAGCCTACAAACTGCATCAAGAGTATTTGAAAGGGATTGCAACAGAAACATTTGGCATTATAGGGTTACCCCCTCGCAAGTCGTCGAATGGAAAAATTTCCGCACACCTCGTAATGGGGTCACGTCCGAAACAAGATTTTGAGTATTAACCAACCCCACCAACACACCATGGCACTAAAAAAAGCAACCGACCGACTACTACAACAGATTATCGAAAAGCAGGCATCAAACACACAAAGGGATATGCGTGCCTACCGCAATGCCAAACGCAAGGCGATGAATCCCGATTGTCCCCATCGCACGCTCCTCATAGACCTACTCGAAGATATGTATACCGATACGCACCTCTCCTCTCAAGTAGAGCTTCGAGTAGAGCGGTCTCTTCGAAAGCCTTTTATCATAACCAATTCGAAGGGCGACAAAAACGAGGAGGTTACCCGCCTGCTGAGCGAGTCTATTGTATTTGGAGAGCTACTGCAAATTCTCTTAGAAACGCCCTACTGGGGGCATTCGCTCTTTGAGCTGAGCCACTCCGATACAGACCTATTCAAGTTAGACTTACTTCCACGTAGACACGTTATCCCTGCTCAAGGTATCCTCCTTAGAGATGTGGCAGATAGTGAAGGCATACATTATAGGGAGGACCCTCGATATATGCAATCCATCATCGAAGTGGGCAATCCTAAAGATTTAGGCATCCTTATAGACTGCGTCCCCGACACGATTTATCGTCGCCACGCCAAGGTCGCATGGGTAGAATTTTGCGAAATATTTGGCGTCCCCCCTCGTATCCTAAAGATGGATACAGACGATACCGAGGCAATGCACCGAGCAGAAGAGATGCTAACCCGTATGGGGCGTGCTGCCTGGATCATCATCGACCAAAATGAGGAGATGAATTTTGGTAATTCTGTTGCTGGAAACACCGACATTTTTGAGCGACTCAACAGAGCTGCCAAGGAGGATATATCTGTCAAGATATGTGGTGGGGTAATCGGGCAGGATACTGCACACGGTAACCGATCCAAAGAGGAGGTAGCTCTAAAGATTCTTGACGGCAAATGCAACTCAGACCGTATGATGGTAGTTAAAATAATGAACTCAACCATCATGCCCGCCCTCGCATCGCTTGGTTATATTCCACAAGGCTTACGATTTGGTTACCCAGACGAGGAGGACAAAGGGGCTTTGTGGGATCGTACAGTGCAAGCTATGCAGCACTTCGATGTAGATGAGGAGTGGATACGTAATACATTCGGCATACAGGTAACAGGAAAAAAGCAACTTCCTCTATCGGGACAACTAAAAGCACAACTTAACGCTACACAGGAAGACCATTTTTTCGGGTAAGCCCCTCTCGCTATGAGCGTCTCACAACGCTCCTTGAGGGGCTATATCAGCCCTATGCCCGATTAAAAGGGGGATGGGAGGTGCGATTAGATACCACCCGCATCCAAAAAGCAATCGATCGGGCTAAACGACATATAATTTCTAATGTGGGCGTAATGACCCCCGAAATGCTACGAGATAAGCCTGTACGCAGAGCGGTGCGAGTTACATCTAAAGGCTTCATGGCTCAGATAGAGCCCATCATACAAGAAGTATCGCCAAGGCTACGAAAGAGTATAGAGCAGGATGTACGTATTTTTGCAGGCTTCAAAACCTATCACCACTTACGAGAGACCGCAGAACTTGCACATCGTCCAGACGGAAGTCTGAAATCGTGGCAAGAGTTTCAAAAGGATACGAAAGCTATTGGAGAAAAATACAATCGCAACTGGCTACGTGCTGAATACACCTTTGTACAAGGCTCGGCACAGATGGCAGAGAAATGGGACCGATTTGCTGAGTTTGGAGATGATTACGACCTGCTCTATGTAACTGCTAAGGACGAGCGTGTACGTGCAGAACATGCCCTGCTCGAGGGGATGTGTTTGCCCTTTTCTGACCCTGCATGGGATACTTGCTTTCCACCGAATGGTTGGGGCTGCAGGTGTGACGTAATACAGGTTATACCAGGCTCTCACCCGAGAAGTAGTAGTGAAGAGATGATCCGCTCTATGGAGCAAATGACAGAGGGGCGGGAAGAGATCTTCCGCTTCAATCCTGGTAAGACAGGACGCCTTATCCCTCCTCGACACCCATACTATGGTCGCAAAGGGTATGACCATTGCAAAACGACAAAGCTCGCAGGAAAACTCGAGAAAAATGAGGAGTGCGAAATACTGAATAACCTTGTACACTCTGATAAAAATACGCCTAAATCGAAGTACACTCAAGAAGAGAAAATAGCAAGAGAACTCTATGTTAAAGCTCTAAAAAACAAGGATGGTAGTAGAACAATACATCTTGATGATAATGCTATTATAGTAGAGGAAGGTATTAATGAGAGCGAACTCTACAAAAACATTTTTACCGCTCAATACTTGTCGAAAAAGCACTCTTTCAATATTCTGCTATACAAAGATGCAGGTGTAGGGCATAGCTGTGACGCACTTAATCAGTCAATGATCCGCAAGGAGGAGTACAAACACATAGAGGCAAACTCCTTCAACTCATACGACAAGAATTTGCAAAAAGCGGCTAAGCAAGCTGATCATGTAGTCTTTGTAATAAAAGATGATTTTCAGAAAGGAGATTTGATTAGAGCTTTAAAATCCCGATTTAGGAGGTATAGCAACTTGCAAACATTCCGCTTAATACGAGATTACAAAGAGGATATTGAACTAAGTAGAAAAGAAATCTTAGAAGAAAACATAGAGTTATAAAATACAACCGCCAAACCCTCTAAAAGAAAGCTCGGCGGAGGAGTGGCGCGCCGAGAGGACCCCGACTCACCGATATGGTATTGCAAATATACAACTAATTATCTAATAAACAATCGGATGAGTGATTTAATAGATGCGAAGAAACTGGAACGTCTTTTGCTAAACGACCTACTCGTTATCTTGCAACAAGAGAGTAGCGAGGCTTTTCAAAATAAAGCCTGGGATGGCGAGGCGTGGGCTCCTCGTAAACAAGATGACGGTATTGGTAGCCTTATGGTCCGCAGTAGTGCGTTACGGCGAGGGTTAAGGCTAAAGACGGTAGGCAATAAAGTAATTGTCGAGAGCGATGTACCCTATGCCAACATACACAACCAAGGAGGAGTAATACAAACCAAGGTAACCCCCGAGATGCGCAAAGCATTTTGGGCAAAATGGTACGATACCAAGGAAGTCTACTGGAAAGCTCTTGCCCTCACCAAGAAGAGTAGTTTTACTATTCGCATCCCTAAGCGACAGTTTATCGGGGTAACCTCACAAACACAGCAAAGATGGGAAAAGGCTTTTGAGAAGAGATGCAAGGCACTCAATCTAATCAAAATCATAAAGGA
>NZ_BAKX01000015.1 GCF_000614585.1 Porphyromonas gingivicanis JCM 15907
ACCGACTATATCAAGGTAGAGGGGATATCCGAAGGCTCTGAAGTTCGCTTACTCTCTCTCGATGGTCGTCTAATTTTGGTTGCTCACTTAAACAATAGTAGCAGAGTAGATGTATCGTCTCTACAACGAGATACTTACCTACTACAAGTAGCAACGAAAGCCAAATAGTGGTGCTAAAGTAAAGAGTTAGGCATACTTGCCATTTCCTTAGAATAAAGGGCTGTGACCGAGATATCCTCTGTCATAGCCCTTTCTATTTTAGGAAGAGGCCATTGCACGGATTTCAAAAAGTCCGATGTAACGCTCTTTTACGATATGCCGCAGAGAGTAGGGAATGATTAGGAGAGGCGTAAAGCAGAGCAGATTTAACAGCTATGTCCAAAGGTGAGTAACAAGAGCTTGAAACGCACAATGATACGAGCGTACAAGAAGGATATAAGTCAAACTAAATATCGAAAATGTATGGGTAGTGGCTATGCGTCTATACTCAGAGTGCAGAACATGTGCTATATTTTGCTCAAAGCATTTAAGGGAGGGAGGACAATCAACAAAGGAGAAAGCCTCCCCAAATGCCCTCAGAAAAACAAAAGAGCAAGACAAAAGAAACACATCCCTAACAAAAGAAAGCACCCCGACCCAAAGAGCCGAGGTGCCAAATAGATTCGTTGTATTTATATCGTAGAGACTGTGAGTCTTTCTACTAAAGCATAAAGATGCCTACTTCACTTCCCAAATGTCGCTCTTGAGGAATAGCTCACGGAGCGTGCGGGTAGAGTTGGTAGCTTGTACTTCTGTAATCTGCTGCTCTACCGACTCATCGTAAGAAGGCTCTTGCACATCACGGATAACTCCCATTGCCATAGGTAGTTCTTCGCCATCCATCATCGCCAACATCGTATGCAATGTGGCGTTGGGTGTGTGTGCATCGTGTATCAATACATCTTCCAACTTATAGCCATCTTCGCCGATGGTTACTGCCTTGAGCTGGAAACCATCTTGTACAATACCCTTATTGAGGTTCTTACCGAAGATCATGCGCTTGCCATGCTCCAAAAGGATGGTTTTATCGGCACGCGCCTCTTTGTTGGCGAGGTGCTTGTGTGTACCATCGTTAAAGATGACACAGTTTACCAAGATTTCGGTTACAGCAGCCCCTTTATGACGCGCTCCTGCCTTTAAGCAATTAACAAGCGTAGGTTGATCTACATCTAAACTACGAGCGAAGAAGCGTCCACGAGCACCGAATACGAGTTCGGCAGGAATGAATGGATCTTCTACCGTACCATAAGGAGAACTCTTAGACACAAATCCGCGAGGAGATGTTGGAGAGTACTGCCCCTTGGTCAAACCATAGATACGGTTGTTGAAGAGCAAGATGTTGATGTCAATGTTACGACGCAAAGCGTGAATAAAGTGGTTACCCCCGATAGCCAAGCTGTCTCCATCGCCACTGGCGAGCCATACGCTCAAATCAGGACGGGCAGTCTTAACACCTGTTGCAATGGCAGCACCACGACCATGAATGGTATGGAAGCCATAGGTATTCATATAGTAAGGCAGACGAGAAGAGCATCCGATACCTGAGATAACGGCTGTTTCATGGGGTTTGAGCCCCAACTCTGCCATCGCTTTTTGCAACGCCATTACCACACCGTGGTCTCCACAACCGGGACACCAACGTACGTACTGGTCGCTCTTAAAATCTTTCGCCGTGTACACAACTGGAGTGTACGTAAGAGGAGTATTTTGATCTACTTGTGCCATACTCTTAAGCCTCCATCATTTTGGTAAATTCTTCTACTAAACGACCCACATTGAAGGGTTGTCCCTTAACACGATTGAACTGCAAAGGTTGGAAGCCAGGGATGCTACCACGAAGATAGAATGCCAACTGACCCAAGTTTTGCTCTGCTACCACTACCTTTTTGTACTTCATAAGCACCTCTTTGGTGTTGGCAGGAAGCGGATTGATAAAGCTAAAGTGAGCATGAGCTACCTTACGACCCTCTTTACGCATACGTTGCATGGCTTCGAAGAGATGCCCATACGTACCACCCCAACCTACGATGAGCAAGTCTGCATCTTCATCGCCCTCTACTTTGAGAGGAGGGATAACACGAGAGATAGCCTCAATCTTAGCCTGACGATAACCTACCATCAATTGATGGTTGTCAGGGTTGGTGCTGATGGCACTGGTTTTGTGGTCTTTTTCCAAACCACCCAAACGGTGTTGGAATCCTTCCATACCGGGGATAGCCCAATAGCGCACCAAGTTATCCATATTACGGCGATAAGGCTTCCAAGGCTCTTCGCTCTTGTAATTGGTTACATAGTTCGGCTTAATCTCAGGGAACTTTTCGTACTCAGGGATGCGCCATGCCATAGAACCATTGGCAATATAAGCATCGGTCAAGAGGATAACAGGCGTCATATGCTCCAAAGCAATCTTAGCTGCCCAGTATGCCTGATGGAAACAGTCGCCAGCCGATTGAGCAGAGAGAACCACCAAAGGCGACTCACCATTACGACCGTAGAGCGCTTGCAAGAGGTCCGTTTGTTCACTCTTGGTAGGCATACCCGTAGAGGGACCACCACGCTGAACGTCTACAATAACCAAAGGAAGCTCTGCCATCACAGCCAAGCCCAATGCCTCGCCCTTGAGAGCGATACCAGGCCCTGAAGTAGTGGTTACCGCCAAGTTACCCGCAAAAGAAGCACCGATAGCGGTACAGATACCTGCTATCTCATCTTCTGCCTGTACAGTTTTGACACCCAAAGATTTATGTTTTGATAATTCATGAAGAATATCTGTTGCAGGGGTAATAGGTAGCTACCCAAGAAAAGAGGTAAGCCCGAACGCTCAGAAGCGGCTATAAGCCCCAAAGCAGTAGCCTTATTACCGCTCATATCCATGTAGAGACCGGGTTCTTGCTTCTGACCCTCTACACGATAAGGCATTTCGAAAGGAGTACCTGCATGGGCATGCGTATTCGCTCCATAGTTGTACCCATCATTGAGAGCCTTGATGTTGGCTTGACGGATAACCTCTTTCTTGCTAAACTTCTTGTTGATGAAGTCTTGAGCATGGTCGAGAGTGCGGTCAAAGAGCCAGCACACCAAACCTAAGGCAAACATATTCTTGCAACGCAAGGCAGCCTTATTGTCGAGCTGCAATTCTTGGAGAGACTCTTTTACCATAGAAGAAATCGCTGCCGCTACCACGCGGTCGGCATTGAGTCCCAGCTCTGCGATTGGGTCTAAGGTTTTGAACTCTGCCTTCTCAAGGTCTTTCTCTCCAAACGAATCGGTATCGATAATGATTAGAGAGTCTTTACGGATGTGAGGCAAGTTTACTTTAAGAGCGGCGGGGTTCATTGCTACAAGTACATCGGCAAAGTCTCCCGGTGTGTACACAGGGTTAGTACCGATATGAACTTGAAAACCCGACACTCCTCCAAGGGTACCTTGTGGTGCTCTAATTTCGGCCGGGTAGTCGGGGAAAGTGGCAATAGAGTTACCATAAACGGCCGATAGGTCCGAAAAGATGGTCCCAGTCAGCTGCATTCCATCTCCGGAGTCTCCAGAAAATCTGATAACAACCTCCTCAAGACGTCTTACATCTTTGGATTCCTTCATGATTAACGTTGAACTTAAAAAATGATTTGCGTATTGTGTATTTGTAAGAGAGGCTTTTAGCCCTCTTTTTATATCTATCTAATTACGTTTGATGTACGTCCTCAATTTTTCTTCGGCAAAGATAGACCCTTTCTTACAATTAATTGGTATTTTTCATCAGAAAGATGAATAATCCGCTGATTACGACTCCCTCGGAACGCCAAATTTGGGTCATAAAGCTCGCGTACAAAACGCCCATCAATGAGCGTATCTATCAGGGTCAATGCCTCTCGGCACTCCTCTCGTGCAAGTAATTCTTCGAGCGTGTAGCCCGTGTAACAAAGTATAGGTAATGTGGTCTCGGCACGCAAACGGCGGAGCAACTGCGTAAGCTCGGCAGGATTGAAAAAAGGGTCTCCACCAGAGAGGGTAATGCCGTCCAAAAGAGGGTTACTATTTATCTCGGCAATGATGTCTCGGAGCACCTCTTCGGTAAATTCGATACCCGCCATAGGGTCGTGGCTCGTGGGGTTATGACATCCCGGACAATGGTGCGAACACCCCGCTAAGTAGATACTATAGCGCAGTCCCGGCCCATCCATTATGGTCTCTTGATACCTATATAAAAGATGCATCTTACGACAAAGATAAAAAAGCCTCCGAGAGGAGACTGTTGTGCAATACCGTGCAACAGTCATCTACGAGAGACCCTTGCACGGTATGTATAATTGGCTCGATAGGGAGCGTTAGTGGTGCTTCACACGGTCATGCTCTTCTGCCTGCTTGGCACTATTCCAACACTCCAAACTACCTGTCAAGTAACCCGTAATGCGTCGCAAGCGAGCTATTTTGTCGCTACTACACACAGGGCACTTATCGAAGATAACTCCCTTATAACCACAATGACGACAGGTATCTACGGGGTGATTGATAGAGCCGTAGCCAATGCCTTCATCGTGCATCATCTTGACTATTTTGAGCAGTACGGCTGGGTTCTTCTTAGCCTCTCCATCCAACTCTACATAGGTAATATGCCCCCCTTCGTAATAGCATGGAAAGGAGCTTCTAAATGAATCTTCTCGGCTATGGTTACTTGATCACGCACATCTATATGGAATGAATTGACGTAATAATCCAAATCATTCACTCCAGGAATAATACCATAACGCTTGCGGTCCAGACGGGTAAAACGTCCCGAAAGCCCCTCGCTGGAGTTGCCAAGACCGAATAGTTGAGGTGATACTTGCGCTTGTAGTCTTCCACTACACCATTCATCACCTGAATTGCATCGTAGAGCGTCTGCCATGCCTCTTGATTGTGCGCATGCCCCTCGCCATAAATCGCCACAAGAGCATTGTGCCCTCCGATGAAGCCGATACCCAGCGTACCAGAGGCAATCACATCGCCCACAGGTTCGTCCAATGCCAAAGAGGAGCCACCTTTCCAAACATTATTGCCCATCATAAAGGGATATTGACGAGCCAGAGCGGTGCGTTGGTAGCAATAACGCTCGTACAACTGATCTGCCACCAACTCCGACATACGTCGCACGCCATCTAAAAAGCGTCTGCGAGCCTCCCTGCGAATGGTGTGCTTATCGCCATCGGGGAAAAGCTCTTCTGCCTCTCGGCGTGCCTCGATAGCCAAGCGAGGCATATTGATAGAGGTAAAGGAAAGGTTACCTCTACCTACGGACGACCTCTCGCCCCGCACATTTTCGTACACACGGGTACGACAGCCCATAGTCGCTAACTCGTAAAGGTAACGTTTGGGGTCGTCGGCTTTCCAAAGCTCATTTTTGTTGAACTCGGTATCTAAGAAAACAAAGTTCGGGAAGAGTGCCTTAGCACTTGTATAGCAAGATTCCAAAAGGAGGTCAAAGTTGGGTGTCTTAAACTTGAGCTTCCCAGCCAAAGCCTTGTCGAAATCCGCCATCGCCAGCTTGATATCTTCTTCGGAATAGTTGATTCCGTCCTTTACCTTAAAGATTTGAATAGGGAAGATAGGTACTTCGCCGTGTCCCAACCCCTCTACGGTAGAGGAGAGCAACTCACGAATCACCATGCGCCCCTCTTCGCTGGTATCGGTACCATAGTTAATAGAACTAAACACCACCTGATTACCGCCACGGGAGTGCATCGTATTCAGGTTGTGTATAAAGCCTTCCATAGCTTGGTGCGTATCCTTGCGGGTCAAGCGGAAAGATTCGCTCAGAGCCAAGCGTACCATCTCGGACGTAAGAATAGGGGCAAACTCCTTCAACCCCTCATAGAGACGCTCCGCCTCTTCGGGTGCATCGGTCAAGCGAGGTGCAAGCTCTCGAAGTTTCGCCCCCAATGCCTCCTCGGTAATAGTCTCTTTGCTATCGGTAGCCACCAAACGGAGTGAATAATTCAGCGTAGTAGTGAGCCGTTTGAGGAACGTTTTACGCACCCCGGGTGCCATAAAAAAGTCAAACGCAGGGATGGCTTGACCACCATGCTGTTCATTCTGATTGGTCTGGAAAACAATCGTCGCCAACGTAGCGTACGACTGTATGCTCTGTGGTGTGCGCACGCTACCATTTTTGGTAAAGAAACCTCGTTCGTAGAGGTCTTCCAAATCGTACTGCACACAAGTGGAGGTCTTGGTGGGATAATAGTCCAAATCGTGAATGTGAATATCGCCCGACTCATGCGCACGAGAGTAGATGTTGGAGAGCAGGTACTTGCGGGCATAGTCTTTGGTAACCTCCGAGGCGAAGGTCATCATCTGACCAGAGGGCGTGTAGGCACTCATATTGGCATTGCTCAAATTGGTATCGTTCTTTTCGATGGTTACGATACCATCCATAGTATGCTTCAAACGGGTACGTTTATCGCGCTCTACGGTACGCCACTCTCTATAAATAATGTATTTCTTGGCAATAAAAGGGTCTACCGCCATAAGCTCTCGCTCGACCATATCTTGAATATCCTCCACTGCCAATATCCGTTGGTCGTTGGCTTGCACGGCGTTTTCGATAATCGCCACTATGTTAGAAATCTTGGCAGGGTCGGGATTGACTCCCCCTGCACGATAGGCTTTGATGATGGCAGAACGTATTTTTTCAGCCTCGAAAGGCTGTTTGCTACCATCCCTTTTTAGGATGAATAATTGCTCACGAGTAGAATCCATAGAGAGGCTTTTTAATTGTTCTAATAATATCCGAGAGAGGGGATAAAATCCCTCCTTCGAAAAATCCCCCACCAAGGCAGAGGCACTGCAAATATCAAAAATTTATTCAAAATGCCACAAAAGGGTATAGCCCAAGGGGTTACATTTTTGTGGAAAAAACTACAAGGCAAATGTAAGAAAATATCTAACATCTGTCAAGGCTACCTATTCGTTGCGAGGAGAGGCAAAGGGACACCTTAGAGCAGAACTAACAACCAATAAAACAGCATCTTAAAGAGAGAAATATGTTAAACTCACCTCCACAAAAAAAGAGAGAAAAATCAATAAAATACCTACAAGTAATATCACCTCCTCTGCCCGCTCCCATAAGGGCACAGAAGAGGCTCGCCCTCGCCCAACAAAGCCTCGTTTGACAAGCGACAAAGGTTGGGCACAATACCAGCCACCCTTTTAAGATTTAAAAACTTTTCTTATCTTCACCGCACGGTTGACAAGAGTTTATTGCTTTCCCACCCAAAAGTATCTTTTACTCTTTGAACCCAATACAAACACTAACACACACAAAGACAAAAGCAGATGAAAACAATCACCAAAACAACTCTTTTACTTCTACTACTATGGAGCGCAACATCATGTAATCTTTGGGAACGTAGGACAACAGTAGCCAATACCTATGAAATTTTTGGCAAGGTAGGCTTCGCCGAGGGGTTAATTGCTCTCGAAAGCAATCGGGGTTATTTCCTCCCTATTACAGAAGCTGAAAAAGATGCTTTAACCCAAGGCGATACACTCACTATTCGCTACAATCCCGATGAAAACAGAGACAATGTATCTGTAAAGCTTTGTTTTGTATTGCGTGATGTACATGATAACCATCCCAACTACCTCAAAAATTTTGATGTAACAGGTTATAAGAAAAGGCGCTCAAGTTTGGACAGAATTTATGAAGTCTATTGCGCCAAAGACATAGACCTCTGTATGGCAAAGGTGGAAAAAGTGGAGATTACCTCCAACTACGCCTTTGGCGAAGCCTATCCCGTGGGCAAAGACCTTACTCCCCTATCAATGTTCATTGTCGATTCTTTCGAAGAGTATATACAAAACAACTTTCAACCTCAAGGAAAAGCCTCCCTTCCTATGCAAAAGCATAAAATCAAGGGAGACGATGCTGATGCGTGGAAACAAAGACGTCTCTATGATTCAAGATTTGACTTCAAAATCCCCAAGCCAACAGCAAAGTTGGAAAAGGGCAAGGAGCTAACATTCACATTCACCTTCCACTTGGTGGATAAGTTGAGGTCCGACACAGCGCGTAAAACACTGAAGCGCACCATCCGCCTAAAGATGGAGCCACACAAGCAGGCGTAGCTCCTCTCGATAAAATCTGAGACAACCGTTTAACAAAGCCCTTTACCCCAATGGTAGAGGGCTTTTTTTTGGAGAGTCTATACACCCCTCGCCCCACCCTCTCGGTAGAGGAAACAACTCCATCTCACCTTCCTCGCCCCACCCTCTCGGTAGAGGAAACAACTCCATCTCACCCCAAGCGATAACTATTGCTTTTCCAATGATTATAGCTATATTTGGTTCGTAATAATTGCTTTTTCAGTAGTTATATAATGAATTGGTACGTACTCACAGACAAAGCACTCGTCTCAAAAATAGGCGAGCGACTGCGCCAAAAACGCTTGGAGCAAAACATCACTCAAAAAGAGTTGGCAGAGCGGGCAGGGGTAGCCGTTAGCAGTGTGGCGAGTGTAGAGCAAGGCAAGAGCATCTCTTTACTAACCCTTGTTGCCCTCCTCCGAGCACTGCAAGCCCTTCATTTGCTCGAACCTTTCCTACAAGAGCCCGAGATTAGCCCCATCGCTTATGCACGGATGCTGGAGGGCGAAAAACCTCGACATCGGGCATCGGGAGGGAAAATAAAAAAAGAAAAGGATAACGTCGGATGGTAAGAATTGTAAAAGTATTGATAGGAGGCATATATGCGGGGGCATTATATTGGATGATGTCAAGCAAGTAGCCTCCTTTGAATATGACTCTACTTTTAAGAGCAAGGGGTGGGATCTGTCTCCCATACGGATGCCTATCGCAAGGCAGAGTATCTATTCCTTTCCAGAACTTTCCAAAGAGACCTTTATGGGACTTCCAGGGTTATTTGCCGATGCCCTGCCAGACTCTTACGGAAAGGCTTTGTTGGACCGATGGTTAGCATCGCAGGGCAGAACTATGGCTAACCCTCTTGAACGCCTCTGCTATCAGGGCAAACGTTCTATGGGGGCGCTTGAATTTGAGCCTGCAGAAGATACCCTTTTAGAGCAATCCTCTACGGTAGAGTTAGAGGCACTCGTCAAAGTAGCCGCAGAGATATTAAACAATAGGAACTCTTTTAGCACCAATCTTCAGGAGGATAGTCAAAAGGCTCTTATCGACATCATAAAAGTAGGAACTTCTGCTGGGGGGATGAGGGCAAAAGCAGTAATTGCCTACAATGAAAATACGGGAGAGGTACGTTCGGGACAAGTCGATGCCCCCGAAGGATTCGACCACTGGCTCCTAAAATTGGATGGCGTAAACAATGCTATGTTGGGCGATCCTCAGCACTACGGGAAAATTGAATACGTCTACTACCTTTTGGCACGTGAAGCAGGAATCGACATGATGGAGTGCCGACTCAAGGAAGAGCAGGGACGCTCTCACTTTATGACTCGACGCTTCGACCGCATTGGAGGCAACAAAAAGCTACATACGCAAACGCTGTGCGGTATAGCCCATTACGACTATAAGATGCCTCTTGCCTATTCGTACGAACAGGCTTTCCAAGTGATGCGAGAACTTCGACTACCCTATCCCGATGCCGAGCAGATGTATCGGCGTATGGTATTTAACGTTATCGCTCGCAACCAAGACGACCATACCAAAAATATATCTTTCATTATGGACACCTCTGGGGAATGGCGTCTGTCTCCAGCTTATGATATGTCGTGGGCATACAATCCAGAGGGACAATGGACCGCTCGTCATCAAATGTCCATCAACAACAAGTGGGAGCACATCACAAGAGCAGACTTACTAACCGTGGCAAGTAAGATGCACATCCAATCGCCTGAGAAGATTATAGAAGCCATTGCTGAGGCTGTCTCTTCATGGCAAAGGTTGGCAACAGAGCACGATGTACCGAAAGAGAGTATCGAGAAAATCGAACAAACGTTGCTCTACTCTTCAATATAAAAATCCTACGCTGAGGCGGGGGGAGAAGCACAACGACACGCCCTCTATCCTCTCGGTGGAGGAAACAATCCATATCGCCCAACCGATAACTATTGCCTTTCCAATAATTAGGGTTATATTTAGCTTGTAATAAATGCTTTCTCAATAGTTATATAATGAACTGGCACATACTCACAGATAAAGATCTTGTCTTGAAAATAGGCGAGCGACTGCCTCAAAAATGCTTGGAGCAAAACATCACTCAAAAAGAGTTAGCAAAGCGAGCAGAGGTAGCCGTTAGTAGCATGGCGGGTGTAGAGCAAGGAGAGGAAAGCAACCAAGCGAACATCTCGAAACAGATAAATCAAAAGAACAAAAAAGCGTATGAAGCGAAAGGGGTGGGCGTGGATTGCCCTAACAATTATACTTAACGGCACCAACCTATATGCCCAAGCGGAGTTTGCACGGAGGGTTTCGGCACTTTGCACGGACCCTTTTGCGCAAAAGGGTCTGTCCTTTGACACGTTACCCAATACCCCTCGCTTTTCCCGCACTGTGGAGCGTTCTCCCCTCTTCGCCCTCCAAGGAAAAAAGGAGGAGCTCCCCACCGAGCAATATGCCGCCGAGACAACCACGCATCAGCCAAGGCAAGCGAGCGGAGCGGAGCATCTAACCGCACAATCCACCGCCGAGGCAACCACGCATCAGCCAAGGCAAGCGAGCGGAACGGAGCATCTAACCGCACAATCCACCGATGAGACAAGCACGCATCAACCGAGGAAGGCGAGCGGAGCGGAGCATCTAACCGCACAATCCACCGCCGAGACAACCACGCATCAGCCGAAGCAAAGCGCCGAGAGGCGTGAGGAGCATTCTTCAGCCTCGAACAGCAGGGCACTCGCACCATAGCACGCCCCCGACTAACCCCAGACTTAGCCGATGCAACACTCCTTGACCTACTGCGCTATCTGCCTCGCATCACCCTTTCGCCTCAAGGCATTCCCCTCTTGGGGGGTGAGCCTCTCCAACTCTACATCGACCAAAAACTACTCCTCCCCGAGGAGATAACCCTCTATCTGCGCACTATCAAAGCCTCTCACGTAGAACGCATTGACATCGACCCCTCGCCCTCCCCTCACCACGGTGGAAACACTTCTGCCAATGGCATCCTGCACATTACTACTCGCCCTGCTCCACACGGTGTCAAAGGAAGTGCCGACCTCTACCTCTCCACTCCTGAGAGGGGCTACTACACACTTACTCCTGCGCTACACCTCTCGATAGGTGCCCCCACGTGGCACATTTACAGCCACTACACCTACCTGCGTGGACGAGGTAAACAAGAGAGTGAAAACACCTTACGATACCTCCACAACGGAAATGAATATCAAAGCCAAAGCGAACAAATAACACACATCGGGCAGCATAGTTACCGCATAGGGGGCGTTGCCTCACTGCTTCCCCGACACACTTTCGGACTGGACATCAACGGTATATACGATGCACCTCGCCCCGACCTCATCGAGAGTGTACTGCACCTACACCCCAAGGGAGAAATTCCCTCTACGGGCAGAGGGCAACAAAAACACGAGCGAAACTCGCACTTTTACAGCCTCGCAGGCTACTACCGATGGGCGCTCGATGCTCGGGAGAGCTTCGTCAAAGCCTTAGTCTCACTGAATGGCAAAAAGAGCCACCTCGCCCATCGCCTCACCGCCGACCTGCTCTCTGCAATGCCCCCGAAGCACCTCAACGAATGGTACACCACCCAGACCCAAGGGCATAATTGGAGCGCACAACTTAATGGATGCAAAAATTGGGAAGAAGGCTGGCAAATCAACTTTGGCGGTCAGTATGCCGAGAGCAGACGCACCAGCCAATACTTCGTGAACAATACCCCGACTCTACCCTCTATACCGACACAACACTGGCTCTTTCGTGAGCGCACTGCCGACCTCTACATCGGAGGGGCTAAAGCATGGGGCAACCGCCTCCTACTACAACTCACCCTTAGGGGGAGTATGACTCTCTCAGAGGGGAGCAACCGACTCCCCTTAGTGCCGTTCCCGACTGCTCCATACCATTCCCAGCATGGGCTAACCTCCTCATGGATTCATTTGCCCTATCCTCTCCCTTCAGAGCGTGTAACGTATAGCTACTTAGAGGGGTTGCCCTCGCTCCGCTTCTCGCATCGAGTAGGGGAGCAATTTTCCTACGCCATTGCCTACGAAAGGAGTCTCTACCGCCCTCCTTTTATACTGATGAATGGCTACACTTCTCGTCAGAGTGAACGACTCTTCGAGCTGGGCAATCCGCATCTGAGAGCAGAGGCGAGCGACCTCGTTACCCTCTCGGCAACCTATGGCGGGCATACCGCTTCGCTCCAATATCGGCATACCCCCAAGGCAATAACCGAATATTTCAATCTCTTTGAAGAGGAGGTCTACCACACCCATTACAACCATACTAAGGTACACGCCCTAACACTGGATTACAGCTTCAGTGGGGCTATTTTATCGTGGTGGCAGACGAACCTCTACCTCATGGGGAACTATACCAACATCCCGAACAGTCTGCACCGCAAGGCGCTTTTCGGGGCTATGATTTCGTGGAATAATCTATTGGTATGGCAGGGAGTTGGCGCCTTTGCCGTGGATGTGGACTTTGAAACGCCTCGCATCTACGGGCACGCTTTTCAGGAGGGAGGTTTCGAGACGAATCTCTCGTATAGTCGTTCGCTGTGGGACAATCGACTCTCGTTGCAGGTAGGTATTACCGATCTTTTTAACACGTCCGACACCAGTATTACCCATCGCCTGCCCCACTTGGAATACCTTTTCGAGTCCAAGACCCAAAGTCGTGCCGTTTGGTGCAAACTGTCGTACCACTTCGGCAAGGCAACCGAAAGCCCCGAGCCTCTAATCGACGAAGAGAACCCCCTCGAACGACGCCTCTAATCGACCCAGCCCTCCTACGCCACATTTCTATACGCTATACCGATAGTCAAGAATCAAGACTTTAGAGTAAGGCAACCCCTCATTCCCCCAAAAACCAAGAAAAGGGGCTACGCCCACGGCGCAACCCCTTGCTATCAAAAAAGAAATCACCTATCCGAGCGTGGGCAGTGCACCTTCCACTACGGAGGGCACACGAGGCGCTACACACTCGGGTATCGGTTCACCCACTCTGTAAACGAATCTCCCCCTCTCGTCGGAGGGTGCACGCCTTCGGCACATTACGACTTCTTTGCACGCTTGACTACATAAACAGAGAGGGCAAAAGCCTCGGTTATACCCTTTGTCAGTTCCTTAGCCTCCCAAGAGTTCGAGCCAGCTTTCTTGGTCCAAAGCATAGCTAATTTACCCTCTTGACCCACCACATAGATGTTGTTATCAATCACAAAGAGGGAGTGCGCTTCATCAGATTCCGCTCCCATGCTCAACTCCTTGGTCTCCCACCTGCCAGAGGCACCTTTCTTAGTCCAAAGGACTGCCACTTTGTCTTCGCCCTGCTTTTTGTAGCCAGCTACATAAATATCATCACCAGAGACAAAAACGGCATTGGCTTCCGCATCGGAGGAGGCATTCGTTATTTTCTCTGCCTTGCCATTTTTCCAAAGCATAGCAATGAAGACAGGTCCATCTGTTCTCTCCTGCCCCACTGCATAGAGGTCGTCGCCTACCACATAGATCCCATTAACACCTGCAAATCCCTTCTTATTTTCCATCTTGGTAGCTTTACCATTTAGCCAAACCTTTGGATATTTTTTTCCAGTACCACCGTCGAACTCCTCCCCCCTACGTAGACGTTGTTGCCCGAGACAAAGACAGACCGAGCATCGCTCTGATTATCCGAAAGCACTTGGGGCGTGCCATTCTTCCAGAGCGCAGCGATCCATTTTTTCGTGTCGCGTTGCCGTATACCTCCTGCCACATAAACATCCTTGCCCGAGACGAATATCGAACTGGCTAAGGAATTATCGCTCGAAGAGTTCAATACCTCCCTCTCTCCATTCTTCCAAAGAGTGGCAATAAGATGCTCGTTACGGTATTCATACCCCGAGACATAGAGGTCCTTGCCCGAGAGACATACAGAGCTGGCCACACTATTCTTATCCAAGATCTTCGTAGGTGTACCATTTACCCAAAGCATCGACCTTCCAAAGGAGCCGTCCACCTCCGAGCCTACCACATAGGCATCGTAGATATACTCTTTGGGGGTGCGCTTACAACTTATCGCCAGCACTGTCATAAAGGCGAAGGCAATACATACTAACTTTGACTTTCTCATACTGACACTGAATTATACATTACTAATTAAAACCATTTACCCATCTCTTTACTCCGAAGTCTTGTCTGAATTTTACGTTCCCAAAGTGGGGTAAAAAAGGCGGTGAGACTCCGAATACACTATCAACCGTTACAACGCTTTGTAAACTATTGTTACTGCAAATGTAGTACTTTATCGGCAAGAAAGCAACATTTATTTACAAATTCATTGTGCTTTACCCTCCGTGGTGATGACCCAAGCGGAGTGCATGCCTTGCCAAAGCGTGTGGCGATCAAGAGTCAACCCTCAGAGGAGACAAAAGGGGAGCAAAGAGGCGCAAGCAACCATCTACCGAAAAGAGTATTCCCATCGGCACAAACCGCCAAAGAGGGCAAAGGAGAGGGAGTAGCTATCCATCTATCAAATAAGGGCACACCATCAAAAAGAAGGCTCTTTATCGACACGAAACTGAAAAAGGGGCTACGCCCACGGCGCAACCCCTTACTATCAAAAAAAGAAACTCCATCGAAGCGGAGACTATGCCCCCTCACAGAGGCGCACGCCTCGGCTCATCACTATTCTATTTACTTTGCACGCTTGACTACATAGACAGAGTTGGCCGTACACGTCACATTGCCATGTGTCAACCTTTTAGCTTCCCAAGAGTCGGAGCCTGCCTTCTTGGTCCAAAGCATAGCCAAAAGCTTGCCCGAGTCTTCATCTTGATCATACCCTGCCACGTAAACGTGGTTATCAATTACAAAAACAGAGGTAGCCCCAGCTAATCTCTTACCATCGCTCAAATCTCGAGCTTCCCAACTGTCCGAGCCTCCCTTCCTTGTCCAAAGGACTGCTACACTCTTTTCATCACGAATTTCACGACCTACTACATAGACATCGCTACCCGATACAAAGACAGATTGAGCATACGCTTTATCTGCTCCATCCGACAACTCCATAAGCTCATCATTTTGCCATAGTACAGCATCCCAGTCGGCACCATCCTTTCTGCTTCCTGCTACGTAAACATCATTGCCCGATACGAAAACAGAGTTAGCGACAACATCGTCACCATTCTTTAACTCCTCGGCTTTTTCATTCTTCCAAAGTTTAGCCTTCCCATCTTCTTTTCCTACCACGTAGACATCGCTACCCGATACAAAGACGGAGTTAGCGATAGCATCATTGAAACGTTTCGTTAACACTTCGGGTTTGCCATTTTTCCATAGAACCCCTTCCCGAAGAGCATCCAAATCTGGGAACGCACACCCCGTGATGTAAACATCACTGCCCGACACGGCAAGAGAAGTAGCAATGCGGTTGCAGTCTCTATCTGTTAGTTCCTGAAGCTCTCCATTCTTCCAAGATGCAACTGCTACTTCTCCCATTGGGGCGTTACCCACGATGCCCGCCACATAGACATCATTACCAGAAACAAAGACAGAGGAAGCACTCGCAGAAGAAGCACCCCCATCCGCCAACACACTAGCTTCACCATTCTTCCAAAGCACAGCTCCAAATGGGTTATGAATCGCACCTCCTGTTATAGTCTTTGTTCCTACTACATAGACATCGTAGACATACTCTTTGGGAGTGCGCTTACATCCTATCGCTACTATAGCCGCAAACAGTACGGCCAAACTTACTAAAATTGATTTTCTCATACCGATATTACAATTATACGTTAA
>NZ_BAKX01000014.1 GCF_000614585.1 Porphyromonas gingivicanis JCM 15907
GAAAGTTCTCCAACTCCTCATACTTGCGTTTAATCTCGTGGTCAAACTCTCGATGACGCCCGAAATTTTTTACACGCAGTTTGAGGTCTTCGTAATACTTTCGTCCATCAAACCGCCAAATTTGATTGACGATGTGATTATAGGGTAAATGGACTCCGAGCTCTTCTAACACGGACATATAGAGTCCATTTCCCCCCTTAGGAAGCGTTGTATCTTTGGTGGGATAGTTTATTTTGTCGGGAAGGTAGTTCTCGTGGCACAAAGCAAAGAGAACACCCTCTTTTTCTCCTATGTGCAGCCTTTCGGAAAAATGTATGTCTCGTATGCCTCCATCATCATACAATCCATTGGAAAGTGTAAAGAGCCAATGGTACAATTCTTCACGTGCTACCTCTCGTACAGAAACTCCTTTTTGATTAGAGAGAATAGAGACGGCTGTCTCTACGCTCTCTAGAAAGATCGAAACTTGTTCTTTCTGCGCTTTAGAGAGTTGATCTTTATACTTGAGTGGATTAGCGATATAAGAAGCCTCTAATCCTACCACAGAAGGAAGGGTAAAGGCTAATATCGTCCGATGCTCTATATATTCTCTACCAGAGAAATAGCAATCCTCCGCCTTATTGAGAAAACTATCCCCCAGCTCTGAAGAATAGGAAAATTGTTTCCGTCTATATATGTCTTGTCGGTGAACAATTCCCTTTTTTATGTGTGCAAAAGCTCTAAAGAAAGAGGATTGATATTGCTCTATATCCTCTTCTGACAAAGTATAAAATTCTGGAGTCGTTAGCTCATAAACAACGGTAAGACAACCATCCTTTGTTAAAACAGCTCCATCCAGCAATTCAAAGATTCCGTAGGCTTGTTCCGTATTCATAGCTTCTTTCGTTTCAACTTCGTAATATCTGAATTGGAAAGCGTTTTCACGACAAGGTTATCTTTATACCCCCTTTTACCCGACCGCATAATGAAGAACAATCGTAATCCAATGAGTAACGAAAAGGCAATTGTAACAATGAAAAAAATCCGCCCCAAACGAAATTCGCCTCGCACAGATGCCATCACCAACCCTATGGTCATAGCAATAATAACAGCACCTATTCCAGAGTAGAAATAGAAATACTTCTGAGTCATACCCCATATTTTAAGGGGGGCTTCTACACCTTTGTGTACTGTATAACTCTTCATCAGATTGAGAGTTTTACATTATTAGCTATATAAGCGACAGCAGCTGATAAAATAGCAAGACCGACCACCACATAACCAATAACCCAAAGCAGATTAATAAGCCCTTCTTTTCTCGTCCCTTGACCATCCTTATCCACGATTTTATCGAAGTTCATGACTACACCAATAGCCACACCGACCACTAATAAAAAGGCAATCATAGGCACACCATACTGCGACAAAAGCGTATTGATATTCCCTTTAATACCACTTCCAATTTGCAAAAGAACTAAATTCATATGTCACTTATTTAATTTGATTTTCAACGCAAAAATATAGTATTTCATTTAATTAGCAACATTATCATCCTCGATTTTCCACCATTTGGTTACAGTAGTACGACTAAATCCCAGCTCTCGAGCACAATCACTCTTATTGTTATTCTCAGGATTCGCTTTGCGCCACTCCTTTATCCTTTTATACTTAGGACTATTTGCAGCAGATACAGTACTTCCCTTAGGTCTACCGTTATTATCATCCCACTTTGTTCCCTTTTCTTCTTGAAGTATATCCCTACTTACTCTTGCTATCTTCAAATGCAAAGGCTGTTTTCGTCCGTTTCTTCTATTAGTTGGAAGAGTTAATCCTGTAAGTCGCTCGATCCACGCCTTCGGGAACGTGCAATAATTTTCTTTATAAGCATACAGAGCGTCCTCTGCATCCTCTTGAGTAAAATGGTTATCCTCACTCTCGGTAAGTTTATCCATCTGCTCTACTAAGCCCTGCAAATCTTCGGTAAGCTCCTCTTCGCTGATGTCACATTTAATTGCATACATTGCAAGGGCTAAGAGACAGAAATAACGATGCCCAACTTTGATTTCTGTAAACGGACTGCGGAGGGTACGTAACCACCAATCATACAACGCTCTCTTTATATGCCATCTATTTTTTGTTTTATCCCCTTGCACAATTACTCTCTCGTACCATTCTGGGTACAATTCACTCGCCTTTTGTTTTGATAATCGATGGGGATTAAAAACAGAGTGATCGCATCGATTAACCTCTTCTTCCGAAAGACGAACTTTCTCTTCACAAAAGCTATTCAAATCATGGATAGAATAGCTTTTTACTGTGTCATCAAGAAAAGCAGCTACATTCACCCCCTTTAATTTTGTTGGCGTATCAGGCATTCGAAATCCCTGAAATATACTCTGATACTGTCGTTCTTTTAGTGTCGAAGTATACATATTCCAAAGTACGTTAGTTAGTCCTATCTTCAGCTTATTCAGTACAGGAACAACATCAGAAAATAAGGCTATAGGTTTCTGTAAAATGTAATACAGGTGTAAACCGTGGCCACTATTGCTAATGATATTTGGAGCAGGTAAAAAACCCTTTTTAATTTGATGGTTCAAATCGGCAATCTGTTCCATACCGACCCCATCAAGGTCAAATGCTAAAGCATAAATATACCGTGCATTCTTTACAGTTCTATTGCGACCAACATAAGAGATTGGGCTTCCAACCACAAAAGCCTCCAAAAGGATCTCATCATAGCGAGAAAAATCATCCGTAATCAAAAAAGATTTACTTCGTTGCTCTCTTCTAATTCCCACCAAAATAGCGTTATATCGAAAATCATACTGCAAAGGATATTTTATTTTGGCTTCTACCTTCTTCTTCTGCATTGCCTTCAGCCACCACTTATATTCTTTGCTCTGAGTTTCCTCAAAATAGTACTCCGTATTAATGTAAGAACGATAATAAATATAATCCCAGAAGCTAACCAAACGAATAGGTTCATACCCCATACCATGGAGAAGATATTCACTCCTCTTATAAAATAATACTACAGCTTTCTTTTGTTCTAAATCCATAATTATATACCTAAAATATAGATTAAAGAGGATATGCCTCCTCGTCGCTACGCTCCTCGTCGGCATATCTCCAGTGGCGTTATATTATCAATATGTTTTTTTTGAACACATCAAGTAAAAAGGGGGGGGAAGACTGTTCCTTCCCCCATGAGCAAACCTTAGTTCAACGCAGGCATAAGATCGTTATTATCCTCAATTCTGAGCATTCGAACATCTTTAGCACAAGTAGCAAACCAAGGATACTCTTTGGCGAGCTTTTGTACGGCAAGAACACACTTAACGGCATCAACAGTTTCATCCCCAAAATAGACACTCCCCTGCTGGTGACTAAACCCAGACTTTGCCATAAAATCTCGCACGATTTTGTAAGCTCCATGATACGTACTACCATCGTAGCACTCATTAAGACAATTCGTATCCAAATCAAAAACTATCGCGTACATATTTCTATATAATTACTCCTAGTTTATCACAAATATATCATCTTTTTGTCATTCTGTCTTATACTCATAGTTTTTTTGCGGTTGAAAGAGGGAGGTAAGCTGAGTTTCACTTGTGCTGTTTTCCTACAGACTCTTTCTTCGACATTTTTTTTGCGTTTATCAGTCGGTCGGATCGCTTTCGTTTCACGGAGCTTACAAAGGAGGAGGGCAAAAGATCTGGAACGGCAAGGTTTGTGTAAAAAATACGACCACTTAGGGGTGGAGATTTTTTGCACAACACGAAGTGTTTAACCTTGACAAAGATCGCCATCCCTACCTTTGCTCCGAGAAACAAAGCGAAAAGCCATCGACTATAAAAACATATTGTGGAGAAGAAAATCAGAGACAGGAAAATAGCACTTCTAACAAAAAATTCCACTATAAGGGGCTTTACCCCCTATAACCCTCAAGGTTTATATCCCTCCATGTGCATACCTACTTACAATGAGAGTACTCGGTGTAATATATTGGTGTAGTTACCTTCGACTTCTTCAGGAAGAATATAACGTACTGCAGGAGCTTTATCTTCTTCTTCTTGGTACATATCAAAATGCAAACTGAATCGTTGCATATTGGAATGTGCGGTAACTCCTACAAATTCGCCACTTTTTAGCTTCGTAAAATAGTCGGTTTCATATACATCTTCCCGATGGGTAGAGATTGTTCGACTTCGGTTCGCCCCTCCCTTACTACTACCTCTCGTCTGCGAGGTACGCATCTTATCGTATTTACCAAAAAGACTGGGATAGGTTTTCAAAGCCTCTATATCTTTAGTTCTTCCATAGAACTGATTGCCAAAATTGGCTTCTATGCTTGACCTATCAAGACGCCCATACCTTTTTTCTACCTTAGATGCACTCTGAGTTAGAAAAGTAAAACTACACTTGTATTCTCGCAACACAGAGGGCATCTTCTCAAAATCAGAGATCCGAAAGGTCGTTGCCTCATCAAAGAAGTACACGAAAGGAACTTTATTATCCATTGTAAACCGCCTTGATGAAACAGAAACCATAAGTGCAATAATCGGAGAGAGTACATTTTCGATCTGGTAACTATTGACCACAGAAACAAGTTTTGGTTCTTCAGGATCAATCAAATTAAATCGAAAATCACTGCCAGAAAGAACATAGGCTATCTGTTTATTGAATGCAAGAGGACTGAGGAGATTTGTAAGCGAACTTAGGTAGCTGGACTGAGTCTTTGGGCTATCCTTTGCATCAAGAAAGGCAGAAGCCAAAATACGAGCTTCTATACTATTCTCCACAAACTCTGTAATCCGTGCAGCTCCAGCCGAACAGGCATAAATACAAATGTGAGGAATAGTACAGATCTCTGGGAAACTTTTATAGAACCGAATGGCAATACCCTTTAAGATTCCTAGAGCTCCATTAAACCACTCATCCCTTTTCATCTCTCGCCCCTCTCCATTGTTGTAGGCCGAGAGCAAGTCATCGATCACCTGAAGAAATAGGTTCTCATCAAGAATAGAAGGATCAATTGGGTTCGTTCGATGCGTCCTATTGAGATCCATAAAAGAGAGGTAATAAAAGGCATAAGGGTAGCCTGTTTTCTTGACAAAGTGGTGGGCAGTATTAGTCAAGTCATAATCTTTATAATCGTATATAAGGCCAGCAAATTTAGCCTCTATATACTGCGACAAAAGGGGCTTTCCAATTGACTTTGTCTTCCCACTATTAGCCCCGCCATAGACCAAAAAGTTATCGAAGGGATCTGTAAATTTGAGCGTTTTATTCCCTGCCTTAAGCAAAAAGCAGTAATTACTTTTTGCAGTATTTACATCGTTACTACTCGGGATAAGTACTATTATTAGAATGATTAGAAGCAAAACAGCAAGAGCAATAAGTAGATAAGTCATAGTTCTTTTCCTCCTCCTAATATGTTGCGAACAGAAGAAAGCACAATATTTTTAAGTGCGATCTTCGGGTTAATAATCATTTGTATTGCCTGTTTTGTCTTGTAGGAAACATGTTTCATCGTATGTACTTCCTCGAGTCCCTTACTATCAATCGACCCTTTCACCCCTTTTTGTATCGATCTATTTATTTTTGACGATACAAGATGGGACTGTGGAGCAGAAGAATATATATTATGACTCTTTGTATCATGAATCTTATTCTGCATATTTTTATTGTGAGCTACAAATGCTTGGATAGGATCTACTCTAAGAATATAGTTCCCTCCTGCACGCTCAAAAGATATAAAAGTTCTATCCTGCGATGCTACTTTGTACCCCCTTTGTTTCATTGTATCTATAAATTGCCCCATCGAGCGACTTTGCTTCAAACCTTCTCGGATAGGGGCATGTTCTATCTTAGAAATGATATTCTCCCATTCCCCTTTACTATAACGAAAAATTTTCCCAAGGGAAACCTCTACATCCCTTTGAGTATCATACACCGTCATATATCGTTTTTCTACACCATGATAAGTATAGGTATACTCATTCATTTGTAACCCATGGCCACACTCATCTTTATTACCTCTCACCTCAAAAATATCTAAGCGACTCGAGATGCTACGTATAGTATCAGAAGAAATAGGGGCAACAAAGGATTGTAACCGATACTCAGTAATATAACACGTCTCTTTTCCCTTTGTATAGATACGTTTGCCCTCCTCCTTTGTAACAGTCCATCCTGCGTTCTCCACGACTCTATTTAAGGCACGTACAGAGGGAAAAGATTTACTTGTAAGGAGTTCTCGAAGCTCCTTACTATAAATGTTCCTAAGAGCTATTTCACGAGAATTATTGACTTTAGGAACGACCTCTTTAGTTCCAAATTTGTAACCATACTGTGTTGCAAATTGCGCAGCGCAATTTTGTTTCCAGAGGGTATGATTAAACCCCCTTTTCATCTCTCGCCCCTCTCCATTGATCCACTCATTACCCCGACTTTTCACTGTGGGGATAACTTCGTTGTTCCATCTTTGCTCTTTCTTGAGACAATAACATGTACGTGCCAATTGAGTCCCTCTTTTAGGGCATCTATTTTAGCTCTACCCATCTGAACCTCCCTATCATCGAACTTGTATCTTCTCTCCGTCTCGATCTTGGCATAATAGAGAAGATCTTCTCCACCTCTGATGCCCCCCCTCCCGAATGAACGAGCGTATTCATCCATACAAGACCGTGTATAGTCTTGTAACTTTTCGGAGAGGGTCTGTCTATCTTCTTCGGTAAGCTCCTCATTGCTCTTTACCTGTCGCCCCAATAAGTGACATAATTCTTCCTGCGATGGATTGATTGACAACATATAAAACTTAGCATCTTCACTCCCTAGTTTTGACTTGTTGTTATCGATTTGATTCATTACCTGAAACATATCAAAAGAATCTCCTTGAGTATGACTAAAGAAGTCTCCCCCTTCTTTTGAGAGATAATTCACCAAGGCAAAGCAAGATCCTGTATTGCCTCCTCGCACCTCCTTGTTGCTATGAACCCGAACAAACATTTACAAGAGATCTTTAATCCGTTTTAGAGCCTGCTCTAAAACGGACTTATCGATACGCTGATACTGAGGATCAAATCGATCTGCCTCAAACTTAGTTTCTAAGTCCCCTATGATTTTGGAAACGAGAGAATCAGAGTTACCTCCCTCTCCTGAATATATTGTAACCTCAGATGGAGTTATTTTCAGACGCTTATTTTCTTCTTTAAGTTTATTGGCTTCTGCTTCTAAATCCTTATATCGACCTATCAATTCTTGCACCTCTTCGACCCTTACATAATCGCTTTCATTGACAGGTAATGAATCAGATTGCAGCAAGAATTCTCGAATAGCTTCTAACTGAGTACTCTGTTTTTTTCGATACCTCTCATAACTTCAATGATCCGAGAGGCTGCTTTTTTCACCTCCTCTGTAGGAGGAATTAACGAAGTCTCCGGAACTATTTTTGTAACCTCAAAATAGGCTATCATTTTTTCTACATAGTCATTATAGGTACTCTTACCTTTCAGCCGATCGAGGCGTACTTTGACTGTGTCATCAAGTTTTATTACCGCCATTTTTCTTTCTATTATGATACATCGACAAAAGTAACTAAAAAAGGTATTTATACCAATAGGTATACCATATAAACTCCTATAAAAAAGGAGTTTATATGATATTTTTATACTGTAATTATACTATCGAATACCTTTTGAAACAGCTATTATTTTAATAATCAGCTATTTAGTTCTATATCATTGGGAAGTGCCCAATGCCTGCTTGCTCATCCTCTTAAATTCGGATTCACTTGCTACCACAAGCCATAAGGAGAGGGACTTTGCCCCTCTCCTTACCTCACCTCAAGGTTTATATCCCTCTATGTGCATACCTCGAACTTTATAGTAAGTAGTTCTTCCAACACCAACCGATAAGCATGCCTTTTCGATCGAGATCTCCCCCTCAGAAACCATATCTGTAACCAACCTACACTTCGCCAAAATGTCCTTACTAAACCCCCTCGGTCGCCCTCCTTTTCTCCCTCTTTTTCGCGCTGATTCTAATCCTGCTTTAGTACGTTCAGAAATGATTCCTCTTTCAAACTCAGAAAGAGCAGCGAATACTACAAACTGAAACCTTCCTGCTATTGTCGATGTATCAATACTATCTTTCAAAGAGACAAAATTTGCTCCTCTATTTTGTATGTATTCTATATCTCTCAAAAGGGTTACAACACTTCTTGCTAGTCGATCTAGTTTCCAAACAACAAGAGTATCCCCTTCTGATAAAATACGTAAAGCCAAATTTTTCTCTTCCAATTCTAATACCCCAGATACCTTTTCAAAGAAAATCTTATCACACCCAAACGCGTGTAAAGCCTCAATCTGCATTTCCAGGTTTTGCTCCTCTGTACTTACTCTCGCATACCCTATAATCATATTTCCTTCATTTTTATATCAGAGGCAAATATAATTCTGTTCCCTAAAACGTATGTACTCTAAACCTAAAAAAGGGACAATGAAAAATAAGCGAGTTTCTGCTATCTTTCCACTGTACAAAAAAACGATCGTTTTAGGGAACAAGAATTATTGCCCAAAAACAACTACATTTGTGGTCAAGTTCGGGCAACGCTGAGGAGCGACCCGAGACCAACGAGGTGCAAATCTCAAAAGACTACCCACCTGTAAGAGTGGGTAGTCTGTTTTTTACTTTTGTACGCATTTTTCTACTACGGGTGGAGATAAAAACATCTGCCTTATTTTTTTCGTATTGTTGTAATAAACTCACTCCAAGCATCTTTTTGTTCCTCTGTCAAATCATCATACGATTTAATGGAAAAATCCTCAAAAACCTCTCCCCAAAAAAAGTTTGGAATAAGAATAGTCTGCCAATCTATCCAATCCAAGAAGCTAAGCCCCCCACATAAATTACTATCATCTTGCTCATGCTGCTTTCTTAATTCTTGGATTTTTTCTTTTGAAATTGTTGTCATAATTGCACTTGCTTTAATTCTTAATCGCCCTACAAGGATACTACTTTTTTCAAACAAACAACACCCAATCTGCTAAAGAACAAATAATTATAAGATATTATTCTCTTCGTTATTATTCCAAGAGTGAGCCAAGTGAGCTTGTT
Source organism: Porphyromonas gingivicanis JCM 15907 (assembly GCF_000614585.1). Taxonomy (GTDB): domain Bacteria; phylum Bacteroidota; class Bacteroidia; order Bacteroidales; family Porphyromonadaceae; genus Porphyromonas; species Porphyromonas gingivicanis. The sequence goes on from NZ_BAKX01000014.1 coordinate 9,106, forward strand.
TCTGGTTTCTCTCTTTCTTATGTTTTAGCTGATTGTTTAGAGTTGTCATAGTTTTATCTTGTTTTATTCGTTATTATTCCTGTCGTTCGCCTTTTGATCGCTGTTTCTATGCAATACATATTGTAGCGAGAAAAGGCAAGGCTTTAGGAAAAAATACTACCCCTTGGGGTGGAGATTTTTTTCTAAACGACGCTTGGCCTTGCAAGTCGCCCAACGAGCGGAAATAATTTTGCAGAGAAACAGCATCAAAAAGTAAGGCGATGCAGGAAGAAGAATAAAACACCGATAAAGACAACTCGAAAACGCTTAATCAGTGCCCCGAAAACATAAGAAAGAGAGAAAGAAAATAAGAAATATTGAGGAGCTAAGCTCCCCACCTCCCAATGTTTATATCCTATCCCTCTATGTACAAGACTATTGCATATATTACAGAATATACTACCTTTGCAGGAAAGCATTATTGCAGTAAAAAAGTAAAGTAGTAAAGTCGTATGAAGAAATTCGTTATCAGTGTTTTAAGGGAAACCATATCCGACTTAAAAAGGCTTATACTTCTCGAAGCTCACAAATCCAAAAATGAAGAACTTATGGATAGATTTCGTTTACTAGAAAGCGAAGAGGATACTCTCATAGAGCAAAAAAAACGCTTAGGATTCTTGAAAAGAATGACCCAAGCCTCATTCTTTTATTTTCGAGTGATCAAAGCTCTTGGCCAATAGCCCAATCCCTAAAGAACAAATTAATCAGTGAGAATATATTATGAATGTGATCTCTATTATCAATCACAAGGGGGGAGTGGGGAAAACAACCACGACCCTAAACTTAGGTGCTGCTCTTGCCATCGATGGGAAACGAGTTCTCATGATTGACCTCGATGGGCAAGCCAACCTAACTATATCTGCAGGTATTAAAAACACTACAAAAACGATCTACGAAGCATTCAGAGGCGATATAGAAAAGTTGCCTATTCTATCTAATAAAGAGGAGCTACATATAGTACCAGCATCACTAGATCTACAAGCACTTGAGGCAGAACTTATGGGAGAACCTGGCCGAGAACTTATCCTAAAAGACCTATTGAGTTCTATTGAGTCTGAATACGATATAGTACTCATTGATTGTCCTCCTGCATTAGGATTTCTGACCCTGAATGCACTTACAGCATCTAGCCATGTTCTTATCCCTGTTGAAGCTGAAGCATTAGCCTTAAAGGGTATGACGAAGCTCTTGCAAGTGGTGGCAAAAGTGCAGAAACGACTTAATCCACAACTATCAATTCTCGGTATCGTAGTGACTAAATATGACAGCAGGAAGGTACTCAATAGAAATGTACACGATAGCATTCAGAAAGATTATCCTGACTTCTTGATGAAGACAGTCATTAGGGACAATGTTTCTCTCGCAGAAGCCCCAGCCATTCAGATGGACGTACTACACTATTCTCCAAAAAGCTATGGGAGCTTAGACTATACAGCATTAGCACAAGAAATTACAACAATACTCTAATACATAAAAAAGTAATTACTTTTCATCGTAATTACTGCAATCAATAAAGACTATGACAAAAAAGAAATTTGGCTTTGACGCGATGTTGGAGGCGTCTGAAAATACCGATAGAAGAGAAGATAAAGAAGAACAATTCCCACTAACAATACGCATCCCCAAAGAGTTACATAAGTCATTACGTATTTATGCTGCCAATAAAGGATGTACACTCCGAGAAGTCGTTATCATTGCTCTGAAAAAGGAGCTAGAATAATAGCCCAATGTAAAGCCCTCCAATGTGAATTCACATTGGAGGGCTAATTCGTGTATTTTCAAGAAATAAGGTTTACTTTTTTCCTTAAGTCCTGATACCCCAATACTACAAAAATTCCTTGTCTACATTTGTTGGATTGTATTATTGTCTCACCGTTATAATAAACTCACTCCAAGCATCTTTTTGTTCCTCTAGTTTTTTTGCGTTTATCAGTCGGTTAGGTCACTCCTCAGCGTTGCCCGAACTTGACGATAGTGTCCTCAAAGTCATCTAATTCATCCGTATTTTTTTGTAGAAATTTTCGGTCCAATAAAATAGCGTTCCAGCCTTTTGAAGTTCTTTTCGATAGATAAGAGCATCTTTTATAATTTCAATATTATCTTTCCCTTCAAGTGAAATAGATACTGATTTTAATTCTTTCCAAAGTACAGCAACAAGGTAATCTCCTGTATTGTATCTCGTCCACTCTATCGGAATATTTTTTTTATTCGCTATGTTTTGTTTTTCGTTCAAATTTACAGTAAACTCCTTTTCTCTAAAAGGATGAGTAACAAATTCTAGTTTACTTTTCCCAATTTGTTTTTCTTGAAAAGAAGCATTAAAATATTTTCCTGGGTTGCGAGGATCGCTATCATATACATGTAATAAGATATTATTTTGCTCAGCCTCAAGACTTATTTTCATTGTTGTTCCTGTATTTCTATAGTCCATCTTTTTAGTTAATTGAGGGTCTGAATAGATTATAGGAAGAACATTATAAATATACCGTTCTTCATCTGCTTTAAGCGTGTTATTTCCCCACCACATCGCCTTAGAAAATAAGGTTTTTAGATGATTCAAATCTTTTGCATTTTCAGGTATCTCATATTTTTCATTAAACCTCTCTTGTCTATTTTCATCACGTACAAAAAGAGGGGGATTTTTTGTATCTATTGGTATCATTTCGATTTTAAACTGCACATAGTATTTGTTTTCAAACTCTATGGAGTACATATCAGAGTGATAAACATTTCCATATTCATCTTGAACAGACAAAATAAAGTTTGTTTTTCCCTCTTTTGACTGCGTAAGCTCTAAATCGAACTCTTGAGGGACTGTACCACTCGCTATCTTCACCTTATTGTTATTTGTCCTTCCTAACTTAATCCCTTCTTTATCATTGATTAGAAGGCTCATGCTAAAACCATTTTGTTCTGATTCAGGCATTACATCAAACCAACAATAAAATTGGTTTTGTGAATCGTCCTCCCCTTGAATATAGAATTTTCCCCCATGAGATTCATTTGACACATTGGTTTGGAATTTCCTATTCTCAATTTTTGGGAAAGATATTTTTACTTTGGCTTCAAAATGTATTTCATACACATCACTTGTGTATGTATTACCGTAGGAGTCTTCCACTTCTAACTTGAATTTTCTAACTCCTGGTCTTTTGTTTGTAAATTCAAAGAAACACTTTCTATCTCCTGTTTCAGATTTAAGAGAGACATATTCTTTGTTTCGCAGGGAATATGTGTACTCTCCTTCTTTCATCACTACAGAGAAATCTTTATCCTCTCCTAAAACTTCATAGCGTATTTTATAAATACTTGTTTGGTCTTCAAGATTGACAATTCTAAGGAAATCTATTGGTTTTACAGGAGTGTTAGGTGAGTAACTTTCTTTGAACTTAAAAGAAGGAAATTCGACCCTAGCCTTTGTTTCAAAAGTTAGTTCATAGATTTTACTCTCAAAGGTGTTTCCGTATTTATCGGTTACAATAAACTGAAACTTAGAAGTCCCTGGTTTATTATTCTGTACCTCAAAAAGAAATTCTTTTTGACCTAATCCATTAAGCAATTCAATACTTTCTTCTGGATTAATAGCTCTTTTATCGTTGTCACTAGAAAGAATCCACATCGAGAGATCTTTTCCATCTAGGAAAAGGACCTTGAGAGAGTACTTATTTTCTCTATCGGATTGGTTGTTTAAGATTAGAGACTGTTTTAATGGAATATTGACGTTAGGGCTAAAGGTCTCATGAAAGCTATAATCAGGAAAAACAACTTCTGTTTTTGCGACTGCTGAAATAGAAAGTTTGATTTCTTTTTCAAGCAATTTGTTTTTCACCTTTATTGTTACTTGGGTTTCACCTACTCTGGAAGAATGGTACTTTATTCTCAAATTTTTGACTTCTCTTATTTCTATACTTTCTCCGTTAGTCATTTGTTTATCGGAGAAAAAAACTTCTCCTTTTTCTTCATCAAAAGAGAAAAAGATAGTATAAAGAGGTTCTTGTAGCTGTTGTGTAATTATAAGAGATGTTTCTATGTTTTCCCCCACAGCAACGTTAGAGAAAATTGAATCGGATAAAGAAACAGAAAACTTATAATCTCGAAGCTCGGCATCATTTCTTTTACACCCTATTGATGCAAACAAGAATATAAAAAGTAGTGTTATTCTAATTATGTATTTCATAATAGCTTCTTTTATTTTTGAAAGGTTAGTTCATAGATTTTACTCTCAAAGGTGTTTCCGTATTTGTCTGTCACAACAAATTTCATTTTATGAGTACCTTCCTGCGTTGTATAAAAAAGAAAAGGGAGTTCTTTTTTTCTTTTCAAGTTTGGGAACACTTCAATATCTATCCCATAATTCAGGGCCCTTGCTCTGTCTTCAGGATATTTGAAAATCCACATAGTCATAGGATTATTCGGGAAATAAATCGCTTGCAGATAATAGCTATTCTTTCCTTCTTCTTGGTTTTCAAATACAATTTCCTCATAATATCTTGTATTTATTTTATAGCTTTTGTTTTCCTCAATTTCAGGAAAAGTTATTTTGCTTTTCCATTCTCTTCTTTCCAGTTCATTTACTCTCTGGCAAGAAACCATAGTCAACACTAATAGTGTTGCAATAAAAAATACTGTTTTCATAGCTTGGTGTATATTAAAAGATTTGCTTTATACCTATTCCCATTATTGGAGCAATAACCTCTCCATTTGAAAATGGGAAATACATCATTCCCACTTCTGCAGAAATTGCCAAAGTTCCTAAAAAATATTCGCCTTCTATTTTTGGAGCAAATATCAGACCAAAAGAACTTTTCTCTCCTTTGGAAACTTCTAAATAATTTTTTTTCAATTTCTCTTCTAGCCCTCTCATATTTTCATACCCTCCTCCTAAATCTAGGCTTAGAGATAAATAAAATGGAGATCTCTTTAGAAAGGTGTAATCTCCAGCTATAATAGCAAAATAATGATGAATAGGATGCTTCCCTATTTCTGGGAATCTTTTATAAGTTTCCATAAACAGCAATTTCCCTCCTATTGTAAAATCGCCATTTAAGAAGCGAAAATATTTTACTGCTAAGCTCTTTCCTACTTCATCATTTAATATAAGTCCGCCATTTACAGCTATCCCCCAAAAACCTTTATTATGTTGTTGTGCATTTGTAAGTTTTACTGCAATAATACAAAACAGCAATACTGCAAAAATTAATTTCCTCATACATTGGTAAAATTTGAAAAGATTAAATTTAGGTCTACTCCTTGATCGCGGAGGTATTGTAGGTAACGAACAATCGTATGGCTATCATCTAATTCTCGCTCAATTGTATTTAGACGTTGTGGAGTTATCCCTAAATGTTTCGCAACTTCAGACGTAGGAATATCTAATGCTATCCTACACCCTTTTATTTTGCGCCCGATTTCTCCTTTTTTCATAATCCCTCATTTTTATTTTATTCTGTAAGTCATAAACTTTTTAGGGTCTATCGATACCCCATTTTTGCGTATTTCATAGTGTAAATGGTTGCCTGTAGCTCTACCTGTCGCTCCTACAAAACCTATAGCATTACCTTTATGAACAATACTACCTACCTGAGTATAAAGATAAGTAAGGTGCGCATAGTAGGTTTCAAATCCATACTTATGTTGTACTATAATCGTCTTACCATAGCCACCTTTATTTCCTGCAAAGGAAACTTTACCTTCTGCGGTACAATAGACCGCAGAAGCATATTGAGAGGCTAGATCAAGTCCTGAATGGAACTTCTTGGCTCCATTTATAGGGTCTTTCCTATAACCAAATTTTGAACTCTCTCGATATGTCTCTTTCAAAGGTACTCCAAGGGGAATATGTCTCTTTGCATTACTGCGTAAAACAATATCGATCACATTTTCTATATCTTCCCAATTGTGCGCACGCGTCAAAAGATTATCGATAAGTATCGATTTTTCTTGACTTCGCATAGGTAATAAAGAAAAGAAGAAAAGAAAAAATATTAAAGCTGTTCGCATTCTTCTATATCGACATTTTCAATATCAAAAACAATATGTCTTCCCCCTCCTTTTTCGTTGATTTCAATACGAAAAATCTTATCATCAGAGAGCGAAAACTTATCAAAGGCTACAATATAATTTAAAGTGTTTTTTGCCTCAATACGCCTTGTGGTATGATTATACCCAAACATTTCTTTTTTTTCTTCATCTTGAGAGGCGGTAAGCTTACCGACCTTCTTATCAGTAATACTGTAACGAATATAATCTATATCATAGGGTATATTGGTTTTATTGTTGATAGAGACAACAAACAGAAGAGCATCTTTATAGATTGCTATATTTTTTATGGTAAAGACCATTCCTAATCTCTTCATACCAAGATTGTAGAACTTCTGTTTTCGCTCCTTTAATTGCTTAATCACATCACTCTTTTCCCTACTATTAATTCGATTATCCGTGAGGATTACCTGCTGCACACCTTCTAATCTATAAAGTAATATCTCTGGTTCTGACTTATACACTAGATTATAGGTATAAAATGTTCCGTCCTCTGTAGTAAGGCTCACATTTGTTTTCCCCTCAAATTTTTTAATTGCCTGGAGACGGAGAATATTCTCGGTATTCTCCGCTCTTCTCCCTTCTACCACTTCATCTCCCCAATCGATATAGACAATCTTTTTAGGGAAAACAATGTGCGTCTGAGATGCATCGCTCACTTCTAAGGTTACAATTGCCTTTTCGGGCATTGTACTCTTGGGAAATTTATAGAAAGTTCTTTCTAAATTCTTTTTATACGACACATCGAACGTATAAAAAAGTCCATCTTCGGTCGCAACACTCACGTTAGAACGTTCTCGAAAATCCTCTGTATTGGCTTTTATACGGAGGATATTTAAAGCTTCAGAAGGAGATTCACAAACAACAAAATCGCTTACCGATTCGTAGTATTTTACGGCAACAGGAAATACCAAATGTACCGTTTGGCTGTAGTTTACAGCAATAGGAATACTCTGTACCTTCTGAAGCTGCGCCTCACATACCACAATACTAATTGTGAAAATTAGTGTTAGGGCAATTATCTTTTGCAGTAAAACTGTAAAACATCTTTGCATCATTGCAGTAAAACTTTATAGTTGGATTTGATTGTGATGGTTGGGCGTGCCTGTTTCTTCTGCATCGCCCCTTTTGCGACAGATTCTATAACCTGCACTGTACCATCCACCACGGCTGACCCTGTTGCCCCTATTGTGGCATTGCTGACGGCCGTAGAAGTAGCATCGCTTGCAATCTCTGCAGTGGGATTGTCGGGGATATATATCCCTGCCAATCCGTCTCGATCATACACCGTTTTACGGAATGGGAGAATATCATTCTTTATTCGAATGCTGGAAATATGCACCTGTAGGCGGTTCTTGCTTAATTCAACCTGCCCAAATAAGGGAGTTCCCTTTTGGAGAAGTGTACCGTCTGGCAATACGACATCTTGCGACAAAATAAGCTTCAAAGTTCCCCCACTTTTTACCTTCTGTTCTCCTGAAACTTTAGCTTCAATGGTATTGCTATTTGTCTGATTAGAAGAGCTGGAAAAAAAACGAGATTTTTTCTTCGGGGCTTCTTCTTTTTGAGGAAGGACTTCTTGTTCCTCTATAACAACAGGAGAGGATACTTCTTTTTGTTGAGTTTCTAAAATGCTTCTTTTTTGAGGACGAGAAGGAGCGACTTCTTGATAGGAATAATCGGGTGTTGGATTATAGGAGTTGTCCGCTCTACTTATAGAGCGCAACTGTTCCTGTAACCGTCTTACATCATCATCTTCAGTTGTTGCCACATAATCTTCTGATAAAATTCGCTCGGCCTCTAAAAGAGCTGGGAAATCATTAGAAGAAGGGCTGCTCTCTTGTTGCTGAAGAATGTCGTCGATGGTAAGGTCACTCTGTTCCTCCATACGAACCGAAACATCTTCTATCTTATCTTCCTTCGATGAAGAGAAGATAAACAGCATAATCACAAGGATTATAGCTATCCCCATCGATGCAAAGATGATTATCTTTGCCTTATTAGCTCTATCTATTTTCATCAGTTATAAGTTGTTCTATTCGTTGTTGCAAAGAGGAGAATGTATACCCTGTGACATTCTCAGGGAACTGAGGAGTTGTAGAAACAAGTTCTCCTTCTGAATGTATTCGGTATTGCTGCCGTCCCGAAGGAGAATAGACTGTTAATATTGAGGTAAACGAAACAGTATAGGGTTCATTCTTCCCCTTAATATCCCCTATCTTTTCTATTTGTGTGCGGTAAACAACATTATTATTTACCGCATCCGAATAGGCTTTGTCATTATTATACTTCGCAAAAATAGCATTCAAATCCTGCTTATTGATGTAGAAGTGCGCTCTAGCTTGATTGAGCTTTAGATTGGTTGCCGAAAAGCTATTAGCATACTCCGTCGCCAATGCACAGGTGTTTTTAATTAGTGCTGAGAATAATTCTTCACGATTATATATTTTGGTTTGCACGTATTCTCCACTTCTATCAATCACGACAACTTTAGAAAGGGCTGTTAGTTGTACTGAAAATCCCCACAAGAGTACGAATAAAACAACCACCCCAGCAAACAAGAGAGATAGCTTCAGGATTCTTACACTCTGCTTTTTTGCTTTCTGCAAAGCATCTAATTCATTCAAGATATTTTCTTTCATACGATTATACTAATTGCCTCACATACCCTGCTGCCTTTCCTAGTAGAAACAGCTTGAAAATAAAGGAGAAAATAGCTGTGAGTAGATTCGTTTTCGATTCCATCCCCATCCACTGCGAAAAGTTAATCGATAATTCATCGGCGAATGTACTTGCGATTAGAAAAGCTGGGATCATCATATAACACACCAATAAATTCTTCAAGAATGTTTGTGTGTAATGACGTGTCGATTCATCAATCCAAGCAAAAACCGCAAATGGTGCTATAATTTGCAGAAGAAGAAGATATAAATATCGTCCTGCGGCAAACATGTAGAACAGATACTTTTGCGCTCCAAAAAAAAGAATATAAAGCGTCATCGTAATCTGCTGTGTCACTCTCATAATAGCGGCTTCGATAAAATCGGCATCCGATACTTCTTCCTCATACTCTTCTATATATTGCATCATCTCCTCAGTAACACTATTATTCAATTTACCTGCGTACCTCGCAACCATTTCATCTTGAAATAGACCTAAAACCTGTTCAATCACTTTGAAGAGAGCCGGAGCAAGAAGTATCGCAACGACACAATATATATACACATAGAAGAGATTGAAGAAATGACGAGCACTAGCAGGTTTTTCTCCATCCGAAAACGCCTCTTTATAGACCTTAATAAACTTATTGACTACAGCAAAAACCGCAACCAATGTTGCCAACCCTACAATTATCTGGGAAGGCTCTGTAAGGCGTAGCCCTTGATAAACTGATTCAACTTCTTTTAGTACGTCCATTATTCCGACAATCGCTCCAAGATTCGATAGTTACTATTGTACTCATTAAATCGTCTTCTCTCACTTCTGAATTTATTCATTGTCTTTTTTGTTTTGTCATCGAGATCAAGAATAATTCGCAACCGTTCCCCTTGCGATATTTTTTCATAGGAGGACAAAGTCGTTTTTAGAAGCTCTATATAGGCTGTATTTTCATCAATAATCTCATTGATTCGCCTTTGATAGGTAGAAAACATCTTGGCATTGGATATATCTGTTCTTTTTAATTCCTTGGAAATATCAGAAATCATTGTAACCTGTCGATTAAAGATATTCTTCACAGCCTTTGCATTCTGTATTGCAGACGAAATTTTTGTATAGACTTCGATACTTTCTGTCATAATCTTCTTTGTCTCCTGCAACTCCTTACACTGCCTAGCGGATTCAGCTAATGATTTAGCCCATCCCATCTTGTTTACCGCTGTTGCTGTAGGATCGGAAACAACAAGCTGTGCCATAGACCAGAAAGAAAATAATGAGAAAATAAGTGCGAAAAATACTTTTTTCATATTTTACTACTTTACTTTTTTACTGCAATAATACTTTCCTGTAATGTCGCTCCATTTGAAACTCTCTTTTGTAGATCATTCCAAATTTCGCCATCAGTTTGGAAGGCTAGAAACTTCTCTGGAGATAACTCCAATCGAACCACTGTAGCGTAGTTGGGAATAAATCCAATGTACAACTCAGAATAGGGACGTTTCCCCGAGAAATCATTCTTCCCTGACTTCATGAGTGTAATTTGTGCTTCACTCTTAAGATGGAATCTCTCAATTGTTTGATCATACACAACATCATTTGTCGGAAGTACAAAAAGAAGTTGGGTATTAGAGATAATACCCTGTGTATACTCGTTATCAGGTAATTGAGCTGGAGACTGTATCACAGTCATAATTGCCCCATTTTCCTTTCTCAATTTCTGATAACAGAAAGCAACCGTAGAATGAATATCTGTACCACTATGCTTATCCTTGATAGCTTGTGCTTCTGCGTATTCGTCGAATACAAGCATGCCTCGTACACTTCTATCCGAAAGGATTTTACTTTCGATTGTATCGAAAAGAATAGACATAATAACTGAGACAAGGAAGGGATCTTTCTTGATCTGAGTTAATTCAAAGACGACAAAGTCTTTATTGAGAATATCATTCTCTAATGTGGATTCCTTACAAACATTCTCGTAGAACCCTCCTGCCGTGAACTGTTTACAGTTATGGAGGAAGCTCGACAGATCAAAGTATTCTCTTTGTATGTCCAGCACCTCATACAACCGCTCCCCCGCCTGCTCTACATAGTTGTAAAAACTTGGGAAACTATGCCCATGGCGCACGGTATTGTAGTAGTCTTCGACAATTTTTGTCAGAGAGACTACTTGTGCAGTATCTTTCAAGATCGCTTCATTGCGCCAGAAAACCAATATCAGATTGACCAAGGTTTTAATCTTGTCTCGATCAGGTTTTCCGTCAGGTACGTAAAACGGATTGATCCCTAACGGCTCTGTACCGTTGTAATCGATATGGAGGGACTTCTCAGGGTAAAGCTGGCAGAGTTGGTAAAAGCTCTTTCCGAACTCTACCACGATAACCTTTACACCCTGTTCTAAGTATTGTTGTACAATGTTCAGGGTTGCGACCGATTTACCTCCACCGGTTGATGCTACCACAATGGCATTGCGCGCAGGGATCCGCTTTTTTGATTGATCCCAAAGATCAATCTTCAAGGGTACTTGATAGATGCGATCATTGAACCAAATACCCTCGTCATCTCCCTTCTGTGCAGTATATACAGCATTAAGAGCTAAAGAAGCCTCCAAATCAATAAGAATACTATACCCATCCTCTAAAAGAGCTTCACGCCCTATTATAGAGGCTAAGAACAGCTTATATAATCCCTCGTGTGAGGGAATATAGAAGTTGAAATCAGCGTTACGAAGGATCTCCTTTGTCCGCTCGATGCCTCTTTGTAGTGCTTCGCTATCCTCTTCCAAGAGTAATACGTTGTAATGATACCGACATAGGGTATCATTGCGCATTTCTTCCT
>NZ_BAKX01000013.1 GCF_000614585.1 Porphyromonas gingivicanis JCM 15907
TATATGTATATTGGGAAAAGGAGTATGAATCCTCTCTTCCTGTTTAGTATGCTATTCTTTGTATTGTTCCTTTTATCCTTGTTCTTGACTCTTCATTTATAACATTATTTATATAGATTTATTCGAGAAAGTTTGGGGTGAGAAGAATAGCACTATTATTTTTCCACCGTTTGTGTCCATTCCTCAATATTAAAACCTACAAGAACGAAGGTGTCAGAGATGAGCAAGGGGCGCTTAATTAGTTTGCCGTTGGTGGCGAGTAGCTCTATCTGCTCTCGCTCGCTCATCGAGGGAAGTTTATCTTTTAAGGATAGTTCTTTGTAGAGTATTCCGCTTGTGTTGAAAAACTTTTTCACAGGCAAGCCACTTCGATGAACCCATTCGCTTAGTTCGGCTTCGGTTGGAGCTTCATCTACGATATGGCGTATATTGATAGAGATGCCTTTTTCGGCAAGCCATTTCTTAGCCTTTTGACATGTACTACAGGCTGGGTATTGTATGAATAGCATTGTTTTTATTTCTAATCAAAGATACTACGACCCAAATTTACATCATTTAGATGAGCTGGACATTAATGGATAGCTTTCGTTACGATATGTATTATCCTTTGGATGGGAAGTGCTACTTTTACAAGAAAGGGAGTTTATAGATAATATGATTAGAAGATGAAAGACTTTGTAGCGATAGATTTTGAAACGGCTAATCACAATCGTTCCAGTGTTTGTAGTGTAGGTCTTGTGTTCGTTCAGGATGGTCGAATTATAGAGCGTTTCTATAGTCTTATTTATCCTCGTCCGAGCTTCTTTGTTCGATGGACAACTGAGATTCACGGCTTGACAATGGAAGATGTGAAAGAAGCTCCTCTATTCCCAGAGGTATGGTCTCAGGTGTCTTCTAAAATCAAAGGATTGCCATTAGTGGCACACAATAGTCCTTTCGATGAAGGATGCTTGAAAGCTGTATTTAGAGCTTACGAGATGGACTATCCTAACTATGAGTTTCACTGTACTTGCCGAGCCGCTCGAAAGCAATTAGCGAGGCTCCTTCCCAATCATCAGTTGCATACCGTGGCAGAGTATTGTGGTTTCGATTTGGCACATCATCATCATGCCTTGGCTGATGCGGAGGCTTGTGCAGCGATTGCTCTTCAATTGTTGTGAGGTTTGGATATATTTATACAGAGAGTGTTATATCTAAGTGCTATAGAGTTATCTGATTTTTACACATACTTGTGTATAGATCTGTTTTTGCTTCTAATGTTTCTCTGTTCATTCTATGCCAAGCCTTGTTAAAAGTGCATTAGAACAGATTTCGGGAAGTTTGTAAATATCACGTATTATTTCCCAGAATATAAGAAGTTCTTATTTGTGTTATATATAAAAAGGAGCTGAGTCAAAATTTATCTTTGGCACAGCTCCTTTTTATATGTTGAGAAAAGAAGTTTTATCGAATCAAAGGTATAGCTTGTTTAACTCCTTCGATGGTTACAAATACTTCTCGTATGGGAGTTGTTATGAGTAACTCTCCTATACCTTGCGTTTCGAAGAGTAATTCTCCTGTAAGGCTATATACTTTGGCTTTGTGAAGCTCTTCAGTACTCATAGAGAGTTTCCACCCAGATTCCATAGTAGCTATTTGCATCTTTTCTTTAGAGAGTTCTGCGATACGTGTAGGTTCTCCTGCGTAAGGAGCAGACATTCCCTCTGGATTTATAGAGCAGACATTCCACCCTCTTTGCTTAGCGATATCTACATCTTTAGTTGTTATCCTGTTGGAGTCTTCTATTTCACCATTTTCGTTCATAAAGACTACAATGAGAACTCGATCACTTAAAGCTGTATTATTGGACATGGGAAGTTCTTTTACAAACTGTGTCATTAAGCTTTTTTGGAACTCATTACCGTAGATAGAGAGCGTTAGCAAATCAGGTACAGAAGATAGGTTTAGATTAGAGAGCTTGTTTCGGCTAATATAAAGATGTTGCAAATTCTTCACCTCACTAAGGTCTAATTGAATAAGTTTGTTGTTGGAAAGAGAGAGAGAAGTTAAAGCCTTACTACTGGGTCTGCTAACAGAGGTTAGTTCGTTGTGTGCAGCCTCAATTTCTATAGCTGAAGTAAAGGTGCCGAGATCGATATGCTGAAGTTTATTGTATGACAGTTTTACAATTTTCGTGTCGGAACTTTCTGCAGGGAGGAGTAATTTGGTCAATTGGTTGTTTTCAAGATTGATAATCTCTAAGAAGTTGCAGTAGCTAAAATCGGCCTCCTCCAATTTGTTATCTTGCGCATATATTTCTTTCAACTGTGTTGTGGCAGAGAAAGAAACTTCGGTAAGATTATTTTTTTTCATGGAGAGATACTCTAAGCCCGTGCAACCGAGGAGATTCAGAGATTCTAATTTATTGGCTGCAATATCTAAATGTTTCAGAGTAGGTTTAGCTCCTAATTGGAGGTCAGAGATGTTGTTATTACTTAGTACTATGGTTGAAAGATTACCATATTCTGAGAGGTCTACACTTCCTTCAATAGCATTCTCTATTAACTCAATTTTAGAGAGAGCTTGCTTTTCGTTAGGGAAAACAACTGAAGTAAGAGTGGAATTCTTTTTGGAAGCAATGGAGATTAGAGAGTTGGCAAGAGAAAGATCTAATTTGGAAATACTACATTCGTTAAGCTCTAAGGAGGTTATTTTTTTCCATAGATAGAGAATGCTTCCATGCCAGTTGGAGTTGCTACAGAATTTGTTCCACTCGTGAGATTCTCATTTGAGTCTTTTTGCCCATTTCTATTTAGGTCTACCCAAAGTGCTTCTCCATAAACAATTACTTTGATAGAGGGAGCAATCGCAGCCGAGGGAGTGATGGAGATTTTTTCCGTTTCGCTTACAACGATAGGGGCATCTTCTTCACTTCCTTCGTATTCTTGGTAACTATAATTGTCGAGAGGAGTCCAATGTTTACTCTTGGCAAGAGAGATATCCTTTTTCAAGCAAACGTTTCCTTCTTTCTCTTTTGCATTAGGATCTGTGTTGATAAGAATGAGCATTTTACCCTCTTCTTCATTGGCATTTAAGGTCTCTATAAGTTGGTGCATAGCATTTGCTCCAATTTTGTTGCGAGAGATATCAAGGTAGCTTAGTTCGTTTGCCATTGACAAGTCTACACTTGTAAGTTTATTCTCGTTTATCATAGTCCTCTGTAATTGAGAGCAGGCACTGAAGTCTATATTTTCAAGTGCACACTTCTCCATATAAACCTCTTTTAAGGTGCTAGGGTTTGAAAACTTGACACTCTTAAGAGATTTGTTTTCACTGCAATCCAACCTCACCAATTCTCGGTTCGAAGAGATGTCTAAGGAGGTTAATTTATTCTTTGGAACTTCCAACCAAAGAAGAGCAGGAGCATTTTCAGCCTTTACACTTGTGAGCTCAGCATTTTCTAACTTAACTCTTAGAAGATTACCTCCATAGATAGTTACCTCCTTTTTATTACCCCAAATGAGATATTTAGCAGCTTCTCCCATTTCGAGACGGAGGTCTTCTCCTTCATCTTTTGTTTTATTGCCATTAAGGTCTATGTAGGCTCCGATTTGGGAGTCGTCTTCTGCTACGATTTCAATATCGCTCCCAGCGGAGAGATTTGAGGTAACAGTAATAGAGTGTCGGTAGGAGTTGGTTGATGCCTCTGTGGGGCTTTGAGCATTTCCTAAAAAGGCAGAAAAGAGACTTAATAGGAGAATGTAATTCATTCGAAGAGGAGTAATTTTGCGCATAATTATTATTTGTGTTTAATTTATGAATAGTGTCGCGGGTTATGCCACAAAAACGCAACAAACATCCTTAAGAAAAAGAGTCTGTTGTGAATAATTTGAAAACTTGACACAAATATACAGCTATTTGGGAGATTTCGAAATACTCAATTATTGGTATTTTTACAAGAAAAAGGTATATTAGGGGAGATGAATAGGTAGTGATGTGCTATAATTTTCTCTTTTACCGCTTTCTTGTAACCTTTGATGTGGTTTTTGGCGGATAGCTAGATGTAAAGAACCAGCACTCTTGGAAAGTTTGGCTTTTCCCAAAGGTGCTGGTTCTTGCTCAAAAGGATATATTGAGTTTTTCGAGATTTATCCTAAGAAACTTTTTAGTTGGCCGCACTTGTTGCTGGCACGCAGGCGACGGATAGCTTTTTCTTTAATCTGGCGTACACGTTCTCTTGTGAGTCCAAACTTATCTCCAATCTCTTCTAAAGTCATTTCGGGACCTCCCCCAATCCCAAAGAAAAGAGCGATAATTTCTGCTTCTCTTTCTGAGAGAGTGCTAAGTACACGATCAATTTCTTTGCGGAGAGATTCGTTCATTAAGTAGCGGTCAGCACTTGGAGCATCTTCGTTTACTAAGACATCCAAAAGATTATTATCTTCTCCCTCTACGAAGGGGGCATCTATTGAGATATGTTTGCTAAAAGATTTCAAGGTAACGGCTACCTTCTCTTCCGTTTGGTCTAACATATTCGCCAACTCTGGAATAGAGGGGCGACGTTCGTTTTCTTGCTCAAATCTCTCAATAGCTTTACGAATCTTGCTTGAGCCCCCACTTGGTTTAGGGGAAGACGTACAATGCGCGACTGTTCGGCTAAGGCTTGGAGGATAGATTGACGAATCCACCACACAGCGTAAGATATAAACTTAAAACCTCTAGTCTCGTCAAATTTTTCTGCAGCTTTGATCAACCTAAGTTCCCCTCGTCAATAAGATCTGGAAGACTGAGACCTTGATTTTGGTATTGTTTTGCTACAGATACGACAAAACGCAGATTGGCTCGTGTAAGGCGTTCCAAAGCTCTGCGATCTCCTTTTCTAATAGCTTGTGCAAGTTCTACCTCTTCTTCTACAGAAATCAATTCTTCTCGCCCAATCTCCTGTAAGTACTTGTCTAACGATGCACTTTCTCGATTGGTGATTGACTTGGTGATCTTTAATTGCCTCATTGCTTATACTTTATATTATATTATTTCTCTTAGTTTTCAGAGAAAACCTCTTAGCTCTACTGATTCAGAGCTAAGAGACTTTCCCTGAGAAAGTTGCCCTATTGGATACTCTCTCTATGTCGTCCGATAGTCAGACATTTTTCATTTTAAGAAAGATCTATCACATAGTACTTCATCCGTCCGTTCGGGTAAAATCCTTTGACGACTAAGGCTTTGTCGTTTCGGGAAGATTGTGCTTGTGTTACTCGACGACGTACGTCAGTAATAGAACGTACAGGTGCATTGTTTAGTGTGAGTATGATAAAACCTTCCTTAATACCTACTTCTCGGAATTTGCCACTATTTACTTTTTGGACCGATATACCATAAGAAACACCATAAGAGCGTTTTTGTTCATTAGTTAACTCTTTTAGAGAGGCTCCTAAGATATCTTGTGGATTGTCTTTTACCATTGACTCGCTACCCTCTACATTTTTTAGGGTAACAGTAATGTTTTTAGTGGCCCCTTTCCTATCTATGGTCAAGCGTACCTTGTCGCCAGGGCGTTTCATATTAATAATCTCTTGTAGAGCGGTCATACTTTTTACAGTACGTCCGTCAATAGAGGTGATAACATCTTCTTTATCTACTCCTGCAGAGTAAGCTGCACTCCTCTCGGAAAAGTCCGTTACGAAAACTCCCTCATTCACTTTGAGATTGTACTTTTCTTTTATTTCGCTGGTTACATTGCCTCCGATGATACCTAGCACGGCTCTCTGTACAGTACCATACTTCTTGATATCGGAAACAACTTTGGCAGCTGTGTTTACAGGTACAGCAAAGGAGTACCCCGTGAAATTGCCTGTCTGTGAATAAATCATCGTATTGATGCCCACTAACTCTCCAGTGGCATTAACGAGTGCACCTCCGCTATTACCAGAGTTTACTGCCGCATCTGTTTGAATAAATCCTCCAATTTTATTGGTATCTCCTCCGTTGGCACCTACGGGACGAGCTTTAGCACTAACGATACCAGCGGTTACCGTACTGGTTAAATTAAAAGGATTGCCTACTGCGAGTACCCATTCGCCTACTCTAAGGGCATCAGAGTCTCCAAAGGGTATTGTAGGAAGGTCTTTTGCTTCTATTTTGAGCAGTGCTATATCGGTAGCAGGATCAGAGCCAATCATCGTGGCCTTAAAAGTGCGATTGTCATTAAGAGTTACCTCAATTTTATTAGCATTGTCAATTACATGGTTATTGGTGATTATGTAACCATCTGTGCTAATAATAACTCCAGAGCCATAACCCACTACGGGGCGAGATGAAGGTCGGTCGAAGCCACCACCTCCTCCGAAAAAGAATTCGAAAGGATCAATGTAACGCTGATCTATTTGCTGTTCGCCCTCTATCTTAACGTGTACTACAGAGTGTACCGATGCCTCTGCCGCTGGGATGAGGTCGGGAGCAGTGCCTACTCCTCTGTTAGAGGTCAATGCAAAAGAGGTATTTTGAAAGGTGTCATCATCAATACCTCTTCTAATCTCGGTGCGAGACTTCTGGTCTCGATTGTTTAGAAGGGTATAGGTCCCCGCTGTTACAGCCATGCTTAGCAAAGTTACTCCAAGAATGGCTGAGCTAATTTTCCAGACTTTCTTCATAACATTTGGTTATTAATCTATCGTTTCGTTTTTTGTTTACATAGTGTTAGACGAATAACCCCCTTTAATGTTGCATGGAGAGATTGAATTTTAGATATATTTCTGTAAGCAGTCTGAGGGTATCCTTCGTCGGGGTACTCTTTTTCGCTTTGGAAGACGAAGATGCGGTAAGTCGTTTTCTTCGTAAAGTCAAAGTCCCTTATTCGCTTAGAAAAGAAACTTCTATATGCTTACAAAAAGAAGCACCCCTCTATACATCAGAGAAAACTAATGCATAGGAGGATGACTCAATAACGCTCCTCTAAAATTCTTTTTGTAGCTAATAAATAAGGTACTCCTTTTACCGATTCCAAGAGATCTCTAACAGGAGTAATGCCAAAGTTTTTAGAGGTAGATAATTCTTACTTTTTGCGGTTGCCGTAACGGTTCATAAACTTATCAACACGTCCAGCGGTATCCACCAACTTCGCTTTTCCTGTAAAGAAGGGGTGCGAAGTGTTAGAGATTTCCACTTTAACGAGAGGGTAAGTCTCTCCATCTATTTCGATGGTTTCTTTTGCTTGAATAGTAGACTTTGTAATAAATACATCGTCGTTAGACATGTCCTTGAAAACCACGGGACGATACGTTTCGGGGTGCAATCCTTTCTTCATTGCTTTATGCTTTGTACTTGTTTATATACTTGTTATCTCCGCTCCTCTAAACCCATTTAGCCCCAACATGTTGAGATGTTTTCTGCCTTTTTAGAGGTATTCGGGCAACAAAGGTACTACTTTTTGTCTGAATAACAAGCAACTCACTCTTATTAGACTTCAAACTTTATTATTCGAAACCATTAATCCTTTGCTTCGAAAGCTTTAATGCTTTTGTTCCAAAGGGTTCGTCCAAACTCTCCAAAGGGTTATACCTATCCGTTGGATAGTTGGGCAAAATACATTTACTTTGTATTCCATAGTACGTGAAGATATATATATAATTAAGGTGTAGCCAAAAGAGTAGCATGCAAAAGCTGAAACGAATTTTATTGAAGTTAAGTGGCGAGTCTCTCGCTGGAGGTGCAGGACAGGGCATAAGCTCTGAGCGTTTGAATGATTATATTGCTGAAATTGTTGCTGTAGCTCAAAAGGGAGTGCAAGTAGCTATCGTTATCGGAGGAGGGAATATCTTTCGAGGGTTGAGTGGTACCGCCAAGGGAGTAGAACGCGTTACGGGCGACCAGATGGGGATGCTTGCTACTGTGATTAACTCTTTAGCTTTGAGAGCTGCTTTTCTTGCTCATGGTTGCAAAGCGGAGGTCTTTACATCTATTCGTATGGAGCCTGTGGGTAAACTCTACTCCTCTATGGAGGTACGCCAAAAATTGGATGAGGGGTACATTACCATTCTTGCGGGAGGTACGGGTAATCCTTATTTTACCACAGATACAGCAGCTGCTTTGCGTGCGGTGGAGATTGGAGCAGATTATCTACTCAAGGGAACTCGCGTGGATGGTATCTATACAGCCGATCCAGAAAAAGACCCTTCGGCAGTTCGTTTTGATAGTATCTCTTTCGATGAGGTGTACCGAAGGGGGCTCTCGGTTATGGATTTAACTGCAATGACGCTATGCCGAGAAAATAATCTTCCCGTGATGGTTTTTGATATGGATACCAAAGGCAACTTGCTCAAACTAATAGCTGGGGAAAATATTGCTACTGTAGTGAGCAACGAAGAGGAGTAATTTTGTTTTACAAAAGAAAGACGATAAATAACCCATAACATATTATAATATGGCAGATACGAAGCAGTATACAGAAGTGGCTGAAGCAGGGATGCAGAAAGCTATTGAATATCTTGATGAGAAGTTGGCGCATATTCGTGCTGGTAAGGCTAATCCAAAGATATTGGACGATATTATGGTTTCCTACTACGGTACGATGACTCCCCTTAACCAAGTAGGTACCGTTACAGTGCCAGATGCACGTACTATAGTGATAACTCCTTGGGAGAAGAAAATTATTAAGGATATTGAGAAAGCCATTATAGACTCTCCTTTGGGTATTATGCCCGAAAATAATGGGGAGCTCATACGCATTGCTATTCCTCCTCTTACAGAGGAACGCCGCAAACAACTTGTTAAGCAGGTAAAGGGTGAGGTAGAAGAGGCAAAAATCAGTATTCGCAATGCCCGTCGTGATGCCATAGATGCCGTAAAAAAGAGTATTAAGGCAGAGGGCACTCCCGAAGATGTGGCTAAAGATATCGAAGCAGTGGTGCAGAAGTTGCATGATAAATACGTGGCTCAATGCGAAGAACTTTTTGCTGCCAAAGAGAAAGAAATTTTGACCGTTTAAGGAGACAAAACTCTTTGTACAGAACGATTGATAGTAATGATAGCACAAGTCTATGATGCTGATGCAGGGACTTGTGCTTCGTTGTGTGGGTAATAACTGTTTATTACGCCTATGTGATGGTAGTCAGTGTGAGGCTACTGTTAAGGGCAACCTTCGGCTAAAAGGTATTCGATCCACCAATCCCGTGGCCGTAGGAGATACGGTATCTATCAAAAAGCAGGGAGATATTTACTATATCACTTCGGTGGAACCTCGGCGCAACTATATCATTCGCCGTGCTGCCAACCTCTCTAAAGAGTCGCACATTTTAGCGGCTAACATAGATGTTGTATTGCTTTTCGTTACGCTTCATAATCCCGAGACGAGTTTCACCTTTGTAGACCGATTTTTAGCCACGGCGGAGGCGTATGATGTGCCTGTCGTTTTGCTCTTCAACAAGATGGATTTGTATGGAGAGGAGGAACTTTTGCGCCTAAAAGAGTGGGAGGAGGTTTATACACCTTTGGGCTATTCTATCCTGAAGATGTCCGTATTGGAGCAAAAAGGTTTAGACGAACTCTACTCCTATATTGGTGGCAAGATAGTGCTTCTTAGTGGTCATTCGGGAGTGGGTAAGAGTAGTCTCATCAATGCTCTACTCCCAGGGGTTAATCTACGTACTCAGGAGGTGAGTAGTGCACATGGAACGGGTATGCACACCACTACTATGAGCGAAATGCATCCGCTCGATCCTCAGAGAGGAGGAGGGTATTTGATAGATTCTCCTGGTATTAAGGGCTTTGGAACGCTTGAAATGAACAAATACAATGCGGCAGATTACTTCCGAGAGTTTTTTATTATTGGTCAGGAATGCCGTTTTAGTAATTGTACTCACCTGAATGAACCGGGTTGTGCTGTACTGCAAGCCTTGGATGAGGGGCGCATTGCAGAGAGTAGATATATAAGTTACTTAGGAATCCTCAAAGATGAAGAGGAAGGTAAGTATCGCTTAGACTAAGACAGGAAAGAGAATGAAGAAGAAAGTATCTATCAAAAGTAAAACGAAAAAAACTACACGTAGTAGTACGCTTCCCAAAAGACAAAAATCATCTCGCACTACGGGGCGTGAGTTTGTGGATCGAGTTCTTTCACTCTTTTCTCGAAACAAAGGGGCTATTTTTAACTACCGCCAAGTTTCTCAAAATGTAGGAGCTCATACTACTCCTGAGAAGCAGTTAGTAACAAGAATCTTAGAAACCCTCATGGAGGAGGGGGTACTTCGGGAGATGGAGCGTGGTCGATATACCTACAATTCCGATTCTGTCCCTTCTTTTGTAGGATTATTTGACCGCAGACGTAGTGGTTTCAATGTTTTTACTCCCGAAGATGGTAGTGCAGAGGTGTTGATTGCCGAGCGTAATTCGCTCCATGCTATGCAGGGCGATAAGGTGCGTGTGCAACTTTTTGCCCGTCGTAAGGGGCATGCTCGAGAGGGTGAGGTTGTGGAGGTGTTAGAGCGCAAGAAGGAAACTTTCGTGGGTCGTTTGCAGGTTCGTGGAGATGTAGCTTTTCTTCTGACCGATGATAGAGAGCTTTCGAATGATATCCTTCTGCCCAAGGGAGCATTTGAGGGAGTCAAAAACGATGATAAAGCCATCGTGCGCATCACAGAATGGCCTTTGATGGGTAAGAATCCTATTGGACGGGTGGTACGTAACTTAGGCCCCTCTGGTAGTAATAACACGGAGATGCACGCTATTTTGGCAGAGTTTGACTTGCCAGATAGTTACCCCCAAGAAGTAGAAGATTTTGCTCAACAAATATCGGCAGAGATTCCTCAAGAGGAGTATGACCAGCGAGAAGATTTTCGTTCTGTATTAACTTTTACAATAGACCCTGAAACGGCGAAGGACTTCGATGATGCTCTCTCTTGGCGTCCCCTCGAAGAGGGTAAGTATGAAGTAGGGGTGCATATTGCCGATGTAAGTTACTATGTTCCTCAAGGGGGGATAATTGATAAGGAGGCATACAACCGAGCTACGAGTATTTATCTGGTTGATCGTACTATACCGATGTTACCAGAGCGATTGTGTAATGATCTTTGTTCGCTAAAACCCAATGAAGAGCGACTTGCCTATTCTTGTATCTTTACCTTGGACACTCAGGCCAATGTGTTGGAGTCACGTATTGTACGTACGGTTATAGAGAGTAACCGACGTTATAGTTACGAGGAGGCGCAGCAAATTATTGACACCGAAGAGGGGGATAATGTAGAGCCGATACTATCACTTCATCGCTTAGCACAACAGTTACGTAAGCGGCGCTTTTCGGCAGGGGCTATCAACTTTCAGAGTTTAGAAGTAGCTTTTGCCTTGGACGAAGAGGGACGCCCTGTTGATGTGGTGCAAAAAAATCATGGTACAGCCAATGAGTTAATAGAAGAGTTCATGCTCTTGGCAAATAGAACTGTGGCAGAGCAGTTTGGTAAAGTTACTTCCACTCAAAAGGATAAAACCAAGACTTTTATATATCGTATTCACGACGAACCCAATCCAGAAAAGTTGCTCCTAATGCAAGATTTTATTGTGCGGTTTGGCTACCGTACCAAATTGGTGGATGGAAAAGCTGATGTGCGCAAGGGGATTGGCAAAATTATAGAGCAGAGTGTAGGTAAACCAGAGGAGTCTTTGATCCAGATGATGATGGTGCGCTCTATGGCAAAGGCAGAGTATAGTACAGAAAATGTAGGACATTATGGACTCGCTTTCCCCTACTACACGCACTTTACTTCGCCCATTCGTCGCTATCCTGATTTAATGGTGCATCGTCTTATCACTCACTATTTGTCTGGAGGAAAGTCTCTTCCTCAAGAAGAATATGAGGGGTATGCACAGCACTGCTCTAACCAAGAGCAAGTAGCTGCCAAGGCGGAGCGAGAGTCCATTAAATATAAACAAGTAGAATACATGAGCTCTCGTTTGGGTAAGGTCTTTGATGGGGTAGTGTCTCATGTAACTGAGTGGGGTCTCTATGTGGAGTTGCTACATTCGCACTGTGAGGCTTGTTGCCTATTCGTTCTTTGGACGATGATTATTATGAGTATGATGAAAAAAACTTTATGCTCGTTGGTCGTCGCTATGGTCGCAAGATTACATTGGGCGACTCTATAAGAGTTCGAGCTGTGCGTACTGATTTAGATCGTCGTCAGCTTACCTTCGATTGGGTTGAGTAGAATTGGAAGATGGAAGAGATAGAACGAAAAGAGGTAAAAGTTCTTTTGGGTATGCTTCCCGAAGAGCTTGCTGAGTGGGCGATTGCTTTGGGCTTGCCTCGTTATGCAGGGCGGCAGTTGTCTGACTGGATTTATAAGAAAAAGGTCGTCTCCTTTGACGAAATGACGAATCTTTCGTTAAAGCATCGAGCTTTATTGAGTTCTTGTGCAGTGGTAGGGCGTGCGGCTCCGATTGCTTCCTTTGCCTCTAAAGACGGCACTAAAAAGTATCTATTCTCGACTTCTACAGAGAAGCCTATCGAAGCAGTTTTTATCCCCGATGGAGAAAGGGCTACACTCTGCGTTTCTTCGCAAGTTGGCTGTAAGATGAATTGCCTTTTCTGTATGACGGGTAAACAAGGATTCAATGGACAACTCTCGGAGTCAGAGATTCTTAATCAGCTCTTTTCTCTCCCTGAGCGAGAGCGTGTCACAAACATCGTCTATATGGGAATGGGGGAGCCTCTTGATAATGTAAATGCTGTGTTGAGGAGTATTCATTGTCTTACTCACAAGAATGGATGTGCTATGAGTCCTAAGCGTATTACCCTCTCTTCGGTGGGTGTCGAACCCGGACTAACCCGTTTTTTGAAAGAGACAACATGCAACTTGGCAATAAGTTTACACTCTCCCATATCTAAGGAGCGTCTTTCTCTAATGCCCATAGAAAAGGCAATGCCTTTAGAAAAGACATTGAAAACGCTTAGGGAGTATGACTTCTCGGGACAGCGACGTCTTACTTTTGAATACATTGTCTTTGGGGGCTTGAATGATGATAGGCTCCATGCGCGTGCTTTGATTGAGTTGCTCAACTCTTTCGATTGTCATATCAATCTTATACGTTACCATAAAATACCTATGGTTGATTTGCCTTCTTCTGAAGAAAAGCAACTTTTGAAATTTTGTGATTTCCTTAATCAAGCAGGGATACCTACCACAATACGAGCCTCTCGAGGAGAAGATATTGCTGCTGCTTGTGGTATGCTCTCCTCGTTATATAAGAGAGGTTAATTGAGAGGATTTACGAGCCTTAAAAAGTAGCACTTCTTGCATTGGAGAACTATTCAAAAAGTCATTTTCTCTTTGAAAAGAGAAAATAATAGTCGCTTTTTAAGAGATAGAGTAACTTGCTATTGTACATTGGAGGACAATTTGTACCTTTGCAATCGTTCGGGGCATTAGCTCATCTGGCTAGAGCGCGACACTGGCAGTGTCGAGGTGATCGGTTCGAGTCCGATATGCTCCACTTAACGAGGTAGAGATTCTTTTTCTACCTCTTTTTTTGTATCTGCCTCTTTTGTGTGCTACATAGTCTTCCCTGTATTTTCCAGTAGTAAGTGCAACGCAAATAGAAAGAATATCCCCAGAGGGGCTAGCCCCTCTGGGGATGGGCGCCAAAGATTATATTTGCGTTGAACATGAAAAAATACAATCATTTGAGCCGAGAGCAAAGGTACACAATAGATCGGCTACTACAACAAAAGAAATCTTATTCTTTCATTGCTCAAACTATTGGTGTGTCGAGCAGTACCGTCTCCCGAGAAGTCAAACGCAACAAAACGGCAAGAGGGAAATACTCCTGTCACGCAGCACATATGTATGCTACAGAGCGTAAGGAGTGGCGTTGCTATCCGAGGAAATTCACGGATAAAATGCAAGAACAAGTCGTCTAGATTTTGAGAGAAAAGCAGTGGTCGCCCGAGCAAATCGTGGGGCGTTTTCGGCTCAAGGGGATTCCCATCGTGGGGAAAACCACCCTATATACTTTTCTCCACGAGGATAAGGCACTCGGAGGAGACCTTTACCAACTAACAAGGCATCATTTGAAGTATCGACGAAAGAGCCTTGCTAAACCGCTCAAATCCCAATGGGAACAGCGAAAGGGAATTGACCAAAGGCCCCAATGCATCAATCAAGAAGAGCGTTTCGGAGATTTCGAAATGGACCTAATCATTGGAGCTAAGCAACAAGAGGCTATACTAATCCTTACCGACAGAAAGACAGATTACGCTATCATCGAACCATTGCCCAAAGGGAAGAATGCTAAGGCATTAGCCAGAGTGGTCAATCAAAAACTAAACTATTTCAAGAGAATGGGGTTGCTACATTCCATTACAACGGACAACGGTACTGAGTTTATGGCTTTTTCTTCCATCGAAAGAGCACTCAAAATTCCCGTTTTCTTTGCTAAGCCTTATTGTTCAACGGACAAACCTCACATAGAACATCTAAACAAACTAATAAGACAATATATACCGAAAGGAACATCTTTCTCCGAAATATCGAAACCGCAAATCAAAACAATACAGAGACTGCTAAGCAACAGACCCAAAAAAGCTGAACTTTCAATCACCTATGGAAGTGCTTGATATATATATGCAAAAACGTTGCACTTGATGCTGGAATCTGCAAGACAGGAATCTACATACATCGTTTTGTTAGTTTGTACGAAAAGATATATCTTTGCGGACGATATTGTGGTTTGCGGTAATAGCTCAGTTGGTAGAGCATCAGCTTCCCAAGCTGAGGGTCGCGAGTTCGAATCTCGTTTACCGCTCTTATTTTGTGGGCTATCTATTTTTAGAATGAGGCTCAAGGTACTTTTAAACAGCGTAAATAAATAAAAGAGATAAAGTAAAAAACGTTAGGGTATGATTATAGTTCCAATTAAAGAGGGTGATAATATTGAACGCGCTCTTAAACGCTACAAGAAGAAATTTGACAAAACTGGTGCTATCCGCGAATTGAGAAGACGCCAGGCTTTTATGAAGCCCTCTGAAGTAAAGCGTAAAAAGAAGGATAAGGCTATCTATGTGCAATCTCTTCGTCAAGCCGAAGAGGCAAATGCTTAAGTACGCTTTTTAATGCGATTTTGAGAAAGAAAGGTGCTTCAAGGTGTCTTTCTTTTTTTTATATATATACATAGTTTTGTCTTTGGTGTTTTGGGGGATGGAATTTTTGCTGGACTTCTTAGGGTATTTACGTTATGAGCGTAATCAATCGGAGAAGACCGTTGAAAGCTACGAGGTTGATTTAAGACAGTTTCTTGGGTTTGCTTCTCTGCATTCAATGGAAGATTTTGTTCCTTCTGAGCAGGATAGAGATTTGATTCGTATGTGGCTCTCTTCTCTTATTGAAGAGTGCTACAAGTCTTCTTCTGTGCAGAGAAAGTTGAGTGCGGTAAAATCGTTTTATCGCTATTTGTTGAAAGTGGGAATCATAAAAAAGAATCCAGTTGCCTATTTGCGGGGACCCAAGTCGGAAAAACCATTGCCAGCCGTTTTAGATGAAAGGGAAGTATGTGCTCTGCTGGACGAGGATTTAGACCCTGAAGATTTTTTGATGGTGCGAAATCAGTTGATTTTAGAGATGCTTTTCGATGCAGGTCTGAGACGCTCTGAATTGGCTTCTCTTTTGTTCGAAAACGTGGATTTGCAAAAAATGACCCTAAAGATCTTGGGAAAGGGTAATAAGGAGCGTTTTGTGCCATTTGGTCCACCTTTAAAAGAGAGGATAGAGCAGTATCTGCGCCTTCGAAGAGAAAAAGTTGGGATGTCTGAATATTTTTTTGTTTCTTTGAAAAACAAAACATTGTCAGGGGCAGATGTGTATGATGTGGTACACCAGAAATTAGTGCTTTTCCCCGATTTGGCTCGTCAGAGTCCCCACGTGTTACGGCATACGTTCGCAACGGTAATGTTGGACAGAGGGGCTGACTTGATGGCTGTTAAGGAACTTCTGGGACACGCTAAGGTGTCTACTACAGTGCGTTATACGCATACTTCTTTGGCAGAGTTGAAAAAGGTGTATAATGCTCATCCGAGAGCAATAAAGAAAAAAGGTATGGATGTAAGAATTCAAGCTGTGCATTTTACAATGAGCCAAGACTTGGAGGCTTTTGTACAGAAAAAAGTAGAACGATTGGAACGATTACATGACGGAGTGCTTGCTGCGGAAGTTACTATGAGGTTGGAGCCTAAGGGAGATGGCGAATCCAATAAGGTGGCTTCCATTCGTCTTCAAGTGGCTGGTCCAGATTTGTTTGCGGAAAAAAGTGCTTCTACGTTTGAAGAGGCTATTGATTTGTCTGTGGATGCTATTAAGCGACAGATAGAGCGTTTGAAATAGTTGCTTGCTACGTCTTCTGCACACTTTTTGTATTTTATATTGTTGAGCCAGTATTTGGTAGGTTCAGATTTTGTTTCTACCTTTGCGCCTGATATTGCCTCAACATGTAGCAGAGGATGACTTTAGAACGATGGTTTGAACCTCGTTCGTTGCAGATAGGAGTCGCTTCGGTTTGTTGCTGGCGTTATTTCGGATGTTTGCCTATGTAGCTCAGCGGTAGAGCACTTCCTTGGTAAGGAAGAGGTCTCGGGTTCAAGTCCCGACATAGGCTCTTTCGGAAGGGCGACTTCCTCAGGGTCGTTTGCTTTATGTTGGAACAAGAAATATTTAGATTATAGAGATTATAGATTGCTATGGCAAAAGAACATTTTAACAAAACGAAACCGCACGTAAACATCGGTACGATTGGTCACGTAGACCATGGTAAAACCACTCTTACTGCGGCTATTACCAAGGTTCTGGCTGACGCTGGTCTTTCAGAAGCTCGTTCATTCGACTCTATCGATAACGCTCCAGAAGAAAAGGAGCGTGGTATTACGATTAATACATCACACGTAGAGTACGAAACTGCAAACCGCCACTATGCGCACGTTGACTGTCCTGGTCACGCCGACTACGTTAAGAACATGGTTACTGGTGCTGCGCAGATGGATGGTGCTATCATCGTTGTTGCTGCAACAGATGGTCCTATGCCTCAAACTCGTGAGCACATCCTTCTTGCTCGTCAGGTAAATGTGCCTCGTATTGTTGTTTTTATGAACAAGTGTGATCTCGTTGAAGATGAGGAGATGCTTGAACTCGTAGAAATGGATATGCGTGAGCTTCTTAGCTTCTATCAGTATGATGGAGATAATACTCCCGTTATTCGTGGTTCTGCTCTTGGGGCTTTGAATGGAGACCCTCAATGGGTTGCTAAGGTTATGGAGTTGATGGCTGCTGTAGATGAGTGGATTCTCCTCCCTCCTCGTGATGTGGATAAACCATTCCTTATGCCTGTTGAAGACGTGTTCTCTATCACGGGTCGTGGTACTGTTGCTACAGGTCGTATCGAAACTGGTCGTATTCATGTGAATGACGAGGTTCAGCTTATCGGTCTTGGTGCAGAAGGTCGTAAGACTGTCGTTACTGGTGTAGAAATGTTCCGCAAGCTTCTCGATGAAGGTGAGGCTGGTGATAATGTTGGACTCCTTCTTCGTGGTATCGATAAAGATGAAATTAAGCGCGGTATGGTGTTAGCTCACCCTGGTCAAGTTAAGCCTCATAGCCACTTCAAAGCTGAGGTGTATATCTTGAAGAAAGAAGAAGGTGGACGTCATACTCCATTCATGCGTCACTATCGTCCTCAGTTCTATATTCGTACTCTTGACGTAACTGGAGAGATTGATCTTCCAGAAGGAACAGAGATGGTAATGCCTGGTGATAATGTGACTATTGACGTTAAGTTGATTACTCCTGTTGCGTGTAGTGTGGGGCTCCGCTTCGCTATTCGTGAGGGAGGACGTACTGTAGGTGCGGGTCAGATTACTGAACTTATCGAAGACTGATTATAACTAAAAAGAGAGGTGCTCCTTGCTTGAGTTACCTCTCTAAATACGGGTTTAGCTCAGTTGGTAGAGCATCGGTCTCCAAAACCGAGTGTCGGGAGTTCGAGTCTCTCAACCCGTGCAAATAGACGGAACTATGAATTTTTTTGCAAGAATAGGTAAGAGTATAAGGGATTCTTATGTAGAATTGATGCATAAGGTTTCATGGCCAACTCGCAAAGAGTTGACAAACAGTGCAGTGGTTGTTATGGTTGCTTCCGTGATTATAGCATTGTTCATCTTTGTTGTTGACACTGTGTTTGAGGCTGGAATGAATCTTATCTATAGTTGGATAATTTAAACTCTCATTGGAGTAGGCTAGTTTCGAGTACTTCATTTTTCTTTTGTTGATGTTTATGGAAGACAAGGTGAGATCTGAGAGACGTTTTTATGTTCTTCGAACTCTTTCTGGAAAAGAAAAGAAAGTGAAGGAGTCTTTGGAAAGAGAGATGGCAAGACCTGGTTCTTCTCTCTTTACGGAACGATTGTTCCAGGTTATAGTCCCTACAGAAAAGGTGATGACTCAAAGAGGAACTAAGAAGGTTATTGTTGAGCGTCCTTATATGCCAGGGTATGTTCTTATAGAGGCTCTTCTTAATCCAGACTTGCAGGAGGAATTGCGTCGTTATCCTGATATAGTGGGGTTTCTTGGTAATAGTACCCCAGAGCCTTTGAGTACAGCGGATGTGAATAAATTGTTGCGTCGAGTTGACTTGGAGAGCGAGCAGGAGGGGACCTATGATATATCCTTCTTGGTGGGGGAAAGTGTGAAAATAGTGGATGGGCCTTTTGTAGGCTTTTCTGCCGTAATAGAAGAAATTTACGAAGATAAGAAAAAGCTCAAGGTGATGGTGAAGATTTTTGGAAGAAAGTCTCCACTAGAGCTTGCTTATACACAGGTGGAGAAAGAGTAGTGTTGTTACGGACCCTCTCTTAAGGATTTCCTTGTAGCTTCTTAAAATGAGGAAATACTTTTACGAATCTGTGTATTAAATGTTTTATTCATTATATAATGACTAAAAGAAATGGCTAAAGAAATTGCTGGACAGATTAAATTACAGATAAAAGGTGGAGCTGCAAACCCTTCACCTCCAGTTGGCCCTGCTCTTGGAGCCAAAGGGATTAACATCATGGAGTTTTGCAAGCAATTCAATGCCAGAACGCAAGACAAGGCTGGTAAGGTATTACCTGTAGTGATTACTTACTATGCTGATAAGTCTTTCGACTTCATTGTAAAAACTCCTCCTGTAGCTATTCAATTGCTTGAGGTGACTAAGGCAAAGAGTGGTTCTGCGGAACCTAATAGAAATAAAATTGCTGAGGTTACTTGGGAACAAGTGAGAGTAATTGCACAGGATAAAATGCCAGACCTTAACTGCTTTTCTATCGAGGCTGCCATGAAAATGGTAGCAGGTACGGCTCGCAGTATGGGTATTGCTGTTAAAGGGGAATTTCCGGAATAAATAAATTTTCAAAGACATGAGTAAACTAACAAAAAAACAGAAGTTAGCTGCGGAAAAGATTGAACCCGGAAAATATTATTCTCTTGAAGAAGCATCTTCTTTGGTTAAGGAGATCACTTTTACGAATTTCAATGCTTCTGTAGATATTGATATTCGTTTGGGAGTAGATCCTCGTAAGGCCAATCAGATGGTTCGTGGAGTTGTTACCTTACCTCATGGAACTGGTAAGGAAGTACGTGTTCTCGCATTGTGTACCCCAGATAAGGAGGCCGAAGCTAAAGAGGCAGGTGCTGATTATGTGGGTTTGGATGAGTATATTGACAAAATTAAAGGTGGTTGGACAGATATTGATGTAATTATTACAATGCCGTCTGTTATGGGTAAAATTGGAGCTTTGGGGCGCGTGCTTGGTCCTCGTGGCTTGATGCCTAACCCTAAGAGTGGTACTGTAACTAATGAAGTTGGTAACGCTGTTAAAGAAGTAAAATCAGGTAAAATTGATTTTAAGGTAGACAAAACAGGTATTATCCATACATCTATTGGTAAGGTTTCTTTTGATCCTAAACAGATTCAGGAAAATGCACGAGAGTTCATTAATACGATTATTCGTCTGAAGCCCTCTTCTGCGAAGGGAACTTACTTAAAGAGTATTCACATCTCAAGCACTATGAGTGCAGGTATTAAGATAGATCCAAAATCTGTAGATTTCTAATTAGAATTTTATCATGAGAAAGGAAGTTAAAAATACCGTAGTTGAGAAGATCTCTAACTATATTGCTCAATATCCTCATTTTTACTTAGTAGATATTGAAGCGATGGATGCTGTGAAAACAGCAGAACTTCGCCGAGATTGTAATAAGCAGGGGGTGAAATTAGTTGTTGTTAAGAACACTCTTTTCCGTAAGGCTTTATCGAATAGCAGTACAGACTATTCAGAGCTTTATCAATCTCTTAAGGGGAATACAGCTGTTATGTTCTGTGAAGTAGCCAACGCTCCAGCCAAAATTATTAAGGAGTTTGTTAAGGCTAATAAGGAACTTGGAAAACCTGCGTTGAAGGCTGTTTATGCTCAAGAAAGCTTTTATGTTGGTCCTCAACATCTTGATGCTCTTGTTTCCATTAAGAGCAGGGAAGAGCTTGTTGCTGATGTAATTGCGCTTCTTCAATCTCCCGCTAAGAATGTCTTATCGTCTCTTCAGTCGGCAGGACAGACTATTCACGGTGTGCTAAAAACACTGGAAGAAAGATAATTATCTAAGAATTTAAACGATTAAATCATACAAGACAATGGCAGATATCAAAGCTATCGCTGAACAACTCGTAAATCTTACCGTTAAAGAGGTAAGTGAATTGGCTACCATCCTTAAGGAAGAATATGGAATCGAACCTGCAGCAGCTGCAGTAGCAGTAGCGGCAGCCCCAGGTGCAGGAGCAGCTGCAGAGGCAGAAGAAAAGACATCTTTTGATGTAGTTCTTAAGAGCTTCGGTTCAGCTAAGTTGCAAGTCGTAAAAGCTGTAAAGGAACATTGTGGTCTTGGCTTGAAAGAGGCTAAAGATATTGTAGATGCTGTTCCTGCTACCCTCAAGGAAGGTGTAGATAAAGCTAC
The DNA here is from genome assembly GCF_000614585.1 of Porphyromonas gingivicanis JCM 15907. Classification (GTDB taxonomy): domain Bacteria; phylum Bacteroidota; class Bacteroidia; order Bacteroidales; family Porphyromonadaceae; genus Porphyromonas; species Porphyromonas gingivicanis. Next base: position 20,994 of record NZ_BAKX01000013.1, read on the forward strand.
TGCCGATGCAATGAAGGCCGCATTGGAAGAAGCTGGTGCAGAAGTAGAACTTAAATAAATCCTTCTCGCCTGTTAATCAGGTGTTTACGGTTGAGAACTCTATTTAATAGAGTTCTTAACCTTTTCGTGTCTTTTTTCCTCTCGTTGTATTTAACTAACTGCCTAATAGATGGACAACTCTATCTTAATTAATAGAGAGAGCTTCTCTAAGATAAAGAGCTCGCTTCCTTATCCCGATTTTCTGGAAGTACAACTAAAATCGTTTCAAGACTTTTTTCAGCTCGATACTCCTGCTGAAAGCCGTAAACAAGAAGGCTTGTATAAAGTTTTTTCTGAGAATTTTCCGATAAAAGATACTCGAAATAGTTTTACTCTGGAGTTCATTGATTATTACGTAGATCCTCCTAAGTATTCTGTAGAAGAGTGTATTAGTAGAGGGCTGACCTACAGTGTTCCATTGAAAGCCAAGTTGAAGCTTTCTTGTAATGATCCTGAACATACAGATTTTGAGGATCTCGTACAGGAAGTTTATTTGGGAGCCATCCCTTATATGACGGCCAGTGGAACTTTTGTTATTAATGGGGCAGAGCGCGTTGTTGTTTCTCAACTTCACAGATCTCCTGGAGTATTTTTTAGTTCCACGACTTTAGCAACAGGAGTGAGAAGTTATTCCGCTCGTATTATTCCTTTCAAGGGGGCTTGGATAGAGTTTGCTACAGATGCGAGTGATGTGTTGTATGCCTACATTGATCGTAAGAAGAAATTACCTATTACAACCCTATTGAGAGCAGTAGGATGCGTTTCGGATTATGATATTTTGAAGGCTCTTTCTTTGGCAGAAGAGATAGAGGTAGATGCTAATACCATTCATCAATATAAAGGTCGTCGCTTGGCTCAGCGAGTGATGGACAATTTTTACGAAGATGTCAGTATAGATGCTTCTGCGGGAGAAGTTGCTTCGACACTTCGCTACAATGTCCTTTTAGAGCGTGATACAGAACTCAACGAAGAAACTATCCCTATTATCTTAGAGAAAGGAGAGAAGACTTTGATGTTGCATCAAGAGGGAGATGCTTCTGCGGCAAGTGTAATGATTTCTAATACACTTCGTAGAGATAGTTGTAGTTCAGATATCGAGGCATGGAAGTATATCTATCAGTTGCAGAGAACTACGGAAGCTCCCGATGAAGAATCTGCAAAAGAGGCCTTTAATAACCTCTTTTTCTCAGATAGACGTTACGACCTTGGAGATGTTGGTCGTTATCGTATTAATAATAAACTTGGTTTGGATATTGACCTATCTGTCAAAGTATTAACCAAGGAAGACATTATCGCTATTGTACGCTATTTAATAGATTTGGTGGGTTCAAATGCTGTTGTCGATGATATTGACCACCTTTCTAACCGTCGTGTGCGTACCGTAGGAGAGCAATTATATGCTCAGTTTGGTGTTGGTTTGGCTCGTATGGCTCGGACTGTTCGAGAAAGAATGAATGTTCGAGACAATGAAGTTTTTACTCCGATTGATTTGGTAAATGCAAAAACCATTTCGTCTGTTGTAAGTTCTTTCTTTGGGACTAATCAGTTGTCTCAATTTATGGATCAAACTAATCCTCTTGCCGAAATAACTCATAAAAGACGTTTGTCAGCTCTTGGTCCTGGGGGATTGACTCGTGAGCGTGCAGGTTTTGCCGTGCGCGACGTTCATTATACGCACTATGGACGTCTCTGTCCTATTGAGACTCCAGAAGGACCAAACATTGGATTGATTTCTTCTCTTTGTGTTTACGCAAAGATTAATGATATGGGCTTTATCGAGACTCCTTATCGTCGTGTAGAGAATGGTCGTGTAGATTTTTCTGAAGATGCCTTGAAATACTATACTGCTGACGATGAAGAGGAGATGAACGTAGCTCAGGGTAATGCCCCCATAACAGATGATGGTTACTTTATTAGAGATCGTGTAAAGGCTCGATTTGCAGCAGATTTCCCTGTTATTGCTCCTGATAAGGTAAATCTTATGGACGTATCTCCCTCTCAAATTGCCTCTATAGCAGCATCTTTGATTCCTTTCTTGGAGCATGACGATGCCAACCGTGCGTTAATGGGTTCTAACATGATGCGTCAGGCAGTGCCTTTAATTCAGCCAGAAGCTCCTATTGTTGGAACCGGTATTGAACGCAAATTGGTAAAAGATTCTCGCACCCAGATTATGGCAGAAGGTAGGGGTGAGGTCGTTTATGTTGATGCTCTTTGTATTAAGGTTCGCTATGACAAGAGTGAAGAGGAGCAATTCGTATCTTTTGAAGAGCCTATCGTTACTTACACATTACCTAAATATAGAAAGACTAATCAGAGTACAACGATAGACTTAAAGCCTATTTGTCGTGTAGGTGATCGAGTTGAAGAAGGGCAAGTTTTGACCGAAGGTTATGCAACTCAAGGTGGAGAATTGGCTCTCGGTAGAAATATCCTTGTGGCCTATATGCTTGGAAGGGATACAACTATGAAGATGCTATCGTGCTTAACGAACGCATAGTACGTGAAGACTTCTTTACTTCTGTTCATGTAGATGAGTATATTCTTGAAGTACGCGAAACAAAGCGAGGGCTTGAAGAATTGACAAATGACATCCCTAATGTGAGCGAAGATGCAACAAAGGATTTAGGTCCTAATGGTATTGTTCGTATTGGAGCTCATATTGTACCTGATGATATATTAGTAGGAAAGATTACTCCTAAGGGAGAGACTGATCCTACTCCAGAAGAGCGCTTGTTGCGTGCTATTTTTGGAGATAAGGCTGGAGATGTTAAGGATGCTTCTTTGAGAGCTCATCCTTCTTTGAAAGGAGTTGTTATTGACACTAAGCTCTTCTCGAAGAGTATGGTAGCAAAGTCTCGTAAGGATGTTAAGGAAATTACCGAGCGTTTGGATGCCGAGTTTGGTTTACAGCAAGCCAAGTTGAGAACTGTTTGTGATGAGAAATTACTACACTTAACTAAGGGTCATAAGGCCAATCAGGTATGCAACTATACAGGAGAGATATATATCAAACCAGGGACGGAGTTTTCTAAGCAAACGATTGAGAATCTTAATTTGACAGAGGTTGTTCCTTCTAATTGGACTGAGGATGAGCATACTAATGTTTTGATTGCTCGTTTGTTGAGAAACTACATTCGCAAGTATAAAGAAATTGAAGCTGAGTTGAGACGCCGTAAGCAGGATGAAACTATTGGAGATGAACTACCAAGTGGTATCGTGCAAATGGCGAAGGTGTATATTGCGAAAAAGCGCAAGATACAAGTGGGCGACAAAATGGCTGGGCGTCATGGAAATAAGGGTATTGTTTCTAAGATTGTTCGTCAAGAAGATATGCCTTTCTTGGAAGATGGTACACCTGTAGATATTTGTCTTAACCCATTAGGAGTACCTTCTCGTATGAACTTGGGGCAGTTGTTTGAGGCTATTCTTGCTCGTGCAGGGCGTAAGCTGAACAAACGTTATGCTTCTCCGATTTTTGATGGTGTCAAATTAGAAGACATCGAAAAAGAATTGGCTGCGGCAGGTTTGCCAAAAAGTGGTAAAACTGTATTGTACGACGGAGGTACAGGAGAGCGTTTCGACCAAGAAGCTACTGTAGGGGTTACTTACTTCTTGAAGTTAGGGCATATGGTTGATGACAAGATGCATGCTCGTTCTATAGGACCCTACTCCTTGGTTACGCAGCAGCCCTTAGGCGGTAAGGCGCACTTCGGAGGTCAACGTTTCGGAGAGATGGAGGTTTGGGCATTAGAGGCTTTTGGTGCTGCCCATATTCTCCAAGAGATTTTGACTATCAAGAGTGATGATACCGTTGGACGCTCTAAGGCATACGAAGCTATTGTTAAGGGACTTCCTATGCCTACTCCTGGAGTGCCAGAATCTCTAAACGTACTTATCCATGAGCTGAAAGGCTTAGGTCTCAGTCTCAAGTTAGATTAACAAAAAGTTCAAGTCTGCTCAATATGGCTTTTAAAAAGGATAATAAGATAAATAGTAATTTCTCTAAGATAAAGATTTCTCTTGCCTCTCCAGAAGAGATTATAGAAAATTCTCACGGAGAAGTTACCAAGCACGAGACGGTAAGTTATCGTACTCTCAAACCAGAGCGTGATGGTCTTTATTGCGAACGTATCTTTGGACCAGTAAAAGATTATGAATGCCACTGTGGTAAGTACAAGGGCAATAAATATAGAGGTATAACCTGTGATCGTTGTGGTGTAGAGGTTACTCAAAAGATGGTGCGTCGCGAGCGCATGGGACACATTGCTCTGCAGGTACCTGTCGTACATGTTTGGTACTCTCGCTCTACACCTAATAAGATTGCTTATCTTTTAGGTCTTTCATCAAAGAGCTTGGACTCAATTATCTATTATGATTCTTATGTTGTTTTGCAATCTGGAGTTTTTCAATGTCCAGAAGGAATAGACCCGGCAACAAAAGATGAGTCTAATAGACCTCTCTATGTTTCCAAGGGAGATTTGATTTCTAATGATGTGTATGAGAACTTTGTTTCTCGTCTTTATGATAAATATCCAGGCAATGATACCCTGGATAATTCAGACCCCAATAAGTTTATTGCAAAATCAGGAGCAGAAGCCATCTATGATATGTTGGCCAACTTGGATCTTGATGCTTTGGCAGATGAACTTCGTCATAAGGCCCAGACAGAGACTTCTCAGCAACGTCGTGCCGATGCTCTCAAGAGATTGCCTGTAGTTGAGGCTTTCCGAGCATCGAAAGATGTAAACCGCCCAGAATGGATGGTTTTAAAGGTAGTTCCCGTAATTCCTCCAGATTTGCGCCCTCTTATGCCTTTGGATGGAGGTCGCTTTGCAACATCGGACTTGAATGACCTTTACATACGTGTTATTACAAGAAACAATCGTTTGGCTCGAATGATTGAGGCAGATGCCCCAGAGGTTATCAAGCGTAACGAAAAACGTATGTTGCAGGAATCTGTGGATGCTTTGTTTGATAACTCTCGTAAGGCAAGTGCTTTGAAGAGCGATAGTGGAAGGGCTCTTAAATCTCTTTCAGATAGTTTGAAGGGTAAGCAAGGGCGTTTCCGCCAAAATCTTTTGGGAAAGCGTGTTGACTATTCAGCACGTTCGGTGATTGTTGTTGGTCCAGAGCTTAAGATGAATGAGTGTGGACTCCCTAAAGATATGGCAGCAGAGCTCTATAAGCCGTTTGTTATGCGCAAACTTATAGAGCGAGGAGTTGTAAAGACTGAAAAGAGTGCCAAGAAGATGGTAGACCGTCGCCAGGATGCGATGGTTTGGGAAATTCTTGAGAATGTTATCAAGGGACACCCTGTACTGTTGAATCGTGCTCCTACACTTCACCGTTTGGGAATTCAGGCTTTCCAGCCTAAGTTGATAGAAGGAAAGGCTATCCAGCTCCCTCCTCTATCTTGTGCTGCTTTTAATGCCGACTTTGACGGTGACCAGATGGCTGTACACCTTCCTTTGGGTAATGAGGCTATTGCGGAAGCTCAGTTGTTAATGTTGGCTTCGCATAATATTCTTAACCCTGCGAGCGGTGAGCCTATTACAGTGCCTTCTCAGGACATGGTGCTTGGATTGTATTATATCTCTAAGTTCCGTAGTCTTAATGAAAAGGAGCTTGCAATCGCTCAAGAGGTTGCACAAAAGAAACGCATAGAAACTGTTTATTACAGTTCTGAAGAAGCTTATATCGCCTATGATAATGGGCGTATAGATATACATAAACCGATTAAAGTTTATGTGCCTAATGCTACAGTAGAGAATGGCGAGCCTCAACGTGGGCTTGTTGAAACTTCTGTAGGTCGTTTGATGTTCAACGACTTAGTGCCTCTTGAAGTAGGTTTCGTTAATGAACTATTAGGTAAGGGTTCTCTCAAGAAAATCATCAAGAAGGTCTTGAAGATTTGTGGGGTGGCTCGTACGGCACAATTCCTTGATGATATCAAGAACTTGGGATATCGCATGGCATTCCTTGGAGGGCTGTCTTTCAACCTCCAAGATGTACTTGTTCCAGAAGAAAAAGAGAACATTATCAAGGAAACAACTGCCAAGGCAGACGAAATTGTATTTGAAAACCTTAGTGGTGCGTTGGATAATCAAACCCGTTACCACAAGATTGTGGAGCTTTGGTCTAAGACAACAGACTACCTCTCCAGCTTGGTAATGGAGCGCTTTAAGTCCGATAAGGATGGTTTTAATAGTATCTACATGATGCTTGACTCTGGAGCTCGTGGTTCTAAGGAGCAGATTCGTCAGTTGGCGGCGTTGCGTGGTTTGATGGCTAAACCTCAGAAGAGTGGCTCTGAAGGAGGAGCAGTAATTGAAAACCCAATTACTTCAAACTTCCTTGAAGGTCTTTCGGTGTTGGAGTACTTTATTTCAACCCACGGTGCTCGTAAGGGGCTTGCCGATACAGCTTTGAAAACCGCTGATGCTGGATACTTGACGCGTCGTTTGGTAGACGTTTCTCACGATGTTATTATCAATGAGGTAGACTGTGGTACTTTGAGAGGAATTGAAGTTTCTGAAGTTGTTGACGAAAACGACGTTGTCGTAGCCTCTCTTTCAAGCCGTATCATAGGACGCACTTCTTTGAGAGATATCTATACAACTACGGATTTGCGCGATCCTAACCGACGCCTTATCGTAGCCGCAGGAGATGAAATCCGTGAAGCTCATGCTGAGGAAATCGAAGCGGCTCACATCAAGACTGTTGAGATTCGTTCTGTACTAACTTGTGATTCTAAAACAGGTGTTTGTGCTAAGTGTTATGGACGTAACTTGGCTACCAACCGTCTGGTACAGCAAGGAGAGGTTGTTGGGGTTATTGCAGCTCAATCTATTGGAGAGCCTGGTACTCAGTTGACGCTTCGTACTTTCCACGCTGGGGGGGTTGCAAGTAGTGAGAATACCAACCGTGAGATTGTTGTTAAAGAGGGTACTGGAGTAATCGATTATAGTTTTGACCTCCGTACTGTAGAATTGGAAGAAAAGGGGCACTCTGTAGTAACCAGCCGTGAATCCGAAATCTATATTCTCAACGAAGAAACGGGGCAAATCCTCAAAAAGTACTCGTTGCCTTATGGTTCTATCATCTATTACAAGAAGGGCAATAAGGTGAAAGAGGGTGATAAGTTGGCTGAATGGGATTCTTTCAATACAGTATTTATTGCCGAGAAGACAGGACGCCTTGTATTCGAAGGTTTGGAAGAGAATATCTCTTACAAGACAACAGTCGATGCGATGTCGGGTTATCAAGATATAATGGTTACCGAGTCTAAGGATCACCGTTTGGTACCTACGTTGACTATTAAGGATGAGGATGGCAATACATTGCGCTCTTACTCATTGCCTACCAACTGTCACTTGATGCACGACCCTAAGAAGAAGGATATAATGGTGCGCCAAGGAGACCATCTCTATAAGATACCTCGTGTATTAGCCAGTGCAGGTGATATCACGGGTGGGCTTCCTCGAGTACAAGAGCTCTTCGAGGCACGTAATCCATCTAACCCTGCTATTCTATCCGAGATTGATGGTACTGTTACGATTGGTAAGCTAAAGCGTAATAATAGAGAAATTATTGTTACCAGTAAGTTAGGCGAAGAGCGTAAATACTTAGTACCTGTAACGAAGCACTTACTCGTACAGGACGAAGATATGGTACGTGCAGGAACTCCTCTCTGTGATGGTGCTATTACTCCAGCCGATATCCTTGCGATTAAGGGACCTACGGCTCTTCAAGAGTACATCGTAAATGAAATTCAAGGTGTATATCGTAAGCAGAATGTGACCATTAACGATAAGCACTTCGAGGTAATCGTTCGTCAGATGATGAGAAAGGTAGAAATCTTGGATCCAGGAGACTCTCTCTTCCTTGAGCGTCAGATGGTAGACAAGCAAGATGTTGCCGAAGAGAACGACCGCTTATGGGGTAAACAGGTTATCTTGGATGCTGGAGATTCTACGACTTATCGTCCTGGAGCTATTTTGACAGCTCCTCAGGTACGTGATGAGAATAGTTCTCTTGTTCGTCGTGGTTTGACCCCAATGGAAGTGCGAGACACTGTTCCTGCAACGAGTTGCCAAGTACTTCAAGGTATCACGAGAGCTGCTTTGCAGACAAAGAGTTTTATGTCTGCAGCTTCGTTCCAAGAAACCACCAAGGTTCTTAACGATGCAGCTATCAATGGTAAGGTAGACTATCTTTTAGGTTTGAAAGAGAACGTGATATGCGGACACCTTATTCCAGCGGGTACGGGTATGCGTAAGTTCAATCACATGGTAGTTATGCCTAAGGAGGTTTATGAACAGAGTCAAAAAGAAAAGGAGCAAACAGGTCACGATGCCGAGTATATGGCACAGACTGTGACTGGAGAAGAAACTTCTGCTAACGAATAAAGCAACAAGAACTTCTTTAAGAATATGAATGGGGATGGAACTCGAAAGTTTCATCCTCATTTTTTTGTATGCTCGATATGAATATTGCCTAACAATAGAAAGTAAGAGGTGCAGATTCGATAGTGTCCTCAAAAAGTGTGTAAGCTTAGTTGTTGCTTTTTTACCCCAGGGGCATGCCCCTGG
>NZ_BAKX01000012.1 GCF_000614585.1 Porphyromonas gingivicanis JCM 15907
GCTTCAATTCCACAATGGTGCGATTAGTAGTCGTAAAATTACAAGAAAAAAATGACGTAAATACGCTCTTTTCCGTACAAAAAGGTTGTTTTTTGACGAGAGAAAGTTGTCGATGGGTAATTGTATAAAAACAACAGAGGTACGACAACCCTAAGAATTCAAGAATTGAAGTAAGGGAGAGTACACAAGAGCTTGGGCAGAGCTTCTTTTACATAGAACAACAACTTAAAAACAGGGTAAAAAGAGTACTTGTATACTATTTCCCATCTCGAAAAATCCTCGTATAAAGATTGATAAAAAGGACTTTAGAGATAAAGACTTTGGTTAATCTTTTCTTCACTCAATCGAACTATTATCGTCATATTGTTATTGACATTCAGAGTTGCTCTATACCTACTCTCTTGGATATTGTACAAACTCTACGAACCTTCCGAGCAAACTTTCAAAAGGGTTAATACTTTTGGGAGTTTGTACGGAGGGTTATTAACAAAACCGTTATACCTTTTGAATCCTCTGTTCTACTCAATTCTCTTCACATTCATTATCAGCATCTTCTATATCAATTCCCTCTCCTCGGTATAACGAATAAACTTGCTTTGCTCTTGCCTTATGTAAGCGTTATGGTCATAGTACGTTACAAAGTCTCTTAGATAAAGTCTCTCTTTTCAAAAATTCATATCTAATCATTTAAAGCTTGAAGAGGTTAGAGTTATTGAAGAGGTTTTAGCGAAATACTGTATAGTCCAATACTACGGGCTTTAGGATAAGTCTTCGTTTTATTAGAAGTCGGTTGTCCCTCCTGTCCATTTTGGTTCTTAGCAGGAAGTGCCCATTCCTTTAGTTGTAATCTATTTGTAGGTTGTTCCAATATAACCTCTTGTTGATACTGCGTATAAGAACTTTCGGGAGTTAGACGTAGGATTGATTGACGCCCCCATCTTCGGTACGATTTTAAGGTTAAGATATGTTGCCCTTTGCTGAGAGGTAAAAGGATAAATTGTTCATGTAGAGAAGCTCCATCTATGGGACGGGCTATTTGACCTGCTATATAATTACCATCTAAAAAAAGCATCATCCCCTCCGAATAAGTTATGCGCAAGGGAGATTAACCTCCTCTTTTGCCTCTATGGTATAGCGTAGGTACTCGGCAGGTGCAGAAGAGCGTTGTTCAAAAATAATGGGTTGTTCGTCCCAATCGGACGGATTATAGGCTTGCTGATTTATGAAAGCATTTCTATGCACACCGAAGCGTCCGCCTTGCGAGGCTCTCTCCATTTTCTTCCAAACTATACTATTGTGAGGTAATTCTACTCTTTGTGTTCGAGCTTTTGAAGGAGCAAAATAGACGGGTTGATTATTGAAAAGTAGCTGATGATGAAGTTCTGCTTCAGTATAAGTACAGAGTATTTTGTGAAAAGGATGCTTACTCCTCCAACGATAACCAACGATACTTTTATAGCCCGTATAGTAATCTATGGCGGAGTGAGCGTAGAGTACTTCTGCATTATGAGGTGAGAACTTTCCCTTTTCCTTTGCAGGGAAAAGCGTTGCCTTAAAAGGAGCTGAAAAGGAGAGCTTTACTACAGTATAGGGAGCATTGGCTATAGTACGACTTGCCCCTTGTAAATGGAGGGTAAACCCCCGAGAAGAAACCTTAGAGAACAGCACTTTACGACTATCATTGAGTAGTGCAATCTCTTTGTACCTCTCTTTTATATAGGGAATATTTATTTGCTCTTGTGAAGTGGGAAGAAAGAGATACAACGTTGTCCCCTCTGCCGAGAGAGTTGCAAGAGGAACTTCCTCCTCATAGGGGAATGGTGTTTTGGTCGTATTGTAAAGAGCCTCTTTGATGGGGGCTATCATCGCTCCTATTTGAGAGATGACTTCCTCTTCAAAGGGTACTATACTTCCATCGCCTTTAGGAGCGATATTCAGGAGATATTTTCCTCCCCCTGAAACGACTTTTACCAAAGAAATAAATTTTTCTTTTGCCTTTTCCATCATCGAACCTCTCTCTTGCCAAGAACGATAGCCCCATGTTTCGTCGAACATCGAAGCAGCTGTTTGCCAAGGCAACTCCATTGTATAATCGGGATATTCATTGTCTGCCATCACAGAGAAATCTGCATAATCGTTTCCCAGCCTACCACTTACTTGACATGAGGGTTGTAGTGCATGAACCAACTCATACAACTCTTGACTCTGCTCCGTCTGAAGTGAGCCCATATCAAACCATAGCTCATCAACTCTACCATATTGAGTAAGGAGTTCGCTGATCTGTTTTTTGTTGTATTCGTGATGTAGAGGCGTTATAGGATCAGCGTTGTGCGAAGAGTAAGGCATAGCATAAGGATAGTGCCAGTCTATAAGAGAGAAGTAAACGCCAAAGCCTATTCCATGACGATGACAAGCCTCTGCCAATTCTCCGATTAAATCTCTTCGAGCGGGGGTAGCATCATAGGCATTATAATCGGTAGTCTTCGTTTTCCATAGACAGAAACCATCGTGATGCTTGGCTGTCATAACTACCGAACGCATCCCACCCTTCTTAGCAAGTTGTACAATAGCCTCTGCATCGAAAGCAGAGGCATCAAAGAGCTGAGTATAAGCCTCGTACCAGTCTGAAAATCCAATTCCGAAAGTGAGTATCTGCTCTGAATATCCCTGTGTTACAGGTTTGCCATTCCACACGCCTGCAGGAATAGAGTAAAGTCCATAGTGGACGAACATAGAATATTTATCTCCATACCAGTCAGCTCGTAGTAACTGTGTATAGGATAACGCTATTAGTAGCAATAATAAACCCTTTATTCTCGTCATAAGTCTATTGTTTTTTCATTACTCTCCTATAGCTTTTACTCCTCAGTGAGAGTGCAAATAGCGTCTCGTAGGGAAGCAAAGTATTTTTTCAGTTCTGCGATGAAAGAGTGCTCTTCAATCTCTCCTCGAACAGCCTTAAAGTCAGCATCGAGGTCTTCCCTATCCTCTGCCAAAATACCAAAGTTCATAGCCCTTTGGGGCATCAGCTCACGAGAGGCATCCTTTAGGACTAATTTCTCTATGTGCAGAGCATCTTTCAGCGCCTGTTCTTTGAGAGAAATGTACCATGTGGAGGGAGGGAGATTTTCGTATTCGGGATAGAGAGAGAAAAGTATCTTCCACAAGAGAGGGAGGTCTTGCTCTTGAGCTTCTTTACAAAGTACTTCCAATCTTTTTTTCAATTCGTTCGTAGAGGTCGAAGGAGTAGATTGCTCTTTTAGAACCCAATCCTTGTATGCCGACAAAGAGAGCGAAACACCTGCTAAGTCTATATATCGCTCTTCGAGAAGTAGAGAAGTGTCTGTTGGAGCTATAGCCCCCTTCAGAGAAGTAGCGAGTACAATGGTTAGTAGCCGACGATAGAGTTCTGCTCCTGTAACCATATCTCCAGAGGTTATAGTTACTTTGTAGAGTTTGAAAAATTGGTCAAGAGAGAGCGTTGTTAAAGCTGTCCAAGCACGAAAACAAGATTGTATAAGGGCCGATTGCTCCCATCGAAAATCAATTGTATCCAATGCTATAGAGCGAGTTGTTTCACTACGACGCTCTCGTTTAGACCATTTGAAAAGATCGCGCCAAGTGCCTACCTGTACTAAGGTCAGAGCTGGATAGAGCAAAGTTTTATTGCCCTCACCTCGTACTTCAGAAAAAGGGAAATCTTCCGTGTTAGGAAGAGTATAAATGCGTCCGAAAACTTTAGAAAAAGCTCCGATATGAGCTGGCCAAAGGACATAAGCATCGCTGGCAAACTTAACACCTCTCTCCAAAATTCCATAGTGCATAGCTCCCAAGCGGTAATGATGGTTGCTTTGATTAGTTCCACTCCCAGCATTAAAAAAAGAGAAAAGCCCACCGATAAGCAATGTGGAGCGATGCATAGATACTGTATAGGGAGCTAAGAAAGCAGCTGCACACTCGCCATTGGCAAGAGTAGAATTGGCAAAAATTAGTGAATCGTGCGCATAGAAACCTCCTGAAAGATGACATCCTTCACCTACAAAAGTGTGCAATAAAGTTACACCTTGCAGAAGAGAATCTCGACCAATCCAAAAGGTATTGGCTGAGGTGTGCCCCTCTATTTTTACAGCATCTGCCACGGTTCCATTCTTCAGAGCCACGGGACCCTCTATGTATGTACCTTGCCCAATGCAAACATTCTGAAAAATGCCTCCATAGAGTAGCGTACTCCCCTCTCCTATAAATGCCCCTTGCTCTGCTACCTGCTTTGCTTCCTGCTCTACCAAAGAGGCTATATGGCGTTGCAAATCCTCATCATGCTTGGCAAAAGCGGTTATATAGGCTAATTGTGCAGAAAGATGATTAGAAATGTAAACCGTACGACCTCCCATCTCGTCCAAGACAGCAATAGGTGCTCCGATGGCAAAAGTAGCTCCCTCATCGGCCTTTAACTGAGCAATGTGAGCTATAGTAACATTATCACCGATGCGATAGCCTCGAATAACATCGTTCACGTGCTCAATGAGTACCTCTCTACCAAGAAAACAATCTTCCAATACTACATGAGATACTCCCGAGGGGCGATGTTCATAGTAGGATGAATGATGCATACCTCGACAAGCTCCCAGATGACATCTACCTCGGAAAGTTACACAGCGGTAGCTCTCAGTATTAAAATCATCATCCACTGTGATGGCAGACCAATTCTCGGCACTACAGCCTAAAACCTTCATCTGTTCTATCTCTATGTCTTTTAGATTACGCATGGCAAAATAGTATCAGCTTAATTTACACAACTTGTACCCAATATTTTCCCTAACAACGACAAATCTCTAAAGCAGAGAGTTACGGACTTTACAATTGTAAGTCCATACTCTCCCCCTTAGAGATTAATAATATACAGTTTATACTAATGCTTGATGGAGCTTAGACAAGCTATCCTTAGCATCGCCTGTCAGGAGTACAACTCCCTCTGAACGTGTATAAAGAGGATTTTCGACTCCAGCATAACCAGGATTCAAATCGTAGTTGCAGATAACAATGTGCGCCGTTTGGTCTACATTGAGTACTGGCATTCCGTAGATAGGAGTACCCTCAGCATCACGAGCTGCTGGATTCAAGACATCATTAGCTCCCACTACAATAGCCAAATCCGCCTTAGCAAAGTCTTCATTAATAGCATCCATTTCGTAAAGATCTTCGTAGGGGACATTGGCTTCTGCCAAAAGTACATTCATATGACCTGGCATACGGCCTGCCACAGGATGTATAGCAAAGCGGACATCTGCCCCACGATTACGGAATTTGTCGGACAACTGTTTTACTTCATGCTGTGCTTGTGCCAAAGCCATACCATAACCCGGTACGATGATAACACTCTTAGCCTCTTTCATCCAGATCTCAAAAGAGTTCTCCGAGGAGGAAGCCTCTTGGCGAGTGGTAGCATTGTCGCTCCAAGCATCTATTTGAGCAGAGAGTTGCGCCACACTCTCCTTAGCGTCACCTGTCATCAGAGCTACACCTTCAGAACGCGTATAAAGAGGGTTCTCTACCCCAGCATAACCAGGTTTAAGGTCATAGTTACAGATAACGATATAAGGAGCTTGGTCTACGTTGAGTACAGGCATACCATAGATGGGAGTGCCTTCTGCCTCACGAGCTGCGGGATTCAAAACATCATTCGCACCGATAACAACCACAGCATCGCAGGTAGCAAAATCATCATTGATGGCATCCATTTCGTAAAGGTCTTCATAGGGGACATTAGCCTCTGCCAAGAGTACATTCATATGCCCCGGCATACGACCTGCTACAGGATGGATAGCAAAGCGGACATCTGCCCCACAGTTACGGAGCTTATCTGCCAGCTGTTTTACCTCGTGCTGTGCTTGCGCCAAAGCCATACCATAACCTGGTACGATAATTACTCTCTTGGCAGAGCGTAAATGCCCCCCGGGAGTAACTTCGCTTTCCATGTTTTTTTGAGCCGTTGAGGGGATAGTCCACTCGCCTTGTACAGCATCTAAAATCTTGGCAAGACTCTCTTTAGCATCGCCTGTCATAAGCCATACTCCCTCTGAACGGGTATAGAGAGGATTCTCTACCCCAGCATAACCAGGCTTTAAATCATAGTTACAGATAACTACAAAAGGAGCCTTATCTACATTAAGAACGGGCATACCATAAATCGGAGTGCCTTCGGCTTCACGAGCTGCGGGGTTCAGTACATCATTCGCACCAATAACGACAACGGCATCACAAGTAGCAAAGTCGTCGTTAATAGCATCCATTTCGTAAAGGTCTTCGTAGGGAACATTTGCCTCTGCCAAGAGTACATTCATATGACCTGGCATACGACCTGCCACAGGGTGAATAGCAAAGCGAACCTCTGCCCCATTGCTACGGAGCTTATCTGCCAACTGCTTTACCTCATGCTGTGCTTGAGCCAAAGCCATACCATAACCCGGTACAATAATTACTTTCTTTGCCTTAGCAAGGCGACTTGCATCAGTAGCCCCCGTTTCCTTCTTTACTTCAGGCTTTTCGGCACGCTTCGCTTTTTGCAATAATGTGGAGAGTTGTGCCAAAGACTCTTTGGCATCACCCGTCATAAGGCAACGCCCTCTTTTCGAGAATATAAAGGATTTTCTACGCCTGCATAGCCTGGTTTGAGGTCATAGTTACAGATTACGACAAATGGTGCCTTATCCACATTGAGTACCGGCATACCATAGATAGGAGTCCCTTCGGCATCACGAGCTGCTGGGTTTAACACATCGTTCGCCCCAATCACAACGACAGCATCGCAGGTAGCGAAGTCGTCATTAATAGCCTCCATTTCATAGAGGTCTTCATAGGGTACATTTGCCTCTGCCAAGAGTACATTCATATGACCTGGCATACGGCCTGCTACTGGGTGAATAGCGAAACGAACACGAGTTCCCTCGGCACGAAGTTTATCTGCCAAATGCTTCACTTCATGCTGAGCCTGCGCCAAAGCCATACCATAGCCAGGTACGATAATAACCTCTTTGGCATCTGCCAAAACTGTACCTGCCGACAACTCTCTTTTCTCTTCTATGATAGAAGTATCAGATACTTTTTGTGTTTGTGGTGCAGAGACTGCCTTTTTAAGAGGAGCAGATTTCTTACCTCCCAAAAGAATAGACATTAGGCTGCGGTTCATAGCCCTACACATAATCTGCGTTAAGAGCAAACCAGAAGCTCCAACAATACCACCAACAGCAACTAACAATACATTATTGATAGCCATACCTGCAATAGCACCTGCCACCCCACTCAAAGAGTTGAGAAGAGAGATGGTAATAGGCATATCTGCCCCTCCCACACGTACCGAAAAGTAGAGTCCGAAGAGGGAAGCAAAAAGTGTAGTTCCAATCACTAACCAAAAAAGAGGAGAACCCGTAGAGCCTCCAAAAGTACCCACTAAGATGAATACTGCCAATACTACCAAAGAAAGCATTGTTACCATCGAATGGTAAGCCCACACCTGTGGTTTTTGGGGCAGTAAACGATGCAATTTGCCTGCCGCGACAAGGCTACCCACTAAGGTGATCATACCTACCCCTATAGCAAGGTAACCTGTAAGCAACTCAAAAGCCCCTTGAGGTTGCGTAGAAATCGCACCGATACCTACCACTGAAAGTATCCCGACTAATGCCGATGCTGCTCCCCCCAATCCGTTGAGCAAAGCCACCAATTGAGGCATCTGAATCATCTGTACGCGTTGGGCAAAAAGACCGCCAATAATAGCGCCGATGATAATAGAAGGATACAGCGACCAAGCTGTAACAATAGGAGTATTGTCTGTATCCTTTGTAGTCAAAAGTGTAAAGACTACCCCAAAAAGAAGCGCAAAAGCACTCAACAAGTTACCAAAAGAAGCTCGTCGTACTTTACTCATAAAGGAGATGCCCAGCATCACCAAAAGAGACAAAATAGTACAAATAATAATGTATATAGTATCCATAGTGCGTCTTACTTACCGGTTCTTTTTTTCTGTTTGAACATACGTAGCATACGATGCGTTACGCCAAAACCACCTACCACATTTATAGTGGCTAAAATAATGGCTAAACCACCTACTACTTGCCCCCATATAGGGTGATCTATAAGTACAGCCAAACCTGTCGCAGCCAAAGCTCCAATGAGTGTTACTCCTGAAAGAGCATTCATCCCAGACATTAGAGGAGTATGCAGAAGACTGGGTACATTTTTTATAAGAAAATAGCCTATTACAGTAGCTACCACAAAGACAAGAATCAATATCAAAGGACTCATTTCTTTTCTTCTAAATAGTGATTTTACCTTTACTATAAAACAAAAAGAACGAACCACCCCCTCGCCACAAAGCAATAAAGGAGATGATTCGCTCTTTAATTATGCAACATAGGGTTCAAGATTATTGACCCATAGCTTCAAGTGTTCCTTCATGAACCACCTTGCCATCTTGTGTAACCAAAATCTTACGGCACACTTCATCTTCCATATCAAGGTGCATCTGACCATTTTTAACGAGATACTTAACAAGGTTATACATATTTTGAGAGAACATCCATGTAGAACTCTTAGGCAAAAGTCCTGGGATATTCTTAATCCCCTCCAATACAACACCATGCTTCACTTCACGCTTACCAGCAGGAGTAATAGCACAGTTACCACCTTGATCGATAGAGATATCTACAATTACAGAACCGGGTTTCATCTCTTTTACCATTTCCTCTGTGATGATGATAGGAGCAATCTTTCCGGGAACGAGAGCACTACAGAATACAATATCCATCTCCTTGATAGCATCTTTTAGAGCTTCTCTTTCCTTAATGAGCCACTCTTCAGGCAAATGCTTAGCGTATCCACCCTCTGCTATAGCCAACTCTGCTGGCACACCTGTTTCTACAATCTTTGCTCCCAAACTGGTAGCTTGCTCGGCAGCAGCAGGACGAATATCGGCAGCGTAAGTAATAGCACCCAAACGCTTAGCCGTAGCCAAGGCTTGCAAACCAGCGACTCCGACACCGATAACCATCACCTTGAGAGGTTGGATTTGCCCAACGGCAGTAAACATCTGAGGGAGGAAACTTGCCACATCGTTAGCCGCCATCAGAATGCCCTTATAACCTGCACAAGTACTCATAGAGGTAAGGGCATCCAAGTTCTGTGCGCGAGAGATACGAGGTACACCATCTAAGGTAAGACCAATAACCCCTTGAGCCGCCATCTTGCGTACCATATCATGATTTACAGGAGAAGCAGGGTGAATGAACGTGATGATGTACTGTCCCTTGTGCATCATGTCGATTTCGTGCATATTCAACTTCTCATTGAAAAGAGGCTCTTTCACCTTGATGATAATATCACTTCGGTCGTACACCTCCTTGGGTCCGTCGATTAGCTGAGCGC
Source organism: Porphyromonas gingivicanis JCM 15907 (assembly GCF_000614585.1). GTDB lineage: Bacteria > Bacteroidota > Bacteroidia > Bacteroidales > Porphyromonadaceae > Porphyromonas > Porphyromonas gingivicanis. Next base: position 9,421 of record NZ_BAKX01000012.1, read on the forward strand.
CTGCTTTGGCATACTCTTCGTCGTGATAAAAAGCTCCTTCTCCAGCTCCTTTTTCAAACAATACGGTAAAACCGTCTGCTACATATTTTGCTACAGCCTCTGGACTTGCAGCTACACGAGCCTCCTCGTGCATAATCTCTTTTGGAACACCAATAATCATGATTTTATTCGTATATAATTAATTGTGATTTTAGTAAGCATACCCAATTACAACCTATGACTCCCGACAAACGAGGAAAAGAGGTTGTAAAAAAGAAGCCTTTAGTTTCGGAGCAAAGATAGTATATTTCTCAATAGAGACTGTTGCGCGGGCTTCAAAATATCTACTATAATAAACTTTTTGTTAGGTCTTACAGAATGGAGTAATCACAAAACGTTGATACAGAAGAAAAAGTATTCAGGCATATAACTGAACCTGAATGACGACAAAAACGAGCTTTTGGCAGTATGCAACAGACTCAAGCTAACCCGTCCCAACCATCTGTGCGAACTTGCTTAACCCTCTGTCCAAACTCATCTAAGGATTAACCCTTTTGTAGCAAACCATCATACCTTTTTATCGGTGGGTACTGAGAGCAACTATTTAATCACTATAACAGCAACAAAAAAAGGAGCTTTTGAAAGCTCCTTTTTTAATATAGAGTTATAGAAAACTATCCAAACTATTAGGTATGAGCATTAGCTAATCTTCTTAAATACACAAGGTACCACTCCAAGCTGTAGTGTAAGAGTCTTAAATGTTTTATTATACTTCGCCTCAAAAGAAGTATCCGATGTTCCGAAGAATGAAGCCAACTCTGTGGCAAAAACTATCTTCACCTTATGACCATCTATCTGATAAGAGAAGTTAACACGTATTGTAGAGCTATTGCTTCCATTGGGAGTACCAAAAACAAGCTGTCCTGCCTCTTCAGAAAGAAAAACTAATCTCAACGAACTATCTCCTCCTTCCTTGGCATTGTCCAAAATACCTCCCGTTAAACTTGCTACCCACGTAGTTCCTGCCAATTTCAGTACTTCTGGTTCTTTTTCACAAGAACTAAATAGCGTAACCATAGCTACCAAAAAGGCGGTTACGTACAAAATTGATTTCTTCATACACGAAAATTTTTATGTGAAATAATATGTTCTAATATTCTCAAAGGTATAAAAAAACATAAGACGACAGCCTTAGAAAAGGAAAGAGGGTTTACTCTCCACCCCGAAATGGTTGAGTGCCGTTACCGCAAATCCCTTATAAATAGGCTGATAAGGAATTTGGTAGAAAGGCTGACTACTGATGGATAAAAGCTGGGCTTTGTGGGGGAAATCACTTTTTTTTCCATTCGGGAGAGCATATACCAAATAGAATCGAGGCGAGAGAGGGTCGCCCTCTTGGTAGGTATCTTCCCACTCCAAAAAGGGCGAAGAGCCACCCCCGAGTGCGTAGCGCAGGTCGGTTACCTTCTTGGAGGTTGTTTTTCGGAACTCTTGTCGTATAGGAGTTGCCACCCTACGCCCTGCATATATCTTGCTAAGTTGTGGCACAATGCCCCCATAGTTAGCCCAAAGGTCATCGGCAGGCCAGAAAAAATCGCCCCGAGCCACCCTGCGCTGGTGTGTAATCTTGGAGGGAAGTTGCTGACTATCCATTGAGCGGCGTATATCTTGCCCTACATAAAGCATCGTTTTGCCCAACTTCTGCGCCCCCCACCAGTCGAGCAGAACTTGATAATCTGCCGAGGGATGACCATAGTTCCAATATATCTGTGGGGTGAGGTAATCAATCCAACCCTCTTTAGCCCACAAAACAACATCTGCATAGAGAGCCTCGTAGCCCTCCAAACCAGAAGTTTTGCTACCTCCAATCCAATTTTTACTATTGCGATAGATGCCAAAAGGACTGATACCTAAAGCAACCCAAGGCTTAGTTGTTTGCAATGTTTCCCGTAGTTGAACAATAAACCTATTGATATTATCTCTCCTCCAATCTCCTTTTTTTGTCCAAGAAAAACCCTTAGGAAGACCATATTTTTCGAAAGATTGATTATCGTTAAAGGGAATACCTGCCACTGGATAAGGATAGAAATAGTCATCTATATGAAGGGCATCAACATCGTATCTTAAAACAATATCTTGCACTACGCGACATACATAACTTCTTACTTCGGGAAGTCCTGGGTCTAAATAGCTCTGGCCATTATACTCCACAATCCATTTGGGATAACGACGAGACACGTGTTCTGGAGAGGTTGGATTCGTTACATTCACGGAAGCACGAAAAGGATTGATCCAAGCATGCAACTCCATCCCCCTCTTATGGCACTCCTCTATGATAAAAGGAAGAGGGTCAAAAACACCTTCGGGCGAAACACCCTGCACACCTGTCAAAAAGCGACTCCACGGCTCGTATTTTGAAGCATAGAAAGCATCCGCCTCACTACGAACCTGAAAAACGACAGTATTAATACCTATTTGATGCAATCTATCGATTCTCTGTACGAAAAATTGCTTTAATTGAACCGCACTCTTCTCTTTGTAGTCATCTCGCCACACTGTAGGCCACCAAGCGGCACGCATCTCCCGCCTCTCTCTCTCAAAATCCGTTTGAGAAAGAGTCCCCTTACGAGGAGCACAACCAATAAAAGTTAAAAGAAAAAAGAAAACAAGAAATCCGCTCCACAAGGAGAGCATAAATAACCGCTTCATAATAGTTTCAATTTGAACGACTCTATTGCAACCAGCCTTTGCTTATACAAAATGCCCACTGAACGCTTGAATACTTTTTTGGAGTATCCCGTTAGTCGCTCAATCTCCTCAGGCGAACTTTTGTCTCCAATGGGCAACTCGCCTCCACGATTACGGAGTAAAGAAAGGAGTTTCTGCGCCCCTTCTTCGAGTCGCTCCATACCTAAAGGAGTCAAGGAGAGGTCTAAGCGGTCATCCTCCCGCACTCGAATTACATAGGCGGTGGTTCGTTCGCCCAAATGCACCGCTCTATCCAGGTCGGAGTTGTACACCAACCCCCAGTAATGATTATTCACAACAGCCCGATAGCCGACAGAAATAGCCTCTACAAAAAGAATATCGACAGCCTCTCCCGGCTCAAAATCAGGCAACTGCTGGGCAATATGTTTGCTCAACTTGGAGGAACCAACAATGCGCCCACTGACATGGTCAATGTAAACAACAACGGGATAGGAATACCCCTCTTGCATTTTCTCTCTTTGTTCGGAAAAGGGTACGAACAAATCTCTGTGTATACCCCAATCCAAAAAGGCTCCATGGTTGGTAACCATATTCACTTTCAAAAAAGCGACCTCACCAACTTGTGCCAAAGGCTTAAGAGTAGTAGCGACCAAACGCCCCTCGTTATCATGATAAACAAACACCTCAACGAAGCTATCAACGACACACTCTTTGGGTAAATAACGATTAGGTAAAAGAATCTCTTCTGAACCTCCGTCCAAATAAGCCCCAGGGGGAGCAAGTCGCACTATGCGCAAAGACTGATAAATACCTAATTGAAACTCTTGAGTCTCTCTTTCAAAAACTAATTCCCCTTCAGACAAAACCTCTTGAGTTATCTTTTTAAGTGAAGCAAAGTCTATATTTTGAGACACAAAAGAATGCTCTCCTTCGGCAGTTTGTTTATACCCTTTGTTCTTCTCTCCAGAAAAACATACTCTCTTTTTCTGCTCCCTTTGAAAGGATGTACTCTTCTTTAATCCAGCTCCAAAAGGGTCCTGTTCTAAACGAGAAAAAGACTTCTCTCCTTGTTGAGAGGAAGTCTTTTTGCTCTTTTTATGATTATTTTCGTTCATCTATTCAAGAGTTATATACGAGTTATCAACAAGTTGAGGCAAAACAGTATATCTCTGAATAATCCCCTCCTTGGTGAGTACATCGATATGTAAATAAGCTTCCTGCGCTGTTCCCGACACATAGGGACGAAAAGCAAAAAGGTAAGAAAAAACTGTTTTATTAGCTTCTTTGGCAAATGCCTTAGCGATGCTTTTATACTCAGAGGTGTCCCAATAACGACAATACTTAACACCACGACGATCGGTAAACATACTGCGCTCATCCCTATAAGAGAGCGTACGCTCCACAAATTTATGGTAAGCAGTTGTAAGCTCTTGTGTCGAGGCTAAAGGTTTATCATTAATAGCTACTACTCGGTCTCCCGCTTTCAATCCCACCTTAGCAACGGGAGTATTAGGGGCTACCGAAGCAATCAAGCCCAAATCGGATGCGTGAAACAGCATTCCTGTATAATTATGTCTGTGCGAAGAGAAACGAATCTGAGGATTGATATTATAGCGCACGAAGGGGAATTGCATCAGCATAATGGGTACAGAAAGACGGGCATACTCCTCCAAAGAAAAGTCCTCAGTCATGTGCTCCACAGCTTCACAACTCCAGTAAAGCATATCTGAGCCATGGGCATCAAAGATGCGGATACCGAATGTCAAGACAAAAGGAGCTGCCTGCTTATTACCTCCTACAGGAAGCAGTGGCACCTCTACTAAAGAGCGTTTTTCCACATCATAGCGTACATCGAAAAGTTTAGTATCCTCGACTTTCTTCTTATCAAAATATGTATTATGAATAAGGGTATAGTAAGTATCTACAATAATATCTGCCTCGGCTCTATTATGCTGTAAACCCAAGGAACGTAGACGATCAGAGATCTGATTCTGTATTTCTAAATCCAGTGGAGAACTACTGCCAGTTTCGTCCGCAAAAGCGAAATAACGAAACTTTTCGAAAGAGATGTTGGGCGCACGACCTGTATCGAAAGGATAAGTCAGAATACGCTCACACTCATCTTCTAAGCTATACATAGCAAAAGAGGAGGCTAGTAATCTCTCGTCTATCAAAGAACGATCTTGACATTCTGGAGTTAGTATTCGTTCGGCAGCTTTATAGCCAAAATTACTAACCTGCATACGTACTCCCTCTGGTGTACGGAGCAAATTCAGGAAATCTTGCTCGCTAATATCAAGAACGGAATGTCCGTTTATAGTTTCAATAATATCTCCCACTTTGAGACCAGCATATCCTGCTGGGGAATTGGCTCTACCGAAAGAACTACGGGGCGATTGGCTCCCCAATTTTCATTATAGCTCATTTGATACTCGAAACCTATACGACAGATTTGATTCTGAGCCATGGTCTCTGTCAAGGAAAAGAAAAGAGCTAAAACCCATGATAGGGCTAAGATATACGATTTTCTCATAATATGATTTTACTATATCGTCGTGCTAAAATACATTATATTCTCCGAATGAAAGCATAAGCCCTCCGTAAAACTTCTTGGGAGACCTGCTCTATAAAACACTCTCGCTTCCCTCGAAAAAAGAGGTACTCTGACTCCAAATGCTCTCGATAGGATATTGCTATCCACACGGAGCCAACAGGATAAGAGGGAAGAGCTCCTGTAGGACCAGCAATACCTGTAGTGGCCAAAGCTAAGTCTGAATGAAAAAGTTTTCTCACACCTAAAGCCATCAATTCTGCTACCCTAGCGCTTACTACACCCTCCTGTGCTATTACTTCCATAGGGACACCGAGCAGCTCATGCTTTATCTGCTCCGAGTAAGTCACAGCACTGCCTGCAAACCAAGCTGAAGCTCCAGAACGTTTAGTACAAAGAGAAGCAATCATACCACCCGTACAACTCTCTGCCACAGAAAGAGTTTCGCCTCTCTCACTAAGTATTTGAGCCAAAAGACCTATCAGCGAAGTCGTTACAAGATAGCTCATCGCTCCAAGGTCGTACGAACAAAAGGAACAATATCAGGGGAGACAAAATCACTCTGCAAGAAAGAGAAGTAACCTGCCACCGCTACCATAGCAGCATTGTCTGTAGTATAAGAGAACTTGGGGATAAAAATATCCCAACCATAACGCTGGGCATAGTCGGCAAATGCCTGACGCAATGCCGTATTGGCAGAGACGCCACCAGCCACAGCCACTCGTTTTATTTTGTACTCTTTAGTAGCCTTGAGAAGTTTACCCATCAATATGTCGACCACCGTTTTCTGAAGAGAGGCACAAAGGTCTTGTTTGTTCTCTTCTATGAAGTTAGGATTCAATGCCAACTCATCTCGTAGGAGGTATAAAAACGATGTTTTCAACCCACTAAAACTATAATTCAAACCTGCCACGTTGGGCTTAGCAAGAACAAAACGATTAGGATTACCCTCATTACCCAAACGATTCACAACAGGTCCCCCAGGATATCCAAGCCCCATAACCTTAGCACACTTATCGAAAGCCTCTCCGGCGGCATCATCTATAGTCTGCCCAACAACTTCCATTTGATATGGGTTATCTACTTTTATGATTTGTGAATTACCTCCTGAAACCAAAAGGCAGAGAAAAGGGAACTCAGGACTACGATGCTCTTCTTCTGGTTCAGAAATAAAATGGGCTAATACGTGAGCCCGAAGATGATTAACCGAAATGAGTGGAACATCCAAAGCAAGATGTAGTCCCTTAACGAAACTTGTCCCCACGAGTAAAGAACCCAACAAGCCTGGTCCCGCTGTAAAGGCAATAGCATCTATCTCTTGCAATGAAACACCTGCTTGACGAATAGCCTCACTCACTACTGGAACGATGTTTTGTAGGTGAGCTCGAGAGGCAATTTCGGGTACTACCCCTCCATAAGCACTATGCACAGCTTGACTGGCTATAACGTTACTCAAAAGCTCACACCCTCGCACTACAGCAGCGCTTGTATCATCGCACGAACTTTCAATACCTAACAATAAAGGGGCTTTTGTATTATTACTCATTCTAAATCTTCATTATTGAGACAAAGATAACTTTTTCTTTAGGTGTATTCATCAGACAAAGATGACTCAATAAAAATAACTCTTTGATTACGTGGACAAATTAATCCAAATCCCAAATAAAGAAGAATGCTAACTATAAGGCATAAACTCTGAAAATATCCACACATCCCGAAATGCAGTATTATGTTATAAAATATTGAGATTTAGTTGGTATTTTGTATCTTTGCCCCTCAGACGAAAAGCAAGAAAAGAATATCATACATATATGGCAACTTTAGAGAAAATTCGAAATCGAGCAGGACTCCTGATTATTGTTATCGGAGTGGCTCTCTTTGCGTTTATTATTGGAGATGGTTTACGCTCTGGCTCTACTCTGCTCCAGCTGAGTAAAAACTCTGCATTAGTTATTGATGGTAATAAAATAGACATTGAAGATTACTCTCAACGACTCGCTGAAATGCAAGAATTTGCCGAAGCTAATGGACAGAAATTGAGCGATGAGCAACGCATGGAACTCAACAACCAATTGGCTCAAGAGTATGTACAAACTATTGCGCTGGAAAACCAGACGGAAGCTTTGGGAATAAAAGTTACCCCTGAAGAGCTTATCGCTCTTATTACAGGTAATGGAGCGCAACAATCCTACCAAGCTCAACAGTTCTTTGCAAGCATTGGTATAAATGCAGAAAATGCAAATGAGGTAAAAGATTTTCTAAACTTAATCTCAGATGCTTCTATCAAGGCAATGCCTCCTGCACAACAGAGTTCATTCCTTCTTAGACAACGTCAGTGGAATGCCATAGTACGTATGATAACGAACGAGCGATTGAGCACAAAGTTCTCTGCTCTTATGTCTCGTAGCTTCGCCATCAATAAGATTGATGCCCAATATCTGTCAGGTGTACCTTCCCGTGATGTGGCTGTGGTACGCACCATGAGTTCTGTACTTACAGACTCTACAGCTATGCCTACCGAAAAAGAGATTCAGGATTTCTACAATAAGCATCCTAAGATGTTTGAACAGAAACTCCCTATTACTAAGGTAAACTATATTGATGTAGAAGTACGCCCCAGTGCAGAAGACTACGCAACGGCTCGTGAAGAGATGGAACAAGTGCAAGCTCGCTTGAGCCAATCCTCGGATGTAGCAGAGGTAGCCCGCAACTATTCTGAATCTTTTGCCCCTGATTTCTATCTAACAGAGCAAGAGTTAAATGAAATTAACCTCTCTCCTTCTTTGGTAGAATTCTTGAAATCTTCGGAGGTAGGTGCTGTAAATACTCCTGCTATCGAAAACGATCGTTACTCATTGGTAAAACTTGTTAGCAAAAAGGTTTCTCCTGAAGCGGTTTATGCACGCATCATTGTTTTAGATACTGTAAATACAACTAAGGCAGATAGTATTGTGGCAGCCATCAACGGAGGTTCCTCTTTTGCAGATTTGGCAACGCTCTATTCTGCAGATCCACAAACTAAAGCCCAAGGCGGTTACTTAATGTTCCCAGACCCTCGTACTGGTGCTGTGGATAGTACTTTAACAGAGGCTCGTGCCACACAAATGGGATTGGACACACTTTACAAAGTTCCCGTAGGAAAAGCTTTTACTATGGATATGGGCGGGGCTAAATTTATCCTCCAAACAGCTCAAACTAAAGCTCCTGTAACAAAATACAAATTGGCTTATATAGCTCTTCCTATTACTTTCTCTGATGCCACATTCAGCGAAAAATACTCTACGATAAACTCAATACTAGCCTCTGGAAAGAGTTTTGAAGAAATGGCAAAAATGGCAGAAGAAAAGGGTCTTGATGTACGTCGCAACGTAGAGATTTCTTCTTTCTCTTCCACCATTGGCTCTATTCCTTCTTCTCGTGAAATCGTAAGTTGGGCTCTTAAGGGAGAAGTAAACGATGTGTATGACAAGATATTCCGCTGTGGAGACTCTCATCTTGTTATTGCTTCTGTCGCTGCTCAACAAAAAGAAGGGACTAAGCCTTTGGAAGAAGTTAAGGAAGATATTAAAGATCGCCTCGTTGTAGAGAAAAGAGGAGAGATATTAGCCTCCAACCTTGCAGCTAAGAATTTGACATCTATCGAAGCCTATGCAGAAGCGATGCAGGCAACCGTAGATACAATCTCAGGAGTAAGCCTCCTTGCCAGAGGGCAAGCCTCTCCTATGATTTCGGCTCATAGTATGGCTACACCTCTCAACAATGTTTCTAAGCCTTTCCGTTCGGAGTACGAAGTAGTAGTTGTAAAGCCTCTCTCTGAAAACGACAAATCTGTAGGAATGCCTCTTGATGCACAGTTGAAGCAACAACGTCGTGCGTTGGGACAAGGTTTGGGTTACAGAGCCTTTGGTTACTTGGTAAACGACCTCAAAGTAGAAGACAATAGAGCTCGCTTCTATTGATAACAATACCTTCTAGAAAATAAACAAAGCCTTTGTTGCAGCACTTCTGTAACAGAGGCTTTTTTATAAACAACACTTTCCAATCTACGAAAGCATCTTGATATTACAACATCTTCTCTCTTTAGGTTCTTCGTATGAGCTTAAGAATGCTTCTCTTATAGAAAGATAAAATGAAACGAATAGGAATACTTTCTGACACACATAGCTATTGGGACGAACGCTTTGCAAAATATTTTTCCAACTGTGATTATATATTTCACTGTGGCGATATCGGGGCTCTATCAATAGCCGAACAACTCTCCACAATAGCTCCCCTCTACGCCGTACACGGCAATATAGATACGCAAGATGTACGAGAACAATATCCCGAAACGCTCTGTGTACACATCGAAAACGTAGATGTATTGATGACACATATAGGAGGCTATCCTGGTCGCTACGAACCGAAAGTGCGAAAGGTGATAGCCAAGAAAAGGCCCAAACTCTTTCTCAGCGGACATAGTCATATTCTAAAAGTAATGCCCGACTCTATGTTCGACCTTCTACACATTAATCCCGGAGCAGCAGGCATATCTGGGTGGCATACGAGAAGGACATTAGTGCGAGTAGAGATCAATGGAGATACTTTTCAAAATTTGGAAGTCATTGAGCTCTCCGAATAGCCTTTGTCAAGGGCAACTCAGTACTATCCCATAGTAAGAAAGAGATAGAAAAAGCCGAGTAACCATACATAGTTGCTCGGCTTTCTTTGTGTTATTGCTCTCCGAAAACTCCCTTGAGGACTTCCTAAAGCCCGCTATTGAAGAGAGTGCAGGGGTTCTTTAGGTAACGTTACATACGTTCCCATCAAAACAAAGGACGGAGCAATTCGGGGATTTCTATCTGCTCCAAATCAAGCTGATGCAGACGCTCTTTTCCTTCTTCGGTAAGGGAGAAAAACATCTGCCTACGATCTTCCTGCCCCAAACTACGAGATACGAGTTGTTTCTCCTCCAAGCGTCTCAACAATTTAGAAAGATGAGAGGTGCGGATACCCATACGTGTACCCAAAACGGTAGGTATCATAGGAGTTCCCTCTTCGCCCAAGGCACAGAGCACCATAGCTTCATTGATAGAGAGCGCATAGGTTTCTTGAAAATTATTTTCAAACTTTTCCAAGACTCTGTAAAGATCACGCACCACACAAATTGTTTTCATTTCGACGAGAATTTACCCGAAAGTTAAATAAAGAGATTGACATTGGCATCATCGGCACGATTCATATAGGTAGCTACCCCTCCTATCGTTACCTCATCCATCAACTCTTCACGAGATACTCCCATTACATCCATAGACATTTGGCAGGCAATGAACTCAACTCCATTTTCGAGAGCCTGTTGGCGAAGCGATTCAAGCGAGTCAATACCTTTCCTCTTCATCAAAAAGCGCATCATCTTGCCACCCAAGCCTCCCATGCTCAACTTGGAGAGCTTTAGTTGTCCCGAATGGGCTGGAAGCATCCAACCAAACATCTTGCCAAAGAAGTCTTTTTCCGTATGAGGTTTCTGTACCTTCTTGATAGCATTTAATCCCCAGAAAGTAAAGAAAATAGTCGTCTTCTCTCCCGTAGCAGCAGCTCCATTGGCAAGAACGAACGTTGCTAAAGCCTTATCCAAACTATCACTAAAGAGAATAAAGGTCTTACCCTTGCCTCCATTGGCAGAAAGACAATTTTGAGGCTTACCTTCTTTTTTCTCTATTACAACCGTATAACAACCCGTTGCGCTGGTCGAAGAAATCAGTTTATGACCTGTAGAGCAACACCATGCCTCGGCATCACGGGGAAATCCAGCATCGGTAGAGACAATCTGCAAATATTCCCCTACTTGCAACGACTCTATAGAACGCTTCATCTTAAGTATAGGTCCTGGACATTGCAACCCACACGCATCTACATGGAGCGTAATGTTGCTGGGGGCCTCCTCTGTCTGTTTTTGACAACAAGGATTGGAAGATGTCATTGGTCTATGTTGAGGAGGAGCAATAGGTGCCGTTGCAGCTCGATAGGTTTTGAGTCCCCCGATAAGATTATAGACACGAGTAAATCCATTCTGTGCCAATATACGGTATCCCATATAGCCTCTTAGTCCAACGGCACATAGAACAATAATATCCTTATCCTTGGGCAATTCATCAAGACGAGTACGGAGCGTATCAAGAGGGATATTTATGGCGTTGGGGAGCGAGCCCATTTGAAATTCATCAGGCGTGCGTACATCGACAAAGAGAGTACTTGCCGAAAGACTTTCGGAAGCAATTATCTCTTTTACTTCACGCCAATACTTAGGGTGCATCTTACCCTCCAAGAGGTTACTTGCAGCATAACCTGCAAGGGTTACGGGGTCTTTTGCCGATGAGAAAGGAGGCGCATAAGCATGCTCAATGCGTGTGAGGTCTTCTACCGTTCCACCCTGCTTTATGATTAGAGCTATTTGATCTATACGTTTGTCGATACCCTTATAGCCCACCACTTGACCACCATATACTTTACCACTGTCGGGAGCAAAAATGAGCTTAATCGTCATCGGTAACGCCCCGGGATAGTACCTGCGTGCGAAGAGGGATGAAGAGTTACCGAGCGATAGTCAATATCCATCTGGCGAAGACGCTTGGCAGACAAGCCCGTAGCCGCCACGGTCATATCAAACACCTTTGCAATAGCCGTACCAATAGAACCTTCGTAGGTTTTTTTTGCTCCGAGCAGGTTGTCTGCGACAATGCGCCCTTGTCTATTGGCGGGTCCTGCTAAGTAGTTTAACCAAGGTTGTTTGGTAATAGGATGAGGATACTCGATGGCATCTCCGATTGCATATATATTCTCATCGGAAGTTTGAAGATATTCATTCACGCTAATACCTCCCGTAGTACCAATCGCCAGATTAGCTTCACGAGCCAAATGCGTTTCGGGGCGCACTCCGATAGAAAGAATTACAATATCTGTAGTAATACTATCTCCGCTCTTGAACTGCACCTTAATACCCTCGTGCGTACGTTCAAAACCCTCTACCGTTTGTTCTAAATAGAGCTGTACTCCCTTTTCGGTCAAATGCTGATGGAGCAATGAAGCCATGGAGAAATCTATCGGAGCCATCACTTGACTCCCCATCTCGACAATGCTTACCTCGGCGCCCCTCGCGTGCAAATTTTCTGCCATTTCTAAGCCGATGAAACCTGCCCCGATAACGACAGCTCGTTGGGGTTTAGTTTGGTCTACAAACTCTTTGACACGTTCCGTATCGGGCACGTTGCGTAGCGTAAATATCCCTTTTATATCTATGCCTGGCAAGGGAGGGCGTACGGGCACGGCGCCTGTCGAGATTACCAATTTGTCGTACTGCTCCGTGTAGTTACTCCCATCTATACGGCTTATAGAGACGGTTTTATTGGTCCTATTGATAGAGACTACCTCACTTTCGGTACGTACATCAACGTTGAATTGAGCCGAAAATTTTTCGACTGTCTGTACAAAAAGTTTTTCTCGCTCACTAATAACTCCACCTATATAGTAAGGCAAACCGCAGTTAGCATAGGAGATATGCGCCCCCCTTTCGATGAGAACAATCTCGACACTCTCGTCCATTCTGCGAATACGAGCGGCTGTGGTAGCTCCTCCAGCAACTCCTCCGATGATAATGATTTTCATTTTTGCTCCTTTTGTAAATTAGTTTCCATTGGAAATAACATTGCAAAGAAACAAAATGTTCGTGGATTGGCAATCGAGAGACAAAGGCTTAAAAATCTAAGGTTATACGAGCCTATTCAAAACCATCCGTGCAAACGTTCAAAAGGGTCTATGGTTTTGAGCAAAAGGGTCTATGGTTTGCATCGAAAGGGTTATACCCTTGGAAACTGTTACATGGGGATTTCCCAAAAAAGCTCCTCACCTGTGCATAGAGCAGGGTAAGGAGCCTTTTCTTCAAAAAAAGTAGTTTCTATTTCAAAAGCATTGCCTCTAACGAAAGTGGAGACAATGGCTTTCCATCCGTATCAGAACTCCAATTCGAGCCCTATCTTTAGCTCTTCTGGAGCGAAGCGTACCCCCCAACCAGAGGTACCTACTCCCTCCTCTTCACCAGCAAAGAAGCTGTTTCGATAGCCTATAAATCCTAAACGAAGACACAGACAGAGCCCTTCGGTCAAATCGACACAAGCCCCAGGTCGTATCCCTACCTCAAAGCCCCTCATCGACTCTACATTGGGAGCGTCGGGGGTGGCGTGGGGGACCTCTATTTCTTTAGACCAGTTGACCCCAACACAGCCATCCAAGTAGAGGTTAAATGGCTCTCTATGAAAGTAGTAGTAGCGAACAAAAGGTGTTATACTATAAAAATGGCTTGTCTTTTTAGCTTGTGTACTCAACTCGGTGCCATAGTCGTATGATAGGAACGCCCCCAACCCCCAATCGTTATTGAATAAGTAACCAAACTCAGGAGCGAACTCGAACGAGTGTTGCTTATCGTCTGCATCGTACCAATAGTTGATAACACCTCCTACAAAGAAGCGTCCCTTGTGCTCATGGGGTTCTTTATGTCCCATTTGTTCTTTGTAAGAAAAAGCATTTTGTCCGCATAGGACTCCCAAATAAGAGCTCACCAAAAGGAGCAATAAAAATGTGCGTTTTAACATGTTGTACTTTTATTATATGTGATTTTTATCATGGACTGATTTTGTCATAACGGATATTCTCATCCCTTCTGATATAAATAAAATTAACGATTTGCAAACAGAAAAACAAGAGCCATCGAAAAGTAAAATTGGTTTGAAGCCTCAATCTTTATAAAAAAACACAAAGAAATCCCCTATAAATACTATTCTATAAAGGTCATTGATAGTCAATATGCGTGTCTTGCCATAAGAGAATAAAAAGCTATCTTTCATAGCGATATAAAGTCTGTAAAAGAGCAATGAGACACAAAGCAAGAAATCAACATTTGAACGCTTTTCTAAAAAAGGGAAGCTACCAAAGGCTCCTTTTCTCCTAATTTTGATGTCTATCGCTAAATGCTTAACTTTGCAACGGTTTTGTGAGTCGTACATTGCATATTCTATTACTCACTAAAGCACCTCTATTAGAAGTATATATTTAGTCAACGAAAAGATACGACATGGATTTAATGCAAGAAATTATTGCACGTGCCTGTGCCGACAAACAGCGCATTGTGCTTCCCGAAGGGTCTGAACCTCGCACCCTTCAAGCTGCAGACAGACTTTTAGCCGAAGGTGTAGCACATTTAATTCTTATCGGGAAGCCCGAAGAAATCAAAGCTAAAGCTACCGAATTGGGTTTAAAAAATATCGACAAAGCAGAGATGCTTGACCCCGAAAACCACCCTCGTCGCGAAGCTTACAGAGATCTTCTCATGGAGCTCCGCAAGTCTAAAGGTATGACACAAGAAGAGGCAGACAAATTGGTTATTAACCCTCTTTACTTAGCTTGCCTTATGATTAAGGCTGGAGACGCCGATGGAGAGCTTGCAGGAGCATTAAATACAACAGGTAACGTATTGCGTCCAGCCCTTCAGCTTGTAAAAACCATGCCAGGTATCAGTTGTGTGAGTGGAGCTTTTCTCCTTTTCACACAAGCCAAACATATCGGCCGTGAAGGTTTGGTAGTCGTAGCTGACTGTGCTGTAACCCCTAATCCTACTGCTAAAGAACTTTCAGAGATTGCCGTTGCATCTGCCAAAACTGCCCAGGCTATCGGTGGTATGGAGCCTCGTGTAGCTATGCTCAGCTTCTCTACTTTTGGTAGTGCCAAGGGTGAGATGGTAGATAAAGTCGTAGAAGCGACTCGCTTGGCAAAAGAGTTGGCACCCGACATCGCCATTGACGGAGAGATGCAGGCCGATGCTGCTCTTGTAGAGACAGTTGCTAAACTCAAAGCTCCTAATAGTGCCGTAGCAGGTAAGGCCAACGTTTTGGTATTCCCTACTCTTGAAGTAGGTAACATTGCCTATAAATTTGCAGAGCGTCTCGGAGGTGCTATTGCGATTGGTCCTATCCTACAAGGTATGGCTGCTCCTATCAATGACTTGAGTCGTGGCTGCTCTGTGGACGATATATACAACATGGTGGCAATCACAGCCAATCAGGCTATTGCTGCAAAGAACAGTACAAAATAAATTAACCCATTACACATAATTATGAATATACTCGTTTTGAACTGTGGAAGTTCATCCGTAAAGTATAAACTCATGGAGATGCCCCAAGCTAATGTATTGGCTCAAGGCGTTGTAGAGAAGTTGGGCTTGGAAGACTCTTTCCTAAGATTCAAGCTCCCCAACGGAGATAAAGTAGTTTTGGAGAAATATATGCCCGAACACACTGTGGCTATCGACTTCGTACTACAAACCCTCACCAGCGAACAATATGGTTGCATCAAGAGCTTGAAAGAGATTGATGCCGTAGGTCATCGTCTGGTGCACGGAGGCGACAAGTTCAGCAAGAGCGTTGTTATCACCGATGAAGTGGTAGCCAAAGTTACTGAATGCATTGACCTTGCTCCTCTACACAATCCTCCCTCACTCAAAGGTATTGCAGCTGTAACAGAATTGATGCCCGAAGTACCTCAAGTAGGGGTATTCGACACCTCTTTCCAGCAAACCATGCCCGAACATGCTTACATGTATGCACTCCCCTATGAGTACTACGAAAAGTATGGTGTGCGTCGTTACGGCTTCCATGGAACCAGCCACCGCTATGTAAGCCAACGTGCTTGCGAGTTCTTAGGTCTTGACTTCAAGAAGACTCGTATCATCACCGCCCACATCGGTAACGGAGCCTCTATTTCTGCTATCAAAAATGGCGAGTGTATCGACACTTCTCTCGGTTTGACACCAACTGAAGGACTCATCATGGGTACTCGTTGTGGCGATGTAGACCCCGGTGCTCTCGTCTTCATCGGAGAGAAAGAAAAAATGTCTTACGCCGACCTTTCTAATATGATCAATAAGAAGAGCGGTGTACTCGGTATCAGTGGTGTTTCTTCTGACATGCGTGAGATCGAAGCCGCTATTGCTGCTGGCAATGAGCGTGCTAAATTGGCATTGGAAATGTACGACTACCGTATCAAGAAGTACGTAGGTGCTCTTGCCGCCACAATGGGCGGAGTAGACGTTATCGTATTTACAGGTGGTGTGGGCGAAAACCAAACTACAACTCGTGAGTACGTATGCCGTGATATGGAATATATGGGTATCCAACTCGACAATGAGTTGAACGCAAAAGTGCGTGGCGAAGAGTGCCTACTCAGCACAGCAGATAGCAAAGTAAAAGTGGTAGTTATCCCCACCGATGAGGAAAAGATGATTGCCCTCGACACCTTAGAACTTATCAAGAAGTAAGTTCTTCTCTAACCAACCAAAAGCCCCCGCCTCTTAGAAAGAAAAGAAGCGGGGGCTTTTTCATAACCTTATCCTTTACTCTTAGAGAACTAACCATTCGAGGCAATGGCTTCAAACTATTGATATATATAGAGTTTATCAGACGAGAAACGGGAAGAACTTCTCCCTCCCAAAATATCGTGTACTTCGTCTTTTAGTCGTAACTTTGTAGAGGTGTATTGTTTACACCTCTATCTATTTTTGAAGAGTAAGATAACACTTAAGATAAACTTTATATGATTAGCTATTTCCTCTCCTCAGAGCGTTCTCTTTTCATTGTAGAACACAATAGCCCTTTTACAAACGAAGAAATTAAGCGACTCAATTGGCTTTTCGGCATTCAAGAGGGTTTTGAACCCCAACCTACGGTGAAGGGAACCTTTGTCGGTCCACGCAGTGAGATGATTTCTCCATGGAGTACCAATGCGGTGGAAATAGCCGAAAACATGGGATTAAAAGGCATCTCCCGTATCGAAGAACTAAAAGAAAAAGAAGCCAATATAGAGCATGACCCTATGTTGGAGATGGTCTACACAGACCCCAATGCCGACATTTTCACTTTCGAGTATGAGGTAGAGCCTATACACTATATCGACGATATTGAGGCTTATAATAAGAGCGAAGGTTTGGCTCTAAGCCCCGAGGAGATAACCTTTTTGGAAAAACTCTCCCAACGTATTGGTCGCAAATTGACCGATAGTGAGCTCTTCGGATTTTCTCAAGTAAACTCTGAGCACTGTCGCCATAAAATATTCAATGGAACTTTTATCATCGATGGCAAAGAGCAGGAGGCTTCGCTCTTCTCGATGATTAAATCTACTTCGCAGGAGAATCCCAACGGATTAGTGTCTGCCTACAAAGACAATGTCGCTTTTGTAGAGGGAGGTAGAATAGAACAATTTGCTCCCCTATCGGCAGATAAGTCGGACTTCTACGCCACTCGCCCTATCGACACAGTGCTCTCGCTCAAAGCAGAGACCCACAACTTCCCCACTACCGTAGAGCCTTTCAATGGAGCAGCTACGGGTACGTGGAGAGATTAGAGACCGTATGGCTGGAGGAAAAGCCTCTATCCCCGTGGCAGGTACAGCGGTTTATATGACCTCTTACCCTCGCCTCAAAGGGGAGCGCAAAGAGCTTATGGGAGCGCGTAAATGGCTTTATCAGCACCCTCAAGCCATCCTTACCAAGGCATCTAATGGAGCAAGCGATTTTGGTAACAAGTTCGGTCAGCCATCATTGCAGGGTCGTTGCTCACTTTCGAACATCAAGAGGCAGAGCAAGCTACTCGCTATGGATTTGACAAGGTTATCATGTTAGCAGGAGGTATCGGTTATGCCCATGCCCAAGATGCTATAAAAGAAGAGCCCAAACCTGACCAATTGGTCGTTATGATGGGGGGAGACAACTATCGTATCGGTATGGGAGGTGGAGCCGTTAGCTCGGTAAACACGGGACAGTTCAGTTCGGGCATCGAGCTCAATGCAGTACAGCGAGCCAACCCCGAAATGCAAAAAAGAGTTTGCAATGTGGTGCGCGCTTGGCAGAAGGAGAAGACAATCCTATCATCAGTATCCATGACCACGGAGCTGGAGGACACCTTAACTGTTTGACCGAACTCATCGAAGCAACGGGTGGCGTTATTGATATAGATGCTTTGCCTGTGGGCGATAAGAGCCTTTCAGCCAAAGAGATCATTGGTAACGAAAGTCAAGAGCGTATGGGCTTGCTTATTCAAGAGAAAGACTTCGACCGTATTGCCGCCATTGCCGAGCGTGAGCGTGCACCTATATATAAGGTAGGTCATACAACCGATAGTAAAGAGCTTGTTTTCAAACGAAACAATGGAGAGGAAGCAATCCACCTCGCTGTAGAAGATATGCTGGCTAAGCCTCCTCGCACCATAATGAATGACAAAACTATAGAGCACCATTACGCCAATGCCGACTACGATGCCCAAGCTCCTCTACAATATCTCGATGGAGTACTAAGCCTCGAAGCTGTAGCTTGTAAGGATTGGCTAACGAACAAGGTAGACCGTTCGGTTACGGGACGTATAGCCCGCCAACAATGCTGTGGAGAGCTACAACTTCCTCTTAGCGACCTTGGGGCTATTGCCTTGGATTATCGTGGGTGCAAGGGGTATGCCACCTCTATCGGACATGCTCCTCAAGCAGGATTGATAGACTCAGCTACAGGCTCGGTATTGGCTATTGCGGAAGCACTAACCAACATCGTTTTTGCTCCTTTAGAAAAAGGATTAGAAAGCGTTTCTCTAAGTGCCAACTGGATGTGGCCCTGTCGTAACGAAGGAGAAGATGCTCGCCTCTATCGTGCCGTAGAGGCCTGCGCTCAGTTTGCCATAGATTTGGGTATCAATATCCTACGGGTAAAGATTCTCTTTCTATGACTCAAAAGTATCCCGATGACAAGCCCGTTGTGAGTCCCGGTACTGTAATCATCTCGCAGCAGCCCCTGTTAGCTACGTAAAGGGTATTGTTACGCCCGTGATTAAACCAGCTAAGAACTCTCATTTGATATATATAGACTTCAGCTTTGCTCCTCTCAGTTTGGGAGGCTCTGCCCTTTTCCAAAGTTTAGGTAAGGTGGGAACAGAGGCACCCTCGATAGCTAACCCTGAATACTTTGCCGATGCATTCGATGCCGTACAAACCCTCCTTTCAAAAGGACTCGTATTAGCAGGACATGACATATCCGCTGGAGGTCTTATCACAACCTTATTGGAAATGTGCTTCGCAAACGTGACAGGAGGTCTTGCTATTAATCTCTCATCCATTCCAGAGGAAGATTTGACCAAGCTACTCTATGCAGAAAATCCGGGAGTAGTACTACAAGTAAAAGAACTCTCTACTGTAGCAGAGCTTCTCGAAGAAGCTGGAGTAGGTTATGCCCTTATCGGAGAGCCTTCTGAACTTCGCAGTATAGAGATCATCAAGAAGGACAAGAAGTTATCCATAGATATTGACCAAGCACGTCGCATTTGGTATGAACCTTCCTACCTATTGGATCGTTTCCAATCTACTGAACAGTTGGCAAAAAAACGCTTCGAAAACTTTGCTCATCAACCCATACAGTTCCAATTTGCCCCCGACTTTACGGGCAAACTTTCGGCACTCGGTCTCGACCCAGACCGCAAGGAGCGTTCGGGCATCGTAGCTGCTGTAGTGAGAGATAAGGGTACTAATGGGGAGCGAGAGATGGCTTATGCGCTTCACCTCGCTGGTTTCGATGTAAAAGATGTACACTTAACCGACTTAACTTCGGGAAGAGAGACATTGGAAGATACTCAACTACTCGTTTTCTGTGGAGGCTTTTCTAATAGTGATGTATTGGGATCGGCAAAAGGCTGGGCGGCAGGTATTCTCTTTAATGAGCGTGCCAAAGCTACTATAGAAGCCTTTTATGCCCGTCCTGACACCCTAAGTTTAGGTGTATGTAATGGCTGTCAACTTATGGCAGAGTTAGGACTTCTTTATGAAGACCATAAACCTCGCATCGTATGGAACATAACACATCTCATAAATACGAGAGTTGCTTCGTGAGTCTCACCATTCCTGAGAATAACACCGTTATGCTCTCTTCTTTGGCAGGGAGTAAGATCGGCGTATGGTGTGCCCACGGAGAGGGACGCTTCGCCATAGACGAGTCTCTTGACCGCTACAATGTTGTGGCTCATTATACTTACGATGCCTATCCTGCTAACCCTAACGGTTCACCAGAGGGTATTGCAGCAATGGCAAGTGCGGATGGTCGTCATTTGGCTATGATGCCTCACCCCGAGCGTTCTATATTCCCATGGCAATGTGGTTTCTATCCCGAAATGGGTCACGAGGTAACGCCATGGATGGAAGCCTTTAGAAATGCGTACAACTGGCTTAAAGAAAAGTCTAATAAATAATAGATAAAAACATGATTCAGCGGGCTTCTTATATATTAGCCTTAGTCGCCTTGAGGGAATGGGGTGTATTACCATGCGCCGTCTTCTTGAGGCGATTCCTTTTATCGAAGAGATTTTTCATAAACCCGAAATTCTTCGTAACCAGTTCCCCCAACTCTATAATCGTTTTGCCAAGCAGTTAGTCCAATTTTCTATTATAGAAAGGGCAGAAAAAGAACTCGAAGATACACGAGCTAAGGGTATAGAAGTAATTACCATAGGTGACGAAAAATATCCATCACTACTATCGGAGTGTGTAGATGCTCCTGCCCTCCTTTTCTATAAAGGAGAGCAAAAGGCATTACAAGCAGAGTACAAATTAAGTATTGTCGGTACTCGAAGAGCAACCACTTACGGTCGAAAAGTTGTAACCGAGCTCATCGGACAATTAGCCTCACTACTTCCTAACCTTACCATTGTTAGCGGTTTAGCATATGGAATAGACATTACAGCTCATAGGGCTGCTTTAGAAAACAAGTTACCTACTATAGCTGTTTTGGCACATGGATTAGATCGTATCTATCCCTATCAACATCGTAAAGAGGCTATTGAGATATTGCAACAAGGAGGACTCCTCACGGAATATCCTCTGGGTACCCCTATCGAACGCTATCAGTTTGTGGGACGTAACCGCATAGTGGCAGGTATTTCTTCAGCAACTTTGGTAGTAGAATCAGCTTTACGTGGAGGGGCTCTGCTAACGGCCTCTATGGCAACTGACTATAATAGAGAAGTATTGGCTATTCCTGGACGACTCGATGATCAATATTCCAAAGGGTGCAATCAAATCATTGCACATCAACAGGCGCAAGCGATCTCTTCTGCCGAAGATATTCTCAACTCTTTGGGTTGGTCTACTACAAAAAAAATGTCGGGAGAAGAGCAGATTTCACTCTTTCCCGACATAGATTTGCCAGACAACCCCATCCTACAGTTACTACAAAAAGAGGAGACTCTCCATTTCAACGACCTAATTGTGCGCCTCAATCTATCGCCATCAGAGCTTGCTAATAAGCTCTTTGAATTAGAAATGGATGGTTATATTACCACACTCCCGGGAGGAAAATATTCTTTAACCTGAAACGTTGCCATGATAGAAACAATCCACGTCATTGCTCTTAACATCCCTTGGCCAGCCAACTATGGAGGGGTCATAGATATTTATTATAAGCTATTGGCTTTTCACAGAGCAGGAATGAAGATTATACTCCACTGCTTTGAGTACGACCGTCCACAAGCGGAGCAACTGAATACTATATGTAGTGAAGTTTACTACTACCCGAGAGTAACAGGCTGGCAAGCCAATCTTTCATTACTTCCTTATAATGTGTATGGACGTAAAGCTCCTCAACTCTTGAAACGATTGTTGCAAGACGATTATCCCATACTATTTGAGGGACTTCACTCCTGCTATTATCTCAATCATCCATCGTTAAGGAATCGATATAAGATATTCCGTGCTTGCAACATCGAGCATCATTACTATCAAGCAATAGGAGATGCAGAAAAGAATCCACTGAAGAAAGCATTTTATTATCTGGAAGCTTTTCGTTTTGCTCGCTTTCAAAAGACCGTCCAATATGCTCATCTATTGCTCGCAGTTTCTCAGGCTGAGACAAACTATTTACAAGAAGAATTTCCCAACAAACAAGTAAAATTTATCCCATGCTTTCACGAAAACGACAGCATCACATCGCAGATAGGAGCATCTGATTTTATCTTATATCATGGAAAACTTTCCGTAAAAGAAAACGAGGAAGCAGCCCTCTATATGATAAAACATATATTCAGCCAACTCCCCTATCATTGTATAATAGCTGGTATGAATCCTCCAGATAGTTTGTATCAGGCAGCCAGCCCATATAACAATGTAAAAATTGAAGCTAATCCGTCCAGTGAACGTATGAAGGAATTAATGCAAACAGCACACATAAATACTCTTTTTACTTTTCAGAGCACAGGACTAAAACTAAAACTGCTAAATAGCCTTTTCTCGGGACGGCACACTCTTGTCAATCCAACTATGTTAGTGGGCTCTGGCTTAGATAGCTTGTGTCACATTGCTCGTACTCCACAAGAAGCGATTGAGCTTTGTCACAAACTATTTAAAATACCTTTTGACCAACAAGACATTCAACTACGAAAAGACTTATTATTTCCTCTCTTCTCCAACCAAGCGCAAATAGAAGTGCTAATTGACATTATCCGAAAGGATAGCCACCAAGCCAAATCCATGTAAAGCAACCGCTTTTTAAACTTTTCTAAGCCCTTATGCCCCCAAATATAAAGGAGAAGGTGATAAAGGATAGCAGGTAGCTGATAGAAGAAAAAAAGAAGGGACTAAAAAAGGTAATTAGTCCTCCCTTAAAAAGCATTGATAAGAGGGAAGTCATCCATCCATGGCTTCTCTCTTATTATTTTGAGCAGGTGCAAAAGAGCTCTCATGGCTCTTTTTCGGACACTACCTAGAGAAAAAGGAACAATACAAAGAATAGCATACTAAGCAGAAAGAGAGGATTCATACTCCTTTTCCCATAATATAGATATACAACATATACAAAAATATTGGTGTCCGATAAAAGTTTTTCGCGACTTATCATTCTCTTTTTATCGGTTACTATTCTAAGAAATAACCAACTATTCTCTTTCTAAGAGAATTTCTCCTTTTCATCAAAGTATATTGGTATTCTATTTAATCGGACAGCCGAATAGTCAATCTCTTAGGAGAGCTTTTTGGTGACAATCTCATACTCTTGCCACCACAAGAGGTAAGAGAATAGCAAAACAGGTTCTCGTCAATGAGTTTTGAGAGGCTTTTTATCGGACAGCTGACTCTGTGCAAGAAAAAAGGGGCTTACTGAAACAAAAAAGACTCCAAAGGAGCTAATTTATGGGCTTAACTATACCTTTTTATGCTTTCGAAAAGTTTTATCGGACACCAATAAAA
>NZ_BAKX01000011.1 GCF_000614585.1 Porphyromonas gingivicanis JCM 15907
TTCTTTATGATTTTGATTAGGTTGAGTGCCTTGCATCTCTCCTCAAAAGCCTTTTCCCATCTTTGTTGTGTTTGTGATGTTACCCCTATAAACTGTCGCTTCGGGGATACGAATAGTAAAATTGCTCTTCTCGGTGAGGGCAAGGGCTTTCCAGAAGGCATCTTTGGTATCTCTCCTGTTGCAGGATAACGAGCAGATCATTCAACAATATCCGCTCCAGTTTCTTCACATCGATTAAATCGCTCATCCGATTGTTTATTAGATATTTAGTTGTATAGTTGCAGTAGCATATTGATGAGTCGGGAGGTGCTCGGCATCCCACTCTTCCGCCCAACTTTCTTTTAGAGGGTCTGGGCGGTTGTTTTTTACAACTCCATGTTTCCTTGTACACCCTCCTCTTTGTTTGGTTCTATATTTTCCTTACAGTTTCGTAGTTAGAGGGGATGTTTGTAAGTCTCTCTACCTTTTAAGACAAGTTTTTAAGGCTCTTATCCAAGTCCTTTTTCAGAAAAAATCTTCCCCTAAAGGGATAAAAATGGCAGAATGGAGCAAATGAATTGTGATACAGTAAGTTTTGGATTTTAAGCCATTTGGTGGAAAACCTCGAAAGGACAGGTTTATGCCACCTCCGGACAGAGTAGCGTTACCAAAACATTACCACCTCATTTGAATATGAGATTTTGGAAAAGCGGTAACGAATAGGGCAAAATCCGACTTGCATTTGGGGGATTATCTTTGACAAAGATATTTTGATGGTAGAAAAGAAGCCTTTTAATTGTCTGTGGTTTCTTTACCATTGAAAGACAATACTTTGCATAGCAATGAATAACCTGACAATAAATAGTTTTGTAAACCATAAAAGTCAGAGTTATGCGTAGCACATTTAAGGTTTTATTCTACCTCAAAAAGAATGCTCCCAAGAAGAACGGTTCTGTCCCCATTATGTGTCGTATCACCATTGACGGTACGATAGCCCAGTTCAGTTGCAAATGTGATATTCACCCCGATTTATGGGATATCAAAAGTAATCGTACATTGGGAAAAAGTACCGTGACATTGGAGACAAACCGCTTCTTGGACAAGATACGTGTCGGCATCAATGCCAAATACTAGGAAATTGCCGAGAGAGACAACTATGTCACTGCAGAGAAAGTGAAGAACGCCTTTTTAGGTTTGGAAATGCGACACGAAACCCTGCTGAAAGTCTTCGCCCAGCACAATGAAGACTTCGTCAAACAGGTTGATGCAGGCTTACGAAGCCCATCTACCTATAGTAAGTATTGTACGGTCTATAAGCATTTGGAGGAGCTCATCAAGACCCGCTATCGTGTCAGCGACATTGCGCTAAAAGAACTAACTCCAGCTTTCCGTTTCTTTGCAAAGCCTTATTGTTCAACGGACAAACCTCACATAGAACATCTAAACAAACTAATAAGACAATATATACCAAAAGGAACCCCGTTCTCCAAAATATCGAAACTACAAATCAAAACTATAAAGAACCTGCTAAACAACAGACCCAGAAAAAAGCTGAACTTTCAATCCCCTATAAAAGCCCTTGATATATATTTGCAACAACGTTGCACTTGAGACTGGAATCTGCACAACACAAAAACTATCTTTCTATCATCTTGCATCGTACAAATTCTGCTATCTTTGGCACACTATTTAATTATAGGGAAGAGAGAGATAGGGAAGAGAGAAGAAACTGGGGTTTAAATCTCCTGCTCAAATATTCTTCAAAGCAATAGACTAATTTTGTGCCTGATACTTGATACTTGAGCTTATACTCCCAAGAAAACCAACCTCTCCTAAATGAAAGGGAATGAAGAAAAAGAAAGATTACTTTTTTAGAGCTTGGAGCTTGCTTTTGGTGGTAATGCTCGCCCTTATAGCACTTTACTTCGTACCCCAAGAAGTATTAGGATGGTCTCCCAAACCTATTGATATGCTCGGAGACTTACGCATCGAAGAGGTACAGCCCTTTGAGGAAGACGAACAATCTGAACAAAAACTTTCTCTCAAAAAACAAAAGGAGAACGGGCAAGACTCCGTCTCTCCTCAAACACAAGAGCTACAGATTCAAGCCGAGCGACACAAAGTGTACAACTCTTTGACTGCCTCTCTCGACTCCACCACTATGCCCATGACCATTACAGATTACAGCAAGGGACGCATAGGGTTAAAACATTTCTTTAGCCAGCTCGCCAGAATAGAACAAATGGAACGACCTGTACATATCGCTGTTTTGGGAGACTCTTTTGTGGAAGGAGATATATTAACTGATGCAATTCGTTCCGCTCTTCAGCAACGCTGGGGAGGTCGAGGTGTAGGATGGTTGCCAATGAGCAGTGAAACAGCTGGTTTTAGACAATCTATTCGCCATGAATTCAACTCATGGCAGGACCAATCAATGCTACACACTGCAAAGAAGGAAAAACACCTCATCACTGGACACATCTTCCTACCCAAATCGGGCAAGACATGGAGTAAATACACTCTTCCGAAGAAAGAAAAGCCCTTTAACCAAGTTACGCTATACTACCATTCTTCCGAAGAGGTTCCCATTAAAATAACCCTATCCGATAGTATTGAGACCCTTGTTTTACCTCCCTCAGCAAATCAACTTAATAGCTACACTATTTCCTCTAACCAAGAAATAAGTTCTATTCGTATAGATTTTGAAAGAGAAGAGACCTTTGCTTGTTACGGTATCTCTCTGGAGGGAAAACAAGGTGTATCGGTAGACAACATGTCTCTACGAGGCAATTCAGGGCTACTATTAGGTTCGGTAGACGAAGAGCTTAACCGAGCGTTCAACACTCATCGTCCTTATGACCTTATCATCTTACAATACGGGCTTAATGTAGCAAATACCAATCAAAAAGATTACTCTTTCTATGGTAAACAGATGAAAAAAGTAATTACACGATTGCGTACACTTTATCCCAATGCCGATGTTATGCTATTAGGTGTTTCTGACCGAGCCAAAAGAATAGCCGGACAATTCTCTACCATGCCCGAAATACTCAAATTGCATCAACAGCAACAGCTCATTGCTCAAGAAATGGGAATTCCCTTTTGGAGTCTTCTCAATGCAATGAAGTCTTTAGGTGGTATAACTGAGATGGCGCAACGAGGTGAAGCAGCAAAAGATTACACTCATCTTAGCCATAAAGGAGGGCGCAAACTGGCAGAGAAATTTATCGAAGCCTTAACCCTTGAGGAAAAATACTATGATGCGATTAAAAATTAGCCTATTCGTTTTACTTCTCGTCATACTATCTTTTAGGGTCAAAGCCACAGGAGACGAAAATCCTAAAATATGGTATCAACCCCCAAATGCTATCTATCAAACACTTTGGCAATCTATTAAATCGAGCCGAACCAATCAAAAATCAATACGTATACTACACATAGGAGATAGTCACATTACCAATGGATTTACCACCAAACCTATAAAAACTCAATTCAAAAAATGCTATGGAGATAGTGTTTTAGTAGAACATAGAGGTATCAACGGAGCCACGTTTCTTACCTACTGTACAGAGACTGAAATAGAACGCATCTCACAAGCGGAGCCCGATTTGTTAATCATTTCATTGGGGACTAACGATTCATATACTTTCAAATTCTCTCCCGAAGAACTAAGGGCTAATATTACCTCTTTTCTCTCCCTACTTTCAGAACGGATACCTGAACTGCCTGTAATTCTAACTTCTCCTCCTCCCAATTTCTTGCGAACCTCTAAGCGCGTTGGAGTTGTTAAACGTAAAAAACGACATAGAAGATATAAAACCATTACTAGCTACAGCTATAACAAGAATACCGTTAGAGTAGCTGATGTAATGAGTAGTATAGCTCTTCTCTATGGTTATGCTTATATAGATTTATACAGTTCGATAGGCTCTGAACAGGAGGCTAAGTTATGGCTCAAAAACGGATGGATGTATAAAGACAGGACGCATTATACAATAGATGGATACCTCAAACATGGAGAAACTATCGCTACTGCCCTTATCGAAATGATAGAAGAGCCAACGTCTGCACCCATTGAACAATAAGCAAAAAGGGAGGAAAAGCCTAACTTATGGAGTACATTAACAACTTTCTCAATAGTCTCGACTGGAGTAAACTTCCTCAATTATTGGAGTATGACCCTACCGCTCCTATGATTTTCTCAAGTGGATTATTCTTCTTCGCCTTTCTTCTTTTTCTTCCTTTATATGGAGCTCTTAGACAACACAAATCATTGAGAGTGGTCTATGTAGCTCTCTTTTCTCTCTTTTTCTACTATAAGAGTAGCGGGCTGTATGTACTGCTCTTACTTTTTGCTGCTACGAGCGATTTTTTGATCGGGTTATTGATGAGTAAGGTACCTACTCAAAAGAAGCGCAAACGTTACGTGGCTTTGAGTATGTTTATCAATCTTTCTGTACTCGCCTACTTCAAATACTTCAACTTTATAGGCTCTTTACTCTTCGAGGCGCTCAATGCTTTGGGTGTTGCTGTAGAGAACCCTAATTGGGTAGTAGGAGAGTGGAATAATTGGAATATTATCCTACCTGCGGGGATTTCCTTCTATACGTTCCAAACTATGAGCTACGTAATAGATTTGTATCGTGGAGAAATTAAACCGCTTAGGAGGTGGATTGACTACGTTTTTTATGTATCATTTTTCCCCCAATTAGTTGCAGGGCCTATTGTTCGCGCCAAAGATTTCATTCCCCAAATCAATCGCAAACCGACCCTCTCTCGATGGGAATATGGAGAGGCTTTAGCTCTTATTATCAGCGGACTCTTCAAGAAAACTATTATTTCGGATTATATCAGTCTCAACTTTGTCGATCGTATATTCGATGCCCCTACCCTCTACACTGGGTTAGAAAATTTATTAGGCGTATATGGATACGCTTTGCAGATTTATTGTGACTTTTCAGGTTATTCCGATATGGCAATAGGAATAGCTCTGCTGTTAGGTTTCCGATTCAATATTAACTTCAACTCTCCCTATCAATCAGCTAGCATCACGGAGTTTTGGCGCAGATGGCATATTTCCCTATCTACTTGGCTTCGAGACTATCTTTATATACCTCTGGGAGGCAATCGCAAAGGTAAAATTCGCACCTATATCAACCTTATGCTAACAATGCTTTTAGGAGGGTTATGGCATGGGGCTGCACTACGCTTTATTCTGTGGGGAGGACTTCATGGAGTCGCCTTAGCTCTGCATAAACTATGGTGTATATGGGTGCCCAGTTCAGCTCAAGGAGCCGACCAACTACCCACATGGAGACGTTGGATAGGGCGCCTGCTCACATTTCATTTAGTCTGCTTTTCTTGGATTTTCTTTAGAGCAGAGTCCATGCAAACAGCCACAGAAGTAATCCATCAAATTTATGCCAACTTCCATCCTGAGGTATTTTTCCAATTTATTATTGGATATAAGATGGTGTTTAGCCTTATGC
This sequence comes from Porphyromonas gingivicanis JCM 15907, assembly GCF_000614585.1. Classification (GTDB taxonomy): domain Bacteria; phylum Bacteroidota; class Bacteroidia; order Bacteroidales; family Porphyromonadaceae; genus Porphyromonas; species Porphyromonas gingivicanis. The sequence continues at coordinate 5,469 of NZ_BAKX01000011.1, forward strand.
TATTGGGCTACGTACTACACTTTACCTCTCATCGAATGGAACGTAGGTTTCAAATTTTCTTTACTCGCACTCACTTTATTTGGCAGGCAGCATTATTTTACTGCTTATAGTTGTAGTTATCCAGATGCGTTCTGCAGAAATACAACCCTTTATCTATTTTCAATTTTAATGCTTCACAACTAACTTCGGGCATTTCAGAACAATCTTTTTTCCTTGATAAACATCCCCTTTCAAATTATCTTAGTAAAAGGGGACTCTGTAACTATCCAAAACAAATAGAGAGGAATAGTAGATTTTTAAAGCATTCTTTTTTCTCTCAAAAAGAGCTTTGAACATCACTTTAGTCTTCAAAAAGTTCTTACTAACCAAAATGTAAGAAGACAAAAAGAGGATACAATGAAGAATAAGTCATTGCATCCTCTTTTTTTATTCAGTACCACTCAACGATAGCTCTCTGTAAGCAGAGTAGCTATCAACAAGACACGCAGTGTGCCGATATTAGTCTTTACACTTTGCTTTGATAAACTCTCTATTCAAACGAGCTATATGTGTGATAGAAACGTTTTTGGGACATTCCATCTCACAAGCTCTCGTATTGGTACAGTTACCAAAACCCAATTCGTCCATCTTAGCCAACATAGCTTTTGCACGTCTTGCAGCTTCGGGCTTACCTTGTGGAAGAAGTGTCAATTGGCTCACTTTGGCACTAAGGAAAAGCATTGCCGAGCCATTTTTACAAGCTGCGGCACAAGCTCCACAGCCAATACAAGCTGCAGCATCCATTGCCTCGTCTGCTTTGTGTTTGGGAATAGGAATAGCATTGGCATCAATAACACCTCCTGTATTTACCGACACATAGCCTCCAGCTTGAATAATCTTGTCGTACGCAGAACGATCTACCATCAGTCGCGAATGATAGGGAAACCCGCCGAACGCCAAGGCTCAACCGTGATAGTATCTCCATCATCAAAGCGACGCATATGCAACTGGCAGGTCGTAATACTATCATCTGGTCCATGAGGATGCCCATTGATATAGAGAGAACACATACCACAAATACCCTCACGACAGTCATGGTCATAAGCAATAGGATCTTTACCCTCCGCAATTAACTGCTCATTAAGGATATCCATCATTTCGAGAAAAGAAGCACTCTGCGATACCTCTTTGAGAGAATAAGTTTCAAAGCGTCCTTTCTCTTTAGGACCCTTCTGTCGCCATACACGTACAGTTATATTTATATTCTTATCCATGATAATTCCTTTGAAACGATATTAGTTCTTGTAATTACGTGTTGCACGCTCAGTAAATTCATACTCAAGAGGCTCTTTGTACATAACAGGAGCCTTATCTTCTCCTTGATACTCCCAGCAAGAAACATAGGCAAACTGGTCGTCATGACGAAGAGCTTCTCCCTCTTCGGTTTGATGTTCCAAACGGAAGTGTCCACCACAACTCTCCTCACGATCCAAAGCATCGTGCGCCATAAGCTCCCCTATTTCGATAAAGTCTGCCAAACGCAATGCTTTCTCTAATTCTAAGTTAAGTTCTCCAGGCTCTCCCGGGATAAAAACTTCTTTCCAGAACGTTTTCTTAAGTTCTGCCAAGAGCTCTATGCCTTTTTCCAAATTGGCTTTATCACGTCCCATACCTACGTATTCCCACATGATATTCCCCAACTCCTTATGTAAACTATCCACCGAACGCTTGCCCTTACATTTCATCAGGTGATCTATACGGTCTTGAAGTTGCTTTTCAGCTTCTACAAACTCAGGTAAATCGGTACTAAAACGAGGCACTCGAATCTGATCTGCTAAATAGTTTTGAAGCGTATAAGGCAAGATGAAATATCCATCTGCCAAACCTTGCATCAAAGCCGATGCCCCCAAGCGGTTCGCTCCATGATCAGAGAAGTTAGCTTCTCCGATAGCAAACAAGCCAGGAATGGTTGTCATCAACTCGTAGTCTACCCACAAACCACCCATTGTATAGTGGATAGCAGGGTAAATCATCATGGGTGTTTCGTAGGGATTATCGTTGGTGATCTTCTCGTACATCTGGAAAAGGTTACCATACTTTTGCTCCACTACATCCTTACCCATACGACGAATAGCATCATCAAAGTCCAAGAAAACAGCCAAGCCCGTATTATTTACTCCGAAACCAGCATCACAACGCTCTTTCGCAGCACGGCTTGCTACGTCTCGAGGTACGAGGTTTCCAAAAGCAGGATAGCGACGTTCCAAATAGTAGTCTCTGTCCTCTTCTGGTATCTGGTGTCCTTTGAGCGTTCCAGCCTGTAATTTTTTGGCATCTTCTATCTTCTTAGGCACCCAAATGCGACCATCGTTACGGAGCGACTCGCTCATCAATGTCAATTTGGATTGATAGTCTCCATGCTTAGGAATACAAGTAGGGTGAATCTGTGCCATACATGGGTTGGCAAAATAAGCCCCCTTCTTATAGCACTGCCAAGCAGCCGAGCCATTAGAAGCCATAGCATTAGTAGAGAGGAAGTAAGCATTTCCATAACCTCCCGTAGCAATAACAACGGCATGAGCGGCAAAACGCTTAATTTCTCCCGTGGTCAAATCACGAGCAATAATACCTCTGGCACGACCATCAATCAACACTACATCGAGCATTTCATGACGCGTATAGAGCTTCACATTGCCCTTACCCACCTGACGGCTAAGTGCGGAGTAGGCTCCCAAAAGCAACTGTTGTCCCGTTTGACCACGAGCATAGAAAGTACGTGATACTTGAGCTCCACCGAAAGAACGGTTGTCCAAAAGACCACCATAGTCACGTGCAAAAGGCACTCCCTGCGCCACACATTGGTCAATAATGGCATTGCTCACCTCAGCCAAACGGTACACGTTAGCCTCACGGGCACGATAGTCTCCTCCTTTTATTGTATCGTAAAAGAGACGATAAACAGAGTCTCCATCATTTTGATAGTTCTTAGCAGCATTAATACCTCCCTGTGCAGCAATAGAGTGAGCACGACGAGGCGAATCTTGAATACAGAAGTTTAGGACGTTAAAGCCCATCTCTCCTAAAGAAGCTGCCGCAGAAGCTCCAGCGAGTCCAGTACCTACTACCACAACATCTAAACGACGTTTATTGGCAGGGTTCACTAATTTTTGATGATCCTTATAAGAGGTCCATTTATCAGCCAATGGTCCCTGAGGTATCTTAGCATCTAATATAGACATAGCTTACTTTAATTTAATACGTTGAGATGAGGAAAAAGTCCAAGGCTTGCCAAGTAGTAAACAACAACTACCACGGTAAAGCCCAACATAATAATAGTTGAGAATATAGTCGAAATGGTTCGAATACGATTTTGCCACTTAAGATTATTCCAACCCAAAGTTTGGAAAGCACTCCAAAAACCATGGTTGATATGCAACCAAAGAGCAAAGAACCAAACGAGATAAAGAATCACATAAATTGGGTTCTTGAACGTATAGGCTATAAGACCTGCACCATCTGTAGGACCACTTACCCCTTCTATACCTAAATCATGTACGTGCATTAGCTCAGCTAACTGCATCTTTGCCCAAAAATGGAAAAGGTGAAGAGCAATACCCAAAACAACAATGACTCCCAATAAAAGCATGTTTTGAGAAGCCCACGCCACTCCCTTAGGGCGAGACACCACCCCATAACGGTCAGAACCTCGAGCCTTACGATTTTGTACAGTAAGCCAAAAAGCATAGATAATATGCACTACTGTCAAAAATGCAAGCCCAAGAGAGGCAACTAAAGCATACCAATTAGCCCCAAGGAATGCACAAATAGCATTATAACCCTCTGGCTGAAAATTGCCGCCAAGTTCATGGACATATGAAAGGTCAAAAAGAGAATCAACGAGAGTCCTGTGACACTCATCACCACCTTTCGACCTACGGACGAATTACGTAACCACATAAGCGATTCTTTTTGTTTATACTTATTTATATCTTAAATCTTTCTTCGACTAACGAAAAAACACCCCCATAAAAAGGGCTTTCAGTAGCACCAAAAACTCTCCTATTCAAAACTGAGATTATAAGAAAAAACTTCAATCTCTACTATACTCGCTACTGAAAAGTAAACTATCTACCTATATGCTCCACAAAGATAGACAAAATACCTTATTATAGGTAATGGAGCTTATAAATTAGTCATACGATTGTAGATAAGGAGCTCTGAACATAATGAGTTATAGCTAAAGAATATGGTAAAGCAAAGACTCTATCGCTAAAAAAGCACCGACCATCTACCTATTAAGAAACAACACTATGCTCTCTAAGATGCTCTTAAAAGGAGGTACAAGAGTTTTATTTTCTAAGGTATAACCCTTTTCCCTCCAACCATTAACCCTTTTGTCAATTTACTCGGAAGGTTTTGAGAGTTTACACAAAGGGTTTTAGGAGATGATATTTTTCAAAGTTCACTTTATATACACTCCCCTTCCCAGTATATCAAAACGTAAAGCAGGAGATTCTTAGAATGGGGTTGAAAGAAGTGTACATAGGTAGAAGATATTGACCAATAGACTCTCATTGTGTGATTGTCGACTGTAGCTCTTCTTGCTCTCATTATTGATTTAGCCTTATTATTACATTACTCTGCAATGTCTATAACAAAGTTCAAAGCATCACAAAACAAAAAAAAGGTAGGCAATCAATAATAGCCTACCTCAATAATGCACAAAAATCTATTGTCCTTTTTTGAAAGAATAAAGTTCACCAACCAATCACTTACTCATCGTCTTCCAACTCAAAGAAATCATCATCTAAAAAAGAGAAAGAGTCGTGCATATCCTGCCATTCATCCAAAGAGCGACGGTCTTTCTTCGTAGGACGCCCTTCTCCTTTAGCTCGGTCGATAAAACCAGCCACTCGCTTCAGTTCCAACACTTCATATTCTTCCTTTGGAGTAACATTAAGGACATATTCGGGAACGAGCTTCGCTCCCATTCTATTTTTAGCCACTTGTAACACCTTAAAAGTGTAGGTAACGGGAGCTTTGCGAACTCCTATCAAATCTCCAACGGCAACAAGACGAGCAGGCTTTACGAGCTGACCATTAAGCGTTACTCGTCCCTTCTTACAAGCATCTGAGGCAATAGAACGACTCTTAAAAATACGCACTGCCCACAAAAAACTATCTATACGTACTTCCATAAACTCATCTGTGTATTACTCTGAAACAATCGCATCTTGCTACACTCAAAGCTCTTGAGTAATTCATGAAAACTATTACGTAGAAAGCAGACAATACTCTCGAATATAGCATTATGCAACCATCTCACATAACTCCCTCCTTTTTATAAACGCTCCTTCTTGTTATGTAAATTCATCGCCCTATCAACACCTACAAGGCAGAAATCTCTGACAATAGCCACTGCCTCTTCCATAAGCAAGGGCATAGCACTCTCCTCTTCAGGAGTAAATTTACCTAACACAAACTCCACTTGTCTTCCCTTGGCAAACGAGGCTCCTAATCCAAACCTCAAACGCGCATATTGCACAGTGTTTAAGAGAAGAGCTATATTTTTGAGACCATTATGCCCTGCATCGCTCCCCTTGGACTTTAAACGCATAGTACCAAAATCCAAAGCCAAATCATCTACAAGGATAAGGATATTTTCCAAAGGTATATTCTCCTTTTTCATCCAATAACGTACTGCCTCTCCACTCAAGTTCATATAAGTAGAGGGTTTAAGCAATATCAATTCTGCACTCTTCATCCGTCCCGAAGCAACAGCTCCATAGCGAGATTCAACAAATGTAGCACCAACTGCTTCTGCCACAGCATTGACCATTCGAAAGCCTATGTTGTGCCGAGTACCATAATACTCCACTCCGATATTTCCTAACCCAACGATTAAAAATCTCATTGCTAATCTTTCTTTTGTAACAAATCTACAAAAAAAGACTCCTCACCCGCCCAAAAGACCGATGAGGAGCTTTATAACAAAACTGTAATAAATTACTTCTTAGCCATAGCTCCACGAGCAGCACGAGTAAGTTTAACAGCACAAACAACTGCATTCTTAGCATTCATAAGCTGCAAACCTTCGAAGTGCAATGCACCTACTTGGATCGTCTTCCCTAATTGAAGCTCTTCTACATTAATAGTAAGACGCTCTGGAATTTGATCGTAAGGAGCTTTAACACGCAACTTTCTCATTTCGAGAACCAACTTACCCCCTGCACGTACCCCTGCGGCATGACCTTCGAGTACAACAGGCACTTCCATTACGATAGGCTTTTCCTTTGTTACTTCAAGGAAGTCCAAATGCAAAATTTCGTCTGTTACAGGATGGAACTGAATATCTTTCAACACAGCTTTAGACTGCTTACCAGCCACTGTAAGGTCAATATCAAAAATCTCTGGAGTATAAATAAGGTTACGAACAGCATCTTGTGTCACAACAATGTGACGAGTCTCTGATCCACCATAAACTACTGCTGGGATAATTCCCTCTTTGCGAAGTGCCTTAGTAGCCTTCTTTCCCAAATCTGCTCGAGAGGCAGCTTCTAACTGAAATGTTTTCATCTTCTTTTTCTTTTGTGTTACTCAAAATTAGTGTTCCTAACTTCCCATCACACTCAACTTAATCAGTGACGATAAGAATATCTTCAAGCCATACGCTAAGAGGATTGACTCTACAAACAAAAAAGACCACTATCTCCTAAAAGAAAGTAGTCTCATCAAACTCAAAAGGAGTTGTATCTAATAGAATACTCTATCCCCTAAACGATGTCTTATGTGGGCCCAATAGGATTCGAACCTATGACCCCCTGCTTGTAAGGCAGGTGCTCTAAACCAGCTGAGCTATAGGCCCATTTAATAAACGCGACAAGACACTTATTCTCTAAAAAGTGTGCTGTTTTTTGAACAACGATGCAAAGGTACTTCTTTTTTTGAAACCTGCAAGAGGAAGTCTATATTTTTTATACTTCTCTTTGCTTCTTTCTTGCCCCCTACCCCTCTACCTAAAAACATCCAAAAGCTCAATTACTCTGACGTTCATCCTCTTATCCCACAAAAAGAAGAATTAAGATTTGAGCAGTAATAATACGAGCAAACATAGACAATGGATACACCGTAGCATAAACCACATTATGGGTATCATCTTTCACCTTGCCCTCCAAGAAGTCAAGCGCCATCGGATTAGCCATACTACCACAAAGCATACCACAAGTCGCCCCATAACTTCTCTTTACAAAACGCATAGCAATCCACCCAACAACAAGAACAGGCAAAAGGGTTATTAAAAAGCCTAGAAGAATCCAGAGTAATCCATCTCCGTTAAAGATAATTGAGAAAAAGTTAGCTCCACTCGAAAGTCCCAAGCAAGCTAAATAGATGACAACTCCCAACTGTCTCAACAGCAAACTTGCACTATTGGTTATATAAGTACACAGATGGAAACGAGGTCCATAAGCCCCCATCAATATACCTATCACGATAGGACCTCCTGCCAATCCCAGCTTGATAGGGATAGAAATACCAGGGATAAAGATGGGAATCATACCCACAACACAGCCTAAAAGTAATCCAACAAAAAGACTCAATAGATTGGGTGCATCCAAGAGTTTGATCTCATTACCCAGACGCTCCTTTACATTCTCTATTGCATTGGCTTCCCCTACAATAGTCAAACGATCTCCCAATTGCAAACGTAAAGAGGGAGTAGGAAGGAGTTCTATACCGGAACGATCCACCCGAGTGATATTCACCCCATACAGGTTGCGCAATCGCAAAGCTCCTAACTTCTCCCCATTAACATCTTGACGAGTAATAATTATCCTTTTAGAAACAAGCCTATTATCCAAGGCATCCCAGTCAATATCTTCTCGATTCCAATCTTTTGAAACCTTTACTCCAAACAAACGCTCTAAGTGCGTTATATCCCCTTCATGTGAAGCTACCAAAATGCGATCTCCCTCAAGCAAGCGACTTTGCGACGAGGGGACACAAACAATACCGCTACGCCAAAGACGTGTTACCACAAAACTAAAAGACTCTTGTCGGGCCAGAGATTCTAACGTATAACCCAAAACAGCTGGATTGCGCACTTCAAACTCCGTTATAAAGTCGCATGAGAAGGAATACTCGTATCTTCAACAGCTCCCTTTTGCTTATCCTTAATGAAGCGAAGCACCACCATGGCTAAAATCATTCCGACAACTCCAAGTGGATAGGCTACAGCACAAGCCAAAGCCATATTAGATTGCATTGCCGTACTTGATGGGTCTACTCCCGCCAAAGTACTCTGAGCGGCAGCTAAAACGGGAGTATTGGTCACAGCACCCGACATTACTCCAACTATCTCGGGCATAGAAACCCCCGAAATAAGAAAAATACCCCAACATAGTAAAAGTGTTACACCCACCAAAAGAAGAGAAAGAAGGTTATCTTTTACACCTCCCTTTCGCAACGATGGTAAAAACGAAGGTCCTACCTGAACACCAAGAGCATAAATAAAAAGAACCAATCCAAAGTTTTGAGCAAAGGTCAGCATAGTAGCGTCTACCAGCAAACCAAAATGGGCGGCTAAAATACCAACGAAGAAAACAAAAGTAATTCCTAAAGATATCTTCCCGAACTCTATTTTAGAAAGCATCAAACCTATAGAACAGACCAGAGAAATGACAATGATAGTCTGAGTTGCAGAAGGCTCCAAAAAGACCTCTTGAAGCCATGTTAGAAAGGTAGACATAGTAAAATCTTAAATAGTACCCTACAACGATATGTATAAAAAATAACCGCACTCTATCATGGAGAAAGAGTTGCGGTTACGAATTTATCAATAAAATCCTACTTTACAAAAAAGGAGTTTTTATCTTTTCTAATATTATTCAGCAACGGGTTCTGCTGGAGTTTCAGGCTGAGCTTCAACCACTTCAGGAGCTACCTCTTCTACCTTACGCACTTCAAGGTCATCTTGGTGGTTTTCAGAGCGCACTTCGAAAGGAATAGTTACCTGTACCTCTCTATGAAGGCGCAATTGGCAAGTGTACTCACCTACTTCCTTAACAGGACTCTTGAGGTAAATCACCTTACGGTCAATATCAAAACCCTCTTTCTGCAAAGCCTCTGCTAATTGAATAGAAGTAACAGAGCCAAAGATCACCCCGAATTTAGAAGTCTTAGCCAAGAGAGAGAGCTTTACACCTTCCATCTTAGCAGCGAGCTCTTCTGCTGCCTGTTTTATAGCAGCAAGTTTATGCTGACGCTGACGAAGGTTTTCTGCCAAGACTTTCTTTGCAGAATCCGAAGCCACTACAGCTAAACCGCGAGGAATAAGATAGTTGCGACCATAACCATCGCGAACTGTAACAATATCATCCTTAAAACCAAGGTTGATTACATCTTCTTTTAATATAACTTGCATAGTCTATCTCTCCTCTCTTTTATTTCATCAAATCGGTTACGAAAGGCAATAAAGCCAAATGGCGCGCACGCTTAACCGCACAGGCTATACGACGCTGAAACTTCAAAGAAGTCCCTGTAATGCGACGAGGAAGAATACGCCCCTGCTCGTTAAGAAACTTCTTAAGGAATTCAGGATCCTTATAGTCGATATATTTAATACCACTCTTCTTGAAACGACAATATTTTTTCTTCTTATTGTCTACAGACATTGGAGTCAAATAGCGAATATCGCTTCTATTCTTAGTATATGTTGCCATAATCTATTTCCTTCTTTTATTCGCCCTTATTAGACTTCAAACTTCTACGTTTCTCTGCGTATTCACGAGCAAACTTATCCTGACGAATGGTCAAAAAGCGCAAAACTCGCTCATCACGACGATAGTTTACCTCCAAAGTTTTAATCACTTTAGGATCTGCATTAAACTCTACAAATTGATAAAAACCTGTAGTTTTCTTTTCAATGGGGTAAGCAAGTTTCTTCAAGCCCCAGTGTTCCTCGTTAACAATATCTGCCCCTTGTTCTTTAAGCAGGTCAACGAACTTCTGTACCGTTTCCTTCATCTGAAGATCAGACAAAACGGGAGTAAGGATGAAAACGGTTTCGTAACTGTTCATACAAACTGATTTTTAATTGTTATACATTCAAAATTCCTGGCAAAGTTACTATAAATCTTTCGATTTACAACTATCCCCATGCTATTCTCTTCCATTTTCCATCTACACATAGAAGCAAAAAACTCTCTGCAGAGCATAACAAAAAGAAGAGGAAAACAGTAGGAAAATCTGACAACCTCTATTGCCTTACGGTAGTTAATTTCCCCTTTAACAAGAAAAGATACCAAGTAAAAGTAAATGAAAATCGCTTTGCTGCTCTAAAGAATAGACGCACTCGCTTATTATTGGTTTCTTTTAGAAATCTCTGTAGCACACTATTTTGAATCATTTTCTCAAAATACTCTTGTGCTCCTTTTTTATCTCTATTCTCTCTATAAAGAGCTAAAGCCGACAAAACAGCTCTATTGACTCGTGCCAATAAACCGGGATCTCTATTTTGCTCATAAAAAGAATAAAGACTCTCGGCTACAAGAAAAAGGTCTTTCCCCCGCTGAGGGTTATAGACAGTCGTTATCGAGCCAGGACGCCTTCTGTAGAAATAAACTGGTAGAGAAGAATAAACGACCTTAGAAGCCCAATAGAGAGCTCGAGGAAGGTATTCTTCATCTTCATGCATAATTTTAGGATAAAAGCTAAGATGATAGTGTTTCAAAAAAGAATGCCGAAAAAGATAGTGAGATACCCCTATGAATATGGAAATATCCGCCAAATGCCCTACTCCACTCCGTGAAATTTGATTCTCAGCATACTGCACAGAAGGTTTTCGATGAGCACTTTGCTCCCAAAACTCTACTCCAGAGAGAGCAAGCATATCAGGCATTCCCTCTTCCAAGAGTTGCTTTTTTAATACAGACAAACTATTAGGTGCAATATAATCATCAGAATCTACAAACCAAATATATCTCCCGAGGCTTTTTTCATCCCTGCATTACGAGCTTCGCTTAACCCTTTATTCTCTTGATGTATCCAATAAGCATTGGGCAATTTAGGGAGTAATTCGTTAGCAATCGCCACACTATTGTCCTTAGAGCCATCATCTACAAGGATAACCTCATATTCCTCTAATGGGAGGTCTTGATTTACCAATGAAAGTAAAGCCTCTCTGACATAAAGCTCTACATTATAAATGGGCAGAATAATTGAAAAAAAAGGATTCATACATCTATTAAAAAAGGATAACCTATTGCAAAATGGACGCCCAAAGCATCTCCAAAGGAAGGGATATTATAATATCCTTTACGAGAAGTTTCATAGGGAAGATGCAAACCAAAGCCTGTATCTAAACGAATAACCAGCAATCCGAGATCATAGCGAATTCCAAGACCTGTACCCAAAGCTATCTGATTAAAAAAGTCCGAGGCACTACGTATTTCAGCAAAAGAACCACCGATACGACTGGAATCCTCCCGTAAAAGCCAAATATTACCTGCATCTAAGAAGAGAGCCCCATGCAAACTACCCAGTAAGCGAAAACGCCACTCAAGATTGGCCTCCAACTTAAAATCTCCCACCTGATCTATAAAAGAATATTGCCCCGAAGAAGGGACGTAACGCCCAGGACCTATACTACGTACAGAGAAAGCTCGTATACTATTAGCACCACCCACATAAAATTGCTCACTATAGGGAGCTATGAGACTATTGCCATAGGTAAATATACCACCTGCCGACAGGCGAGCTGCAATAGTTTGCTTAGAGTTTATAGTGTAGGTATAGTGTACATCTCCTGTAAGTTTCACATATTGCGCGAAGGGGATACCCAAAAGCTCCTTGGTGGTATTGTACTCTTTACCAGAAACTGTGTAGAGCAGATTTATCAAATTACCAGCTTCGGCAAGAGAATACTCCATCCACAAATGATGCGAACCTTTGTCCTCAAGAATATCATCAAAAGTATAAGTGTAAGCAATCTCTGGTATAAACTGATTTTGGAAACTAAGCCCAAGTGCCGTATTCTTAGACAAAATATCATTAAACTCATCGGTACGATGACTTAAAAGATTATATTTCAATCGAAGAGGCACAATCGTATGCTTGTGATGCATCCAGCGGTTAAACATATAGGTAGCAGAGAGCCCCAAGGAAACCATTCTAAAATAACGTGCTCGGTGCAACATCGAAGCCGACAGAGTAAAATCTGTCGTTGTTGGAAAAGGATAAAGATTTTCACTCAAACCAGGTAGAAGAATAGAAGGTGCCGATAGCGACAAATCCATCCCTAATTCATAACTATTAATCCCCAATTTTGAATTAAAGATATTCTTCAAATCCTGCCATTCGTACGAACCTTTGAGCGACATCGAGAGACGCTCTCCTCCTCCAAAAGCATTCCTCCTCGCTGCAGACCAAGCTAATCCAGGACCTCGGAAACCATTGCTTTTTAACTTAAAAAGAGCTTCTATTGAGGTATCCCATGGTTTGTCTATATTCGCTACAATATGCAAATTGAGAATATGATTAATCGTATCTACAGGATGTAAGGAGAGATTCGTAGAAGCAAAAGCTCCTAATCGGCTTAGGGCTTGCAACGTATTTTGCTCACTCGTCTGACTATAATAGGCACCAGGCTTCAAAAAAACACGACGACTCAAAGCCGTTTTTCTAACGGGCAACTCACCATTGAAGCGAAGAGTGACCCCCTCGAAAGCAATCGAATCTTTCGACTCCTCTCCTATATCCTTGAGAACAGAAAGAGTCACACCTCCTATCTTCCACGGATTCAACACTCGATTACGAATCCCCTCTTTCAAACGAACTCTCATCTGAGCCTTACCAGAACGGGCGATAGTGTCTATCTCATAGGCAAGAGCTTCTGGAGAGAAATAATAATGTCCATGCTCCCTAAGGTAAGAGGATATCTGCTGGCGGTCGGTCTGTATAGCTAATAAATTAAACTGGTCTCCCTCTTTTATAGCTGAAACTTTGGCATGATCGTAATACCGACCTTCGGGAAGAGACCATTTGGGGAGATAAGAAATAGAATCGTAATGATACGGCACGCCTAAAGTCATTGAATAAAAGGCTTTGGCCTGCAAAGAATCTTTCTCTAAAAAAGCAACGCTATCGGTAACTATGGCTTGGAAATAGCCATGTTCTTTAAGAGTATTCTGAGCCAACTGAGCACGTAAGGAGGGATTTACACTGCTCAACAGAACAGGTTCAGAAGCAAACATACTGTACACTTTCTTTCCCAACCAAGAGGAGTCTTGAGCAAACGAATTATACACCCAAAGCCCAGGTTGTACAGGGAGTCGAAACCTCGGGCTACCAAAGAGAGCTCCATTGGGAGGGACATTTATATACTCCTCCGCCATAGTAATAGCTTTCTTCATCTCCTTGGACTCTTCTTCGGAGATTATTTTTGTTTTTCCCCTACCTATGTAAAGGTGTTCCCCCTGTGGAAGATTGGCAGTAGTCGAACATCCTCCAAGAAGGAAAATCATCCCTAATAGAGTTAATAAGAGTCGTGAAGAGAGATGCGAACGATTATTGCTCATCTTTATCAACAGGTTCTTTGGGTAGTGGTAATGGAGTTTGTAATGAAGAAGAAGGTGTCAAAGGCTTTCTCTTCTTCTCAGCCTCTTTCTTGAAAAGCTCCAAGAAGTTATTCAGTTTGCGACGAAGAACATATCCGACGCCTGTTTCCGTAACAAGACCCTCTAATAAATGGTCATTATTTCGCTTGTGGAAGAGGCGGACATATTGCCGTCCAGCTCGGTCTATCTGGTATTCCAGAGAGAGATTATCAATAAAGGTCTGCTCATAATTAGTAGGAAGATTACCCGTTCCTACCCGTCCTCCAATAGAGAAGCGTAAGCGATCATTGTAGAAGCGTCGACTAAAATTGTAGGTATAGTCAGTATAAGCTCTACCAGACTCAGCAGCATCATGCAACTCCATACCAACATCCAAATCCGTACCCTGAAGCAACTTACCTGTAAGGCTATTCAACTCACTCACTGCCAATCCACTAAGCATCTTTTGCATATTAGTAGGAGTAGCATCGGAAGCTAAGAAAGTACCTGTTAGCATAAGTCCGAGTGCCTGCTTGCCACGTTCTTCTTTGCTCATAGTGGCTAACTTACCTTGTAGCGAAAGGTCTTCTGGTGCAGCAAGGTCAAAGCCTAAATCTATCTTATCTACAGTTTCCTTAGCCACAATCTCCACATCAAAGTTCACCTTACGAGTAGTTCCCCCCTCGGTAACATCAGCTCTTACCCTCTGCTTGGCAACAAAGTCTATATAGGGGTTCATTACGTTACCACTCCAAAGAATATAGCTATTGCGGTCTATGACAAAATCTTTACGACCCACTACGGGGAAGTTATAGCGCACCTCTCCACCGCCTTGTAGGTTATAGCGTCCTGTCAAACTCATCTCTCCGAAAGGAGGATATACAAAGTGCAAGTCGCCCCCTCCCACTACGGTAACATAGTCTTGATGGTTGGGAGATAAGTCGACTCCCAAACGTACCGAAGGAGCTACATTTATATCGAGGATCAAATCCATACCTCCGAGCAATATTTGAGGTCGTTGTTTCTCCTTCATATCTGTGGTATCCGAAAAATCTGTGAAGGAAACTACCTTCGAAAGATTGTCGGTAGCTTCGACCATAGACTGTGTATATACATAGGTAAGATTGGTACCGCCTAAAATATCTACTCCTCCACGTACTCGAGGTTTCATCACATTGCCACGTACAGCGAGGTCTACCGAGGTAAGCAACTTACCATATACCAACTGCCCCCTCTTATACTTACTATTGATAAGCTGTACATCTTGCCCTCGTATGCTCAAATCTGTTGTCAATGCTTGGGGACCTAAAAGCGCTAAGTAACCATCTACTACGAAGGGTTGCTCCGCCTCGGCATTTCTCAACTGTAAGCTATTAAATAGTAGCTTGCTGTCCGAAAAGCGAATAGGAGGCGTAGTAATGGCAAAAGTATTACCAACCATAGGTAGATAGAAAGTAGCATCTTCTGGTATAATCTCTCCATTGACCAAGAGGTTATCAAAAGGTCCACGCGCCGTGAGACTACCCTTTATCTCGCCTTGCAGAGAGGCCATATCGGCACCCAAGAAAGGATTAACAAGAGAGAGAGGGAAGTTTTCAATCTGTGCCTTAAGATCCAAAGGCATTTCCTTATTTTCAGAATGGTACTGTCCTGTTGCCACCAAAGCCAGATTACCATCTACAGAAACATAGCTATCAACAAAGTGTCTGCTATTATCCCTTGGCTCGTAGAACATCGCCACACTGATATTACCCACTCGATTGGCTTCGTAAGCCAAGTCGTTAATCGAAATATCTCCCACCACACGAGGAAGAGCATACACAGGGTCTATCTCCAAGCTCAAATCGGAAAACATATACCCCTCTATCGTGCTCATTCCAATAATGTGAGCTATGTCGGCAAGTTGCAGACGCTTTAGGTTAAGATTCAATCTGCGCGCATTTCGTGCACTCTCATCATAGAGAGAGCGTAGAGAGAGTTCCGCATTCTGCAAACTGGTCAATGAGAGGTTGGCAAATACCTCCATCAAGTCAGGATTAAAGAAAATTGCATTTTGAGGATTAGGAGTAAGTTGATACCCAGCCAATACAATAGGCGCATCCTTAAAGGTAAGACCATACCCCATAGCATTCTTGAATAGAATAGCCCCCAAAGAGTAGGTTTGCTCTCCCTTTTGGGTCAGATGCGTATTCATATCAATAGTACGGAAGTCGCTTAGTGCTCTAAGATAAAACTGGAAGGGTTCCTGATTTCTATACTTTTTCTTATCGGCACGAATATCAAGACGAAGATATTTGTCGAGCAATCGATCCTCTCCAGAACTTACCACCATACGTATAGGCTGTGTATTGGGCCAAGTGAAACCTTGCAGAGCATCGTACACCGACTCCGATAGAGAGGTTCGTTCTACCCCTCTCTCAGTACTTATACTGGTATATATGTGGTCTATCTTTAGGGTATCTTGTCTGAAATTATAGATATTCGCTTCCAAATCGACACCTTGTTCTTCACTATTCATAAGAAGTATTTCCCCCTTGTCAATAGACATTTTGTACGAAGACAATATCTCTTGCAAAGGATTATCTTTCTGGAAATAGATATCTACTCCGACAGGGGGCAAATCATCAAGTATAGTGGCTACCGTACGGGGTAGCAACGAATCTATCTGCAAGTCGGGGGCTATACCCGATATACGCGCAGCAATGGCAGAAAGCGAATCAAGCCCTGCACCAATATAAGCATCGAAGAATAAGTCGCCTGCCGAAAGCGTTGCCATAACCGTATCGGGGGTAGTACGAGTACGGAAAGCCAACGAATCATAAGCATACTGATGATCGGGCATCTTGAGAAAGAGGTCATTAACCTCCAAAAGGAGCGAATGTCGAGTTTTTAAATCCGTCGAGAAGTCTCCACAAAAATGACCTCCTAAATCAAGTGTGTCGGCTGTTAATCCGAGACGATGCATCGACAAGGTATCTAAGTGTATATCTAAATTTCCTTTTAGAAGAGCATCTTCCAGGAGGGCATCAAGGTTCATCATTACAGAAGCCCCAGGATTATGACTATCTACCTTGGCTGTTAAAACTCCAGATTTTAGCGACAAGTCAAGAGCTACATCGGTTAATTCCCTACCCTTATAGTCCAGTTTGTGTATATCGCAGTCTACCCATGCTGACGTTTTAGCATTCATCACATCAAACCCAGCTCCCTGCATTTTGAGCGCCATCCCCACACGCCCTATCGAGTCTTGGGGCAAAAAGGATTTTATGTTGAAATCTGAAGCATTAAGCGAAACATCGTAAGCCTCTCGATACAGAGAGTAAAAAGCATCGAAAGAGAGTTTGCCATCTTTACGTGTTTTTAGGTTACTTTTCAGCAGGTATTCTCCCTTGGCAATGCCTACCCTACCCTCAAAATCAAGTGCTTCTGGCAGTGCCAAACGCCCTTTTACACCTTCTCCCATTAGAGGGTATAGAAGGTAGGCTTTCTGTTTGGACTTCACGCCAAGAGTCAGATCTGCAAAAAGATTTTGAGGCGAAAAGAAATCGCCTACATACCCCTCCATAGCAAACTCTACAATCTGAGGCAAAGCAACCGAAAGAGTCTCTATATTGAGTCGTTTTACAGTACCCTCTGCTTCCACAGCAAATTCTATCGGAGTTTCTAAAATAGGAGATTTCGCACCGACATACTGACGTAGGTCGAACATTGCAAAGTAGAAAATATCTTCGTAGCCCAAGCGACCTTTGACCTGGGCTTCTACGACAGCCGTTGTATCCTGCTCGGTAAAAATAGTTAGCGGAAGACGGAAAGAGCCTGAAGCCTGTGTGTGAGGAGAAAGCAAAGCAAAATCTTCTAACTCGATTAAGCCATCTTCCATAAAGAACGACCCCTTGAAATCGGTTACACTCGCTCCCGAACGCTCTCTAAAACGAGCATGTTCTATATCGGCGCGCAGTAAAACATTTTGCTGCACCAGTTTGCTCCCTTTGAGTTCTAAATCTTCGGCATAGAGATGGGTATAATCGACAAATGGCACTGTCGGATAAATCGTATCTTGGGCATAACTCGCCTTCGAGGCTTTAAGATACACCTGCCTACTCTCCAAGCGAAGCTCTCCCACATCGTATGAAAGCTCGTCCACCTCCCCTTTATCAATCATCGCATTGACGAAGAGCTTATTAAACGGCATCTCTACATCAAGGCGAGATTTTACAAGGTCTACCCTATTGACCGCTATCTTCCATAGAACAGGTTTCGGGTCTGGATTGGGTACAGTATCAACGCTAAAAAGAGAGAAAGCGCCCTCTTCAAACAGCACAGCTCCTACATCGACACTCTCCTTACGTAAATTAACCGAAAGAGGTCCGACCTCTATATTTCGTGCCGAAACCTGCATTATGGTAGTACGAGCCGAATCTGGGAAAAAGACATTCACGTCTTTCACCGCCAAACGCCTACTCTCTATCTGCCCATTAAAGAGAGGCATCAAGGGGATAGAAGTCTCTAAATGACCTAAACGAAGAAGTGTATCGCCAATAGGGGTTACCACCTGTACGGCTTGGAGAGAGAGTTTCAAGGGGAACTTTAGACGCAAAGCACCTATTTCCAAATCCATTCCTGTGGCATCTTCCACTTTCTCCTCTACAAAACCAACTATAAAGCGCTGGATAGGAGGTATATAAAAAAGGGTAATGAGTACTACAAGGAGGAGTGTCGGAGCTAATAAAAGCCCCAATACCCACCGACGTATTTTAATTCCTACACGACTCCGAACAGGAGGTTCTTCCTTACCACTTGGGGGCAAAGAAGTTACCTCTTCCGTTGTAGCCTCGACAGATGGCGTGGTCTCGTGTTGTTCTTTTTGTAAATCGTCCATTATCTCTCCACAAAAATACAAAACTCTTACCTTACAGCCATGAGGTTTACAAAAAATAAACCTGAGACAAAGTTTTCATGAGAAAGAGTATTAAATAGGTATTCTGACAGGCAAATTTTACAATTCAACCCCATTCACAACACTATGAAGAAATGGGAGTTATCACCTACTCTCAAATTGTGGAGAAAATCCTCGATCGGTTTTCCGAATTAATAGATTGAAGAAAAAACTATTGGAGATAAAGCTTTCGCAAGGAATACTTTATCGTCATTTTGCAACTACTCCGAAAGGGGTAGTCAAACAAGTGAGATTTTACTTGCAATCTTTCTACAAATTGGTAAACATTTTTTTCCAATCAGTAATACACTTGTGCGAGGCTGGCAATACACTTGTGCAAAAAGTTCAGTAGATTTGTGTTATCGTCAAACAAACAACAATCACAAGAGTAAACTATGGCACGAGCAACGACTAAAACGGATTTGATGGCATCTGCCAACGGACAATTCGAGAAATTATGGAAACTCATCGACGGAATGGATGAGGGGCTACAAGACGCAACATTTGCAGAACAAATGACAACAATGGGAAAGGAGGCACATTGGAGCCGGGATAAAAATCTGCGCGATGTTCTTGTTCATTTATACGAATGGCATCAGTTATTATTGAATTGGATAAAATCTAATCAAAGAAGCGAGCGCAAGCCTTTTCTGCCAGAACCATACAATTGGAAAACTTACCCAGACATGAATGTCGGTTTTTGGAAAAAACATCAAAATACTCCGCTCGCAGAGGCAAAGAAAATGTTAAAAGAAAGTCATCAAGATGTAACAAGCATAATTGAAACATTCTCAAACGATGAACTTTTTGCTAAGGGAGCTTTCGATTGGACGGGAACTTCGACTTTGGGTTCCTACTGTGTTTCTGCAACTGCAAGTCATTACGACTGGGCAATGAAGAAGATAAAAGCACATATCAAGACTTCGAAATAAATTATCTTTCGTTACGAGCAACGAGATACTTTTCATAAAGAAAAGAGAACTGATAATTGGCAAGTGTTGTATAGATACAATAGTGAAAGGGACATTGGAAAGACTACAGGCTTCTACTTATTGTGTCGGGAATATCTCAGAATCTACTATTAACCCTTTGAGCAAAAAGCAATAAACCTTTTCCCAAAAAGGTACATACCTTTTTACAGAAACCTATATACCTTTTGAGGCTTGGCTCTAACCTCTCAAGGGATAACAAAAAACTCTCTTTTCGACTCCATCAAACGAATCGCCAAGAGAGGATAAATAAAAAGACCATCACATGGTCTATTAAAGAAAATTAGGGTAACTACAAAGCCAAGAGACGAGAAGCAATATCTTCTGCTAAATGAGTTTCATCTTTGTCTGTTTTCACAGCATCGCAAGAGATTATAAATGAGGCTTTTTCGTAGTAAGAAGAGCGTTCTTCGAGAGCCTTACAGATATGTTGCAACAAATCCTCTCCCGAGAGATGTCGCACCGTGGGACGAGTTCGTTTGCACAGTTCTATACGCTCTGCCAATACAGGAGCCGAAAGTTTTAGGTAGATAGTAATACCCGAACTCTTCATCAGCTCCATATTTTCATAAAAACAGGGAAGCCCTCCACCCGTGGCGATAACCGCATTAGGGAAAGAGGAGAGTTCTTCAATGACACACTTCTCTCGAGAACGAAAAATGGCCTCACCCTCTTGAGCAAAAATATCCGACACAGACTTTCTAAACCTATTTTCAATAAAGATATCCGTATCAATAAAATCACGCTGTAAGAGTTGCGCCAATTTCCGCCCAAGCGTACTTTTACCCGCTCCCATATAGCCCACTATGAAAATAGGTATATTGCGATCCATACTATTAACTAAATATTACGTGTACTACTATGCCTGCTCTTTGACACTCTCTTCTTCCTCCTTCTTAGCTCGTGGATAGGCTATTCGGGAGTGATTCATCGTGAGTAATTTTTTGACAAACACCTCCTTTATGGTCTTTATATTCCTAAATGTAAGAGGTGTATTGTCCAACAAGCGGTCGGCAACAATAGAGTCCACAATCCGCTCTACTAACTCTTTAATAGAAGTCTCTGTATACTCCTTCAAGCTACGACTGCTCGCCTCAACGGCATCTGCCAACATAAGAATACCTGTCTCTCGACTAAAAGGATTAGGACCAGGATAAGTAAAAGGGGTAGGGTCTACCACCTCGCCCGAATGCTCATTACAATACATCGTGTAAAAATATTTGGTACGTCCTCTCCCATGGTGGGTGCGGATAAAGTCAATTACTTGAGGAGGCAATTTGTGCTTTTGAGCCAAGGCAATGCCCTCGGTAACGTGCTTGATAATAATAGCCGCACTCTCTTTGTAGTCCAAGTCGTCGTGCGGATTACGACCTCCTTGATTGTTTTCGGTAAAGAAAGCAGCATTAAGCATCTTACCAATATCATGATACAAAGCTCCTGTACGGGTGAGTTGCACATCGGCATCTATGCTCTGAGCCGCTTCGGTAGCCAATATCGACACTTGCATCGAGTGCTGAAAAGTACCAGGTGCATACTCCGAGAGTTGGCGTAATAGAGGACGATTTATATCGCTTAGCTCGACCAAACTAATATTACTGATATAGCCAAATATCTTCTCCATAAGATACACAAGTACATAGGTAAACATCAAGAAAATCATATTGATTCCGAAGCTCAATATCCGTTTGAGTTGTACCTGATCAATAACTCCGCTCTGCAAAAATGACACACTCAACGAGAGCATAACATAGGTAAGAAAAACTAAAAAAGTAGTTCGTATGAGTTGCGAACGAGATGTCAAGTTCTTCAAACTAAATATGGTAACCATACCTGCCGCTAATTGTAAGAGGACAAAGTCCAAAGGCTGTGCCACAAAGAGCATAGCTATGAGAATAGTAACTGTATGTACAAAGAAAGCCGAACGAGAGTCAAAGAAAATACGCACCAATAGTGGTAAGATAATGTAGGGTATAATATAGACATCAAAGTGCCATAGAGAAACCGCAATCTCTGTGATCAGCACAAAGATTAAGATGCCACCTGAGATAAATATCGCATTCTTGACATTATGGAAGAAGAAGTTACGGAAGAGAAAGAAATAAGCCCACAAAGCCCCCAAAAGGATCATTACTATCACGAAAAGACCTATGACCCGACCAAAGAAAGTGCGGTCTGAGCCCGACTTCTCTTCAAACATTTTTTTATAGGATTTCAGTACATTGTAAGTATAGTCGTCGATCACATCTCCCTTATTGATAATGCGACGTCCTGCCACTAAAACACCCGTCGAGTTAGAGATCTTCTGTTGCTCTTCTCGGACTACCTTATCGTATGTAATCTTATCAGGTCTTGTATTAGCTCTTAAATAATTATCTATGTTGAAAAGCTCTATATTCCGACGGTCTAAATAGTCGGGCGCAGCACCCAAAATCTCTTGATAGGCCTCCTTGAGAGAGAGAAAAAAAGTACTCGAGTATTTGGCACTCTCCTTTTCGGCATTAATTAGATTTACCTCAAGTAATTGCAGGGCGTGAATATCTTCCAAATCATCCTGTGTTACCAATCCTCTTGAGTAAAAGTCTTCCAATTTATGCTTTACATAACGATAATAATCTTGAGAATAAGTTTCCTTATAAAGGGTCTCGAAGTCGTGTTCCCATCGGCTCAACGCCTCTCTATCTACCTCTCTATCTACCATGTAGTAGGGAAGGACCTCCTTGGCAATGCTGTCTCTCTCTTGCTCAAGCACCTCTTTTGGCTTAAGTAGAGTAATATCGTAAGGAGCGACAAGAAGTTCGTGCTTCCAGACCTGCCCTTTCTCAAACGTATACATAAACTTATGCTCCTTAGGAGCAAAGATTACGATGATAATCCCCATAATAATAAAGATTAGCAACGACTGAATGGAGGTGGTTAAACGATACTTTTGAGAGTTCCACATAGACAAATGATCATGTTATAACGCTTTTAATGCTAACAAAGATAAAGTTTTTTACCCTCACTTCGTACCTCCGCTCGCTCATTGCACAGCATGATAGAAGTAGCAAACTCTACTACAAGAGAAAGTATTCTCTCCCCCAATACAAACACTACACCACAGGAAATAACCTTTTGAGCAAATGGGAAATAGTAGAAGAACGATTTCGCAACGAACGGTTTTCTTGAACGATTTTAACATCACTACATCGTTATCCAGAGTTCGACACGCACAAAAAAAAGCCACATATCTCCACTACAACTTCTACACATATCGATAGCTCTTTCTACTCATATCGGCGCAATGATCTTTTTTCATCATACGTCCTTTAGCAGGGGGTATTAGCCTAAGCTGAGCAAGAAGGTATAAAAAAAGCACTCTCTCACCTTTTCAAGGGTGGAAAGTGCTCTGGTTAGTATCATTCCTCCTCGTTATCGCTCTTTCGAGAGAAGGGGAATAACGGTGTTACTTGTACTCACTCCAAGGTTTAATTTGAATGTCATCGGCAGAGAGTCGGCAGAAAGCAATTATGAAAGCCGATGCCAAACGAGCATTGGTAATCAATGGGATATTCAAATCAATGGCAGAACGGCGCAGTTTATATCCATTGGTCAGTTCCCCTTGAGAGAGGTTTTTGTTAATATTCACCACCAAGTCTATCGTATGGTCTTGGAGCAAACTCACGGCTTGAGGCTTGCCTTCCTCATCGGGCCAATACACCCGGATAGAGGGAATGCCATTATCTTGTAAGAACTTATGCGTACCCTCCGTGGCGTAAATAGTGTACCCCTTTTGAGTTAATAGACGACAAGAATCCATCATATCGACCTTCTGCTTGTATCCCCCCGTAGAGAGCAACACATTCTTCTTCGGGATGCGATGCCCTACCGATAGCATAGACTTCAAAATGGCTTCGTCCGTATCATCGGCTATACAGCCCACCTCGCCCGTAGAGGTCATATCCACTCCCAAAACGGGGTCTGCCTTTTGCAAACGAGTAAAGGAGAATTGAGAGGCTTTAATTCCCACGTAGTCCAAATCAAAAGCATTCTTCTCAGGCTTCTCAACGGGAAGACCCAACATAATCCTTGTTGCCAAGTCAATAAAGTTAATCTTCAAGACTTTGCTCACAAAGGGGAAGCTACGAGATGCTCTAAGGTTACACTCAATTACCTTAATATCATTGTCTTTTGCCAAAAACTGGATATTAAAGGGACCTGATATATTTAGTGCCTCGGCAATCTGACGGCTAATACGTTTGATACGACGAACTGTCTCTACATACAACTTCTGAGCAGGGAACTGTATTGTGGCATCGCCCGAGTGTACCCCAGCAAACTCTATATGTTCACTAATAGCATAGGCAATAATTTCTCCATTTCGTGCCACAGCATCCATCTCTACCTCTTTGGCATGCTCTATGAACTGACTCACTACCACAGGGTGCTTTTGAGACACATTGGCTGCCAACTGCAAGAAACGCTCCAATTCACTATGGTTGGAACAAACATTCATAGCCGCTCCCGAGAGTACATAACTGGGACGTACCAAAACGGGGAAACCCACTTCAGAGACAAATTGGTTAATATCTTCAAGAGAGCTAAGCTCTCGCCAAGCAGGCTGGTCAATGCCCAAATGGTCGAGCATTGCAGAAAACTTATGACGGTCCTCGGCGTTATCAATACTCTTAGCCGTTGTACCCAATATATTGACATTCTGCTGATCTAAGCGCACTGCTAAATTATTAGGTATCTGACCTCCCGTAGAGAGTATCACTCCCTTTGGAGTTTCCAACTCAAGGATGTCCATAACCCTCTCAAAGGTCAATTCATCAAAATAGAGACGGTCACTCTCATCATAGTCGGTACTCACCGTTTCGGGGTTATAGTTAATCATCACAGAGTGATACCCCTCCCTACGAATCGTATTGAGTGCATTTACTCCACACCAGTCAAACTCTACCGAGCTACCAATGCGGTAAGCTCCTGAACCTAATACAACCACGGCAGGTTTCTCGTTGGTATAGGCTATGTCATGCTCTACTCCGTTGTAGGTCAGATAGAGATAGTTCGTTTGAGCTGGATACTCTGCCGCTAAGGTATCTATCTGTTTAACAACTGGCAATATGCCCATCTCTTGACGCATCTTGCGGATTTCCAAAGAAGCCTCTTCCAAATCTTCACGGGTATATTTGAATACGGCTCGAGCTATTTGGAAATCTGAGAAACCCTGTTGCTTAGCACGACGGATAAGGTCTGCCGACAAGGTATCGGCACTATTGTGTTGCTCCAAAAGCTCGGCTGTATCCAAGATATTTCTCAAGCGATGGAGAAACCATTTATCAATACGTGTAAGATCATGAATCTCCTCTACCGAATACCCCTGACGGAAGGCCTTACTTATAACGAATATACGTGTGTCGGTAGGCTCTCGAAGAGCTTGATCTAAGTTCTTTATGACAAGGTCTTTATTCTCACAGAAACCATGCATACCCTGTCCTATCATACGCAATCCTTTCTGTATGGCTTCTTCAAAAGTACGTCCGATGGCCATAACTTCTCCAACGGACTTCATACTACTGCCCAACTGACGAGATACTCCTTGGAACTTACCTAAATCCCAGCGAGGTATCTTACAAACACAGTAGTCCAACGATGGTTCAAAGAAGGCAGGTGTATTGCGTGTTACAGCATTCTTTATCTCAAATAAGCCATACCCCAAACCGAGTTTTGCCGCAACGAAAGCCAAAGGATAACCAGTTGCCTTTGAAGCCAAAGCAGACGAACGCGACAGACGGGCATTGACCTCAATCACTCGATAATCTTCGCTTACAGGGTCAAGTGCATACTGCACGTTACACTCCCCAACAATACCCAAGTGACGGATAATACGTATCGCTAACTCGCGCAACTTGTGATACTCTCCATTGGTCAAAGTTTGCGAGGGAGCAACCACAATACTCTCTCCTGTGTGAATGCCCAAGGGATCAAAGTTCTCCATATTACATACAGTAATACAGTTGTCATAGGCATCTCGTACTACTTCGTACTCTATTTCTTTCCATCCTCTAAGGCTCTTCTCAACCAATACTTGGGGAGAAAAAGAAAAAGCCTTTTCACAAAGTGCATTCAGCTCCGCCTCATTGTCGCAGAAACCACTACCCAAACCTCCAAGCGCATAGGCAGCACGAATAATAACCGGATAGCCCAAACGAGCTGCAGCCAGACGAGCTGCCTCAATACTCTCTACCGCCTCGCTGGCGATGGTCTTTACATTGATTTCGTTAAGTTTATCTACGAAAAGCTCTCTGTCTTCAGTCGCTATGATAGTCTCTACAGGGGTCCCCAATACCGCTACATTATAGCGTTCCAAAATGCCACTACGATAAAGTGCCACCCCACAGTTCAAAGCTGTTTGCCCACCAAAAGCGAGCAAAATACCATCAGGGCGTTCCTTGGCAATAACTTTCTCAACAAAGAAAGGGGTAACAGGCAAAAAATAGACCTCATCTGCCACTTCGTGAGATGTCTGTACTGTAGCAATATTTGGATTTATAAGAATAGTACGAATACCCTCTTCTCGAATGGCTTTCAAAGCCTGAGAGCCTGAGTAGTCGAACTCACCCGCTTCACCAATCTTCAATGCCCCTGATCCTAAAACAAGGACTTTTTTCATCTCTTTACGATCTATCATAGTTGTTATTGATTGAGAACTGATTGAATGAAATCATCGAATATAAAAAACGTATCGTGAGGACCTCCACACGCTTCGGGATGAAACTGCACAGAACGGTAAGGCATACTTTCGTGACAAATACCCTCATTCGTACCATCATTAAGATTAAAGAACCACTCCTTCCAACCCTTGGAGAGCGAAGAGGTATCTACAGCAAAACTATGGTTCTGACTGGTTATAAAACAGCGATGGGTATCAGCCATACGTACAGGCTGATTGTAACTTCTGTGCCCATACTTCAGTTTGAATATCTTAGCTCCTGCCGCTAAAGAGAGCAACTGATGCCCCATACAGATACCATAGATAGGTTTACCCTTGGTAAAGGCAGTGCGGATATGCTCGACAGCTACCTCACACATATTAGGGTCTCCTGGACCATTAGAAATAAAGAGTCCATCAAAGTCAATGGTATTAAAGTCATAATCCCAAGGAACTCTTATTACAGTAATCTCAGGGCAAAGTAAACGACGGATAATATTGTGCTTTACTCCGCAGTCGAGAAGTACTACTTTCTTCTCTCCACTACCATAATACACCACCTCTTTGCAAGAGGTCTCTGCAACAAGATTGCGCTCTTCAAAATGCTCATCAATAGCCTCTTCAAGCACCCCCTCTATGGTTATAGTGCCTTTCATAGCTCCCTTTTCGCGCAAATGTTTGGTCAAAGCTCTGGTGTCAATACCTCCAATACCAACCACTCCCTCACGGCGAAGAGCAGAAGCCAAAGACTCTACAGCATTCCAATGGCTATACTCCCGTGCATAATCTGCTACTACGATGCCTTGCATATGCATCTTTTCGCTCTCCCAATGTAAAGAAATTCCCTCTGGATTTACATCCGAAGAGGGAATGCCATAGTTCCCTATCATAGGATAGGTTGCTACCATAATTTGTCCTTTGTAACTGGGATCGGAAAGACTCTCTGGATAGCCATTCATTGCCGTATTGAAGACTACCTCTCCAATAATATTCTTCTCAGCTCCAAATGAATACCCTTCGTAAAGAGTTCCGTCTTCGAGCTTAAGGATAGCTTTTTTCATATTTATTCTTTGTGCCAATCTTGTTCTACATAGTCTATAAAGGCCTCATTAACGAGGTGGGTACCTCCTGGGGTAGGATAATTGCCCGTAAAGTACCAATCTCCTGGATGATTAGGAATAGCCTCATGTAGCTTCTCAATGCTCTGAAAAACCACCTTGACATCAGCTTTTACATCATCAGGCTTAACTAACTCCACTATTTTTGCAGAAATCTCCTCTGCTGAGAAAGGTTTATAAACCTCCTTAACCACGTTAGGTACGAAGTCATTCTTAGAAGTACCTCGCAAAGAAAGTGCCTTACGATATTGCTCCTCGATGATATGCTCCGAGCCTCGCTCCCTATGTAACGCAATAGCAGCACGGAAAGCGATGAACTCTTTCATCTTACTCATATCGATACCATAGCAATCAGGATAGCGTATTTGCGGAGAACTCGAAACAATAACAATAAGTCTTGGACCGATACGATCCAATATCTTAAGAATGCTCTGCTTAATAGTAGTACCTCGAACGATACTATCATCGATGATAACCAAATTATCCTCTCCTCTACGAATACTTCCATAAGTAACGTCATAAACGTGAGCAGCCAAGTCGTTACGAGTGTTGCCCTCTGTGATAAAAGTTCTCAGCTTAATATCCTTAATAGCAACCTTCTCTGTACGGATGCGACGCTCCACAATACTACGTACCTTTTCCTCATCGAGGGTATCGGTTTGGAGAAGGGCTTTTGTCTTCTCCTCATTCAGATAGTCATTCAGCCCCTCTATCATACCATAATAGGCGACTTCTGCTGTGTTGGGTACAAAAGAGAAGACCGTATTGTCTACATCATAATCTATTGCTTTGAGGATTTGTTCAGTGAGACAATGTCCCAATGCCTTGCGCTCTCTATAGATGTCATAATCACTCCCTCGAGAGAAATATATCCTTTCAAAAGAGCAAGCCTTAAAATCAGCGGGAAGAAGTATTTGCTCCAAACGATGCTCCCCTTTTTGATTGATGAGAAGTGCTTGCCCTGGCTGTAGCTCCTCTACCTTGTCATAGGTCAAATTCATAACCGTTTGGATAACTGGACGCTCGGAGGCAACCACAATAACTTCGTCATCAATGTAGTAGAAAGCTGGACGAATACCATGAGCATCTCGCAAAACATACATCTCTCCACTACCACTAAGTCCAGACATCACAAAACCTCCATCCCATAGAGGAGCTGTCTTTTTCAAGACATTAGACATATCAATATGTTTCTCAATAAAATGGGTAATATCCATTCCGTCGAGTCCATGTTCCACATGACCGATGCGATATACTCGCTCCACCTCTCGGTCTAAAGCATGCCCCACTTGTTCTAACAAAATATGTGTATCACTCGTTAGACGAGGGTGTTGCCCTTTAGTTGTAATCGCCTTAAAAACAGCTTCTACATTGGTAAGATTAAAATTGCCACAAGTAGCTAATGTCTTGGCGCGCCAGTTATTGCGGCGCACCATAGGATGTACAAAAGTTAATCCACTACGTCCTGTGGTCGAGTAGCGCAAGTGTCCCATATAGCATTCCCCAGCAAAAGGGATATGCTTCTCTGCAAAAGAAACATCACTCTGCTCCTCTTGAGAAAATTCCCCTATCGTATGATAAACCTTTCCAAAAATCTCTTGTATGGCATTAGCACCTTCTGCCCTTTGTCGGAATAAATATTCTTCTCCAGGCATCGTTTGTAACTTGACTGAAGCCAAGCCTGCCCCTTCCTGCCCTCTATTGTGTTGCTTCTCCATGAGGAGATACAACTTATTGAGACCATACATCCATGTACCATACTTCTCTTGGTAGTAGGATAAAGGCTTTAGTAAGCGTACGAGGGCAAACCCACATTCATGTTTGAGAGGTTCCATATAGGATTTTTTGGTTTAAGGGTTACTTTTTCTTTTGTTGAGCACGCATCTGTTGCTGCTGTAGGCGTTGCGCCTCCTCTAAACGAGCCATAAAACCTGATTTTTTACGAGGTTTCTTTTTGTTTTCTTCCAACTTGGCAAGTACCTTATCTTCGTTAATCATGAGGCGACTGGCTACAAACTGAATAATAGTAATCAGAGTAGAGACGAAGTAATAGTAACAAAGACCCGAAGAGTTGCTATTGAACATGAAGAAAAACATAATGGACATAATATAAGGCATCCACTTCATCATCTTCATTTGCTGGTTATCGCCCACCGCATTCTGCCCCATAGTATATTGCGAGTACAGAATATTGGTCACAGCCCAAAGTAGACAAAACAAGCTCAAATGGTTGCCCATAAGTCCACTAAGAATAGGTATATCGAAAGACCACGTCAATACAGCATCGTAGGTAGAGAGATCCTCTGCCCATAGGAATGATTCACCTCTCAATGCAATGGCTGTAGGGAAAAACATATACAATGATATCAAAAATGGCATTTGAAGCAACATAGGAAGACAGCCACTCATAGGACTCGCTCCTGCGGCTCTATATAACGACATAGTCTCTTGACTACGCTTCATCATCATTTGTTGGTCATTGCCCGCATACTTCTCATTGATAGCCTGTACTTGGGGTTTGAGAACCCGCATCTTGGCTTGAGACACATAGCTCTTAAAGGTAAGAGGGAAAAGAATCGTTTTAATGATCAAAGTCAAAAGCAATATAATAATACCCCAATTGGAGATATACTTCGCCAAGAAATTGACAAGAGGCATAATGAGCGTTACATTTATCCAACGGAACACGCTACCCCCTACATAAACAAGGTGCTCCAAATTCATACGCTCCTCTTTTGCGACCCCCTCATCATAGGCTTTGAGCGCATAATGCTCCAATGGTCCCATATAGAGGGTAAAACCAGCGGTTACTCCATCTCTATTACTAAAAGGTACAGAAGTGGTTATAGTACACTCTTTGGTATAGTCTCCATCTTGAGTAAGAGTTTTTTGCTTCATCTGTGTAGCCTCAAAAGCATTATCTCTATCGGCTATCCATACTGTGGCAAAATATTTATCCTTAAAAGCAATCCAGTGAAGACGTTCTTTCACATCTTCCAAAACTTCACTTTTATCGCTAAGATGGTCTACATCGTCCGACAAGAGTTTATAGTAAATAGCGGAATATTGATTTTCATTTTTCCAAGACTTCTCTTGACGACGTAACTTTTGCCCCATCTCCAAATCTAAGAAACGGAGATTACTGGGAAAAAGACGCTCCAAGTTCTCTCCTTCAATGGCAAAACCCAAGCGATAATCATCCTTGTGCAATGTATAACGAAAATCAAGGTGCGCCAAACTATCTACCGCAAGACGCATTATCAAGGTAGTATCAGAGAGTTGTACAGGGGTAAAATTCAACTCTTTGGTATCCACCACCTTACCCGAAACGGTACGTAAGGGGATATTGAAAAAAGCATCATCTTTGGTAAAAAGAACAAGAGGTTTTTCTTCCTGGGCTTCATATTGAGTAAGTTGAGCTTGCTCCAAAGCCCCTCCTCGTGTGGAAAAGACAAGTTCCACCTTAGAGTTCTTAAGATATACTTTCTCCTCCTTAGCATCCTGCACAGAGGCGAACATACTCGTAGGATCACTTTCGGCAGTTGCCGAAGCATTGACAGATGGGACATGTTCAGAAGTAGCCTCTTCTACAACACGTTCTGTGGCAACAGAGGGTTGCGACGTTGTAGGATTTGGTTTATTAATTATCGAAAATCCTATGAGCACCAAGGCTATAAGGATTACCCCAATAATGGTATTTCTATCCATATATCTTTCTCTGAAAAACGATTATTTCAAGTTGTCTAAAAGTCAAAGATGCCTAACTTACCTTTGAGTGTGGGCTATCACGGCACGCACAAAGCCCATGAAGAGAGGGCTAGGGTTTACCACTGTACTATTGTATTCTGGGTGAAACTGCACTCCAATATACCAAGGATGCCCTTCTAACTCCAAAGCCTCCACAAGTCCTGTGTCAGGATTCTCTCCTACACAACAGAAACCATGCTCTTCAAACTCGGTTCTGTAGCGACTATTGAACTCATAACGATGACGATGACGCTCTTTTATAGAGAGTGTTCCATATACGTCGGCTATTTTAGAACCCGACTTTAGCTTGCACTCATAAGCCCCCAACCTCATAGAGCCTCCAAGCTCGGTTACCGACTTTTGTTCATCCATCAAGTCAATCACTCGGTGCAAACTTTCGGGAGCAATCTCTGCCGTGTTAGCATCGGCATAGCCCAATACATTGCGAGCAAACTCAATAGCCATACACTGCATACCCAAGCAGATACCAAAGTGGGTATTTGGTGTTCACGGGTATATCGGAGAGCAATCAACTTGCCCTCTACCCCACGCTGACCAAAGCCTGGGGCAATAATCACACCGTCACAACCTTGGAGTTTAGCCTCCACATTTTCGGGAGTCAAATGCTCACTTTGTATGCTCACTAAATTGAGTTTTTTATCGTTGTAAATAGAGGCTTGTAGTAATGACTCATCAATAGACTTGTAGGCATCTTGTAACTCTACATATTTACCAACAAGTGCAATGGTAAGCCCCTCTTTGGCGTTCTTAAGTTTCGCCAAAAAGTTTCGCCAAGCCTTCAACTCTGGTTTTTCACCAGGCTCTATACCGACCTTACGCAAAACGGCCTCATCCATCTTTTGGTCTTGTAAAAGCAAAGGTATCTCATATATCGTAGGCATATCAATGCTCTGTATAACAGCATCACGAGATACGTTGCAAAAGAGAGCGACTTTACACAATAGGTCTTCTTGCAAGGTTTTTTCGGTACGTAGCACCAATATATCGGGCTGAATACCTACCTCTTGCAACTGCTTTACTGAGTGCTGAGTTGGCTTCGTTTTGAACTCTCCTGCTGCATTGATGT
This sequence comes from Porphyromonas gingivicanis JCM 15907, assembly GCF_000614585.1. Lineage (GTDB taxonomy): Bacteria > Bacteroidota > Bacteroidia > Bacteroidales > Porphyromonadaceae > Porphyromonas > Porphyromonas gingivicanis. The sequence continues at coordinate 37,608 of NZ_BAKX01000011.1, forward strand.
AGGGTACATAAGTTAGATGTACACAGAGACAATTCTTACCCAACTCCCACTTGAGCTGACGCACTGCTTCTAAAAATGGGAGAGACTCTATATCGCCTACCACACCTCCAATTTCGGTAATTACAAAATCGTAGTTATCCTTTTGCCCCAAGAGTTTTACATTGCGCTTAATTTCATCTGTAATATGAGGTATTACCTGAATAGTTTTGCCTAAATAATCGCCTCTACGCTCCTTACGAATAACATTCTGATAAATCCTACCCGAAGTAATGTTATTGGCTCTCGAAGTGGGGATATTAAGGAAACGCTCATAGTGCCCTAGGTCTAAATCTGCCTCGTGACCATCATTGGTCACATAACACTCGCCATGCTCATAGGGGTTGAGCGTACCAGGGTCTATGTTTATATAGGGATCAAATTTTTGAATCGTTACATTGTACCCTCGGGCTTGAAGCAATTTTGCAAGCGATGCTGCGACGATTCCTTTTCCGAGAGAGGAGACAACCCCTCCCGTTACAAATATGTACTTCGTATCTGTAGTTGCCATGATCCTTATACTTACTTAGTTCCTTTCCTATTTGTTTCATTGAGTTCTCTTTTCCGTCCAACACAAAAGGCTTTTGGGACACTTTCCAGAAGCCTTTTCTATGTACAAAGACGAAAAATACATACTCTTCACAAAGGTACACTTTTGCTACCTATTAGGAAAACTATCGAAAGAAAAAAATCAGCACCTATCGGGCAAGAGACTGAAATACAAGAACGAGAAAAAGAGACACTCCAAAGAATTATTTGCAAGAAACTCTTTTTTTACTTTTCTTTGCAGTGATAATTTTAGTAACACTATAATACAGAATTGCCTATCGAAACACTGCTACTTGATTGAAGATAATAGCAATATGATTGATTTCAAGTTAAAGACGGACGATGAATTAATTTCTTCGTTTGTGAGTGGGTGTAATGAAGCATTTGACTGTTTAATAGAGCGTTACGATTCGGAAGTACTTTCTTATATTCGACTCTCTGTGGCAGATTGGGACGATGCTAACGATATATTCCAAGAGGTTTTTATTAAGGTAATCAATACCATCCGAGAGGGACGCTATCAGATGCAGGGAAAGTTTCGTTCTTGGCTACTACGCATAGCACACAATGCCATCATAGATTACTTTCGTCGTGCTAAAGCTCAAAAAACCATTTCACTCTCCAATGATATATATCGAGAGGATTTTATCGAGCGTATTCCCTGTTCTTCGCCCAACATCGAAGAGCTGTTAATAGCTAACAACACCCGTCAAGAGGTGCGAGAGTGGGTAGCCCAACTACCCAAACAACAACGAGAAGTTTTGATACTCCGCTTCTCTCAAGAGATGAGCTTCAAAGAGATAGCTGAATATACAGGTGTAAGCATCAACACAGCACTGGGGCGTATGCGCTATGCCCTTATCAATTTGAGAAAAATCGCTCTCAAAGAGAGAGCTTTTGCACAATAAAAAAACACCGTTGCACCCTATACTCCCGAGGACTACTATATCCTAATTGGGAAAGAGGGGCAACGGTTTCTTTTTAGGGTAATGTCTACACAAAGAGAGTAGACTGCAAGCCTATGAGATTCACTTACTCTATCACCAACTTATAGCAAGAGTTAGCACAGCGAACTACATAAGTCCCCACAGGAAGCGTAGCCACATCTACACGGCAAGCCCCCATCTCATCGGCACAAGTCTCTGCGAGCAAAACGCCAGCTAATGAGAAGAGTTGCACTCGCTCTCCAGCCTCTAAACCTGACACTAAGAATGTATGGCGAGCAGGATTAGGATAAATAGTGGCACCACGAGTAGCTATCTCTTCCACTCCCACAGGTTTACCTGCATAATCAACAGCATTGCCCCCATTATAATCTTTCACCACCCAATACTTCTGAATGGCTAAAGGCACGTCCTTATTCGTACAAATATTTTTCTCTTGCTCCGCTTTCAAATCTACCACCACAAGCAAACCAGACTTCTCCTTTTCTCTTAAAGGCAAAGAGGTTATAAAAGAAGTCATCGCCTGCCCCTGTATCTCATTACCCTGAACAAACACTTTGGCAAGAGAAGGACAAGCGGAGAAATCGAGTTGAGAGAGCTTGTTGTTTTCTCCTCTAAAGCCCTCCAAGTGAGAAGTAACAGAGAAATCCAAAGCCCTGATAGCATTGTCGTTACAAACAAGGCGCAAGAGAGCGGGCGTTTGCAATAGGTCCAATGCTTCAAGATGATTCTTAGAGCAGTGTAGGTCATTCAAAGAGACATTCTCTTGCAACGTCAAACGCTTCAAACCATTGTCAGAGACATCTACAAAAGCCAATAGACCCAACGAAGAGAGGTCAATCGTCTCTAACTTATTTTCGTACGCATATAGTTTGGTAAGTTTTAGATTTTTAGAGAGGTCCAAAGCGTTAATTTTATTCTGAGCGCAATTTACCACACTAAGCAGAGGGAATCCCTTGAGATCAAGCTCCGAAAAGCTATTGCCTGCGCAGTATAGAATCTCCAAGTTTTCATTCTCTTTAAGCCCCAAAGCAGAAAGTTTATTATTGCTACAGTAGAGCGAGCGGAGTGCCGTACAGTGCTCCAACTGCAAAGTCTCTATCTTATTACCCGAGCAGTAGAGTTCGCTAAGGAGCTCCACGCCATCAAGGGGCAACGCCTTTAGCTGATTGTCGGTGCAGGTAACTTTGACAAGAGCAGAGCAACCCGTTAGCGACAGTTGTTCCAACTTGTTAAGGTAGCAAGTTAGCTCTCTTAGGTGCGTATGGTTGGCGAGGTCTAATGAGGTCAAAAGGTTGCGATCGCAGTTGAGATACTCCAAGTTAGGAGCAACGCCCAAATCCAGAGCTGTGAGAGCATTATTCTCTACAATCAACGTTTTAAGTGCGGAAGCATCAGAGCCAAAGTCGATAGCAGTAATCTTATTCTCAGCACACTTTACGGCACTATACTTACCATACAGGGCAAGAGTGTTCGAGGTTCGAGGTATCTCCATCAATGTTTCGAATTGCTTGAGTTCCTCACCCTTTTGATAACCACCATCATTATTCAAATCTATCCAACAGGTATTTCTATGTTCTTCCTCTACATTCAAACTAATGAGCCACTTGCCCGTAGTTTCTGAAGAGGTAAGTATCACTTTAGGGTCTTTTGCCACATAGTTATCATCATCGGGGTCGGGTGTACCCGTATAGGGGTTTTCTCCCTCTTCTTCTCCATCTTTCCAGTCAAAAACAGTCCAATTCTTGTCGACCAACGTTGCCACCTGCTTCTTCGTGGCTATGTTTTCCATCTCTGCTCCTATTACACTATTGATAATGTGTATTTTACCTGCACGCTCCTGCCCTGTACGGTCTACCAAAGAGCGTACCAAACGCCACATATTCTCTCCTTGGATATGATTAGTGTAACAAGAGAGACGGCGCAACTTCTTATTGGCAGAGCAGTCCAACTGTTCGATGCGATTGTTCTGACAAATCAAGTTGTAGAGTTTGTCATTGTGCGAGAGGTCGAGAGCGGTAAGTTTATTATTCCCCACCTGCAAGTCTTCCAAAGCATCATTGGCTGTTACATCCAACTTCGTAAGGTAGTTGAACGAAGCCGAGAGTGTAGTTACCTTGCCATAGATAGTTATGGTAGTACTTGTTACGGGGCTACTATTGTTGTACTGACTAAAATCGTACGCCTCCCCCTCTTCGTACAGAGCGTTGTTGTTCCAGTCAATCCAAACTGAGGATTGGTCTACCTCCTTAGCTTTGAGTCGGATAGACCAATTTAATGTTGCATCTTCTCGGGTCAATACCATCTTGTTTTGTTCGGTGGTGTACTCTGACTGAGCCTCTGCAACAATAGAGTTTAACAATGTTAAAAGTAAAGGCAAAGCCAATAGGCTATGTACCTTGCACGCCAGTAGCATCTTTTTCATAGCATGTAATTTCCTTATTAATATTAGTGTGCTGTAAAATTAACAAAAAAGGATTTACACAATAGAGATCCTTGTGTAGACTTTTCAAAAAGAGACTATTAGATAATACCATATTCTCTACATCATTCTCGATATTAAAGTTCGGTTAAGCAGTTGTACATACTCCTTTCAGACTCAATATCAATATCTTATAAAGTGATGTCATTTAGTTTGAAAAACTATTATACCTTTATCTCCGAAGTATTAACCCTTTCGAGAGTTCTGACAGAGGGTTTTGATTGTTTGCACAGAGGGTTTCAAAAGCTAATCGTATACTTTAAGAAGCAACACATAGAGACTTTCGCACAGGCTTTATTTAATTAAGAGCAAGGTATCGGTTCTGGGGAGAAATATTATATAAGGCTTCAAAGACTATAGAGAAACTTTTTGAATAACTTGCGTTGAGCAAAAACAGAACAAATTACGAAGAGAAGTATTCTTGAAAAAGAGACTTAACAGACTCTATAACGAAGTTTTGTAGCAACTCTTCAAGTTGTCGTCGAATTATTTAAGAGTAGTAGGAAACCTCGTTCTTTATTCTCTTATAGCTGACAACCCAGTAAAAATGGGGAAATTAAATAGTTGTCGTATCTCCACTCTTTTTATAGGACTAGCGATTGACAACTTTTCTGACCTCTTCCACCTCGCTTTTTCCTACACAAGACCTCTATTTACGTCATTTTTTTCTTGTAATTTTACGCCTACTAATCGCACCATTATGGAATTGAAACTATAAAGTTGCGAAAGAGGAAGAGTAGCCCAGTCAACTACTAATCGCACCATTATGGAATTGAAACCGAATTTGATATAGCCATTATCGCCTCCAGAGACCCCTACTAATCGCACCATTATGGAATTGAAACCCTCGCACTTGGGGGTGCATAAGGTTGCTTTTCTCCCTACTAATCGCACCATTATGGAATTGAAACCTATTATAAATGCTGCTTCCTCGTTCGCTTCAAACACTACTAATCGCACCATTATGGAATTGAAACAAAAAAATCCGTATAGACAGCTGGAAAGATACACACCTACTAATCGCACCATTATGGAATTGAAACAGTTTGCGACGGAATACCCTCTATCGTTTACTACCTACTAATCGCACCATTATGGAATTGAAACGCAAGAGCGTGCATTCCTCCACCCTTTGAGGCATTCT
>NZ_BAKX01000010.1 GCF_000614585.1 Porphyromonas gingivicanis JCM 15907
AGCCAACGAATCAACCCACCGAACAGCCAAAGCCAGATTGTTTCAATTCCATAATGGTGCGATTAGTAGGTTTTTGCGAGTCAAACAAGCGTAAAAAGGATGGGTTTCAATTCCATAATGGTGCGATTAGTAGATAATCGTGATTGAAGTTCACAGTATACAACTGCGAGTTTCAATTCCATAATGGTGCGATTAGTAGTCTAAACTACCCTCTGATACCGTATTCGTCGATGTTTTGTTTCAATTCCATAATGGTGCGATTAGTAGTCTGTCTTTCCGATTGAGTTCCTTGTATAGTTCCCCAAGTTTCAATTCCATAATGGTGCGATTAGTAGTTTCCCGAACTTGCAACCTTGCCCTACATTGAGGGCGTTTCAATTCCATAATGGTGCGATTAGTAGCCGTAAAATTACAAGAAAAAAATGACGTAAATACGCACTTTACCAAGGAAAAAAGTTGTTTTTTGAAGAAGAAAAGTTGTCGATGGGTAATTGTATAAAAATAGTGGAGGTACGACAACCTTAAGAAATCAAGTATTTTTCAAGGATTAGAACAATATCGAGTGGCCGATTGCTTCCAAATGAGTCTTTTTTCGTAAAGAACGACAACCTAAGAATGAGGTAAAAGAGGATTTGTCGCATTGTTCTCTTTTTCAAGAATCCCTATTGTGAAAGTCTATAAGAGAGAGGTTAGCAGATGTATTCCTTGTCTAATTCCTTTCCCAAAAATAGAACCACTATTGTTATATCATCATTGGCATTCAAGATTGAGAGATTCAGCTTTTGTTTTTCTGTTAGATTGCTGTCTGCAGATTCTTATTGTTTAGATTCGCTCTTGAACTTCTCTTGAAAGTCCTTCTTTCTCTACACAAAAGTACAAAAATAGAGCCAGTTATAATCGGAATATTATGGGAAGTTGGACAAGGATTTTATGCAGAATTGCTCCTTTGTTATCTCTATATTGCCCGATTTTTTAGGTTGAAGATATGTACAAAGACTCTATGAGGACACTACCGTTTTTTGCAATGCTTTCTTTTTGCAAACTATGTAACGTTCTCCAATAAAAAGAAGCCTCTTCTATTAGAAGAAGCTCCTTTAATTGTTCTTTTTAGCAAGTCAGTATACTCTAACCGAGAATCGGCGAGTTTTCTATGAAGAATAAGGATTTAGAAACTAATCTTTGTACCTATAAAAATTCGTCTTGGCAACATTGGCCATATACGTATGTAGAGGCACGTCCAGGTCCTTTGTCAAAATCTTTTTGATAGCTGTTGAAGATATTTTGAATACCACCATTTAGCTCGATTACCATGGTAGACCCCAAGTGGAAGTCATGGCTTAATTTAAGGTCAATATCAAAGAATGAAGGGGTTTTTATCAAAGCTGCATGTCCTTCGGCAAGACCCTTGTAGTGCGTACCATCCTTTACAAAGTCAAAAGCTCCATTAGGACCGATTTTCTCGGCGGGAATATCGCCCTCATACGCCTCGTGTACTACATTCATACTGCCCGTTAAAGTTCCCGAAAGATTGATGGCGAAGTGTTCTGTGGGGCGTAGCGTTGCCACGAAGTAGCCGTATAAATTAGGGGTACGCAAATATTCTTTTACAGAAATCTCTTTTTGTCCCGTTTTGGAATCCTCCTCAATGGGGGTATAGAGACTGCCGTAAAGACTTCTTTGCCAAGTTCCTCCGAGTTGAATATCGAACAGATTATTATAGGCGATACGTCCTTCGAGATTGACTCCATATACCTTTGCGACACCCTCTTTGTCGTTGTAAATAGTGCGTATAGTTCTCTCCTCTCCATTGATAGTCTTTTCGGTATCGGAGGGTTTGAATTGATTAGAGATGAAAGTGGTAAATCCCTCTCCCATCACGTTGAATTGCCATTCGTCGGTACGGTGATACCAATCGAAAGAGGCACTGATACTTCGAGAACGTTCTTCTTTCAAATTAGAGGCAAGTACGCGACTAATGGGAGTCCCTCCCGCCAATTCAACGTGCAAATCTTCGTCGAAATATTGAGGAGCACGAAATCCTTCACTATAAGAGAGACGGAAGCTCAAATCTTGTATGGGATTGTAACGAACGTTGGCTCTTGGACTAAAGCTGAATACAGGGTCGATATAGAGTGTATTGTTTTGAAAAAGACGTACGAAGTCGAAGCGTCCTCCAATGAGGGCACTAAACTTTTCGGTCTTATACTCTAATTGGTCGTACTGACTCCAAGTAAATGTATTTTGGTCAATCTTATTGGGGCGATAACCACTTCTATCATCCAATTTACTGTTGGTATGTTCGATACCGCCCGTGAAGTCCCAATTCTCTCCAAAAGTGTGGCGATACATACCGCCGAATTGCATATCTAATCCTTTCGTTAGTCCGTAAGAGGTGAGAGCTCTAAAGGCATCTTCATATTCGGGAGTGTTGGTAGAACTTGTATTTACTAATGGATCTAATAGGTCTTTTGAGTGATCTCCACCTCCATAATAACTTCTTCTCTGTACATCTTGAGCAGAGAGATAGAGAGAGATGAAGTCTTTTCCATCTCTAAAGTTTTGGTCGTAGCGTAAGCTACCTCCGTTAATATAGTGCTGGAGGTACTCAGCAATACGAGCTTCGAAAGGAGGAGCATCCAAACGGTCGCCACCACGTCTGTATTCCTGCATACTATGGTACTCAAGAGTTACTTTGCCATAAGGACTGGTTTTGTAGTAAGAACGGAAGCCTAAGGAGCGATTGCGAAGGTTGGGAAGTTCGGTAAAACTATCGCCATCTATATCTTGACCAGGGCGATAGTTATGTTGTCCGAAAACCATAACCCCTGCTTTGCGGTCTTCGGTCAAAACAGAGCCATTGAATTGGGTAGTGTTTTGAAATGCCCCCCAACCTTTGTCGTGATTGAAAGTCATTGTAGAGTGGCTAATCTCGGCATAGTTTCTCAAGGGTTCCTTTGTGATAACGTTGATGACTCCCCCCACTGCATTTGAGCCGAAAAGGGCGGAACCTCCTCCTCGAATAACCTCTACTCGCTCAACCATGTTGGCGGGGAGCTGCTCCAGTCCATATACACCTGCCAAGGCACTAAAGATAGGGTGGCTATCGATGAGAATTTGAGAGTAAGAACCTTCCAACCCATTGATACGCACTTGATTGAAGCCACAGTTTTGACAGTTGTCTTCTACGCGCAATCCGGGTTGAAACTTTAGCCCCTGCGTAAGGTTGGTAGAGTTAGTCTTCAAGAAAAGATCTGAAGAGAGTACCGTGACGAGAGAAGGAGCTTGTCTTCTAAGCGTTTCGTTCCTATTGGCAGAAACTACAACACCATCTAAAGAGAAAACTTCCTCATTGAGATAAAGGTCTAAGTGGCGAGCGTTCCGTTCTCGATGTGTACTTTTTCTTCGCAAGTAGAGTAACCTACAAATTTTGCCACTATGGTTCGTTGTCCTGCAGGTATGTTCTTAAGACTATAGTTGCCGTTTGTGTCTGTGGTTGTACCAGTGTGGTTCCCTTGACAAATACTTGCACGTGGGCAATCGGCTCTTTGGTGTTTTTGTCCACCACTGTGCCTGTAACGTTTCCTCCTACTTTCTGAGCTTGTGCCACGACTGAGGTAAGGAGGAAAACTATAATAAATCCAATTGTATTTATGTATTTCATATTTTTTTTCTGTGTATTGTTTTTTTTGTTGAGAGGGCTCTATGAAGCTCTCGAAAAGTTGCTTTTGGGTAACTACTCTCTGCATAGCGTATAGCGATTTGCCATCGTTTTGAGTAGTAGGTGTAGTCTCTACAAACTTCTTGCGGTGTAGAAACATTTGAAAAATAGGCTGGTGAAGGATAGAACCATCCCCTGAGAATGATAAAAGAGGAGGAAATAGGCAGTCCGAAATCAAGCTCTCATCTTCTGAGAAAGAAGAGAGGGTTAGCTTTCCCCTTGCATTCGATACACTCTACTTATTATCTTTTTATGACCCACTTATGATAGGTTAGAAAGAAAAAGGAGGAGCGCGTAGATAACAAGATGAACTAGTAAATCGGTAAAGAGCCTGAGAATAATCTGGTATAAAGTCCTTCTTACTAATCCAAGTAGTAGGCTCTTTAATGAGTATAGAAGATATTTCTAAAGAGCTTGCTCCAAGGAATGAAAGCTGACCATATATAATCAGTTCGCTTTTGGAGTGCGGTTCGTTGGAGGTGGAGCGATCTTTGTCTTTTTGAGACTCTATATGCACGTGAGAGATAACCACTCCATTTATGATATGCACATGTGTAAAGAAGGCTATAAAGCAACATATACTATAAAAAGTATAAGTAGAGCGTAGCGTGAGAATGACCTAATAGCTTCTTTCATATGAGTTCAAAGGTAGAACATTAGAAGCATGCAACAAGTTCATTTTTGTCTTAAAAGGTCAATTTTACCTACTATTTAGGAGAGGTAATGATAGATTTAATTACACTTGGGTAGTGAGAAAACTATTCTTGAAAGAGAGTAGTATAAGTTCCAAAAATACCTATGGCTCATTATAGAGAGGCTGTACAGTCTTTGTGCAATGCTCTCTTTTAGAATAGGGCTATGTGAGAAGAGGGATAATAAAAAACTCTCCCGCTTGTAAGCAAGAGAGTTTTTCATATAAAAGAACTATCCTCCTACTCGGAGGAATAGTTGTATGGACCAGATATTAACGACCTGACTTAGCCAATTCTGCACGGAGTTTTTCCGTAAGTACAGGTACTACCTTGTGAAGGTCGCCTACTAAACCGAGGTCTGCTACTTGGAAGATAGGTGCAAACTTGTCCTTGTTGATAGCAATGATATAGTCAGACTCTTCCATACCTGCAAGGTGTTGGATAGCTCCAGAGATACCAATTGCAAAATAAAGGTCTGGGCGAACAGTCTTACCTGTTTGACCTACCTGACGGTCGTGTCCCATAAGACCAGCATCTACCATAGCACGAGAAGAGGATACTTCCGCTTTCAATACCTCTGCTAAAGCAGTCAATTTGGTAAAGCCATCGTGTGTACCAACTCCACGACCTCCCGAAACGAGTACGTGTGCTTCGGTAATATCAACAAGGTTCTTTTCTTCACGCTCCTTGCGTACTAAACGTACACGACATTTTGATGCATCAAATGCAACTTTAACGGCTTCTACCTCTCCTGTTCTTGATGGGTCGCTTTCTTTACGACGCATAACACCAGGGCGCACGGTAGACATTTGAGGGCGGTGTTCTTTACAGATAATAGTTGCCATCAAGTTACCTCCAAATGCAGGACGAGTCATGAGAAGATTGCGATCTTCATTAATTTCCAAAGAGGTACAGTCTGCTGTCAAGCCTGTATGTACACGAGCCGAAAGACGAGGGCCGAGGTCTCGACCTATAGTTGTCGCTCCAAGCAAGAAGATTTCGGGCTTATAGGTATTAAGGATATGGGTTACAGCCTGTGTGTACTGCTCTGTAACATAATCTTTGAGTAGTTCATCATCTACTACCAAAACTCTGTCGGCACCCGCTGCAATAAGTTCTTGTGTAAGATGCCCAACCTGATAACCACAGAGTACTGCCGTTACCTTCTCTCCGATAGAATCTGCCAGTTCGCGAGCTTTTCCGATAAGTTCAAAAGCAACGTTTTGTACAACACCTTCGCGTTGCTCTGCGAAAACTTGTATTCCTCTATATTGTTCCTTGTTCATAATAGCATCAGATGATAAATTTCTCTTTTAATTTGGCAACAATGATATCAGCAGCTTCTTCTGGAGTGATATCATCGTGGAGTGTACCCATAGCCTTAGCCCCTTTAGTGAAAGACTTCTTAACGCTTGTTGGAGAACCCTTAAGCAAGGCGCTCTGGATCTGTCTCGAAGCTGTCAGCATTCCACACGGTTACTTCTTTTGTGTAGGTCTCCATAATGCCACGCACGTTCATATAGCGAGGTTCGTAAGCAGAAGCCAAGAAGGTAAGCATACAAGGTAGTTCTACCTCAAGTACTTCGTGTCCTTCTTCTACATTGCGGCGAACAGTGAGTTTCTTGGAGCCATCAAACTCTACCTCTTCTACATAAGTAACTTGAGGCAAGTCGAGCTGCTCTGCAATCTGAGGTCCTACCTGAGCGGTATCTCCGTCAATGGCTTGACGACCAGCAAAGATGATGTCATACTCCACATTCTTAAGAGCTTGAGAAATGGTGTAACTTGTAGCCCAAGTATCTGCTCCACCGAAACGACGGTCAGAGATTAAAATACCTTTATCTACGCCCATAGCATAAGCCTCACGGATGATAGCCTCTGCTTGAGGAGGACCCATCGTAACACAAGTTACCTCGGCTCCGAACTTATCTTTGAAGAGAAGGGCTTGCTCTAATGCACCCTTGTCATCAGGGTTCATAATACTGGGGACCCCATCGCGGATAAGAGTTCCTTTTACGGGGTCGAGCTTAATTTCGGTTGTATCGGGTACTTGTTTGATACAAACAACTATTTTCAACATCTATATGTCCTCCTTATTTTTTTAATAGGTTTGAAGCAATAACCAAACGCTGTACTTCGCTCGTACCTTCGTAAATTTCAGTAATCTTGGCATCACGCATCATACGTTCTACAGGGTATTCGCGTGTATAGCCGTATCCACCATGGAATTGTACTGCCTTAGTAGTCATCTCCATTGCTGTTTCTGCACAGAATAGTTTTGCTTCTGCAGCATCTACAGAGTAGGGTAGACCGTTATCTTTCTTCCAAGAGGCACGACGCACCAATAGAGCGGCACAGTCGATGCGAGTTTGCAAGTCTGCCAATTGGAATTGTGTGTTTTGGAATTGAGCAATGCTACGACCAAATTGTTTACGCTCCTTGGTGTACTTAACGGTTTCGTCCATAGCTCCACGAGCAATACCCAATGCTTGAGAAGCAATACCAATACGACCTCCGTCCAAAGTCTTCATGGCAATCTTGAAGCCTCCACCAATCTTACCCAAAAGATTTTCTTTAGGTACGATGCAGTTTTCCATAATCAACTCACAAGTTGCAGAACCGCGAATACCCATCTTTAGCTCTTTTTTACCAACGCTAAAGCCTGGCATATCTTTTTCTACAATGAAAGCGGTGATGCCATGGTTACCGAGGCTCTTGTCGGTCATAGCGAAGATGATATATACATGAGCATACTCTGCGTTGGTAATAAATATCTTGTTACCATTGAGTACCCAGTGATCTCCTGCATCTACAGCTGTAGTTTGTTGTGCTGAAGCGTCTGTACCAGCATTAGGTTCTGTCAATCCAAAAGCTCCAATCCACTCCCCAGAAGCCAATTTGGAAGGTACTTCATCTTCTGTTCCTCAGTACCATGCTCTAAAATAGGAGCTGTACAAAGAGAGGTGTGTGCGGAGACTACTACCCCAGTCGTAGCACATACGCGACTGAGTTCTTCCACTGCCATTGAGTACATTTGGTTTGTACCGCCAGCTCCTCCATATTGTGTAGGAACAGGGATACCCATGATACCCAGCTTGGCCATTTTTCTCACAGTTTCAATGGGAAAGCGTTCTTGTTCATCGATTTCGGCAGCCAAAGGCTTTACTTCCTTTTCTGCGAAAGCGGTGATCATTTGCAAGAACAGCTGCTCTTGTGGAGTTTGCGAAAAATCCATAGTGATATATTTGATTAATAATAATATTTCCTACGTCTGTAGATACAGTGAAAAATTTTACACGTATCAGTTGCAAAGATAGAAATTAAAATGAAAATATAAGAGACAACCTCTATAAAAACTACAACCCATTGGAGACGATTAATTGAGTCCCAAAGGGTATCGTTAGGTAGCTTCCGAACAAGGCTAAAACAGCACGATAGGTAAGAGGGCAAAGGGTTAATGGTTTTCTCCAAAAGGGTTAATGCTTTTGATAGGTTGCACGGAGGGTTTTGTCCCAAAGGGTTAATGGGTATAAGTCGAGATATTTGCTCAGAGGGAAAATGTGGATGTGTCTTTGGAGAGCATATTATACCTTGAAGAGAGTAGTCCCAGAAGGGTAGGCTCTAAAGGTCTTGAAAAGCACTCCGATTGATGGTAGGACTTTATCTCTTTCGGGCGACTATTGCTCTTCCTTATACAGACACTTTTGAAACTCAGGTACCCTGTTGAAAAGAGCTTTCACATACGAGCATACGGGCAAGATGTAATAGCCATTTTTCTTAGCATAGAGTACAACGGCATCTACCAGCAAGCGAGCAATTCCTTGTCCCTTGCATTGCTCGGTAACTTCAGTATGGTTCACGACCCAACAGTTATTACCTTGCTTGCGATAGGTCAGTTCGCCTACTTTTTTTCCATTCATCATCGCTTCAAAAATGCCTGTGGATAGTTCTTGGATGTGTACGATTTCTATCTCTTGTTTCATACAATATAATATAGGTGTAGATGTAGTTGCAAAAATAGTACTCCTGTGCTAAAATACTACTCTTTCACTTGCTCTCATCGTGTAGATTAGAACCCATCTGTTCTAAAGGATAAAATCTTGCATTCTAAATATGTATCTTTGCAAGAGGGGAGTTCTTTGGCAACCAATAGCTCCTACGAATTTAAAAAGGACGTTATCCAATGAGATTTCTCAATAGCAAAGTTGTTTGTGCGTTTCTTATCGGGCTTTGTTTCTTTTTTGGCGGAGAAGCAGCTCTTGCCCAGTCTATCGAAAAGAGGGTAATCCCTATTTCTGAAGAGCTTTTCCCGCTACTCTCAAAAGAGGATTGCTCCGACTTTATTAAAAATGCTCAGCAGGGAAAAGAGATAAAAGATTTTCTTGGAGCCACTCTGAAAATAGAGGTTGTGACGAATCAATATCTCCGTATCCTTTCAGATAGTGGTATCGTTGATGAACTTATTCTCTTGCCTCATCGCAAAGGGGAGGTGCTGTGCCATATGCGCACATTGGAGGTCTCCTCTCCCATCTCTTTTATATCTTTTTACAACGATAGGGGCGAACAGCTCTCACAAGAGGAGTTTTTACCTTCGATAGACGGCTTTCACTTCCTTTCTCCTTCGGTAGATCGCTCTTCTCTTTCGTTCAAAATGATAGAGCAGTTGTTACCTTATCTTCCTATGTATGGAACTTTTGTAGAGGCTGATATGAGTCTAACCCTCTATCCGTCTTATGTTTCGATAGCAACAGAAGAGCAGAAAATGATTTTGCAACAACTCCTCCGCTCTGAACCTATTACTTTGAAGTGGAAGAAGAAAGGATTTGTCCTCGAACAGTAACTCAATAAACAGTGTACACTATTATTATAAGCTCATATAGCCATTATGCTAAGTAAGAAATACGCAAGATTATCTATCATCATAGTAGGAGCGGCTGTGCTCCTCTTATTGCTCGTTGGAGGCTATTTACTTTATCAAGAAAGGGAGCGCCTTGTTGAAGAGAAAGAGGCTTTTGTTGCACTCGAAAAGAGCAAAATGGAAGATGAACTTACCGAATTGCAAGCAGAGTATGGCTTGCAGGTAGAGAAGATTCGCACAGGAAGTGGCTACGGAGAGCAGTATATGAACCTTTCGAGTGATTCGCTGCTCGAACAGTTAGGTTCACAAAGGGCTAAGATCGAACGACTTTCTGAAGAGCTAAAGGCGGTTAAGGCGGCAGATGCGAAACGCATTGGAGAGCTTTCCCGAGAGGTGCAAACGCTCCGGAAAGTGCTAAAGACCTATGTTAGTCAGGTAGACTCTCTGCAACGACTCAATACACAACTGACCGAAGAGAATCGGCAGGTAAAGAGTAATATGGCTTCTGTACAGGCAGAAGCTGCGCGCCTACGTACCGAAAAAACTACTCTTACAGATCAAGTGGCAAGAGCTGCTCGCCTGGAAGCTCGTGATATACGTTGCCTCTCTTTGGATAAAAGAGGTAAAAAGACTCGTCGCATCGACCGCATTCAGACAGTGCAGATAGATTTAACCATAGCTAAAAACATTACAGCCACGCCTGGAGGACGTACTATATATGTGCGCATATTGAATCCTAATGACCAGCCCGTACTATCGAATGGCGCAACCTTTCAGTACGAGGGAGCTATACTCCAATCTACTATTGCCAAAGCTGTCGAATATGGGGGAGAGGACCTCTCTGTAACACTCTACTGGAATATCAACGAAACATTGCTCAGTGGTACTTATCGTCTTCACTTCTTTGCCGATGGAGAGATGATAGGCTCTACCTCTCTCGTACTATAAAGCAGTAAATAATAACTATTATATTACCATGGAAGAAGTAATATCTTCGTACGATACTCTCTTTACCGAAGAAGATATACAGCATTTAGAGGCGCACGGTATAACGCAAGAAGAGGCGTTAAGACAAATAGAATTAATGCGTTCGGGGACTACCTTCCAAGTGTTGGAGGGGAGTGCTTCGCTCGAATATGGGGTTATATCTATTTCAGGAGAAGAACAACCCAAATATTTGGAGGTTTGGAACGACTATTGCTCTAATCCTCGTCATAGAGTTGTCAAGTTTGTCCCTGCTTCGGGAGCTGCCAGCCGTATGTTTCAGGAGTTGTACTCTCTCTTGCCTCAAAGTGAACCTATTGCCAAAGAGCAATTAACTCCTGCTCAAACACTGTTTTTTGAACGTATCAACGATTTTGCCTTCTTTGGCGAATTGAGCGAGGCTTGCTTGCGTAACGAGTGGAGTCCTATTAGTAAGCTCATTAACAACGGACGTTATGCCACGGTAGCCCAATCTCTCCTTCTCAAGGAGGGGATGAATTATGGTTCCCTACCCAAGGGATTGCTCCTTTTCCATAAGTACACCGACAAGAAGGTACGTACTGCTGCCATGGAACATCTGGTAGAGGGGGCTCTTTACACCAAAAATAGAGATGGACAAATCTACCTTCACTTTACCGTGTCGTCCGAGCATATGGAGATGTTCAAGAGTCATTTAGACCGAGTACGTCTGCGCGTGGAGGAGCAATTGGGCGTTTTGTGCAACTATACATTAAGCATCCAATCGCCCAGTACCGATACATTGGCTCTCAATGAAGAGGGGGCACCTTTCCGCACTAAGGAGGGCAAGCTCCTACTCCGCCCTGGGGGGCATGGTGCCCTTATACATAACCTCAATGCAATCGAGGCAGATGTCATTTTTATCAAGAACATTGACAACGTTATCCCTGATCACCTCAAAGGCAATACGATACTCTACAAAAAGCTCTTAGGAGGGGTACTCGTTGTAGTGAGAGAGCGTATTTTTAATTATCTACGCTTGCTCGAAAAGGGAAGAGTAACCCGTGCGCAACTTGAAGAGTTAGCTTTGTTTCTTCATAAAACGCTTTGTATAGCCATTCCCCAGAAGGAAATTTTGGGAGATAAAGAGCTTAGTGACCGTATCTACCATATCTTGAATCGTCCTATACGTGTTTGTGGTATGGTACGCAATGAAGGAGAGCCTGGTGGAGGGCCGTATATAGTAAGGGAGGCTGATGGCACTACCTCTCTACAAATATTAGAAAGCTCTCAGATAGATAAGAGTGATGGACGCTCTGTGGAGATATGGCAAGCGAGTAGCTTCTTCAATCCCGTGGATATTGTTTGCTCGACCATCGATTACAAGGGTACTCCTTTTAACCTTACAGACTTTGTGAATGAGCGCACCTCGTTTCTTTCTGAAAAAAGTTACGAGGGAGAAAAACTCATTACCTTAGAGCGCCCGGGACTTTGGAATGGAGCTATGGACAGGTGGAATACGCTCTTTGTAGAGGTCCCCAGCGATACATTTACTCCTGTAAAGACGGTGAACGATCTGCTTCGTCCGTCACATCAAGGGGTAATTATAAACGATTAAAAACAATAAAAACTATATTCTTTTGCAATATGAATACAAACACTTCAATTACGGAACGAATAGAGGCGTTGCGCTCTGCGATGAAAGCCTTAAATATGCAGGCATACATTATCCCCAGTAGTGACGGGCATCTTAGCGAATACACCCCTGCACACTGGAAAAGTAGAAGCTGGATTTCGGGCTTTACAGGTTCGGCTGGTACGGTAGTCATTACTCTTGAAAAGGCTGGACTCTGGACTGACTCTCGTTATTTCTTGCAGGGTGCACAGCAGATAGAGGGTACTCCTTTTACCCTTTTCAAGGAAGGAGTTACAGGTGTACCTTCAATAGAAAAATTCCTTGCAACAGAACTATCCAAAGGTGCTATCGTAGGATGCGATGGCAACTGCTTTAGTCAAGCCGAGATTGAGCGTATTGGCACGGCTCTCTCTCCCTTTGGCATCGAGCTAAATGCTATGCACGACCTTATGAAAAAGGCTTGGAGCGACCGCCCCGCTATCCCTACCAAAGAGTTTTTCGCACACCCCGAAAAGTATGCTGGCGAGGCTACAAAGGCTCGTACACAACGCATCTTGAGCGAGCTGAAACCCTTCGGAGCTAATGCTATCGTCCTGACTATGTTGGACGAATTGGCGTGGGCTTTCAACCTTCGTGGCAATGATGTAGAGTGCAACCCTGTGGGGGTAGGCTACGGATTTATCGGCGAAAAAGAGTCGGTACTCTTTACCATCGAGTCGAAAGTATCTGATGCCCTCAAGGAAGAGCTCAAGAAGCAGGGCGTACGTACCGCTCCTTACGAAGAGATATTTACCTACCTATCCCAACTTCCAGCAGATACTTGCGTGCTCATCGACAAGATGCGTATGACGCACAGCATCTACCAGTCGCTCTCTAAGGAGTGTGGCAAAGTGTATGCTACCTCTGTGGTAACGCTGTTGAAGTCCTACAAAAACGAGGCAGAACTCGAGGGCGTAAAGTGCTCTATGTTGCGCGACGGAGTGGCTTTGACCCGTTTCTTCATCTGGTTGGAAAACACCTTAGAGCAAGGAGCTACGCCCAGTGAAGTCGAAGTGGGCGAGAAGTTGACCTCTTTCCGTGCAGCAGATCCGATGTATGTATGCGACAGCTTCGACACAATCTGCGGTTATCAAGACCACGGCGCCATTGTACACTACCGTGCCGAAGAGTCCACAGCGCACAAGATTAAGAACCAAGGCGTGTTACTCTTGGATAGTGGCGGTCAGTATCTTGATGGTACTACTGACATTACCCGTACCATGGCGTTGGGCAAAGAGGAGCCCGAGGCACAGTTGAAGCAGGACTATACGCTCGTTCTCAAGGGACATATTGCCATTGCTACGGCACAGTTTCCCGAGGGTACTCGAGGCAATCAGCTCGATATATTGGCTCGCAAGGCTCTTTGGATCGTGGCTTATCGTACGGACATGGCACGGGGCACGGTGTAGGGGTATTCCTCAACGTACACGAAGGCCCCCAAAATATCCGCACCGACAACAATCCTACGCCTATGGCAGTCGGCACCTTTACCAGCAACGAACCTGGACTCTACCGCTCGGGCAAGTATGGTATCCGTATCGAGAACCTCATCGTAACGGTAGAGAAGTGCCGTACCGAGTTTGGTACCTTCTTGGGCTTTGAGACCATGACGCTATGCTTCTTGGACAACCGCCTTGTAGACAAAACGCTCCTCACCGAGCAGGAAATCGAGTGGTACAACAACTATCAGGAGAGCGTATATCAAGCCCTATCGCCCCTACTAACGGCAGAAGAGGCTGCTTGGCTACGAGCAAAAACTCAAAAACTCTAACCCTGTATGGATAAAAATATTATATCGGTATGTGGCTTTACGCCTACCATCGGCAAAGATTGTTTCATAGCCGATGGGGCGAGGGTTATAGGAGATGTAACCTTGGGCGACCATACAAGCGTGTGGTTCAATGCCGTACTTCGAGGCGATGTAAACAGCATTAAGATTGGTAAGAACTGTAATATCCAAGATGGCTGTGTACTCCATACGCAATATAAAGTATCGCACATCGAGATAGGCGACTTTGTCTCCGTAGGGCACAATGTAACCTTACACGGCACCATCATCCACGATTATGCCTTATCGGTATGGGTTCGGTACTTTTGGACGATGTAGAGGTGGGCGAAGGGGCTATTGTAGCCGCTGGTTCGGTCGTACTTAAAGGCACTAAGATAGAGCCCTATACGCTCTATGGGGCTATCCTGCCAAGTTTATCAAAAAGATAGATCCCGAGCAGTCGCACAAGATGAACCATACTACCGCTCATCATTACTCGGTCTATGCCTCGTGGTATAGCCACCCCGAGCTACACCCCGACAGAGAAATCCACGATGAAGAGCAATAATACCCTTGATAGTAAGAATAAATAATCTCTATAACAACGATGAAATTTTTTATTGACACAGCCAATTTGGCAAGCATACGTGAGGCGAACGACCTCGGAGTATTGGACGGCGTAACGACGAACCCTTCGCTTATGGCAAAGGAGGGTATCAGTGGAGAGGAAGCCTGCAAAGCGCATTACTTGAAGATATGTGAGATTGTAGACGGCGATGTAAGTGCCGAGGTGATGAGCACCGAACTCGAAGAGATGCTCCGTGAGGGACGCGAGTTGGCACGCCTACACCCCAATATCGTGGTAAAGGTTCCTGCTACGGAAGATGGTATCAAGGCGGTGCGCCAATTCAGCAGAGAGGGCATTCGTACCAACTGTACGCTCATCTTCAACTTGGGGCAAGCTCTCCTTGCAGCTAAGGCAGGTGCTACCTATGTGTCTCCTTTTGTGGGTCGTATTGATGACATTAGCGGATATGGAGTAGGACTTATCCAGCAAATCGTAGAAGTATTCCGTTACTATGGTTTCTCTACCGAAGTGTTGGCAGCAAGCATCCGCCACACACGCCACGTGATAGAGTGCTTGGAGGCAGGGGCAGACGTGGCTACCTGTCCGTTGAGTGCTATCAAGGGGCTTTTGAAACACCCTTTGACTGACAATGGATTGGCAGCTTTCATCGAAGACCAACGCAAAGTAGCCGAGCGCAATAAGTAAGAAATCGCCCATACCTCCCTCTCCCTCCATGAGCGGAGGAGGCATAAGGCATCCGAACAATAGACCATATTGCCCGACCCTCCACAGGGTAGAGTCGTAGGGCAAGGGCTTGGAGCGTATGAGTAGACACCTCCTTTCCCTCAACCTACCACAGAGTGGAGTAGTAGAGTGGAAGCGTAGGGCGCTTGAGTAGACCGAGTAGAGGCTCTATGATGCTCGTTCTATTGCACGCTTGTGCCTATTGAACGGACGGGACAGAATAACCCAACAACAAGGCATTGAGAGAAGTAACCCTCCTCTCGATGCCTTTTTTGTATCAATTCGATCGGTTTTTCTTGCTGTCAAAAGAAGCCTTGATATAGGTATGAAAAGTCCCTTTTTCGGGAGCTTTTGCGAGATGCTGTGGTCCCTGTAATAATAGGGTACAGACCCAATAGGTGCGGAGACGATGGTATAAGTTCCCTCCCATTATAGTGCGGTTTCAAAAGGTATAATGCTTATCTCTGTAACCATTATACCTCTAATTAAAAAACTATATACCTTTTACAAGAAACCTACATACCTTTTATCGAAAACCATAGACCCTTTTGGAAGTTTACACGGATTGTTAGAAAAATTCGCTTCTGAGTGGGGAATAGCACCCTTTTGGGGTTCGTAGATGATACCCATAGCCATAATAATCGGAGCTGTACTCCTTACACTGTTATACATCCAATGAAAACTTTAGAAGTTGGGCGCTTTGGAGCATTGCGCTTAGGACTATTTTACATACTCTTATTACCTTTGTAACAAACGTTTATCTTAAAAATAGAGCTCTCTATGAGACAACCCAATACAAAGCCTAAAGTCTAACTCTTGTTCTAATTGGAGTATGGCTTCGGGCTTTGTATTGGGTTATTTCGTAGGGGCTTGAGTGCCGTGAAGTTGAGACCGTTGCAGAGCTCTTTATAAGTTTTGTTGGGGTGGTTATGGGGTGCGCTCTTCGAGTCTTTTTTGGATAGCGTTCGCTTCCTCTCGCAGTCGGGCAGCCTCCATAAAGTCCAGTTCCTTGGCGGCGGCGTACATTCTCTGCCGTGTGCTTTCGAGTAGTCGCTCCAAGTCTCGACTGTTGAGTCGTTGGGTAATGGGGTCTTGCATCCCCTCGCCAGCTGTAGGCTCTACATAAGCATTGGGTAGTACGGTGGCAAAGGTCTGTTCTTTGCCCTTGACCAAACTGATGCCCCCCTTCTGCACCTGACGAGGTATGATGTTGTGTTGCTTGTTGTAGGCAAGCTGTTTGGTACGTCGGGCGGCGGTCTCCTCTATGGTAAGGCGCATACTTTCGGTGATTTTATCGGCATAGAAGATAACCATCCCCTCCAAGTTGCGCGCCGCACGCCCCGCTGTTTGCGTTAGCGACCTATGCGAGCGGAGGAAGCCCTCCTTGTCGGCATCTAAGACTGCCACCAAAGATACTTCGGGGAGGTCCAGTCCCTCACGGAGCAGATTGACGCCCACCAGCACGTCGAAGACCCCACTGCGCAGTTCGTCCAATATGCGGATGCGGTCCAACGTATCCACATCGCTATGGATATAGGCAGTGGCTACGCCTACTCGTTGCAGGTATTCGCTCAGCTCCTCTGCCATGCGTTTGGTGAGAGTGGTTACCAAAACCCGCTGATGCTTCTCGCGCCTTTTGTGAATCTCTTCGAGTAAGTCGTCTATTTGATGCTCTATGGGGCGCACTTCGATGATAGGATCGGGGAGTCCCGTAGGCGGATTATCTGCTGTACGATAACGCCTTGGCTCTTTTCCAACTCGTACTCGGCAGGTGTTGCACTGATGTAGATGGAGATAGGGGTTAGACTGTTGAACTCGTCGAACGTGAGCGGACGGTTATCCATAGCGGCGGGTAGACGAAATCCGTACTCTACCAATGCCGTTTTGCGTGCTTTATCTCCGCCGTACATAGCCCGTATTTGGGGAATAGTCACGTGGCTTTCGTCGATAACCAATAGGAAATCTTCGGGGAAATAGTCGAAGAGACAGAAGGGACGTGCCCCCTCTTGCCGTCCGTCGAAGTAGCGTGAGTAGTTCTCAATACCGCTACAATAGCCCATCTCTCGTATCATTTCCATATCGTAGCGTACACGCTCCCAAAGGCGTTGCGCTTCGTAATGCTTGCCTATCTCCTCTAACTCCTTTACTCGAGCCGAGAGGTCTCGCTCGATCTCTTCCAAGGCGATTTTGGTCTGCTCCTTGGTGGTAACGAAAAGGTTGGCAGGGTGTATGTTGAGGGTCTCTAAGGCTCCTTGTCGCTCTCCTGTAACAGGGTTGATGATGGTAATATCGCTAATCTCGTCATCCCACAGTTCTATGCGGTAGGCAATACCGTCGTAACCCTCAACCGCTGGGAAGATGTCTACCATATCGCCCTTTACTCGAAACGTGCCACTCGTAAACTCTGCCTTGTTATTAACGTAGTGTGCCTCGGCTAAAAGACGCATAAGTTGCTCTCTCCCTATCTGCTGACCTTGGTAAAGCGTAATGATGCGCTCGGAATAGGCGCGTGGGTCTGCCATACCATAGAGGCACGAAACGGAGGCAACCACGATAATATCTCGTCGTCCCGAGAGTAGCGAAGCGGTGGTTTTGAGGCGCATCCGCTCAATCTCGCATTGATCGCCATATCCTTTTCTATATAGGTATCGGTCGTTGCCAAGTAGGCTTCGGGCTGATAGTAGTCGTAGTAGGAGACGAAGTATTCGACCGCATTGTCGGGGAAGAAAGTTTTGAACTCCCCGAAGAGCTGTGCCGCTAGCGTTTTGTTGTGGCTGATGATGAGCGTAGGCTTATTGAGTCGGGCTATTACATTGGCTACGGTAAAGGTCTTTCCCGACCCCGTAACGCCCAATAGAGTCTGTGCAGGGAGCCCCATCTCTACGCCCTCTACGAGGCTTTGTATCGCTTCGGGTTGGTCTCCCGTGGGTTGAAATTGACTGCTTAACCGAAATTCCATGGCAAATGAAGATAGTCTTTAGTAGAAAAAAGAGAGCAAGGGTGGGGTATTGGTTGGGTAGATAGGCTATTTTATGCGCAGTGTACAGCTCCTTTGGGAGTCGTCGTCGAGCGAAATATGTATCTCCTCTTCGAGGGCGAGGGGCAGTGGAGTAGCTCCTCATTACGGAGCAATAAAACGTCGCCTATATGGATAATGTTGAGGTGTGATATACATTCTACTGCTTGGCGTATAGCCTGTTCCGAAATAGTACTTGTGTAAACGCTTTGAGATACCTTACTATTGTAATAATGTAGTGTGTGAGAGGGAGGCATATCCTCCATAGGGGCAAACCCTTCGGCAACAGAAGCGTATTCAAAAGCTACCGCCTCTTCCCACGGAGAAGCGGATATTTTCTTCGCTTCTAACAGGTTCGGAGCGATGAGGTCAAAGCCCACACCGATGGATTGGATATATCTGTGCGCAAAGCGAGCCGCCACCTCTTTGCCTGTGCGACCGATGCGTAGTGCAAGAGCGGGGCAGGCTATGTAGGCTTCCTCTATGTTGGGTATGAAAAAAGGATAGTTGGGACGGATGAGAGCCTCTCCTTTGTAGTAGTAGTGGAGTAGCTCTTTGTCCTGAAAAACGAATGAAAATATTTTCATAAATATCTCTGCTTGTATTCATCAAGCGATATACCTCGGAGGTCTTTGGACGACTGTACAAACTCATCTTCGGGTATCCCAAAGAGTTCCCAGTCGATGTCTAACGCTGGTCGAAGGGCGATAATGAGCATTCGTACTCGGGAGCATATCGGTTATCCACTTTGTAGGAGAATATAGCCCACTCACTAAGTACGAGAAACCCATGTGCAAAGCCTCGAGGAATGTATAATTGTTCTTTCTTGATGTCGTCAAGTTTGCGGAGGATATGTTGCCCGAAGTGAGGTGAATCGGGGCGGAGGTCTACTGCTACATCTATGATACTACCATAGATACAGCGCACTAGTTTGGCTTGTGGGCACTCGACTTGTAGGTGCAATCCTCGCAGTACGCCTCGCCGTGAGGCCGATTCGTTTTCCTGAACAAACGGTGTGGAAGAGACTTTTTCGTGAAACTCTTCTTGCCGAAAGGTTTCTGTAAAGTAGCCTCTCTCATCGCCAAAAACTTGCGGAGTTACTACCCATACATCGGGTATGTGGAGTGGAGTGTACTGCATCATAAGGTGTTTATTCTATTACGGTAAACTCGGTGCGTCGATTGAGTTGGTCGCAAATGATTTGTAGCTCCTCACTTTGTTGGAGAATAAACTCCTCGTTAAGAATCGTTCCCTCGGGTAGTTCTGGGTGTTTTTGATGGAGCTGTGTCGTGATTACTCGAGGGCGACTTTTGCCATACCCTTGAGAATGCAAGCGTTCCAAAGCAATACCTTGCGAGGAGAGATAGTCGATAACCGACTGTGCCCTCCTATTAGAGAGGGCTATGTTGTAAGCATCGCTTCCCTTACGGTCTGCGTGGGAGGCTATTTCTACCGTGATGTCGGGGTTGTCCTTGAGTATTTTGACCATTGTTCCCAAGTCCTTAAGGCTCTCTTCCCTCAAGGTAGCCTTGTCAAACTCATAGTAGATGTCTTGAAAAACTTCGGATCGGATGCGAGATGCCAATTGAAAATCGATTTGGTAGGAAGCATCTTCCGTAGCTGGATCTGTCTTGAACTCGGCGTATTGGTTTAGAAAGTCTTCTGCTCCTGCCAGTAGGAGGTAGTTTGTTGCTCCCTCTAAATCAACCACGTAGTAACCATCTTCGCGAGAGGAGACTATGATAGGATTTTCAGGTGTATGCTCGCTAACGACGCGTAGTATAGCTCCCGATATAGGATACCCCTCTCGATCGTAAACGTATCCCTCTAACTGTGTGATGATAGCATACTGCTTGAAACTAAAAATGTGCGGATAGCCTCGGGCATCACTACGGGAAGAGGAGAAATAACCCTCTGCCGAAAACTCTTTAGAGGGTGCAGGGTTAAAGGTGATGCCATAGTCGTCTTGTGCTGAGTTGAGGGGAGTTCCCATGTGTGCTACTTGCCACTCTCCAGAGGGTTGTAGTACCGCTTTGTAGATGTCATATCCGCCCAATCCGATGCGACCATTGGAGGCAAAGTAGAGTGTGCTATCTCCTACCATGAAAGGCTTATTTCATCGCCTTGGGTGTTGATAGAGACACCGATGTTGGTGGGCGTTGAGGTTCCTATTTCCTCTGTAGGAATAGTGTAGATATCTTTGCCTCCATAGCCCCCCTCGCTTACAAAGTAGAGCGTTTTGCCCGAAGCTGAGAGGGCAGGGTGAGCTGCCATTTTGAGTGAATCTTCCCAAATCTTGGCTTCTGAACCTTGGCTCCAACCTCCTTCTCCACTCTTAGAAGCTCGGTATATTTTGGCTGTTCTATCGTAGAGGTCATCACTCTCGGCATAGGTATAATAGAGGTTAGCTCCGTCTGGAGTGATGCAGAGCATCCCTTCGTCCGAAAGGGTATTGACACCTCCGGGTACACTATCCGCCCTTGACCATTTGCCCTGTGCATCTTGGGCTATATAGTAGAGGTCATTGGGCTTCTCTCCCGTGATGGGGCTATTCTCAAGTTCAGGATTGCGATTGCGTGCCGAAGAGAAGTAAAAGGCCTTGCCATCAGGAGTAAAGGCTCCTCCAAAGTCGCTCTTAGAAGAGGTGAGTTCTTTAGCCGGACGTACATGTATACGGAAAGGATTGCTCCTCAATGTATGTATTTGTGCCGAGCTTTCAACCCCCAAAGAGGCGAAGTAATCGTTCGGAACGACGGAAAGGTACTCTTGAAACCCCTTGCTCCAATCTTTATTTTGCACCGTACTCTGTTGCATTTGAGCAATGCGTAGCTGAAGAATAGTGTCGGGATATTGATAGTTGCGAGCAGCCAAATAAGCACTTTGCGCCCGCTGTATGTTTCGTGCCAAGCGATAATTTTCGCCTGCTTTGAAGGCAAAATAGGCTTTTTTCTCAATCTCTTTACGAGGTGTATTGCGGTACAATTTGTCGTAAAGTTGTGCCGCTTGAGCATAGCGACCTGCTATATGTGCAGTCTCAGCCTCTTTTACTTTGATGGCTTTACAGCCCGAAAAGAGGAGCCATAGTACCATTAAGGGGAGAACTATCTTATAGCTTACACCCATACTCTGTGTTATGCTATGCCAATAAGTTTGTGCAGTTGTATGCTTAGCCTCCATTGGGGATGTTGCTTGATGTACTCTATACAGGCACTCAACGCAAGAGGTCGTTGGGTTATTGTATTCTCATCGGTAGAGAAGATAGGACTCAGAAAGTAGTTTTGTGCTTTAGGCAATTCGTTAATGCGAGGGGGCAAAGGAGCTTCTGTACCGAACGGAAAACGCCACTCATTGACTCCATTGGGAAAGTTCCTGTGTAGTAGAGACAGGGACTCGGGCTTCGGACTACAAGTTATGTAATCTAAGTTGGTGGGTACAGGGTGAGTGCCATTGGTCTCAATGCTCTGCCTATATCCCCTTTTATGGAAGTAGTCTACAATCTCTTCGGTAAGATATAGCGAGGGTTCTCCTCCTGTCCACAATATGTTATGAGCAGGGTAAACCGAGATTGCTGTAGAGAGTTCATCGAGTGTCATCTCTGTGTAGTCTTCAAAGTCTGTGTCGCAATAGGAACAACGAAGATTGCAGCCCGAGAAACGAATAAATATCATCGGGAGTCCCATTTGTGCCCCTTCTCCTTGGAGCGAGTAGAAAATCTCGTTGATGTGTAGCTTCATAATTGAGGTAAGCGATGGTAAGAGGCACTACACTTAGCTGTTTCCTCTACACGACAAGCTATGAGCGAGACTTCCGAACCTTTCAAAAGGTGTGGCCCAAGTTCCTCTACAAGGTAAGAGGCTATCGCCTCTGCCGTAGGGTTGAAAGGTACTACCACAATATCATCGGGTACAATCTCCGAAAGAGAGGAGAGTAGAGGGTCTTCGCTCCAGAGCATCATTTTGTGATCCCAATGTTCCTCAAGCCACTCACAGAGGAGAGACTTGATAACCCCAAAGTCTATAACTCTTCCCAGAGAGTCTACCTGCCGAGCTGAGCATATAAAATGGATGCGATAGTTGTGCCCGTGCAGGTGTCGGCACTTGTGTTCGTGCCCCACAACACGATGCCCCATACTAATATCATGGTAGCGCTCTGCTGTCAGTAGAGGTTGATAGTTATTTGTCTGTTCCATCGTTTCTGTTCTCAAAGTTACGATAATCTTCTGTACCTCTTAATAATCCTCTTGCTCTTTTTCTTACAGGCTACTTGAGGCAAAATGTATATCTAATTACATAGAGATAATTGTAGCGGACTCCAGAGATACTTTTCTATTAGAAAAAAAGTGAGCATAGATTATTGTTCAAAATGAAAAAGAGGGAATGCTTTTTGGGGAAGGAGATTTTCGAAGACAAGTCACAAACCCATTTCATTGTATGAAGAAGGATACAAGATACCATAGAAGAATAACAAAAAAAGGAAGAGCGTTGTATTGCTCCTCCTTTTCCATTACGAGTTGTCTCACAAGGATTCGAACCTTGACAAACAGAACCAAAACCTGTTGTGCTACCATTACACCATGAGACAAAACCAAAAGCATACTCCCTCTGTGAGTTTGCGACTGCAAAGGTAGATAAACTTATCGAATTGAGCAATACTTTTGGAGGAAATAAACGAATTTCTTTGACAGATAGATTTTCTCCTATTCTCGTAACCTAGTTTTGCTTTGATGAAACTGACTAAAGGTTGGCTTATGCTATTGATGGAGATTGCTCTGTAATATCGAATTCATTGTGTTACTATGTCAGCCTCAAAGACTATGCTATTGCATACTGGTCTCCAATAAGGAAGAGCGTCTCGAATTATTTTACAAGACGCTCTTTAGAATCGTTTTTAGACGGTGTGCACACAATGTGAGACTGTCGTATAATAATGCCACGAGTGCGTTATTATCGATATTTAGTTGCATTCATAGATTCTATATGCTTCTTTCAGTCTCGTTATTGGTTCCTTTTGACCATCTTGGAGGGAGATATTTCTAAAATGGTAAAATGCTTTCTAAATGTACCCTTCTTAGAAATTCCTTTCTAATCCATTGAATAGGTCTACTATTTGGTTATAGCCCCCTATCAAGTCTCTATTAAAGCCAATGAAGAAATCTCCGCCCTCTTGAGTTAAATAGAGACCATCAAAAGTTTCGGTAATTAATTTGTCTATGGCTTTGTTTTCAGGATATTTAGAGTGCATTTGCTCTGCCCTACGAGCCATCCATTCAATACAGAACCAGGCAGTCCCATATTGATATAATTCAAGGTATAAATCCCAAGAACTACGCTCTTTTGGATTAAGAGTCTGTTTATTCTGATTGTAGTACTTTATTTTTCCAGGGAAGTAACCTTTTGCAAATTTGTAGTTATCTGATTGATTTTTGTATCGAGGGATTGAGGGTAATGCTGGTAACATTTCCACACGTTTCTGCCACTCTTTTCCTTCTTCAATGTGTTTGTCTATAATCTTGATGCATTCCTCTTTCGATTTTTCCGACCAGTTTCCAATTTGTATGTGGGGGAAGGTAGATTGATGAGGTATGGTTTTGGGCAAGACTTTTATTTCGCATTGTTGGGTTTGATTGCTTTCGTTGTCCTTTACTGTTATTTTGGTAATAAGTTTATTGGTGTCAAGCAACTTTACCACGATGCGTTGGGAGTTATCAACGAGCTCTACTTTGATTTTATTCTTAGCAGATTCTTCTATGCTGATGGTATAGTTGGCATTACCAGAAACAATACCAATTTCTTGAGAAGAGACACCTTTATCAAGGTCAAAAAGAAGTTCTTTTTGGGATAGAGCAAGAGTAGCTAACTCGCTCACCGTAGCGTGTATAGTAATTTTCTTTTCCCATTTGGTGTCTGTTAGGATTAGGTTGGCCTCTCCAGCTTTTAGAGCAACTACATTTATTTGCTTATTATCTGTAAGAGAAAGCTGTAATACATCGGCTGGTTGGGCTTCCAGTGTATAGGAGCCACTTCCCGATGTGATATTAAATGATGCTCGTTTTTTACTTTCAGAGAGAAGGAGTTTGATATTCTTCTCTGTAAGGTCAATGACTAAGTCTTTCTTATCTGGGTTATCTGGATTGTCGGGCTTATCTGGGTTATCTGGGTTGTCTGGTTTGTCTGGATTATCAGGTTTATCAGGGTTATCTGGATTGTCGGGCTTATCTGGGTTATCAGGTTTGTCTGGGTTATCAGGTTTGTCTGGGTTATCAGGTTTATCGGGTTGTATAGGAATACTAGGATTAGGAGGAGTAGGTTTATTGGGTTCCTGTTTGTCTCGGCATGCTACCAAGGTGAGACCCATTAGAAGTGAAAAGAAGATGCATTTTAAAGTTTGGTTCATTCTGAATTATTCAATTAATTGGTTTTTCTTATTCTGATATCGAACACAAAGTTAGATTTTTTATTCAGAAGTAGGGGTATAGTGTTGAAAGTAGTAATCTGATTGTGGCTCAAAACGATTTTCTCTAAGAGGAGGTTTTATTTGGGCTTATTGTGCAATGAACTCGATTGCAACGTTTGAATAAGTCTTGCAAATCTTGCAAAGTTCATTGAAAAAACAGCTCCTTTGAAGCTCGGACAGTACCTTCTAACCCAATCTTGGAGACTATGCAATGCTAACCATTAACCCTTATAGCTCTAACCCTCTGTGTGAACTTTCAAAACCATTATTCCTTTGAAGTAAAAGCATTAATCCTTATTGGATAGTGCAGTTAGTCCCTTAAATTCGACCTAATAGTTCAGTTTTTTAGTTGTGTTAGCATCTTTCTCTTGATACGTATTGTTGGGCATAGCAATAGCCTTTAGGATTTGCTGCAATACTCTCCGTTGAGAGGCGTAGGTATAGAAAGAGGTTGTCCTGAAATCAATATCCTCTTTGCCCCAACTCTTGGGCGAAAGATAATAATAGGTGAATTCCTCAAAGAGCATATCTAACTTGCGAGGAGGTTGATGGGTTATTGCCATCTTTTCTTTGCTGGGACAGAGTAGGGTTATCTTTCTGTCGATAAGTTGCTTTTGTACGGGGGCAATAATTGTTTCGTAGTTGTCAATGAGTTGTTGCATTGAGAAGTTGTTATAGACAGATTCGCCTATTTTCTGTACGGGGCGTATCTGTACAGTACCAATGGAGTAGGGGGCAATTAGTTGTGGCAGTAGAGTCAAGTCGGTAAGATTATCCTCATTGAGAGTATAATTGATACGTATTTGTAAGGAGGGATACTGCTTTTTTACTTTGTCGGCGCCCTCCAAGAGGTGGAGGAATTTGTCAAAACAACCTCGCTCCATTAGATATTCGTAGGTGTTACGAGTTGTTCCGTGCAGAGAGAGCGTCAGTTCATTTAGTCCAGCTTGGGCATAACTCTTAATATCTTCGTACGATAGTAGATTCCCATTGGTTATTAGAGAGATAAAAGGTACTTTATATGCCTTTCCCAATTCAATGAGGTGTAGCGTTTCTTTACTAAGAGTGGGTTCAGCTCCGCAACCTATTTGTAGTCGTAGTGCGTATCCAAAGAGGGAGCGTGCAAAGGCTTCTATTTCCTTTCTATTAAGACTCCCTTTCATCTCTTTTTGTTTCTCAGGATCGCTGAAGTAGCACATCTTGCATCGAAGGTTACATGCTAATATAGGATCTATATATACTCCGATGTATCTTTTTCGGAGGAGATGTAGAGTTGCTAGAATAGCAAACTTCAGTCGGATATTGGCTGATTTGCTCACTTGTGTAGCGATTTTTTGCTTTAGTTTGGTGATAGAAGCCTTTTTCATATCTGTAAAATTATAATTTATTTCATAGTTCCCCGCTCAAAAGTTTCTGTTCGGTCTTTTTTTGATATATCCTAAATAACCTTGTCTTTCTTGTGTTTTAAAGGGGGAAATAGAGGCTTTGTTTCAAAGAGGTGGAGGAGATAATAATAGGTTATATGGTATTGAATTTCTTGTTTTTGGACTAAAAGCATCTTAATATTGTTGGATAATCTTGCTAAAGTATATACCTTTGTGGCATTAATATAGGGGTAAAGTGGACTTTTTTGACTTTGATTTAGAAGATGCTGTATTGGATGGGTTAGAAGCGATGAACTTTAGAACCCCTACGCCCATACAGGAGGCAGCCATCCCACCTCTCCTTGAGGGGCGAGACTTACTCGGATGTGCCAGACGGGTACAGGTAAAACAGCAGCTTATCTTTTGCCTATTATCAATAGGATTTATCTTGGAGAGTTTAGAGAAGACTCCATAAAAGCCATTGTTATGGCACCAACTCGTGAGTTGGCTCAGCAAATAGATCAGCAAATAGAGGGTTTTGGTTACTATCTTTCTATATCATCTACGCTATTTATGGGGGAACTGATGGTGTAGTTTGGGCGCAAACGCAGCGAAGTTTGGAGAAAGGCACCGATATCGTTGTGGCTACTCCTGGGCGTTTGATATCTATGCTTAACCTCAATGTGGCGGATATTTCAAAAACTGCCTATTTCGTTATTGACGAAGCCGATAGGATGCTCGATATGGGTTTTTATGAAGACATTATGAACATCTGTCGTTTGTTGCCTAAGCAGTGTCAGATGGTACTCTTCTCAGCCACTATGCCTCCAAAAATAGCAACCTTGGCAGAGATGATATTGAAAGATCCTGTTCGGATAGAACTTTCTGTTTCGAAGCCTCCTACGACTATAAAGCAGTATGTCTCCCTTTGTTATGAGGAGCAGAAGTTGGCTGTCGCCAAGAAGCTATTTTCTAATGGAGAATTTATACCCAAGGGGGCGAAAACAGTACTCTTTGCTTCTTCTAAATTGAAAGTACATCAACTGACGCAAGCACTCAAAAAGGAAAAACTGAGTGTGGCTGAAATGCACTCTAATCTTTCGCAGTCGGAGCGTGACCAAGTAATGCGCCAGTTCAAAACCAATGCTTTTGATATTCTTGTCGCTACTGATATCGTCGCCAGAGGTATTGACATAGACGATATAGAGTTAGTTGTAAACTATGATATGCCTCGAGACCCCGAAGATTATGTTCATAGAATAGGGCGTACAGCACGAGGAAATTCTGAGGGAGGAATGGCTTTTACGCTCGTAACGGAACGAGATTTGCCTGCTTTTTATGCATTAGAACACTTCTTAGGCTATGCTGTTGCGCAACTTCCTATCGATGAGTCGTTAGGAGCAGTACCTCTCTATGCACCCCAGCAAAGGGGTAAGTCTTCGCAGCGTAGGCAGAGACGAAAGAAAGTCTCTACTCATTCGCAGTCTTCTAAAAAGACATATCCTTCTGAAAGAGAGCCGAAAAAAACAGAATCTATACAAAAAAAAGAGGCGAAAAAGACGACTTCCGCCCGAAGAAGACCCGTTCGCCATCGACGTAAAAAGGACTTGACGAATAAAAACCATGAAGAACAAAACAACAAATGAACGTATGAATAGACTGCAAACAAAGTCCGCTCTTATCAGGGAGATAGACCCTAACACTAAAGTTGGACAGACCAAACGGAAAATAGTAGCCTATTGCATCGAGCATGGGCCTTCTACCATTACAGATTTGGCGCATCACCTTATGCTCAGTGCCCCTACAGTAACCAAGTTTATAGGAGACTTGGAAGAGAAAGGTTGTATAATGAGTTATGGGAAATTGGAGACCCATGGCGGAAGATACCCCTACTTGTATGGCTTGCACCCCGATGTGGGAGGCTTCGTAGGGGTTTATGTACACCACAATAAGCTCAATATCGGCTATATGGATATTGTGGGCAATATCTTGAAAGAGGAGTATGATATTCCCTTTGAGCTTCAGAATCAGCCCGAGAAGTTAGATGAGCTTGCCTCTCTAATCTTAGGTTTTATAGAGCGTCACAACCTCGGTAAAGACCACTTACTCAATATAAATATTAACCTTCCCGGTCGGATTAATTCGAGAACAGGGTACAGCTATACTTTCTTTTCTGACTTGCAAAAGGAGGCTTCTTTTGCAGAGATTATGAGTAAAAAATTGGGCTTTTTCGTTACTATAGATAATGATACCCGAGGGTTGGCATACGGAGAGTATACGCAGGGAGTGGGTGTTCATAAGAATGCCAAGGATGTACTCTACATTAACCTTAGTTGGGGCTTAGGCTTGGGGGTGATACTCAATGGAAAAGTCTACACAGGTAAGTCGGGCTTCAGCGGAGAGTTTGGACATATTAGTATATTCGACAATGAAATCCTTTGCCAGTGTGGCAAAAAAGGGTGTATGCAGACGGAAATAGGAGGTCATGCGCTACACCGTGAAATTATAGAAAGAATCCGTTCTGGGGAGACCTCCATTCTGAGTAATCGAGTACTCAAAGGTGAAGAATTGGATCTTTCGCATATCATTGAGGCTATCAATAAGGGAGATGTCCTTTGCTTAGAAGTGCTTGCTTCTGTGGGTCGTAAGCTGGGTAGACAATTGGCAGGACTAATAAACATATTCAACCCTGAATTGGTTATTATAGGTGGAAGTTTGGCTGCTACTGGAGAGATATTGCGTCTTCCTGTAGAGACAATAGTTCGTACCTATACGCTCAACTTGGTGAGTAGTGATACGGAAATTGTTGTAGCTGAATTGGGGGAAGAAGCTGGACTAATAGGTGCTTGTCGAATAGCTCGTTCAAGACGTTTTGAATGAGTCTGTTTTCATCTCGTTTACGCTTCGAGCTTTCTCCTCTGATTGGTAGAGTATAAAAATAGTTTTACAGAAGTGTAGATGAGTATGTGGTTGAGTATATTACTCCTTCTTGCAGGGCTTGCAATGATTTTTTATGGAGCTAATCTTTTGACAGATGGAGCTTCTTCAATAGCCAAGCGAATGAGGGTAACGCCTTTGGTTATTGGTTTGACTGTTGTTGCTATGGGAACATCTGCCCCAGAGATGGCGGTAAGTCTTACTTCTGCTATATCAGGCAAGTCAGATATATCATTGGGCAATGTGGTGGGGAGTAATATTTTCAACATACTGGCTATATTGGGACTAACGGCCTTGGTAAAGCCTTTGAAAGTTGCTACCACTACCACACGAGTGGAGATACCAGTGGTTATCTTGCTTACGATTATAACCAGTGTACTCTGTTTAGATACTATGGTAAATGGGGCTTCTATCAACGTGATAGATCGCTCGGAGGGAATGGTGCTTTTGGCTTTCTTTATCCTCTTCATGGCTTATACTATGTTTATTGCAAGGCGAGAGGAAGAGTCGGCAGAGAACGCTCTAGAGATTAAACAGTATCCCATCTGGCTTTCCATTGTTATGCTGTTGGGAGGTTTAGCTCTTTTGATATTTGGAGGTAGATTTTTTACTAATGGAGCTTCTGATATAGCTCGTGGGTTGGGAGTATCGGAGGCTGTAATTGGTTTAACTTTAGTGGCTATTGGTACTTCTGTACCCGAACTCGCGACATCATTGGTGGCGGCTCGCAAAGGTCAGGTTGATATGGCCATTGGCAACGTAGTGGGGAGTAATATTTTCAATCTCCTTTTCATCTTAGGTACTACGGCTGTGGTCAAACCTATTGGTATCTCTGGTATTACTCTTGTGGATTATGGAACAATGCTTCTTGCCGTTGTGTTGCTTTATCTGTTTACCATCTGTTTTGGGCACCGTAAAATACTTCGCTTAGAGGGGTTGGTACTTCTGCTTTGTTACATAGCTTATAATACTTTTCTCGTACTCCGTTAAGGGAAAATAACGCCCTACCAATGTGTGATTAAGATAGTGTGTAAATCGGCACAACTATTGTTCTTGCCGAGTAGCCCTATGTGAGATTGAAAAAGAAATAGGCACTTCCTTGAGATGTAAAGGAGGTGCCTATTTTTTTGTATTGTACCTGTCTGAAAAATGGCTTGAGCTGTTTACGCTTTGGTCAGATACGTGTTATCGAATTGATAGAGGGATTTTTCTTCAACCCATCGCAGATGCGTCGTATATCGTCGGTACTATGCACCATAACCTTGAATGTCCCTCCAAATACACCGCTGTGAGAAGACAAATTAATACCTGTAATACTGATATTAATGTCTTCACTAATGTATTGGATAATAGCGTTGAGAATACCTATTGAGTCGATACCCTTAATGTCAAATGTAGCCTCGAAAAGAGAGTTGGGATGGTCGCCCCAAAGAGTCTGTACGATACGATTGCCTGCACTGCTTTTTAGTCGAGTGGCATTAGTACAGGAGCGTTTGTGTACTATCACCCTATTGCCCTCTTCGACAAAGCCTATTGTCTCATCGCCTAATATAGGGTTGCAACAAGTTGCTATCTCATAGTTGGGTGTAAAGTTGAATTCTTCCAGTAAGAAGGGTTTCTTCGTATTGATGCCTATTGATGTGCTTTCTTCTTTAGAAGTTTTACCATTGCTCTTGTTGCTCTTAGAGGTGCGAAACATTCGTGTGAAAAAGTTGCCTTTGTCTCCCTCTTGGATGAGTTTCTTAAAGCTATCGGGAAGGGCTATTACTTTGCTCCCCACAGCATAGAAGAATTCTTCTCTTTTATGGAAGTTGAAGAAGTTTGCCACCTTGTCTAAGTGAGCTGTGGTAACCGTCTGTCCATCTTTTTCAAAGAGAGCTACGACCTCTCTTTCTCCCAATGCAACAGCTTCGCGACGACGCTTGCGTAGTACTTCGTCTATCATGGCACGAGCTTGGCAGAAGTTACGTAGTTAAGCCACTCAGGCGTGGGCGATTGCTTCTCGCTGGTTATAATCTCTACTTGATCTCCATTTTGCAAGGTATAGTTGAAAGGGACGAGTCGGTGGTTTACCTTCGCTCCGATACAGTGTTTGCCAATTTCTCCGTGGATGGCAAAAGCGAAGTCCAGAGCAGTAGCTTTTTGAGGAAGGGTTATCATCTTGCCTCGTGGAGTGAAAACAGATATTTCTTCCGTGTAGAGATTAAGTTTGAAAGTGTCCAAAAAGTCCATAGAGTCGGGAGTCGGGCTCTCCAATATTTCTCGAATAGTGGCTAACCATTTTTCCAATTCGGAGTCTTCTTCAAAGACTTCGGACTTATATTTCCAATGTGCGGCAAAGCCTAATTCGGCGATGTCGTCCATCTTTCTACTCCGTATCTGTACTTCTATCCACTCTCCATCTGGTCCCATCACTGTGGTATGTAGGGCTTTATAGCCGTTACTTTTTGGGTTAGTAACCCAGTCTCGTATACGTTCGGGCTTCGTCCTATATATATCTGTGATGCGCCCATATATATCCCAGCATAAATCTTTATCGCTGATGTCTGGTTTACTTTCGAATATGATGCGTACCGCATAGAGGTCATATACCTCTTCGAAGGGTATTTTCTTCTCCTGCATCTTGTGCCAAATCGAGTAGGCAGACTTGACACGAGTTTTCATTTCGTAGGTAATGTTCATTGCCTCGAAACGTTCCTTGAGAGGGTGTGCAAAGCGTTCGAAAATCTGATTGCGTTCCTCCTCGGAAGCAGATATCTTATCCTTTATTTCTTTGTATTCTTTGGGATGTTCTATGGCAAAGCTCAACTCTTCAAGTTCAGTCTTTATGGCAAAAAGTCCTAATCTGTGAGCAATGGGGGCATATACATAGAGTGTCTCGCCTACAATCTTTAGTTGCTTAGCCATAGGCATAGCCTCCAGTGTGCGCATATTATGGAGGCGGTCTGCTATTTTGATGAGGATAACGCGTATATCTTCGTTCATCGTGAGGAGTAGCTTCCTGAAGTTTTCCGCTTGTGCAGAAACGTTTACTCCCCCTTGGAACATATCGGAGGGTATCTTAGTGAGTCCCTCGACAATTTGGGCTACCTTATCGCCAAACATAGTGCGCATATCTTCTGTGGTATAGTCGGTATCTTCGACTACATCGTGGAGCAGGGCACAAACAATAGAGGTCGAACCCAGTCCCATCTCTGAGCAGACGATTTGTGCTACAGCCAAGGGATGTGTTATGTAGGGAATGCCGCTCTTGCGCCTGACACCTTCATGTGCCTTACGTGCCAAGAGGAAGGCTTTCTCAATGCGCTCTACTTTTCTTCTATGTTTGGAGTTCATATATGCCGTTATTAGGGCATTGTACTGATCCATAATCATGCGATTCTCCTCTTCGGGAGTTAGGTGTACCACCTCATTAGCTTTGTGTTTAGTTGGTTCCATAGAAAAGTAGAATTAAATTAACATCCCTGCTATATATTATATGCGCTCTGAATAGTTGAGAAAAAGTAGGTAGAAGTAAGGATTATAGTACGAGAGCGGTAAGTTCTACCCACTTGGTAGAGGGGCTGTGCTTTTGCAAATACTCTTTGAGATACTTTTCAGTATCGCTCTCGATAGGAGTGCACGCCTCTTCGGCAGAGGTGTATTTGTTGTATACGAAAGTCTCCAAGTCGATGCCCCGATTTCTTAATGCTTCGATGCTAAGGAGCGTATGGTTGATACTACCCAAACGACCCGAAGAAACAAGTGCCACTGGATACTTTCTCTCGGCTACGAAGTCGATGGTGAGTAGCTTTCGAGTCATAGGTACCATTAGCCCTCCTGCACCCTCCATAAGTACTCTATCGTATCCCTGTCGAAGAAGGGCAGTAGTATCTTGGTCAATCTTTTCCACAGAAATACTCACCCCTTCCATCTGTGCAGAGAGGTGTGGGGAAGCTGGGAAGGGAAAGAGATAGGTGCATCGGTGTGGCTCGGCTCCATCTTTTTGTTCGGGAGTTGCGAATAGAAGCGTTTTATCGTGTATGTCTAAGTCTTCGCTACGCCCCACACACCCAGTTTGGATGGGTTTTTGGCTCACCACACGCAAGCCCTTTTGTTGCATAGCTTTTATCAAAAAGGCGGTAGCATACGTTTTGCCTATCCCAGTGTCAATACCTGTGATAAAGAGAACTTTATTTCTGTCCATTACTTCCTTGTAGTAGGAGTAAATTATTCCTGTATTCCTGCAAAAATAGTATAAATATTCTTTTGTAGACTACTGTCGTAGCTGTAAAATATTTTGATGTCTTAGAGTACACTGATCTGTCAATAGCGATTCAAAGGCTCTTTTTATCCCTCTTACTACCATTAACCCTTTGCCACAAAACCCTCCGTGCAAACTCTCGAAACCATTAACCCTTTTGCGAGTTAGCACAGATACTTTCTTTTTTAGGTTATCCTTTGTAAGGTAATATGTTTATAGAAGAGTCAAAAAGTACTACTTTTGCTCTGATGACAGCAATAAAGATACCTAACAGAGACTATAAAAAGGCATGGAGTGAGCTGAATGCCTTTTTGAAAGAGGCGCATAATGTTGTTCTTTTTGGACATCGCTCTCCCGATGGAGATTCGGTGGGGAGCACTTTGGCAATGCGCCTTATACTACAAGGAAAGGGAATGAATGTCTCTGTTGTTATGTCGGGAGGTCTACCCAGCAATCTGCTCTGGATGGAGGGGGCAGGGCAAATACTTTTGGAGGAGACTGATGGGATGCGTATTGATGAGGCTTTACGTAATGCCGATTTGCTCCTTTGTTTGGATTTTAATGCTTTGTACAGAGTCGGAAAGAATTTGGAAGAGCGTTTGCGTCTGGCTTTGGCAGCCCATCCTGTTCCTGTACTTATGATAGATCATCATTTGGATCCTTTTGATGAATTTGATTGGCAGTGGAGTTGTACCGAAGCATCGGCTACGGCAGAGGTTGTCGCTCGCCTTTTTTTAGAGGGTGAGGGGAGCAGTGCTATCTCCAAAGAGGCGGCAACGGCATTGCTAACAGGTATTATGACAGATACAGGGCTTTTTAATCATAACTCATCTTCTCCATCTCTTTATGAACTCGTGGCAGCTCTTTTGCGTTGCGGTGCAGACAAAGACCTTGTTGTAGACAAAGTATTCCATAACTTCAAAGAGAAGCGACAACGCCTTGAGGGGTATATCCTTTATGAAAAAGTCAAGGTGTGCCGGGAGATTAGTGCTGCCTATTTTACCCTATCGTTGGAGGAGTTGGAGCGTTTCGAAGTCTCAGTGGGAGATACGGATGGTTTGGTCAATAAGCCTTTGGATATAGAGGGCGTTACTTGCTCTGCCTTTTTTAGAGAGACGGTAGATGAGGGGATCAAAATATCGCTTCGCTCGATTGGAGACATTCCCGTAAACGAACTCTCTCGTCAATGCTATGGAGGAGGGGGACACAAAAATGCTTCAGGTGGAGAGATGCCTGATGCTACTTTGGAGCAGGCAGTGGCTCTCTTTTTAGACTATATGAAAACACATCACACAACACAAAATAAATAATAGTATGTTTTTTATGAATGCTTCTATTTCGTTGAATATGAAACGTATGTTGCCCTTCTTCTTGTTTTTCTTTATAGGGTTTTCTCCCCTATGGGTATCTTGTCAGAAGGAGAAAGAGATAAAATCGCTTACACAGCTCTTGCGAGAGGAAGAAAAGGCTATTGACAAGTTTATCGCCTCTAATAACATTGTGGTCGAAAAAGCTAAAGAGGGGCAGCAAGAGTTCAAACCCGATGTTTACTATAAGTTCAGTAATAACCTCTATATGTGTGTTATAGAAAAAGGCGGAGAGCGTGCTATTCCTGAGAAAACGCGTGTCAATGTACGCCTTAAAGGGCATATGTTTAAGGACGTCAAGCAACTTTCTTTTGATAACCTCTCGAATGGAGGGTATCAAGATATGGAGTTTCTCTACGTAGATCGTTACAATAGAGGGGCTTTGCACTTTATTAAACTTCCTTCGGCTCCCTCTTCCAATCTCAACTCTCTTATGTGTGAGGGGTTGGCTTTCCCTATGAGTTTGTTGGGCAATGGTGCTAAGGTGCGCCTTATTATCCCCTTTGCGATAGGCCCTGAGCTGAACTATGAGACGGGTCTTTCTATGTACTGCGAAGAGGTGCGCTACGAGTTTTCAAAGTATTGATGCTTCTCTGAGAGCGATAACCACTACTAAATACCATAAAATATAAACCAAAAGCCTTCTTTCTTTCCGATCTTAACTTAAAGGAGAGTAGAGAGGCGAAAGATGCTATATAATAAAGTAATGTCGTTAATAAAATCCATTTCAGGTATTCGAGGCACTATAGGTGGTGCCGTACAAGAGGGCTTGAATCCTCTTTCTATCACTCGCTTTACAGCTGCTTATGCTACCTTTATAAAGGAGCAATCTGGGTTAGATAAACCGCTTATTGTAGTAGGGCGAGATGCTCGTATATCTGGAGATATGGTGCGTCGTATTGTAACGGGTACACTCATAGCTATTGGGTGCGATGTGATAGATATAGACCTTGCTACCACACCCACCACAGAGATGGCAGTTATAGGCTACAAGGCTCAAGGGGGGATTATTATAACGGCAAGCCATAATCCCAAGCAGTGGAATGCCCTCAAACTCTTGGGAGGGAATGGAGAGTTCCTTTCCGATGCAGAGGCAGATCGGTCCTTGCTATTGCTGAGGCAGAGTCTTTTTCCTACGTATCTGTAGAGCAGATGGGTAAAGTTACCATGGCAGACTATCTGAAAGAGCATTGTCAGAAGATAGTAGAGATGGAAGAGGTAGATGTAGAGGCTATCCGTAAAGCGGGCTTTAGGGTCGCTTTTGATAGCATCAACTCCGTAGGGGGTATTGCTGTTCCCTATCTCCTTGATAAGTTGGGAGTAACGACTATCTTTCCTCTATTTGATGAGCCTACGGGGCATTTTGCACACAATCCAGAGCCTCTTCCTCATCATCTTACAGAGCTTTCTCATACTGTTAAAGAGCAGAGAGCAGATGTTGGCTTTTCGGTAGACCCCGACGTAGACCGACTTGCCATTATTGATGAGCAAGGATTGCCTTTTGGAGAGGAGTACACTCTGGTAGCTGTAGCAGACTATCTATTGGAGTTTCACGGAGGAGGCAATACAGTTTCTAACTTGAGTTCTACACGTGCCTTGCGTGATGTAACCGAAAAAGGGGAGAGGGGTACATATGCCGCTGCTGCTGTAGGCGAGGTTAATGTGGTTACTAAGATGAAAGAAACCAACGCCCTCATTGGAGGTGAAGGTAACGGAGGGGTTATTTATCCCAAGTTACACGCAGGTAGAGATGCCCTTTTGGGTATAGCACTCTTTTTGACTCATTTGGCGAAAAAGAGAAAGAGTGTAAGTGCTCTTCGAGCAGAGTATCCTAACTATTTTATGAGTAAGCAGCGGGCAGACCTCCCAGAGGGTACTGATATACGGGCTTTACTATCACAGATAGAGAAGCTCTATGCTGAGCATACGCCCAATACCATTGATGGCGTTAAAATAGACTTTGCCTCTTCTTGGGTACACATTCGCCCCAGTAATACGGAACCTATTATCCGTATTTACACAGAGGCTGCTACTCAAGGAGAAGCAGATGCTTTGGCAAATCAATTTAGGGAAGTAGTTTTGAGCCTTTTGAAATAAATATCAAGCGTGGCACGTAATAAGAAACCTTTACCATTATTGGATAATGTACTCATTGAGCGCATAGCTGCCGAGGGGCAATCCATCGCTTATTGGGATGAAATGGTCATTTTTATTCCTTATGGAGTTCCCGGCGACCGATGCCAAGTTCAGATTTTGCGTAAGAAGAGGAACTATGCCGAGGGACGTATTGTGGCAATTAATGAGCCTTCTCCTTTACGCATAGAGCCGCGTTGTAGCCATTTTGGTATCTGTGGAGGTTGTAAGTGGCAGCATTTACCCTATGAGGAGCAGTTAAAAGCTAAGGATACCCAAGTGAGAGATGCTATGGAGCGTATTGCTAAAGTCTCTATTGGAGAATATCGTCCCATATTACCCTCTACTGAGGTTTACTTTTATAGAAATAAGTTGGAGTTTACGTTCAGCAATCGCAGATGGATAACCGATGCTGAGATGAGTTCCTTACCTGAAGCTATTACTGATGCTGAGCGAGCAGGATTAGGGTTTCACATACCAGGCAAATTTGATAAAGTTTTGGATTTAGAGCACTGTTATTTGGGTGCTTCGTTGAGCGATGATATTCGTAATTTTGTAGGCAACTTCTGTAAAGAGCGTATTGAACAATATCCTTTTTTTGACCTTCGAGAGCAGCAAGGGGTCATGCGCACATTGATGATACGTACTACTTCGACGGGAGATACTATGGTGCTTGTCGCTTTTGCTCAAGAGCAAAAAGAGGCAAGAGAAGCTCTCTTAAACGCCATTGTTATGCGTTTCCCAGAGATAACTTCTCTACTTTATGTCATTAATACTAAGTGCAACGATACGATTGGAGATTTAGAGGTATATACTTTCTTCGGTAAACCTTATATTGAAGAAAAGATGGAAGACCTTATCTTTAGAGTAGGTCCTAAGTCGTTCTATCAGACTAATAGTAAGCAGGCCTACACGCTGTATAGTGTGGCTCGAGAGTTGGCAGACTTAAAAGGTACAGAGGTGGTCTATGACCTCTATACAGGGACGGGTACTATCGCTAATTTCATTGCTCGCAAGGCTCATAAGGTAGTGGGTATAGAGTATGTACCGGAGGCAATAGAGGATGCCAAGCTCAATAGCTCTATAAATAACATAGAGAATACCTCTTTCTATGCAGGCGATATGAAAGACCTGCTTACGGACGAATTTATTGCTCGTGAAGGGCAGCCAGATGTTGTTATAACTGACCCACCACGTGCGGGTATGCATCCTGATGTTATAAAGACTTTGCTTCGTACAGCCCCTGCTCGTATTGTTTATGTGAGCTGTAATCCTGCCACTCAGGCGAGGGATGTAGCCTTACTTGTAGAGGGTGGATATAGGGCGGTAACTTCCCAAGCGGTGGATATGTTCCCTCATACGCATCATGTGGAAAATGTTCTG
Organism: Porphyromonas gingivicanis JCM 15907; assembly: GCF_000614585.1. Taxonomy (GTDB): domain Bacteria; phylum Bacteroidota; class Bacteroidia; order Bacteroidales; family Porphyromonadaceae; genus Porphyromonas; species Porphyromonas gingivicanis. The sequence continues at coordinate 37,862 of NZ_BAKX01000010.1, forward strand.
TTACTGGAACATATATAGTTGTTGAACTGTTCTTATATCTGTAATGAAGAAATGGATAAAAGAATTTTCTTGTCAGAAAGACCTTTTTAGCTGGTTGACCTCTGCCTGGCCAGAGGTCTCACTCTTGTTGAGTTCTTTGATAGTGGTAATATTACCCATGCGTATGATGGCAGCTAATAGAAACTCCTTCGCTGTACAGGAGGGGCAATATGTAGCGAGCCTCAGGCAATCTTCTATGAGTTTGGAGGTTGATAGTGCTGTTTTTCAGCCTTTAGATATGCCTTCTTGTTTCAAAGACTCAAATTCTTTTTTGTATTCCTATACCTTTTTGTTAAGGAAAACCCCAACTTCGCAGAGGGTGAAGATATCTTCTTATGACCAACTATTTATCGAAGCGGCGGAGAGGCTAGCTTGGGACTGGACTATTTTGGCAGCTATTGGCAAGGTAGAGTCGGGTTTTCGCCCTACAGTATCGGGAGGGTTGATGGGTATTATGCCAGCTACAGCACGGAGATATGGCTACAATCGCACCCAGATAAAGAACGCTAAAAATGCCGTAAACGCTTCTGTTCGTTGTATACAGTCGTTGGAAAGATACTTTTCTAAAGTGCCCGAATCGTACGATAAAATGCTCTTTATAATAGCATCTTACGTGAGTGGTCCAGGACATATTAGTGATGCGCAAAAGGTAGCTCAACACTATGGAGCCGACCCTCTAAAGTGGGACGAGGTAATGCCCTATATCCTCAAGATGTCGGAGAAGAAGTATTATGCTACCAAGGGGCTACGTTATGGCCGTTTCAATGGTAAGCATACAATCAATTATATAACTAAAGTGCTCACTTATGCCCAAAGTTATGCCGACGAGGTGTGGGCTGCAGAGGGGTAATCTTTCTTTTACTTATTTATGTTGCAGGTAGATCAGATTTCAAAGGCTTATGGAGATAGACTCCTTTTTTCGAACATATCTTTTTCTATAGAAGAAGGTGAGAAAGTCGGACTTATTGCTGCTAATGGAACTGGTAAAACCACTTTGCTACGTATCCTCGTCGGAGAGGAGACTCCCGACACAGGTTTATAACCAAACGTAGAGACATAAAGATTGTTTACCTGCCTCAAAAGACCGTATTGCCCCGAGGAGGCTCTATTTTAGAGGCGTGTTTTAATTCTTTGGATAAGGTGGCTTCTTTAGTGGGGGAGTGGCGTAAGGCTTCAATGCAGGGAGATACAGCTACGATAGAGAGGTTGCTACCTCAGATGGATGCACTACAGGCTTGGGATTATGAGCGTAAGGCAGAAGAGATTTTGCATCGTCTTTCGGTGCCAGACCTATCTCGTCCAGTCGACTCCCTTTCGGGAGGAGAGCAGAAACGAGTTGCCTTGGCTGGCGTTTTGCTTACAGAACCCGATTTATTGATATTGGACGAACCCACCAACCACTTAGACTTAGAGGTGATTGAGTGGTTAGAAAAATACCTTTCTCGTAGTAAGCTCGCCTTGCTATTGGTTACTCACGACCGCTATTTTTTAGATAGAGTTTGCTCTTCCTTTATGGAGCTAACACCATTGAAGGCTTATAGTTATCAGTGTGGCTTCGAGAGATACCTTGAGAGACGTATAGAACGTATTGAGGCGGAGCGAGAGGCTGCTCAAAAAGCGAATAATCTTTATCGAAGGGAACTCGAATGGATGCGTCGCCAACCTCAGGCGAGAGGGGGAAAACAGAAAGCTCGTAAGGATGCTTTTTATGAATTACAGCAGTTGATAACTCCCCCTAAAGAGGAGTGTGGTCCACAGCTTTCCGCCGATAAGGTCTATTTGGGCAATAAAATATTTTCCGCTCAAGGTGTCAATTTCTCTTTTGGGGAGAAGGTTATCCTTAAAGATTTTGAATACATTTTTGCCCGTTATGATAAGGTAGGGATTGTAGGACCCAATGGAGTAGGTAAGACCTCTTTTTTGAAACTTTTATTGGGAGAGTTAGTACCTGATAAAGGTTGTTTCGACATAGGAGAAACCGTTCGATTTGGCTATTTTAGTCAGCAGGGCGGAAACTTTCCTCCCGATAAGCGAGTTATTGAGGTTATGACCGACATTGCCGATAATATCTCGCTCCCAGAGGGTGAGAGAACTATCTCTGCCTCACAGATGCTCACGAGATTTCTTTTTACTCCAGAGCGTCAATATACTCCGATAGAGAAATTAAGCGGTGGCGAACTAAGGCGTTTATATCTCTGTACGGTGTTGGTTCAGGGTCCTAACTTTCTTATATTGGATGAGCCTACGAACGACCTTGACCTAATTACATTGGGCGTTTTGGAGGAGTATTTAAGAGAGTTCAAAGGATGTCTTATCATTGTAAGTCACGATCGTTACTTTATGGATGCTTTGGTTGAGCATCTTTTTGTCTTTGAGGGAGACGGCATTGTGCGAGACTTTCCGGGTAATTACTCTCAGTATAGGGAGTGGAAGGAGCAACTTCTTGCCCTTGAAACTAATCGTTTGGAGCAGGAGAAGCAGAAGAAAAATGCAGTTGCGTTGCAGGAGAACGAACGCCGTAAAGAGCGCAAACAGAAACGCTCCTATAAGGAAGAGAAAGAGTTCGAGTGTTTAGAGCAAGAGATAGCTATGTTGGAAGAAAAGACAGCAGAGCTATCTCGGCAGATGTCTTCGGGTACTTTATCCTCCGACCATCTACTATCCGTGGGCAGAGAGTATGAAGAGCTTTCTAATCTTTTGGAAGAAAAGTCGATGCGTTGGCTGGAGTTGTCTGAATTAGGAGCGTAGTATAGAGCCGAGTAAGAAACAATGAACAATAGTCATTTCTCTTGGTTTATTGCGCGCAGACTATCTCGACGTAAAGAGTCGAAGGGGCGTCCCATAACAGCTCTTCTACGCTTTACGATAGCAGGTATTGCTCTCAGTTTGACAGTGATGCTACTTACCGTTTTTGTGGGGTCTGGGTTTCGTCAAGAGGTGCGAAATAAAATAACGCTTCTTACGGGCGATATCATTTTGAGCAATGCCTCAGAGGGACATATAACCTCGGACTTTTTTGAAATATCGGACGACATCTTACTCTCTTTACAAAAGATAGAGGGCGTGAAAGAGGTGCGACGGGAGTTGCAAACAGCAGGTATCCTAAAAACGAAAGAGTCCTATGAGGGAGTGGTGGTAACAGCTGTTAATTCGGGAGAGAGCTTTAAGAGAGTAAAAGATTTCCTCCTTTCAGGTAGTATTCCCGCTTTTGATGATACTGATACTCTACATAATCCTATCCTGCTTTCGCAAGAGACTGCTCAGAAGATGAACTTGTCCGTTGGAGATAAAGTCGCGCTTTACCTCACGGCAGAAGATATTACTATGCGCTCCTTTACATTGGCAGGTATAGTAGATATACCTCAAGTGGGAGGACCTTTGGTAATTGCCCCCTTCTCTCCCATAGCGAGAGCTCTTGGTGCGGAAGAGAGTCAAGTTTCTCAAATTCAACTATTCTTAGACCGCACTACTCCTCCCGATGCTATTGTTGAGGCTATCATTGGAGAGCTTTCTCGCTCTACACAAATAACATCGCAATCTGTGGGTTGGAATTACGCAGAGGAGACTTTGCCCCAAATCTTTGTATGGTTGGATATGTTAGACTCCAATATCCTGCTTCTTATCACGCTACTTTCCTTAGTTGCTGCTTTTACTCTTATTACGGGGTTACTAATCCTTATTTTAGATAGAACTCAGATGGTGGGGCTTCTGAAAGCCTTGGGAGCTACGCAACAGACTTTCCGCTCTTTATTTCTCTACTTAGCTACTTTTATTATAGGTAGGGGGATGCTTTGGGGCAACTTGATAGCTCTTACCCTTTCTATTGTACAGAGTACGACGGGAATACTCTCCTTAGACCCTTCGTCCTACTATGTATCTAAAGTGCCTGTTGCGTGGAATTGGCTCGGGTTTATATTGGTCAATATCGGCACTTTTACTCTTTCGATGCTGTTCTTGCTATTTCCTATACGTATTATAGCTCGTATTCGCTCCATACAAACAATTCGTTTTAACCAATAGTTAGCTTCAAAGAGCTCTAATAGAAGTTATTTCTATCACTTAGGACAAGGGGGAGAAATCTCTCTTGTATTGATAAAATGTATTGTTTTTAGCGATAAGATAATGTAGTATCTATTTTAATTTACTTACATTTGCGCTGTTGCAAGAGGAGATACCTCTTCTCTTGTAGTTTTTTGTAGTCTAAAAAAGAGTAGTTGTCATAGGTTCTAAAAATGCTTTCCCTCATCGTAAGCATACTCTACGGAATACTTGTTCTGACCATTGCCGTGGTGGTAATGGCAGAAAATCGTAACCCTATCAAGGCTATAGCTTGGGTAATAGTCGTTTTGTTGGTACCTGTAGTAGGGATTGGTTTCTATTTCCTTTTTGGGCAAGATCTTAGGCATGTCAATATGATTCATCGTAAGGTGTATCACCGTCTTAGTAGCCTGCCATATTCTTTTGGAGAGCATACCAATAGAGAACTTATTGAGAAGATACCATCTACCTACCATCCTTTGGTTCATTTATGTAAAGAGATTTCCAACGCTCCCCTTTTGCCTGTAGAGCATGCTGATTTGTTTGTTCGGGGCAAAGAGAAGTTTGAAACTTTGCTACAGGATATAGAGCAAGCCACCCATCATATACATTTAGAGTATTATGCTTTTGATAGCGATGAGTTGGGGGAACGCTTTGCTTCGCTTTTGGTACGGAAAGCGAGAGAAGGCGTGAAAGTGCGTATCCTCTATGATGATGTGGGGTCTTGGAAAACGAAAAAGAAGTTTCTCAATCGATTAAGAGATAGTGGGATACAAATCTATCCCTTTATGAAGGTTGTTTTTCCTTTCTTTACCTCCAAGGTTAACTATCGCAACCACCGCAAAATAACTATTATAGATGGTAAAGTGGGCTATATAGGAGGAATGAATATAGCCAATCGTTACTATAAAGGTAATGAATTGGGACCTTGGCGAGATACTCATGTACGTATTACAGGGGCTGCAGTCTCGGAATTACAAAGCTCGTTCTTGATAGATTGGTATTTGGTGACGAGACGAGTGGTCTATTTTCACGACTACTTTTTGCCCCAACTTTTAGATACAACTCAAGAGACTATCCCGATGCAACTTGTTTTGGGAACTCCTTTTGGGGCGTGGCGCTCTATAGAACAGACTTTTATCAGCATGATACTACGAGCCTCTCGGAGTGTTTATATAGAGACCCCTTACTTTCTTCCAACTCCTACTTTGAGCCATGCACTAACGATAGCAGCTTTGGGAGGGATTGATGTACGTTTGATATTGCCTAAGGGGGGAGATTCTTTAGCCACACAGTATGCTTCGCTTTCCTACATAGAAGAGTTGTTATTGGCAGGAGTAAAGGTTTATTTGTATGAAAAGGGTTTTTTGCACTCTAAGGTACTTACGGTAGATGGGCAACTCTCTTTCATCGGTTCTGCTAATATGGATTTCCGAAGTTTCGAGCATAATTTTGAGAGTTCCGCCCTTTTTTATAGTGCGGAGTTTACGGGTCGAGTGAATAAAACTTTCTTTGAAGATCTTGCTTGTAGCCAAGATCTTGCTCTCTCTTCGTGGAGTAAACGTTCGCGTGGTCAAAAACTAAAGGAGAGTTTCTTCCGTCTATTCTCTCCATTACTTTAGTCTCCTTTTTTTCTCCCTTTTATCCATTTTTAATAGATAATCTTCCCAATCTTTGGAGAAGAATTGCATTGTACTTGTAAGGGTTAATCCTCTCAAGCAGAACCATTATACCTTTTGAGAGTTTACACAGATGGTTTTGAAGCAATGTATTATACCTTTTTGACTCGTGTAGTAATCTTAATGAGAAAACCTCTATTGAGGATTGTTTTCCCTATTCCTTTCACTGTATTATTTTCGACATTGGCTTGGGGAGCATACTTTTGTACACTCCTTTTAGCCACCCTTTCAATCCCTTTTAAGTCTCGATAAATCGCTTTGGAAGAACCACTAAACTTGCTCTGTTTTCGCCTTATGGACCTGTTGTGATCACAGCATTCTGTATAGTTTTGCAAGAGTTTCGTTACAACAGACTTTTTGAAGCCCATGCAACCATTTCTATTGAATTTATCTCTTAGCTATAAGTAGGAGATGTTGTTTTAAAAATGTGTGCAAAAAGTTACTCGCTATCTAATGTGTTTCAAATGGTTTATATATTTTTGTGAAAAACAACACTTCTACTCTTTATAATACTAAATGTAAAAAAGCAAGTGTTGGTATTTTCTTTTTTGAACAGTTTCACTAATAAACAGATAAATACAATGAAAAGAACACTGCTTAATGGTAGATGGTTGAAAGGAATGTGGAGCGTAACACTCCTTGTTGCCTTTTGTTTTGCTATGCAGGCGCAAAGCTCAACCCAAAAACTCATCTTTACTCCTGTTGGAGAAGTCAAAGGCTTAGAGAAAATCGAACTCTATTCGAAAGATGCTTCTGGTAATTATACTCAAGCTGTGGTTTTAGATGAAAATCGCCAGGCTTTTATCTTACCAGGAACTGAACTTCAACTTAAGGCTTCTATAAAAGAGGGCTATGTGGCACATCTTTGGAAACAGTCAGGGCGAGAAGTAAGGAATAGTTATTCTCTGCTTACGCATCAATTGACTATGCCTAAAACGGATGTTATCATTAGTCTTGATATCGCTCAGTTAGTAGAAGTAACTTTCAAAGTAGATGCACAAATAACCGATGGCCCTTTGGTAAATATTGAGGAGCAAAATGATTATGGTTTTGAAATACAGGTAGGAGAAAATGGAAAAGTTATGCTTCCTTTAGGTAGGGCTTGCTACTTTGACCCTAACCTAAAAGATGGTTATTACCTTATGGGATGGAAAATAAATGAGAATATTCCTTTTCAAAATCCTAATGAATGGTATCAATCTGCAATAGAAAAAGATTTACGAGTAGAACCTTTAACCTACAAAGAGGGAGATACATTTGAAGTAACCTACTCACAGGTAGATGACCATACGATAACTTGCAAGAATAGTAGCAATCAGGAAGTTGCATCAGGAGACAAAATAGAGCCAGGAAGTACTCTAACTTTTGTGATAGAAACCCTTGACGGCTCGGCTCCCGAAATAGAAAAATGGATTGTCAATGACAAGACTTATACAGATGCTACGGGGGAACCTATTGTAACCTCACAAATAGACATTAAGGCCTATTCCAATTTGAATGTAAGAGTTGTCTTAGTTTCTGAGATTGTTGTACCCGAAGAAACGGTCCTTCTTACATTTGGTAAAAAAGCTACCCACATGGCAAGTCGTAGCGTTTTTAGAGCTAATGGTGAAGAACTCGGTGATGTTATTGCCCCTGAGGCAGATGGTGTAAGTTATAAAGTACCTAAAGGCAAGCCTTTTTATCTTCAGTTTGTGCCTAAAAATGGATACGTGATTCATTTGTGGAAGCGTAAGGATGGAGATAAGATGCGAGACATCTTTGGTATGTATAACAAGAAACAGGTACGCGTTGATGGGATTATGGAAGCAGCGGAATATGATGTTGCTACGGCAGAGGCTATAGAGGTTCGTTTCTTTGTACCAGAAGAAGGTTCTACTGGAGGAGAAGTAAATATTGAAGAGAATGGAGAGCTGGTTCTGTAGTTGCGCCAAAAGAGGGTACTAAAGATAAATACATCCTACCCCATAAAGGAGGTGTATATTTTGATAGTCATATAAAAGACGGATATGCCCTTACTCGCTGGCTTCTTGAGGGGAATATCTTCCCTGCCAGACCTGATGTTTTTTACAAAGGACAATTACCTAAGGGGTTTGACCTCGAGGCTGTTTTGCATCCAATAGGAAAAACATATACCGTAACATTTGATCAACCTGAAGATCCAAAGTATGCTTTGCGTTGTAAGCATCGAAGCGTAGAGGGGTCGCCCGAGATAGAGCCTGACTCTCCCGTAGGACCTGGAGATGAAGTCCTTTTTGAAACATATCCCATAGAAAATCCTGCAGGTAAAGTTCCTGTAGACCATTGGGAAGTAAATGGAAAACCTTATCTCTCTAATAGTAGTGAGCCTTATACAGATAATTCTCTCAGTATTTATGTGTTAGAAGATATTATGGTAACTATGATTCCTAAGGTCGAATCACAGACAGAAGAGGTATTGGCTCAAAAGTTACCTGTTTACTTCATTGCTTCCTCAAGGCAATTAGTAGTCGAAAGTCAAGGGGTTAATCCTATAAGTCTATATAGTAATGATGGAAAGTTATTGCGTCAATGGACTTTACCCATGGGGACACATACATTGCATTTGGAAAACCTTGTTCAAGGTACTTATATTGTTAGAGTAGGGCATCAAGCCTACGTTTTCGTTTACTAATCTGAAAAGGAGGTAAGTTATGACACATTGTTTTGTAAAGAAGTTATTTCTCTTTCCCATTGTCTTTTTCCTCTCTTTTCTTGCGCCTCTACCTGCCTATACACAGGAAGAAGATGAATATCCTGTGGAGCGCGCCAAAGAACCTTCGGGAGAGGGTACACAAGAGAATCCCTATAAAATAAGCTCTATTGAGCATCTTCTGTGGATTGCGGGAGAAGTGAATAGTAAAAAGTTTGACTTCACAGATGTTTACTTTGAGCAAACCCAGGATATTGATATGAGTGAAACCCGTTCGTGGAATGGGGGAAAGGGCTGGAAGCCCATAGGTGGATACTACTATATTAATTACCTTTTGACCAAGGTAGGATTTAAGGGGATTTATGACGGAAAAAATTATACAATTAGAGGTTTGTATGAAAACCGCCCCCAAGCGATATATGGAGGTCTTTTTGGCTATGTATCTGGAGGGGAACTAAAGAATATACGTATAGAAGCCCCTGAAATTTTGGTTAGCGAAAATGCAGCCTGCTTACTGGCTTATCTTTTCGACGGTAAGGTAACCAATTGCCATGTTGTCGGCGGTAGTGTAGAGGCTGCTCTGTATGTTGGCGGTGTGGTAGGTTATATCTATAGTGAAGCTGTGGTGTATGGCTGTTCATCGTCTGCTACTGTAAAAGGGCAAGATTGGATTGGTTCTATCGTTGGTTGGAGTAGCGAAGGGACCGTGGAGCACTGTACTGCACAGGGAACGGTGATAGCTCGAGATAATGGTCGCTATGCTGGAGGTGTAGTGGGTTATGTGATGCGTTCTAAAGTGCTTGAGTGCCGTGCAGTTAATCTTGATGTTCAGGGAAATGTATATGTTGGAGGTATAGCTGGAGGTAGTAAGGAAGCAGAGATTGCTCGTTGCTTAACAATAAAGAGTACCCTAAAGGGAGATAGCTTTATTGGTGGAGTCGTGGGAGCGCATGAGGAGGCTACCTTGCAAGATAGTTATAGTACAGCCACGGTCGAAGGTAATACTTTGTGTGGTGGTTTAGTAGGAAGGATGGCTTATTCTACTGCCTCTATTAAACATTGTTTTTCGGCAAGTCGGGTTGAATCTACTGATGCTTCTTGTGGTGCTTTTATGGGAGCTAAAGCAGGCGGTGTTGTTATGGGATGCTACTATGCAAGTGATACCAATACCGCTCTTGAAGGGGTAGGAGGCACCTCTCATGCTGATGTAGAACTTACAGCTCTCAATAGTGAGGCTATGCAAAAGGCTGCATCTTTCAAGGAGTGGGATTTTACCAACACGTGGGTAATTACCCAAGGACTCAATCATCCTGAATTGAAATGGCACACTTCGTTTCCTTCTGCTATCGATCGGATTATCAATCCTTTTAACGTTTGGTATAGCAATGGTGCGCTTAGGTTCTATTGTCCCAACGAGGCAACTCTTTCCTTTACTCTCTACGATATTTGTGGTAGAGAGGTGTACAATGGACAAATAGTACAAAGCATCCCTTTGGTTTTGGAGCCTGGAGTCTACTTTGTACGTGTCAATACCACCGTTATAAAAGTGATAGTGCCGTAAATGGCTTTCGATTAATCTATCAATGTAGCTACTATTAGAGTAATAATAGCTGTATTACTTCTTTAACTGTAAAAAAGGGCTGTGTCAAAATCAGATTTTGGCGCAGCCCCTTCTTTTGTCAAGCAGACAGTTGTACTTTTGATAACCCTGAAACTGAATGCGGCGATACTGTCCTCAAAAAGTGTGTAAGCCCCGTAGCTCTTAACTTTGAGGTAAGAAGAAAAAACAAACTAAGAACAATGGAGCTTACAACATCACAAAAGTCGGCATTTATTTCTGAAATGCTATCATCGGAGTCAGGTATTAACGAACTTATTCGTGTATTATTGAACACCTTCTCCAAGCAAGAACGTTCTCTTTTTGTCCAAGAGCATAAAGGCGAACAGTGCAATGGTTTCCGTCCCCGTCGATGGCGGGGCTATGGCTGTAGCTTTGAGCTTCGGATTCCACGTACTCGTTCAGGGCATTTCCAGCCCCTGATTTTGGGCATCCTCTCCCATCAGGAAAGCGAACGCGCCCTGCTCTTCCATGAACTTTATACGCGAGGACTTTCGTGCGAAGATATTGGCGCCGTGTGCGAACGCCTCTATGGACATCACTATAGTAAACAGCAAGTTAGCTTCCTTTCCAATACGAGTAAGGCAGAGATATCCAAGTGGTTAGAACGCCAATTGTCTCCTCACTATTTGGCAGTGTACATTGATGCAACGTTTGCCTTTACTCGGCGAGAGGATAGTGTCTCTAAGGAGGCTTACTACACGATGCTGGGTCTACTTCCAGATGGTAGTCGCGAGGTGCTTTGTGTGGTGAATCATCCCACAGAGGGAGCGTTGAATTGGGAGGCGGAGTTGAAATCT
>NZ_BAKX01000009.1 GCF_000614585.1 Porphyromonas gingivicanis JCM 15907
GAGAGGAGCTATATTCTGCCATATTACCCCTAATAATGACAATGAGGGAGAACGAAAACATTTGAGCATAAAAAAGAGGCTCTCTTTATTTTAAGAGAGCCTCTTTTTCAATATTAGGAGTACGTGTTGTATACACCTAAAAATTATATAGGTTATTTGATAACCTCACGCTTTACGACGTAGACAGAGTGAGCTTCGCCATTTTTTGAACCATCGTTCAGATCAATAACTTCTCCATTTTTCCAGAGTTTGGATATTTCGTTTTCGCTTCCTGCGACATATGCATTTCCATCTATAGCAAATACGGAATAAGCTATAGCACTCTTTTCAGGATGACCAAGAGTGTTCGCAAGTTCTCCATTTTTCCAGAGTTTGGCTTCGAAACGATCTTCTTTAAGTTCAAATCCTGCTACATATACATCGTTTCCATCAACCGAGATTGAGTGGCTTCCTGCATATCCTGGAGCTTTGGTTAGATGGGTAACTTCACCATTTTTCCAAAATTTGGCTATGTAGCTTTTATTCTCTTCCTCACCCTCTTCCTCATATCCTGTAGCATAGGTATTGTTATTGGCAATAGATACAGAGAAGATTTCAGCATAGTTTGTGCCATTGGTTAGAGTAGTAGCTGTACCGTTTTTCCAAATTGTAGCTACTCTTTTATTATTACTATTATACTCGTACCCTCCTACATATACATCATTACCAGAAACAAATACAGAGTAAGCTTGGGCAACTTTTTCTCCATTAGTCAAGTTCGTAGCTGTGCCATTTTTCCAGAGCATCGCTTTCCTTCCATCCCACCCAGCTACATATACATCACTTCCAGAGATAAATACAGAAAAAGCTATAGCATCTTCGTTACCATTAGTTAGGTAAGAGGCTACGCCATTTTTCCATAATGTAGCAACTTGTTTATTTCCTTCTTTCTGATATCCAGCTACGTAGACATCATTGCCAGAAACAGATACCGAGACGCCTTGGGCGGACTTTGACCCATCGGTCAAAGGGATAGCTTCACCATTTTTCCAAAGCATAGCTATTTGGGATTGTTCGCTGATTACTTCATACCCAGTAGCATATACATCGTAGGTGTATTCCTTGTTCACTTCTTTGATATTCGGTTTGCAAGCAAATAGACCTATTGCTGCGGCTATCAATATTGCCGCTGTTTTTAAACTACTTCTTTTCATATTGCATTATCTTTTTTAATGAATAAATCGAATCTGTTTTTGATGTTCTAAACATGCTAAATTGCATCATAGTGAAAAGCTATTTTCCACAAGAGAAAAAGTTTTTTGTATAAAAGAGAGAGTGTGCAATGTCGATAAAAAGGTGCTTTTTCGACTTCTATATCTAATATTCTGTCCAACACTTATCTTTTGTATGAGTGCCATTTTATTAGTTGATTTTGTTGTTGTAGCAATAGTTTGTTTAATGCTTTTGTTATTTCAGTGACGAAGATAAAAAAATAAAAACAAATATTGGATATGGATATCTAATTATTGAGATAAAATCTATGTTCGTAGTACGATAAAATACTTATTGACTCTTTCAAATGTTAAAGTAAGATTGTCTTACTCCCACCTCTTTATTGCATTTTTTATGTGGTATAAGTCTCATTTGCTTATCTATTGTGATGATTTGTGTCAGATTTATTGATGGCTTTTCTGTTGTGAGATTTTATCAAAAAAGATGAAACGCATCGGTGTGCGAAACATTTTTCTTGAATTAATATGAAATTTTGATTGGCAGAGAGTATGTAGGGAGTGTTGAGTTTAGTGGGTGTTTTGTAAGCTCCTATTAATTGCTATGACTTGTTTACAAGCCTTTTCTATTGTAATTAGTCGTCCCTTAAAAAATCATCTAATCACTGATATTCAATATATTATATTGAAAAAACCTTTGTCAAATCTGCAAGCTTTCTTATCTTTATAGTGAGAAACTTGCAGATTTTAGATAGTGTCCTCAAAAAGTGTGTAAGCTCCATTGTTCTTAGTTTGTTTTTTTGTTCTTACCTCAAAGTTAAGAGCTACGGGGCTTACACACTTTTTGAGGACAGTATCTTGGTTGGGATCGGCGATGGCTCGGAGGTGGCTGAACTTCAATCGCTCGGGTTCTCGGTCGAGCGGTAGCCCTGCCAGCCTTAGGATGCGTTGCATCACCAGCTGGCAGTGGTAGGGGCTTTGCTCGGTGTCGAAGTAGAGGATATTGCGCTTGCTCTCGGGAAAGTACGCCCGATATTCCAACACCTGATGACCAGCGAGGGCTGAGGCAACCAAGGCACTCACATTGAAAGTTTTCTTTGCCTTGGCTTTCCCTGTCGAGACACTGAAGTTGCCCAGTGTACCGATGGTGGCATCGTCCACACGCAGTAGGATGGGCGGTAGGCTGAACTTGTCCGTCACCCGAATGAGCGACTGTTGCCAGATGCTTTCGTAGTCTGGTGCATTCATATTCGTCCTCCTGTTTTGCGACCTGCCAACTCAAGGGCAAGCTCAGCGTCCACGATAATCTTACGCCCTACCTGCGTGATGGCTCGGTCTATCTTGCCACTCTGCTTGATGCGATTGGCGGTGGGGAGGCTACAGCCGAAAAGGCGAGCGATGCCCGATAATCCATACACATAGCGTTTTTGTTCTTTGGAGGGGCTTGCCTCCGTGGTGGTATTGCTTGGCTGCGAGCCGTGGAGAGCAAGGAAGAGCAATTCCTCGCCAGTCATCTGCCATACGGGCTTGCCCAAAAGTTCTTCTAAAATCATACTTCATTGCAGTTTTATGGTGAATACTTTTGCCCTTGCGCTTCGGGCTATTCGTCAGCTCTGACACTGCGAAAGTATGAGCTAATTCGTTGTCTATGAAATGGTAGGGAGGTCGCAGGATATACAAGGAAAAGGTAGGAAATCAGAGCCCCTCACACATCCACCCTTAACACGCATTTTGACACAAAAAGAGGCTCGCAGAGCATCACAGCCCCCGAGCCTCTCGCCATGTTTCGCCTTCTCCGAACCCCACCTCTTGGTTTTCAGTGTTAAATAGGGAAATCCCCTCGCCCCTCTGCTCATAACTTCGTACCTTTGTAACAGCTTTGAAGTGTATAACGAGTGGTTTGGTTACTTTGTGAGCTACTCTAGAACGATAAGATAGAATGATAAGAATAGATAATCTCCGAGATCTACTCGGATATATAGGTTATAAGAAGTCTGCTGGCAAAAAAGAAGAGGTTTGGAGTATTGATTTCCCTCATATCAATAGCTCCATTTCTGTTGATTTTTCAGCAAAACACATTATCTATCCATCTGGATTGAAAGCATACCGAGAAACGACTACAAACTTTTCATCTCCCGAGAATTTTGTAGTATTAGAATGTATCACCAGATTGCTTTCATTGGGCTATACTCCCCATCAGATAGAGCTAGAAAAGCCAATGCCAGGGGGACACTCCGACACAGGAGGCTATTGTGATATTCTCATTAAAGACAATGACGGCAATGAGTTTCTTCTGATTGAGTGTAAAACAGCTGATGATGGTAGTTCTAAAGAATTTTCAAAGGCTTGGCATCGTATGAATGAAGATGGTGGACAGCTTTTTAATTATTTCAATAGCTATCGCAAAGCCAAAGCACTTTGTTTGTATGCTTCAGATTGGCAAGGTGAAGAGTGTATTTATCAGAGTTATATTGTCTCAATGGAAGATAATGAAGAATATCTGCGAGCAGACAACAAACTCAAGGGCTACAGTAAGGTTGCAGAGGAGAGAGGAGGAAAGGAAGAGTATTTCAAGATTTGGAAGAATACCTACGACAGAGATTATAGCACTGTAGGAATTTTTGAGGTCGGGATTTCTCCTTTTACAATAGGCAAGCGACAACTTTCTGTTGCCGATTTGAGGGATGCCGATGGTGTAGAAATTCAGAAGAAATACCACGAATATGCTACCATTATGCGTCAGCACAATGTTTCGGGGAGAGAAAACGCTTTCGATAAACTAGTGAATCTCTTTTTGGTAAAGATTGTGGACGAAGCACAACATGCTGACAATTTACAATTCTATTGGCGTGGTGCAGCTCATGACGACTATTACAACCTACAAGACCGCTTACAACTGATGTATAGCCGTGGTATGAAGGAGTTTTTGGGCGAAGAGGTGACTTATATTGACAACAAAACCATTGCTGATAGTTTTTATTTGTTCAAGAATGACCCCGATGCCACAAAAGAGAAGATTTTGGACTACTTTCAGCAACTCAAGTTTTATACAAACAATGATTTTGCCTTTCTAGATGTCCATAATCAGATACTCTTTCGGCAGAATGCAGAAATACTCAAAAAAGTGGTACGCATGCTTCAAGATATGCGTTTGCGTACAGACAAGCCCAATCAATTCTTAGGAGATCTTTTTGAGGGCTTCTTGGATCAGGGAGTCAAGCAAAGTGAAGGACAGTTCTTCACCCCAATGCCTATTGTACGCTTTATCATATCTTCTTTGCCTTTGGAGGCTATCAATGATTCTAAACAAGTGCCTCGGGTTATTGACTATGCTTGTGGGGCTGGACACTTTCTGAATGAATATGCCGAGCAGGTCAAGAATGTTGTGACTAAATCGGGGAAAGAAGCCAAGCCTTATTATTGTGAGATTTATGGGGTAGAAAAGGAGTATCGACTATCTAAGGTTGCCAAAGTCTCAGCGTTCATGTATGGGCAAGATGAAATTAATATCGTTTATCAGGACGCCCTACGCCCACACCCAGAGGTAAAAGAAGGGTCTTTTTTTGTCTTAGTAGCCAATCCACCGTATAGTGTCAAGGGATTTTTAGAGACGCTCAGTGAGGAAGAGCGGGCAAGTTTCAAACTTTCTCAATATGTCTCAGACATTAATGCTAACAATTCTATTGAAGTATTCTTCATAGAGCGTGCCGCACAGCTGCTAGCACCAGGAGGTGTTGCGGGTATTATCCTGCCTTCTTCTGTTCTTTCAAATGGAAATATCTACTCCAGAGCACGAGAAATTATTTTACAGGAGTTTGATGTCGTTGCTATCGTCGAGTTTGGTAGTGGCACATTTGGCAAGACTGGGACAAATACGCTTACTCTGTTTCTGCGGAAGAAAAATGATAAAGTGCGCATGGCGGAGCATTACCGCCATCGCGTGCAAACTTGGTGTCGGGGTGACTTTAGTAAAGATGGAGTGTTTGCTGATGCGCATCTATTGGACGACTATTGCAGGATGCAGGGAATAGAACGAGGAGTTTATACCTCCTTGTTTGAAACATCTCCACAAGAAGATCTTTGGGCGCACGAACTGTTTAGGGCTTATAGAAATAAATATGCTAATGATACAGAAGCCAAGAGGATAGCTAAAAAGAAAATCACCAAGAAATATACTGCAGAGCAGAAACAAGAAGAAATCGAAGCATATATCCTAAAGTCTATCCGCTCTATCGAGATGGAGAAGCTTTATTATTATCTTCTTGCTAAAAGCAATCCGCTCCCTACGCTCATTGTCAAAAGCCCCACAGACAAAGCGGAAATTAAACGCTTTCTCGGTTATGAGTGGAGCACCCGAAAGGGGGACGAAGGTATCAAGTATTTGAATACTTCGGTGCAGGGCGAAGACGAGGTGTTAACTCGAAAAGGACTGGACAGCATCCAAACACCACTCTTTAACCCCAAAGACTTAGACGACACGAGCCGCATCAATACTTTGGTGCGAAGCTACTACTTGGGAGAGCCTATACCTGTCTCGGAAAAGTTAAGTTCTTACTGCTCCACCATACGCATGGAGGAAATGATAGACTTTAAGAGAACGGAGTTTGATATGACAATATCAATCTCTCAAACAAAACATAAGGTTAGCATTTCAAGTAAGTATCCTATTGTTCGTATAGAAGACTTTCCTACTGTTATACGGAAAGGAACGTCTATAACGAAGAAAAAAGCAAAGGAAGGAGAATATAAAGTAGTTGCAGGTGGAATAGACTATGCTTATACTCATAGTGAGTACAATAGACCAGAACATACCATAACAATAAGTGCTTCTGGTGCAAATGCAGGATATGTGAATTATTGGAGTGAAAAGATTTTTGCTTCAGATTGTACTACTATAAATGTAGGTGAGATCGTATCAACTCTCTACATATACAATTACTTAAAGTCAAAGCAGAATGATATATTCTCATTAGCTCGAGGAGCAGCACAGCCTCATGTCTATCCCGATGACGTTAAAGATTTTCCAATTCCCCTTCCCCCTCCCGAAGTCCAACAGCAGATTGTAGATGAATGTGCTAAGGTGGATGCAGAATATGAAACCTCTCGCATGGCTATCGAAGACTATCGTCAGCGTATCTCTAAGATATTCACTGATTTAGAGGTAATTATCAACAATAAAATGGGGGGGGTAAATGGCTGATTATTAGTGATATAGGAGAAGTTAAGATGTGCAAGAGGATATTCAAAGAACAAACGTCTCCTTTTGGAGAGGTGCCGTTTTTCAAAATTGGAACTTTTGGAAATATCCCAGATGCCTATATATCAGTTTCTGTTTATGAAGAGTATAAGCAAAAGTATCCTTATCCCCAAAAAGGAGAAGTTTTGATTTCTGCAGCAGGTACTATTGGCAAGGCTGTCGTATATAAGGGAGAGGCTGCATACTATCAAGACTCCAATATTGTTTGGGTGAGCCATGATGAGAGCAAGGTCAAAAATTCATACCTCTATTATGTGTACCAGAATATCAAATGGGAACCGACAACAGGAGGAACAATACCTCGTCTCTATAATAAAGATTTAGGTGCAACAAAAATACCAGTTCCCCCTCTTCATATTCAAGACGATATAGTCTCGGAAATTGAGAATTATAAAGCCAAAATAGCCGAAGCGCAAGCTATTATGGATGGTTGTTCTGCTCGTAAAGCAGCCATTCTCAACAAATATCTGATGTGAGATTATGTCATACCCAATAGAGAAAAAACTTGTCATAGCCGTTTCATCAAGTGCTTTATTTGATATGCAAGCGTCTGATGCTATCTTCAGGCAAGACGGAGAAAAAGCTTATAGAGAGTATCAGCAGAAGAATATAGATATTCCCTTGGAAACAGGTGTCGCTTTCCCTTTTGTGAAAAGCTTTTGAGTCTAAATACCTCTTTTCCTGAGGAGCAACCAATAGAGGTGATTCTATTTTCTAAAAATAGTCCAGAAACAGGCTTAAGGGCATTTCGTTCGATTCAGCATTACGAACTAAATATATCTCGAGCATGCTTTTCCTCTGGCAACTCGAATCATCAATACCTTCCAGCGTTCAATTCTACGCTCTTCTTAACTACCAATATAAAAGATGCAAGAGAAGCACTAGCTAATGGAATTACTGCAGGAGTTGTAGGGAAACAAGAGGTACATGATTCGAATGAAGAAGGACTTTGTTTAGCATTTGACTTTGATGGAGTCATAGCAGATGATAGCTCAGAGAAGGTCTATAAAGAACGGGGATTGGAGACTTATCAAGAGTATGAGAAAGTATATGGAACTCACCCCTTAGGCTCTGGACCTATTGCAGATCTTCTAAAGAGAATTTCATCATTCCAGAAATTAGAACGTATCAAACAGCAAAACGATCCACACTACAATAGGTTATTGAGAACCGCTATTGTTACAGCTCGTAATGCTCCTGCTCATGAGAGAGTTGTTTTTACACTACTCAGTTTAGGGGTCGAGGTTGACGAAGTCTTTTTTATGGGTGGAGTAGAGAAAGCAAGATTGCTGAATATTCTAAAGCCGCATATTTTCTTTGATGACCAGACTACTCATCTTGAAAATATAAAAAACATTGCAGGGGTACACATCCCTTTTGGGATAGCAAATGCCAATGTTTAGCTATCGGTCCCAATGATAGTATTGAACTCAACTCGCAAGCATTTCTTGTAAGTTGGTTGTGCGAAGAAATAGGATACTCCTAAACAACAACTCCACCCAAGGTTGCTGTCTTGGATGGAGGTTTTTATTGCTTGCAAGTTTTTGGGTGTAGAAAAGGGTGTAAATTGCGCAACTCACTGATTTACACCCTTATTTGCGGAGAGAGAGGATAATGAACTATATTCTTCAACTCCTTGTATCGTAATCTTTTAGTCCTTTTTTCTTCTTTTGGTGTAGCCAAATTGTAGCCACCAGAGAGTTCTTAGAGAGTACTCATAGATACTGCTATTGGAAATACTCACTTGTATTTCTTTGGCTCAAAAGTACTCAAAACAGGAACACTTTCCAAACTATTTGATAGGAAATATTTTATCAGCCTCTTGGCTACAATTTTCAGTGCACGGTGCAAGCCTTATATATATTTGCAAAAACGTTGCACTTGATGCTGGAATCTGCATGAGCTTTTCTCTATGGAACTTTGCAGTAAAAAATATAAATACTTGTACGATGCCCAAAAAGAAATGCCCCAAAATGGAAGAACAAGGATGCCTGTTTATTGTCTGTCCAACTTTAGAAATGAGACTTCGAGCTTCATCTAACCTCAAGAGAGTTGCAATGAATGCAAACATGGAATACTCCAATTTTATCAAAGCTTGTAAGTTAGAGAGCAATCTCAATCTTCGCACCTATCTAAAGTGTGCAAAGGCATTTGACAAGGAGGTTGTTTTACTTCATCTCCCTTCAGGCTTTGTGGAATCTATTACGACTCCTCAGAAACATCAATGGTTCTCTACTATCGAACAAAGAGATCTCATGGAGATTGTACGCAAGCTATTCCAAATAGACACAGAAGTTATACTTTTTCATATTGAGCACTTTGTGCATCAAATGAAAGAGCAAGGAGATGATGAGAGCATGAAGCAACTATTCGCATCATTGTTTGAAGTTGTACAGAAACTTTTGAAGAATTATGGACACAAATAACCCACTATCGTTGCTTGATGAAGTCAGAGCTCTTAGTGAAGACATCAGACAGGTGACAGGCTTCATTCTGGAACTCAAACGTGATTACTCGGTCCTGGAGGATAAAATAGAATTGAATAGTTCTGATGTTCTTCGCCTTTTGGGCATCTCGAAAGCATCATTGGCGCGTTGGCGAGAAGCTAAAGTTATTCCCTATCGCTACCTGTCGAGCAATCATGTGGTTTATCCTTTTAAGGGCTTATATCTTGCTATCAAGACGGGACGAGCAACTTTCAAGGGCTTTCGCAGGTTAGAAGCTTTGCAGAGAATGAATGCTTACAAAGATGGTATCATTAAAGGCTATATGGAAGAGGATACGGTAATATTTGAAGAACTATGAATCTGAAAGAAGAAATCTTAGCTCGCACCAATCGAGGGTTAGAAGTTTTCTGCTTTTATATGCCGATTGACTTCGTGCCCAAACGTAACTTTAGAAATCCTCTGTACGACGATAGGCGTGCCTCCTGCAATATATATTTGGATGCTAAAACGCAGTGTTACCGTATGAAAGACTTTGGTAATGATATGTATTCGGGAGACTGTTTTTGGTTTGCTGCTACTATTTTGGGATTAGATGTAAAAACAGATTTTCGTAAGGTCTTGGAGTGTATTATTGAAGATCTACATTTGAATATCTCAGATGATAGTAGTGAAAGGAAGAGATATTTGCCACGTCCCTCTCCCCCTGTTATCAAGCCTAAGCGACCTATAACAAGCACAGAGCACCTCAAGCGATTCAAGTTATACGAACAAGCTTTTACAAATGAAGAACTAAAATCCTGAATGCGTTATGGCATCAACAATAAGACCCTTGAACGCTTCCATGTTCGCTCCTTGGCTCGTTATGAGTCCATTTCATCTCAAGGGAAGCCCTACTTCCTACAATCCTCTCTGGAGGAGCCGATGTTTGCCTATATATTGGGAGATTTTGTAAAACTCTATCGCCCCAAGAGTAAAGTACGCTTTCTTTATGGAGGAGAGAAAACAGAGGATTATATTTTTGGATTTGAGCAGCTCCCCAGTAAGGGAGATGTACTCTTCATTACGGGAGGAGAGAAAGATGTACTCACTCTTGCTGCTCATCATTTTCATGCTATTTGCTTTAACAGTGAAACGGCTCTTATTCCTGAGCCCACTATCGAAAGTTTACAACTCAGATTTCGACACATTATCCTCCTTTATGACACGGATGAAACAGGACAAAGAGAAGCCGAACGCCAGGCAGAATTACTCTCTCATCGCAACGTGTTGAGCTTGACTCTACCTTTGGCAGGGAGCAAAAATGAGAAAGATATATCAGACTTTTTCGCTTCGGGTAAAACTGAGGCAGAGCTTAGAGCCCTGATAACTCATAGGCTATCGGAAATATATACACAAACAATGATGATGCTACGTTCTTGTGAGATAGATTATGACAACCCGCCGGATGCTTCCAAAGCCATAGTGTCCGTAAAAGGTGTCCCCCTTGGAACACAAGATAATCTTCTCTGTGTTACGGGAGGTGAGGGCACAGGGAAAAGCAATTATATCTCGGCTATTCTTTCCGGAGCCCTTGGCATAGAGCGTTTGAATCCCGAACAAACCTTGGTCTTGGAGATTACAGCTAACCCCAAAGGTTTGGCTGTATTGCATTACGACACAGAACAATCGGAAGCTCAGCTGTATAAGAATTTAGGCAAGACCTTACGAAGGGCTTCTTTATCAACTGTACCTGAATTTTATCACTCGTTATACCTTGCCTCCTTCTCTCGAAAAGATCGTCTCAAACTGATTCGCGAGAGTATGGATTTGTTTCACCACAAACATGGAGGTATTCATCTGGTTGTAATTGATGGTATTGCAGATCTCATACGCTCGGCCAATGACGAAAGTGAGAGTATTGCCATAGTAGATGACCTCTATCGTTTAGCCGGGGTTTATAATACTTGCATTATTTGTGTGCTTCACTTCGTTCCCAATGGTATCAAACTCCGCGGTCATATCGGCTCAGAATTACAACGTAAGGCAGCTGGCATTTTATCTATTGAGAAAGATGATGACCCAGAATATTCGGTGGTAAAGGCTCTGAAGGTAAGAGATGGAAGTCCTTTGGATGTGCCGATGATACTTTTTGGCTGGGACAAGGATTTAGATATGCACGTTTATCGAGGGGAGAAATCAAAGGAGGAGAAGGAGAAGCGTAAGGCCGATGAACTTATTGCTGTTGTGCGAGAAGCGTTTAAGCATAGCCACAGACTTTCATATCAAGAACTCTGTGAGGTGCTGATGCGAGAGATGGAAATCAAGGAACGTACTGCCAAGAAGTATATTGCTTATATGAGGGAGCAGGAAATTCTGACTCAGGATACAAGTGGGTATTATCAAAGAGGAGAGTTATGTCGAATTTAGAGAATCAAACCGAAGAACTCTGGCAAAAACGCTTGTTTGAACGTATTTTATCTCTGGAAGAAAAAGTCGACCATCTGCTCGTTCTACAAGAGCAATGGGTCGACACAAAGATTCACCCTCCCTTAAAGCCCGAGTATCTTGACATTATCGATGTATCTAAACTTCTTAAAGTGGAACAGAAGACTGTCTACAACTGGGTTTGGTCTGGTAAAATACCCTATCTTAAGGCTAATGGACGATTACTCTTTAAGCGAAATGAGATTGATGAGATGCTAGAAAACGATAGAATATTGGGGAAGATGTTGCAACAAATAGAATATCAGAAGTTTGCATGCTCGGACTTAATTGTCTAAATTTGCAAATGGGGACGAAAAGTGTCCCTATTTGCAAATTTGAACAATAGGTGGATTGCCTGAAGATGGTTTACGGAACTTTTATTGAAAGTGTGCTTGCAGAGGGACGACTAACATTCTCTCGCGAGGAACTAATTAGTCGTGGAGTATCTCCTGAGTTAGTAAAGAGAACTATCTCTAGATATACTCAGCTGGGTAAACTATATTCTATCAGACAAGGTTTTTATGCAATTGTTACTCCAGAGTTTAGTACTCAGAATAGAGTACCAGAGGTGTTATTCATTGATGACTTAATGAAATATCTACATACTCCCTACTATGTTTCTCTATTATCTGCCGCAGCTTTACATGGTGCCGGTCATCAACAACCAATGAGTTTCTTTGTAACACAATCAGGCACAAAAATTAGGAATATTGAGACAGGAAAGCATTTGATAGATTTTACTTTATCCCAACATTGGGAAAGTGAGTCCGTTATGTCATTAAAAACAAGAACGGGATATATCCAAGTTTCCACACCAGAAGCAACAATCTTCGATTTGGTTATATCTCAAAAGAAAATCGGTTTAGGGAGAAGTATTGAGGTTATTCAAGAACTGACTGATATTATACAAAAGTCTAAAATGAGATCACTAGTTCGTTTCTACCCTGTTGCGATACGACAAAGAGTAGGGTACATCTTGGACTTCATTGGTGTAGATTCAACAATAATAGAATCTTCTCTAAAATCTGAAATCCTACATAAGGTGCCTTTTTCTCTGTCTAAACCAAGAGTTGGTACAGCTGACGAAAAGTGGAAGGTTATAATGAATGAGACAATAACAACGGATATCCTATGATTCCTCAAAGATATATTATAGAGTGGCGACATATAGCTCCGTGGACAAATGATGCCAGGTAGAGCAGGATTTGGTAATTAGTCGAGCTTTAGTTGAGATGTTTCAATCTGAGCTGTTGCGCAATGCTTTGGCTTTCCGAGGAGGAACAGCCTTGCATAAGCTATTTATTGCTCCCCAAGTGAGATACTCTGAGGACATTGATTTAGTTCAAATCTCATCAGAGCCCATAAAGCCAATCCTTATGGAAATCCGTAAGCGGTTAGCATTCTTAGGGACAAAACGTGTCGTTAAGCAACACATTCATAACAACACGATATTGTATCGATTTGAATCAGAGATGCCTCCTATTGTCAATCTCAGACTTAAAATAGAAATCAATACACGAGAGCACTTCAGTGTTCTGGGACTACAAGACTTCCCTTTTCGTGTTGAGAATTCATGGTTTTCAGGAGAGACCACCATCAATACATACAAATTAGAAGAGTTATTAGGAACAAAGTTGCGTGCATTGTATCAACGTCGCAAAGGTCGAGATCTCTTTGATTTGTATTGGTCTCTCAAGCAAGGAAATGTTGATTTAGAACAAGTATTGGCTTGTTACCAAAAGTATATGGAGTTTGTCGTAGACAAAGTCCCTTCTAAAAAACAGTTCTTAGCGAATATGGAAGATAAGATGCAGGACGAGGAGTTCCTCTCAGATATGAGAGCTATTATTCGTCCAGGGATAAATTACTCTCCGCAGGAGGCTTGGACACTGGTAAAAGAGAAACTAGTTGATTTGTTATAATGAATCTTGGCACAATCATTAGTAAAACAAATTGTGGCAAGCCTTTACTATTAGGCTTGCCACAATTTATTTTTATATTTTCCACTTGGGCTTAGAGATTACCACACGACTCATGATGCCCGGGTTTTCTGGCTCGCTCTTCTTAGGAGCATGCATAGAGGACTGCGGCGTTGTCATGTGTTGGGCAAAGTGTGAGTAGACTCTTGCGTTGCCCCTTGAGAGGTCGTGTTTTGTACTCCTCCTTGTCCTTGCCTCTTCTTCTCTCCATCTTTGATTTCTTCCTTCTCAGGCTCAGGCGGAGCAAGCTCTAAGGCAATTTTTCGGTCGAGTTCGGCAGCTTGTCCTTTGAGCAAACGCAGTTCGTTCTCCTTCTTCCACGATCCATTGGCAATTGTCGTGTACACCCCAATATCTGCCGTCGCCTTGGCAAGTTCCTTCTCATGTGTCTCAATGACCTTAGGGATACGTTCGAGGGCATTGACAAAGTTAGCACAGGCAAGTTTAGGATCACTGGCGAGCTTACCATTGTTATAGGTGTAATAGATACCTTCCTGCCCTTTGACAAAAAATCGATTGGACGACATCTGAAAGAGGTCTTTCATGGAGCTTTCTGTCTTTACCATGATAGAGAAACCGTAAATCTCTCCGATTTTGTGGTGTTCACCGTTGGTGCGGGCTTTCTCTTCAATCTCCCGCAAGCGTGCTACCATCGTCTTGATGTCGGCACCCTCTTCTATGCCTTTGAGGACAAGTTTATTGATGGGATTGCCTTCTTCATCACGCTGTACTCGGCTCTCAAATGTCACCATATCGGCTTTTGCCTCTTCAACACGCCCCGTGTGATACTCCACTGAGTGCTGCATCTCAGCCAATTTACCGCTGGCGGCATCACGCTCTTTGAGAAAGGTCTTACGCTCTGACTCAAGAGCTGTTATCTTCTTATCAAGCTTGGCTTTCTCCAAAAGGTCTGTATTACCCGAGAGTACGGCCACATATTCCGAGAAGTTCATACCGCTATCCTCGTCCATAGAACCCTCGTCAATCGTACGAGAGCCGAGCGTATTTGTCTTGAGCTGATTGATGAAGAGCTGCTTGTTGTGCAGGAGATTGAACTTATAGCTATCTAATGAACGCTCAACGGCATAGATAATGACATCAACCTTATTGTCGGCAAACTCTTTGGCCACAAGGTTCCCCTTACGGATAGCCCGTCCGTTGCGCTGCTCAAGGTCTGAAGGACGCCAAGGCGTATCGAGATGATGAATCGCTACCGCTCGCTGTTGGGCATTAACTCCCGTTCCAAGCATTTCGGTGGACCCGAACAGGATGCGTATACTTCCCTTATTCATACCCTCAATTACTACTTTTTTAGTCTTCTCATTTTTGCATTCTTGAATGAAACGGATCTCTGATGAGGGTATGCCATAGTCTTCAGTGAGCTTACGCTTGATTTCGGAATAAAAGTTCTGCTCGGAGTTAATTGCCTGAAATTCAATGCAATTTTGCATTATTTGGCTTGTATGGGTAACGATTTAGAAATGAGCGGAGTGCATTGAGGTACATTGTTTTGAATAGCCAAAGAACGCTCACTATTTCACTTGCAAAGGTACATATTTGCGAGGGAAAGTGAGCGTTCTTTCTTGAATTTCTTCTTAAAAAGTTTTTATGGGACAGAAACACAACGATGAAAGGAAAAAGCGTGTCTATTCAATTACAGCCGTTGCGAGCGGTTGCGATTGATGAGTTGTTTCCATTTCTGCTCGCACCAATCAGTTATGGGAAGCCCGTTGATGGTGAGGAGCGGTCGTTTCTTCTCATCCTTGATGATACAGATTTCGCTATCCTCTTCCGTAAACTCTCTCTTGTACAGCCCCGAATAGGTTTTAGCCGTTCCTCGCTGGGGAGTTTCCGTGCGATACATCTCCGCTATCCTGTCGTCAGAGAAACCCATCTTTCGGAGCATCAGACGGATATTCAAAAGCTGGTAGAAACCACTGAAGAAGCGTTTTATCCAATTCCGCTCTTCCTCGTAAACTTGCACAGTCTCTTTCAATTCGGCAATGGCTCTGTCCCTTCCCTTGACCGTGTCTTGCAAGAGAACGATCTCCTTTCGGATTTCATTCTTCTCCTTTTCTGAAAGATACTGCTGCCGTTCGGCTTCCTGCTCTAAGTCTTCTATGCGTTTCTCTGCCTTGTCGAGTTCGGAGTTGCCAAAGAGGGAGTACAGCGTGCCTTTCATACGGAGCTTGCCTGCCTGCTTCTCCAGCTCCTTTATCTTGGCTGTGAGTTCTGCTTCTTGGACTTTCTTCTCTTTCGTGGATTTGAGAATTTCATTGTAATACTCCATCGTAGTGCGGTGCTTGGCTTCCGAGCCGTGCACTCCCCGTTCCAATCCGAACCGTTGCACTCGCTTGGCATAGTCCGTCTGATACTGCTCCAGTTTCTTGGGCGTAAGCACATCATCGGCACAAAGTCGGACTTTGTTCTTCTTCGTCTTGTACTTCCGCTTCCCATTCTCGGCTTCCTCTTTGGCTTTCCGTCTTTCACCCGTGACAATCGGAACGACTGTGGCGTGAATATGGGGAGTATCCTCGTCTGCGTGCAGAGTGGCAACGACTACGTTGTCCGCCCCAAAAGTGGAACGAAGCCAATCCATCGATTCATCACACCATTCGTACAGGCGTCCTTCCTGCTCTATACGAGCCATATCCTCCAGTGAACTCGACAGGATAAAGCGCAGGGCTTTGACTTGGTTCTTTGCAACCTTTCGGTAGATACCGGCCGTGGCGATACGATGCTCTATCGCTTCGCTACGGTTGGTCACATTTGCAGGGAATTGCACCAATTCCCTGTTCAGGTGTGTGCGAGAAGGATCGACGTTACTCGGGGTATATGTCCGTGCTATATGAGCGGTATTTCCCGAGTCGTTGCTTCTCGCCTTGTCTATATGTAATACGGCGTAGCCCATTGTTTGAAGATTGATTTAGGGGTATCCAAAGGGGCGAAGTCCCTTGGCTCAGGAGGGTATTTTTAGCGATAACGGAGTGCAGCGTGAAGAAAATACCCTAATGAGCTATGGCATTTCTTGAAATGACCTTTCCGCAGCATCTCTTTCACTTTCGTTACCTGCTGCATTCTGTGAATGCCTGCACGCTTTGTTTCTAAGTTGGCTCTGCAAACTTGCGGTTCTGAGGAACTGCCGTAGCTATCGAAACAAAGCCGTTTATTCGCATACATTTTATTTCCTGCATCTTTGAATACCTGATGATAGAATAATGTTGTTTGCTCTGTTTTGCCTTATCGTCCAAGTCCTCGTTTACGAGGTGGTATCACCTGTTTTTGCCCTGTTCTTTGGGCGACGTGGTACTCATTGAGGTCTTTGTATCGAGCATAGTGTCGGCTCATATCCTCCACGTTGATACCTGCCGATTGGATAACTTGAAGAGCCTGTCGTCCTGCTTGGTCGTTGTCGAAGAAAGCCCGAACGGAATCGATACCTTTCTCGTGGAGGTAGGCGATGGCTCTATGGATATTGCTCACGGAGTTCAGAACGATGGAAGGCGAAATGGGTTCTTCCCTTTTCATCGTGAGATGGGAAAGAAAGTCCATAAAGCCCTCGAAGAGACAGGGCGTTTCAGAAGTACTCTCTTGAATGAGGCTTATATCCTTTGGTGCTATTGTGCCTTTGAACTTCTTGTCATCTCGGAGTTCGTACCCTCCTGCACGATTGGCAAAGCCGATGGCGGAGTATTCACGTCCTCCTACTTCGTAGCGAACGTGACGGAGATAAGGGCTTGCCGTGACAAGGTCTATCCCCCGTACCTCTCGGAGATAGCTTTGTAGAGGCAGGGGTAATTCTTCGCTGATGGAGAGAATGCTCCTTGTACTTGTAGAATTGGTCGTGAAAGCGGTTGTTTCACGATGAAAGGACGAGGAAATAAAACATTCCTCTTTACCTTCGGCAAGATGTGCCATTGCTTCGTAGGCATTGCATCCTTGCATCCGCACCACGAGGTCGATGATGCTTCCGCCTTGGCTTGTCCCATAGTCGTGCCACAAGTTTTGCCGAAAGTCCACTTTCAAGCTGGCGTTGGGGTCTTCTCGGTAGGGGGCGTGATAGAGGGCGTATCCGTTGTAACGCTTGGCAGGCTCGATACCGCAGGCGTGCAGATAGTCGGCTATCGGTATTGCCTTGATAGTGGGGAGGTCGTAATATCTTGATTTCATAAGTTGATTCGATGATTATTGTGTGAATAAAAAGTGGATTCAAACGGTGAAAGGGAAAGGCTGTCGACTCATGGAGGACGAGCCTTGTCGCACTTCTCGGTAGAGAAATAGCAAAAAGCCATTCCTCGCTTTTTCTCTTTCACTGTATATCTCCTTTCACAGTGAAAGAAGAAAGTATCTATGGCATTTTTCGTTTGCTTGTTTCTTTTCATTGTTCGTACTTCTTCTGTTTGCTTGATTTTGGACTTTCACCCGAAAAAGGATGCTGAAACCAAGTTAGAAAGCCGAACCTATACCGCCAAGGTTTACGAGGCTGTTGCTTCGAGGTACAGAAGAATGCTCCGAAAATGGACGGCACAAACGGGAAAAATTGGGACAAAAACGCTCAAAAGAAGAGAACCAAAAGTAGGACGGCTCGGAAAGCGACTTCTTCGGATTGCCAAAGCCTGCATACTTTTTCTTCGAGGGAGAAAGGAGCGTCTGTTTTCACTGATAAGAGAGCCACTTCATACCGTATCGAAGCCACAAGTACGCACTTAGAGATAAGTGGGTGAATTAGGCAATTCATGCTTGTATATTTGCCTGCGACTTCCTTGTATTTCCCTTGATTTCATCAGGTCTGGTAACAAGGATTTCGCCTGCGTACATTTGCATCCAACGAAGTAGAAATGACAATTAAAACGATATTGATATGAGATTTACCGCTATCGACACCTCCGCTTGGGAGGAACTAAAAAAGAGCATCGAAGAGTTGGCTCTTTGTATGAGAGAACAATTCGGCACGAAGCCCGAAGTCCTCGACCTGTTGCACAACGGGGACGTTTGCCGAATCCTGAACATCAGCAAACGAACGCTCCAGCATTATCGGGATACTTCCGTATTGCCCTTCATTCAAATCGGGCATAAGTGCTACTACAAACGAGAGGATGTGGAAGCACTCCTCGAAAAGTCGAACCGAAAAATACAATGACTATGGAACACGAAATCATAAATAAAGAAACGCCCGAAATAAAACAACTCATCTCAGGCATTAAGGAAGTAAGCAAACGCCTTCGGGAGATTGCCCAAACGCACCGTCCGCTCTTCGGGGGAGAAATCTATCTCACGGGGCGAGAGGTCTGCGAACGGCTTTTCATCAGCCCCCGCACCTTACAGGACTATCGGGACAAGGGCATTATCCCCTACACCCAAATCGCAGGGAAAATCCTCTATCGACTATCCGACATCAATCGACTGCTACAAGAGAACTATCGGAAATAAAGCATTTGTAAGAGATATTTTCTTACTGTTCTATTCGTCTTTCTCGCTATGAATGAGTAACTTTGTGGCGGATTAAATAATGTACAACTTATGAGACAGAAACTCACTTTAATCACATTGGGAGTAAAAGACTTTCAAAAGGCATTGGCTTTCTACGAGGGCTTAGGCTGGAAGAAATCGCAACAAAGCCAGGAAGCCTACGCATTGTGCCCTTTGGGTGGGATAGTTTTAGGATTATATCCACTGCAAGAATTGGAAAAAGACACAACGCTGAATTATCAGCAGGCGTCCTTTTCGGGCATGACAATCAGCTATAATGCCACATCGGAGGAAGAAGTCAATGCAGTGATGCAGGAAGCCGAACGGTTCGGGGCAACCATTGTGAAGCCTGCGCAGAAAGTGTTTTGGGGCGGTTACAGTGGCTATTTTAAGGATTTAGACGGCTATGTGTTCGAGGTTGCCTACAATCCTTTGGCAGATTGACAACGAGGGAAACCTTGTTATATAGTTCGTCAGATGCAATGACCAAAGAGCAGACCATTAAGGAATTAACGGTAATTCCCGGAATAGGAAAATCGCTTGCCACCGACTTGTGGAATATAGGTATAACTTCCATTGACGACTTGAAAGGCAAAGACCCCGAAGTCCTCTTTACCTTATCCAACGACTATGCTGGAGTGGTGCAAGACCGTTGTGTATTGTACGCTTTCAGATGTGCGGTTTATTTTGCACAGACGCCACCAGAGCATCGGGAAAAAGAAAAACTGAACTGGTGGTTTTGGAAAGACTGATAAAACAGTTGTCATATTCCGCCAAATATGACGACATATTTTAACCATACCAACCGACAATCGAATAACGACTAAAACAAGAAGATATGGCACGAATCACATTTAGGATGAATGAATTTATAACAGCATTGTGTAGCAATACAAGGAATGGGCGAATCCCCGAAGAATATGATTTCTTCGGAGGTCTTATAGGCGAATGGGACATTGTGTGGAACGACCATTTGGAAGATGCCGAACCACGAAAGGTAAAGGGCGAATGGATATTTTCCCGAGTATTGGACGGTACGGCAGTGCAAGACCTTTTTATCGTCCCGTCTCGTGAGGAACGCCTGATAAATAAACAACCCGATGCCGAATACGGAACGACACTCCGTATTTTTAATCCCGAGACAATGGCATGGGATATTTTCTATGGTTGTATGGGCGAGGCTATCCGACTGACCGCCCGAAAGGTTGGCAAAGAAATTATCCTGACTGAAAACACGACAGAGAAGATGAGGTATGTATTCTCTGATATAGCGACTTCTTCTTTTCTGTGGAGAAAAGAGCGAATGACCGAAAACGACGAGTGGCAAACCGTGGCGAAAGTAATGGCAGAGAGAAAATAAAATAAATGAACTGATGATGAAACAGAAAGTATTATTTATCTTATTGAATGAATATACCGATTGGGAGGGGGCTTTTCTCTCTACGGCTCTTCACGTGGGCGTGATACCGGGAGGTGAAATCAAGTATGAAGTGCATACCGTTGCCCCAACATCGGACGCTGTCCGTTCCATCGGAGGTTTCAGAACCTTGCCCGATTACTCTTTCGAGAATATGCCGAAAGATTATGCAGCCTTGGTACTTATCGGTGGCAACCGCTGGGATTCGTCCGAAGCGAAACTTGTCGCACCATTGGTGCAAGAGGCTTTAGATAAAGGTAAAATCGTCGGGGCAATATGTAACGGTGCTTCATTCCTCTGTTCTCACGGTTTCCTGAACAATGTAAAGCACACAGGCAACGGTCTCGACCAACTCAAAAAATGGGGTGGTGAGAAATATACGAATGAAGCTGGATATGTGGAAGCACAAGCCGTTAGTAACAAGAATATTGTTACGGCAAATGGTGTAGGACATTTGGAATTCACTCGTGAGATGCTTCTATTGCTGAAAGCCAATATCCCCGAACAGATTGCCCAATGGTATGATTTCTACAAAAACGGATTTGTGAGATAACGACATTTTCTGAAATCCTAAACTTTATGGTCGTAACATCAAACATAAAAGCTACGTTTCCATGCGATTTACAGAGAGTTTGGGAAATCGTAACATCGCTTACAGATTACTCATGGAGAAGTGATATTGAAAGGATAGAAGTCGTATCAGATACGCAATTTGTAGAGATTGCGAAAGGTGGGTGCAGAACTGTTTTTACAATAACAAAACAAGACCCTAACTGCCTTTGGGAGTTTGATATGGAGAATAAAAATATGAAAGGCCATTGGAGCGGTGTTTTCAGTGGAAACGAAAAGACTGCCACAATTGATTTCACGGAGTACATAGAGCCTAAGAAATGGTTTCCCAAACCGCTTGTAAAGATATATTTGAAGTACATGCAAGTCGGATATGTCCGAGATTTAAGGCAGGCATTGAAAATAAAATGACCATAGAATTTTACCCTATCAATAAACCAAGAGCAGTCGAACTTCTCGATTCTCTTATAAACGTATGGGAGAGAGCTGTTCGAGCAACTCATCTTTTTCTAACGGAACAAGATATTCAGAATCTTATTCCTCACGGTCGAAGAGCATTGAGTGTGGTTGATTTGTTTGTCGTGAATGACAATGAATGCCCCATTGCGTTTATGGGCATCTCAGACGACAAGATAGAAATGCTGTTTGTTTCGCCTGATTATTTCAGAAAAGGCATAGGAAAAAGACTTATTCGACTCGCCATTGACGAATGCAAAATACGCTATATTGATGTAAACGAACAAAATCCCAATGCTCTCGCATTCTATAAGAAAATGGGATTTCAAGTTTTCGAGAGAACAGAAACGGACGAACTTGGTAATCTTTTCCCGATATTAAAAATGAAACAATAAAGAGAAAGAGCTTGCTCCATTAATGAGGAACAAGCTCTTTTCATTTTAAGCCTATATATTCCTTTGTTGTATCAGCCTGTCCATATCCGAGGAAATCTTTTGATCAGTGATTTGGGCGTAGATTTGTGTGCTGGCAATGGACGAATGTCCCATCATTTTAGCAATGCTCTCTATCGGAATACCAGCCTCCAAGGTCAGCGTGCCGAACGAATGGCGAGCAAGATGGAATGAAAGAGACTGGCGGATACCGCAAGCCAAACCGATGGCTTTGAGGTGCGCCCAAACCTGTTTCTTGCTCTGTGTCGTGGGAAAGATTGGGGCTTCTTGATTGTTTTCTTTGGGAGGGTAAGCCGTTAGTATCTGCTCCGCTATCGGATGCAGGGGTATCAGGGCTTCCACGTCCGTTTTCTGTCGCTTCCTGCGTATGTAGCGTTTTCCCTCGCTGTTCGTTTCTATCTGACCATAGGAGAGCGAGCGGACATCAGAATACGCCAAGCCTGTGAATATGGAGAAAATGAATATCCGTCGGCTGAACTCCGCCTCCTCGTTCTGCAACGGAAGAGCGAGCAACCGTGCAACCTCCATTCTGTTGAGGAATCGAGATTTGCACACGACTCTTTCGTATTTTGCCCCCTCAAAAGGATTGCTGCGGATGGTCTGCTGACTTACTGCACGAGACATCAGCCGACTGAGCCAATAGACGAACTTGTTTGTAGAAAGTGGTGCATACCCTCTCTTAATGAGAAAATGTCGGTAGGCATCAAAGAAGTCCATCGTCAAGGTTACTATGGGTATATCCTCCTTGCCCAAAGCCCCAACAAACTCCCTAAGGTGAATATCACAACTCCGATAACTGTTGTAGGTATTCGTTCGCTTACCGACCTGCCGTTTGAGTTCCTCTGCACTTAGAGCAAGCAATGTCGTTGGATGGCTTCCAATGCCCTGTAAATGAATTTTGAGCAATTCTGCACTGACCGCCCCATATTGGAAGAGAAGAGCATTGTAGCCTTGTGTTATCCGTTCTCGAAAGAGTTGTAGGCGTTGATTTGTCTTCTTGTCGTTTGTCTCGCCAAGTTTGACACTCCATAAGGAGGGAACGATACTCTCGCCTGTGGTCATCGCTACGTTTGAGCCGTCAATGGTGATACGACAGAGGATAGCTGTTGTACCGTCTGCTTTCGTCTTGCTTCTGTTGATATAGAATAGAATTTTGAATGTACTGCGCATGGTCTTAAAGTGTAAGGGTCAAATCTTTGGTGAAGGAAATGAAACGCTCAAACTCATCGAAGAGTTTCGTTGGGGTAACGTGGGCGTATCGCTCGGTGGTCTCTATCCGCCTATGCCCCAGCATACGACTGACGGTTTCTATTGGCACCCCATTCTCAAGTGTTATCAGTGTTGCGAAAGTGTGCCGCCCTACGTGTGCGGTAATGGGAATTGTTATTCCTGCCCGATGTTGCAGCCCTTTCAGAAGATAGCGGTAAGTGGTATAAGGGATGTTCGGGAAAAGCGTATCTCGTTCTTCCGAGCTGTACTTTTCAATAATATGTTCTGCTTCGGGCAGTAATTTAACCCGACTTAAAGAATCAGTCTTCTGTCTCTGAAACTTCAACCAACTTTTGCCCTCATCGTCAAGAAAAAGATGTTCCTGATTGAGACACATCATATCACAATAGGATACTCCTGTATAGCACGAGAAGAGAAAGAGATTGCGTGCAGTCTCCAATTCCTTTTCATATTCATTCAGCTTCAGGCTCTGCAATTTCTCAAACGAAGCCTTATCTAATGCTCGTGGCATCTTTGCATCGCCTTTCTCTATTTTCACAAAGTCCAATATGGGGCGTTCCGTTATTCCCTCATTGAAAGCCATCTTGCAGGTCTTCTTGACCAATTGGGCTAACCTGCAAAAGTAAGCCTGCGAATAGCCCAGCTTGCTTTTCGCATAATGTTGGAAGTTGTCCAAGAAATCATCCTCGATTTGCGTAAAGGTCAAATCCTTGACTTTGTAATGGTTGAGAATGAAACGGCTTAACTGCTTTCGTGTATTGCGATAGATAGCAAACGATTGCCTCTTGATGTCTGTCCCGATACGTTTTTCCGCCTCTTCCACCATTCTGTCGTATTGTTGCAACAGGGTAACACGTCCTTGCATACAGCCTTGGAATGCTTCCTTGATGTCTGTGGCTGTAAATTCCACACCTCGCTCACAGAGGACTTGATACGCTTCCTGTATCGAGAGTAGAAGCCGTTCCAAATTAGCATTGGTTTCCACCGCCTCTTGGCTCTTGCCATTCAGTCGGCTTTCACGCACGTTCCACAACTTGGGATTGCACGACAGCTTACTGCTGAATTGTGCCATCGTGCGGTCGTAAGTAATACGCCCCATTATCGGAGCCAGCCCCGCCTTGTTCAATCCGCCCTTTTTGAGGTAGAGCAACACCTTCATTTTGTCTTTTTTCATACGCTTCTTTTTTATGGGCAAAGTTACCCGATTTTGAAGCGTTTTTAGCTACGCAAAACATTGTTATTCAGCGCGTAAGCGTCAATTTGCGAGATATTATAACCGCTGTGGTAATCGCTTTCCGTTACCTCGTACTAACGATATGGTTTAGACTAACGATTTGGTAACGCATCTTCTGCGCAAATCCACATTTTCTGCACTTTTCACCTCCAAGCAAACCACTGCATCAAATCGCATTTCTCACACATTTCCAAACACTTAACACTCATCTGCAACTTTCAGGACTTTACGCATATAATCTCCGAATAGACATTCCACTCTCCGGGCTTGTAAGTCCCGAGGTCAGAGAAGACAAATTGCGTTCCTTTTTGTGCCTTGTACTTTTGATAGTAGTCGTTAAGCATTTTGGCGCAGTGGGAAGCCTTATTGTCGATGTGGTCTTCGTAGGCAGGATCAATCATGCGTAGGTCAAGACTCATCTTCCGTGCGTAGTCGGCAGGCAGAAATCAAGGGATAAGTAGGGAAACGGAGAAATAGATAATCGTTTGTTTATCATAGTATTGTCGTTTTTCTGCGTTGAAAGGGGAAGGCAAAAGGGGGCGATTTTCGGCAGGAGTTCCGTGGGTAAATCGTAACCCCTTGCCGCCCGAAGCAAAAAGGGGTTACGATTTGAGTCTAAATATCTGTTGATTAGATTTTTATTCACTCCCTCTCCGCCTTTTGCATAGCTCATAAGCACTGAGTCAAAAGTAACTTTGTAACAAAGAAAAAGCTATGCAAACAGAACAACTTAAAGTCTCGTTTTTCGTGCAAGCGAAGCGAGCCGACCAGCATGGCAATGCCCCCATCTTTGGGCGTATTGCTCTCGGCAGGAGCAGTGCAGACTTCGCCGTCAAACTCAAAGCCCCTCTTGCCCTCTGGGATAGTCGTAAGCAACGACTTCTCGGCAAGAGCTATATAGCCGTAAGCCTTAATCAGCGACTGAATGAGTGTATAGCACTCATTCATACACGCTACCGTAAACTCAGTGAAAGAGGAGAAGCCGTAACAGCCCACGAAGTACGAGATGCCTACCAAGGGCAAATATAAGAGGAGGGCTTTCTATTGAAAAGCTACGAAGCCTACCTTAATCAGATGCAATCACGTATCGGTGTAGACAGAGCCTTGAAAACATTCAAGCTCCGCACCTATCAGCTCTCTCTACTTCGTGAATATGTGCGAAAGCGTTATAAGCTCAAGGATATTACCCTAAACCAGCTCGACAAAGCCTTCATTGAGGGCTTTGAGTATTACCTCACGATAGACCGAGCTTAAAGCCAAGTACTATTGCAAGCACGCTCTCTAGCTTGCAGACCATCGTCCTGCAAGCCGTAAGACGAGGCAACTTAGACCTCAATCCCTTCATCGGTTACAGCTACGACCGCCCCAAGGGCGAGCCACGAAGCATGACAAGGGCAGAATTGCAAGCTCTCATCGCCTTGGAGATAGCGTGGGAGAACTACCGCATCGTGCGAGACCTCTTCGTTTTTCCTGCTTTACAGGCTTGGCGATTTCCGATGTACGTAATCTTAGAGAGGAGCAGCTTGTAACCGAGGAGGGCGAACTATGGATTAAGGGCAGACGACAAAAGACGAAAAGCCCTTATCGTGTGCAGGTGCTACCGCCAGCCCTCACGATGATAGAGCGGTATCGAGGCAAGCGAGCAGGCTTTGTCTTTGATGTACCAAGCGTGGATGTCGTACTCAATGGCATGCACTACCTCCGAAAACAACTCCAGATGGACAGACCGCTGACCTTTCACATGGCTCGCCACACCTTTGCAACGATGTCGCTCTCTAAAGGTGTACCTATCGAAAGCGTATCGAAGATGCTAGGGCATACCAACATAAAGACCACGCAAATCTATGCTCGTATCACTAACAAAAAAATAGAGCATGATATGGAGCAACTCGCTGAAAAACTTGATAAATTCAATACCGCCATGGGCATCTAACAAAGACTTGTTTCATCTAAAATCAGAATGATATTATGAATCAGACTAAGAAAGAGCTTTCTTACTTCCGTTTGAAGTTGGAAACTTACCTCAATGATTATCACTCCGAGTTAATGACAGACACAGCCTTTATTTCAGCTCGTGTCGATGCAACACTCACCGCTTACTGCGATGCCATATCGCAGGGCTTCTCCCACCTCGAAGCTGAGGCGATGTCGAGCGAAGTCCTTTACCAAGGATTACACTTCTCTAAGCACAATACCCTTGTGTCTATTTTAGAGAATGAGTTCAGCAAAGAATTGCCCGAACCACTACCAGAAAAATTTGCTCCCATTCTACTTGGCAATCAATTCATTCAAGCAGTCTTCGCGAAGTATGACCTCACAGACGACTTCGACGGAAGCACTGAGTACCAGGCTCTCTACACCGAACTCACAGGCACGATTGTCGAGCTTATCGAGAATAACAACTTGCCTACGATGGAGAAGGCTGAAGCATCGAAGTAACTTAATCCTATCGGGAGCATTGGAGCATCAAGAGCCAAGATATACACTCCGTCCCACACGCCAAGGCGCAAGACCTTGTCTTTGGAGGTCGGAGTATCTTGGGCTCGCTCTTGAAACTCTAAAATGCTCCCAGATATGAATACTTCAGTTATGAATCACGATGTACACAGCCCCATCTTCATTCGGGCAAAGTCTACTAACGATAAACCACAGACAGCCAAGCCTGTCCGTAGCATCGACTGGCGACGGTTCATCGAGCTGACGCTCCTTCTCTCTGTCGTGGTCGCAGCTGTCTATTTCATCGCCAAGCTCGTTACTCCTCAAGTCGTAACCGTCATTGGCATCTTCGTGGGCTTCCTGGTACTGCGGTTCGTGGTAAGGACCATTCTGCAAATCACTTTCACCATTCTCGGCTATCTCTTCTGGTTAGCCATCTTGGCGGCAATACTGATTTGCATCTTCTAATGATTTTGAGTCAAAAGGAAACGGCTGACCTTTCTTCGACAAGGTCAGCCGTTTTTGTAAGTGTTCTTGAAATTCACCTGAACACAGCTTTTAATGCTCTAGTCACAGCCTGCTTTACATCTTCTGCTTCTGTGCTCCCACAACCTTCTGCTGTTGTTGTACATAATAACTCTCCTGTTGCAGCCGAGATAAACTGAAGTGTTACTTCTATCGTATATCCTCCTAGACCTACATTCCGTCTATCACTTTCTCCATAGTTTACAATGATAGTTTCTTCTCGAAATCGTTCATCTAACTCATTTATTATTATATACCCTTTTTTAGACAACATCCCAGCTATCACATCCCGAGGATTCACAGATTGGCTATAGGGTAGTACCATACCAGAAATAACGACAGCAGTAGACCCGTGTACGGTTTGAGTCGATGGAATATAAACACGAGTAAATTGACTTATATCCCTTTTCAAAGTTACATTTGCAGGACGCAAAGTAACACAACTTGAAAAAATGCCCAATGAGATTATAAAAAGAGCAAGTACCTTATATACGGACCGAAGAAACTTCATGCTTATAGGATTTATACTGACAAAGATACAATTATAACATCATATAAGGATGTTTATTTGAACTTTTTTGCTGGCGGGCTCTTCGGAGCTTGCCACCTTTTTTGTTTTCGTGGTTGTCGGCTTTGCATTTCTATTTCTTTTACCATTCGCTGATTTTATCTTCGTTTGTCCGCTTCGGCAGAACTCGAACAAGTTCGCTTCTGCTCTCAGCTATCCAGAACGTTCCACCCTATGCGTGACAGATGGATGCTGTTTCTTTTTCTTCACAAAGGTAGTATGGGGCTTGGGCTACCTCAAGGTCAAGCCTATGGTTGGTCTGGAAAATCTCCACACTTGCGCTTCGCGGTGCTTCTCTTCAGGTCGTATTTTCCACCCAAACCTTGTGTTCGCTTTCGCCCCACTACCTCTGTTTTGCTCGAAAAAAGGAATCAGCATACTCCGATCTTTGGATGCATAAAAAAAATGTCACTATGGATAAGCAGAAAATAATTACAACATCTTCGATGAGCAGAAAAGGATATAGCTCCTCCTCTCATTACCGCATAAGTTCGGGGATTGGGGAGCGTGAGCGTGCAGTGGCGACTAAGTTCGTGCAGTGGGTGGCACAACCTTTGGAAACCCTCCGTGAGTGTAAAGCTTACCTCTTGCGCGAAAAACTCAATCGTGGCGAAGCGATGAGCCGTGAGGAAAAGGATTGGCTATGCGAAGCCGTGAATAACAATACTTACTTCCGTACCGCCATCCCCGTGATGGGCTACCGATTTGACTTCTTTGATGTGCTGAAAAAATACTTGGTCAATCAATACGGACAATGGGCTGAGTACTATGCCCCCGACCGCACCAGCCTACGCAAACACCTATGTGGGCACATCAATCAGATAGTAGAAATCCCTAAACATTAAGACGATTATGGCAAATATATGTACCAACCTATTCTACGCATCAAGCGAGAAGGCAGAAACGATAGACGCAATTAGAGCATTTATAGAGGAACATTTCCCCAATGATTGGCATGAGCAAAGCGATAATTTCCAGATTGAAGCCGAGCTATACAGCCGTTGGGACTTCCCTAAAAGCCTATTTGAGGACTTGGGCAAGAGCCTAAGTCACGACGGCACTCTCTATATGCGTTGCCTATCCCACGAGCTATGTAACGAATATGCCTGCCTCTTTGTCTATCGAAATGGAGAATGGACAATCGGGAAATAAAGCACCAAAGAGAGCAAGACAATGAAAGAAACAGAACAATTCACACGCACCATAACCGAGTATCTTAATAGGAGAGCAATGACAGACCCTCTATTTGCTCCTAACTTGGCGAAGCCTGGCAAGAACATCGAGGACTGCATCACCTATATCTTACAGCAGGTGCAACAGAGCGGTTACAATGGCTTTGAGGACGATGAAATCTACTCTATGGCGGTACATTACTATGACGAGGACGATTTAGAAGTGGGTAGCCGTATTGTCTGCAATGTAGTGGTCAATCATACCATAATCCTCACTGAGGAAGAGAAAGTAGAAGCCCCGCAGGAAGCCATCAAGCAGTGCCAACGTGAGGAACTTGCCAAGATACAGAGCGGGACGAACGGCCGAAAGTACAGCTTCCTAAGGCATTGGACTCGAGTTTGGCGGTGTAGATGGTGATATGAGGTACTTGAATGGGAGAGTCGGCGCTCAAGGGAAGAGGAGGGGGGACGTGGGGTTGTTGGAGAGGTGTTCAGCTTGATGTTCCCTACTCCGTAGTTTATCTCAGGACTGCCGTTGTCCTCTCCAGTCTTCCTCTTGTGCATTTGAAATATAGACCTTCTGTGATGACTATTGAATCAAATCTTATGGAGAGTCACATGGATTTTCTTGATTTGTCTCTTGATTCTCTTGTTTGTTGTCCGTGCTACTGTCGGTCTTGCCCTGCTTCTCGTTTGTGGATGCATTAAATCCCACCGAGTCGAAGGGAAAAGGAAAGGCTATTGTTCGGTCTCCAGAGAGAAAGATCTGCCTGATGTTTTCTACCCCATAGTTTATCTCAGGACTACCGCTGTCCTCACTAGTCTTCTTTCCTGTACATTTGAGAACTATACCTGCTACAATGACTCCTACTGCAAATCCTATAGAGTACTTTAGAGCTTTTGGGGATTTGTCTCTTTTTTGATTCTGATCCGTGTTATTGCTAGACAAATTCCCTATCGAAGTTCCCTCTATAGCCTTGAAGTATAGGAAGCTGATGATGGAGGCAATGAAGATGTAGAGCGTTCCTGTCAGTATGAGGTAATCAGCTAGGCTGTTTGTCCCTTTAAGAATCGAGATCCCTCCAGAGATGAAAGTGATCAATGCAACAAATATAGAGAGGATACTGATCGCCTCCTTTCTTGCCTCCTGTGCCTCCTTTCTTGCCTCCTGTGCCTCCTGTGTTGCCTTTCTTGCCTCCTGTGTTGTGTTCTGTGCCTCCTGTGTTGTGCTCTGTGCTTCCTTTTTTAGTTTGACAGCCTCATCCATAGCCTCTTCTTGAGCCTCAGAAAGCCACTCTCTGTAAGTCTGGTTGTACTTGTGGTAGGCTTCATCCTGCAGAGCTTGGGTATGGAGTAGTTTACATCCAAAAGAGGAGATGAAGATCTTTAGATCTGTCTCTTTTAGTTTGTAGAAAGAGTTGGCATATGTGTCTTTTTTTTGCTCGGCAGCTACAAAGTCCTTATAAATCAGAAGTCGTTCGTAGAAGCATTTGAGAAGGAACCCCATGGCCTTGGCATATCTGCTATTATTGTACCTCGGCCCTTCTCCCTTTTTCTTGTGATCAAGTTCCTTCATCCTCCTTAGCTCTTTCATGAAGCTAAGAAGAACGTCTAGAGGAAGGTGGTGTATCTGTTCTTTTTGTTGATCTTTATCTGGATTTTGCAGTAGATTTTCGAAGAATTTAGTCCGATCTTTTTCGTACTTGTCCGCATCCTGCCTCCCGACCTCCCCTCGTCGGATATAGTTGTCATATTTGAGTATATCGCTTTGAGGGCACTCCTCAGAGAGAGCATCAAAACTTAAACTCTCAAACCCTTTGATTTGCTCATGGAGCAACTTTATCTCTGATGATTCTTCCGTATCCATCAGTTGGTATCTCTCCCCCTCATAGAGAATTTCGAAGCTTTTTGCCCTTTGATAGGGGTCTGCAATACTCTTTGCTATGCCTATTTTGCAGGTTTTTGAGGTAACGTGGGGCTTGTAGAAGGACTGGAAGAGAAGTAATGAGGTCTTGGCTCTGATAGCTTCAAATATTTTCTTTATCTCCTTATCCATAGGAAAGTCAAGCAGGTTTGACTCTTCATTATTCAGAAGTAGGTTACACTGCTTGTATAGAAGAAATAGGTGTGAGACAGCCTGATCATCAATTACTCCGGAGAGATCTACTCGGGTCATCTCTATGAGTTTTGTTCCAAGATCATGAAAGAGGTTTGCCTTGAGCATTTCCCCCGAATTTACGCCTCCTGCATAGGGTTTACGAGCTAAGTAAGAGACCGGAGCATGGAAGACTCTGTGCTTATTATGGGGTTCTTCTCGTTCCTCTATCTGTATCCGAATACATTGACACACATACGAGAGTTCTTGGCAAAGCTCGTGGATGCGAGAAAGAATAGGGTGTAAGTAGATGACATCCTCTGAGAGAGTGCTGTCATAAGTGTTTCTAATCTTTTCAACAATCTCTTGGAGCTTTTGAGAGTATTCAATGTCCTTTAAGAATTCCCCTTCCAAAAGAGACTTAGATAAGGGAATCCAGAGATTTCCTATGATCTTGTCCAGTTGAGCACACCTCTTCTCAAGTGGACGTTTTGTATCCTTAGGAGAGAGTAGTGCCCAGTGGCTTCGTATTGATTCTTGTTCGCCCTCGTTGGTTTCTCCCTTTTCTGGATTTTCTTGTGTTATCTCATCTTCTCTATTGATTTCTTCTCTATTGATTATAGACCGTATGAATTCTTTTTTCAGATTCCTATATTCATTGAAACAGTCTTTCAGCTTCCCTCTTAATTTCTCAATAGACTCTTTCTCAATAGGCTCTATAGAAGGATCCGTTGAAGTCAATAGATCTGCAAGGGTAGTAAGCAGTTTTTTTTCTAGAGTCGTTAGCTCTTCTGGTGATGGTTGTTTTGATAGTGTTGCATTCTCTGATGAGCCCTCTTGCTTTTCCCCGAGAATGGAGGCGATTTTTTTCTTAAGGTCTTCCTTAAGATTGAAGACCTGCGTTGAGGTGTTTTTCCCGTTACTCGATGAGGGCTGGTGGTTATTGATAACTGTATTTAATGCTTCTCTAAGTCCTTCTAGTAGGGGCTTTTCAAAATCACTGAGCAGATTCAGGTATATAGGGTGCGTATAAGTGTCACAGAGACGAGTTATCTCTTCCTTGAAAATCCCTATGTATAGAGATTCCTCAGTTTTTGATTTCTCCATGGTAGTTGGGTAATGTGGTATGTTAAGTCATAAATAAATTAGGAGGATGAGACTTTATCCTTGACATCCTCCTATTTTCGAGTGATGAAGCCTAAGAGGCTTCTATTCCTCTATTTTTATTTACATTAATTGCTTCTCGAATTCTAGTACTTCAGCCTCAAGCAGGGCTCTATTTCTTTGAAATAGCTGACTGATGTTTCCCCCTAGTTTATCGTAGTAGAAGCATGCCGGCCAAACGTCAGGGGTGAGATTGTGTGAGAGCTCTACTACGGCTGTAGTATCTTGCTCTAGAATGCTTTTATTTGGAACGATCTTTGACCCCCTACCTCTAAGTTCTGAAAGAGCACTTTCGATAGCTTCTTGGACTTCCGAGTTTGTTTCCTCTAAGATGTTTTTGGCTCTACTAGCGAGTCCTTCCGTCCGAAGTTTTAGCCTTCCGCTCTCGAAGGTGAAGAGAGAAAACTCCCCTTCGTCAAGACGATTTTCGTAGATGTCAACCTCTACAGGCCCATTGCGATATGCTACGAAATTGTCAAAAGTGTTGAGCAAACAATCCTTAGGGGCAGCTCCTGCTGGTTGCTTGGCGATCCTCTCTCTCTCTTGTTTCGCGTCTGTTAAGCAGAGGAAGTAGAGGAGCTTCATATAGCGTGTCATGGGATACTCGGAGAGTTTGTTATTGAGTCCCTCCACGTCACTTGGGCCCTTTTCCAAATCTAAGCCTACTAGTTTACTTACAAAGCATTCGAAGGCGGCCGTTTTTTTTAGATTACACATTTCCAGCCTTATGGCATTTTTTATTACTATTCAAACTATTCTTTCTTAATATGAATTACCTTCTCTTTTCTGCGTGATTATGACGGAGAAGACATTTACATTTGCGCAAATGTACGACAAAAGTTTCAAACAAACAAGTGCTTGATCTTCTGAATTTTGCTTGCAAACTGATAAAATTTGCGAAGGGCGTAGCTTGTGAAATCAAGGAATATAGAACAGGGAGAACTCTACCTTTCGTCATTTGACCAGTCCTCGCAGGACTTTGCCTTTGTATCGGCAGAAAGAGACAAATTCGCGGTAAAAAATTCTGTCGTCCAACTCTATCTCCCGTGGCAATCGGTTCTTGGGATGCTTCCCATATCCGAGCAACCTGCCCGTTCCGACATTGTAGGAGAAGACGGAAAGCAGCAGGGCATCTTTTCGTAGTCCTTGAACACCATCAA
Source organism: Porphyromonas gingivicanis JCM 15907 (assembly GCF_000614585.1). GTDB lineage: Bacteria > Bacteroidota > Bacteroidia > Bacteroidales > Porphyromonadaceae > Porphyromonas > Porphyromonas gingivicanis. Next base: position 33,303 of record NZ_BAKX01000009.1, read on the forward strand.
ACGCTTCATCAGGTCTGCCCGAAGAAGAGAATTCGCCTGCCATCCCGTCATCGTCGCCGTGAAGTGTTTGCCCGGTTGCAACTTATGACCATATCCAACGTATGGATAGTGCTTCTAGCTGTGCAGTACCTTGAAATATTTCACAAAAAGCACGGCACGTTCAAAAGGAGGCAAGTCTGCCAACCACATCTTGCTCTACGCAAGGTGTAGCTGAAAGACTATACACAACATACAGAGTCCAATCAAACGCTTAGTCATCGACATCGTTTATTCCATGTACGGTGGGTGCAGAGGATTTCTCCTTCTCCTCCTTTTCCTTATTGAAAGTAAAGGTCAGTTGTTGCACTTTGCCAAAGTTATCCTCGATGTACACATCTATGGTCTGGCGGTCTGCCGACTGCGAAGCGTAGTACAAGCGAAACTCTTCCCTCGTCAAAGGGTAGCGGTCGTTGGGCTTGAATACCCAACCATCGTCCATTCTTAGGACACCCTTGCCCTCGGGTTGGAAGTAGCGGAGGGTGTATTTTGTGTCGGCAAAGTTGCCCCCTCGTCTGAGAGAGCAACGGATTTCGACTGTTTCGCCTTTCTTGATGTCCTTTTGAACGGGCATCGTTTGCAAAGCGAAGTCGTAAGACTGCTGCACATCCAGCTCCCGATGACAAGCAGGTAGACAAAACCCCGCAAAAGTGAGTACCCCCAAGACCCACAGTGTATTAAAGATTTTCCTCTTCATTCTTTTCTTGTTGCTTAAAGATTAAACTTAATGCCTGCCGAGAGTGCAGGACGAAAACGATGTACATCCGAGCCGAGGAGCAGTCGTCCCTGAGCCTTGAGGACGAGGAGCAGCCTATCCGAGAGGAAACACTCCACCGAACTATGCACCGCACCGCCATAAACAAAGCGAGAGCGGTCGAGAAGCGTTGCCCCATCGGGTAATAGCTCTTTGCCCTTATTCAGCTCTTCATAGCCACCCAAAGCCGATATACCGCAATAGGTAAAGATATTTTTCTCCCTATCGGAGAGCATGGGATGCATATATCCTACTTGCAGTAGGGCATCCTGCATCAAGACATCGTAGGTTCGGTAAGGCAGTGCCTGCTGTTCATATTCGGTTGAAAGGAATAGATAGTTCGCTTGCTTGAGATAGCGAGTGAAGGCGACTCACAATCCGAACCTCTCAGGTTGAAAGAGTTTCTCTCCTCGAATAAGGAGAATACTCCCCACTATTTCCACTCCTTGCTGTTTAGGGATGAGACGCTGAGCGTATGAGGGAAATATCATAGCTCCTGCGATGAGTAGTAAAAACAGTATTCTTTTCATCACCACTTCAGTTTAAGGTTATCGATACGTCGAGCCAACAGAAGATCCTCATTCTGCACATAGAAAGAGAGCGTGCGCCCTCCATTTCTCTCATAGAGCGTAACTTCGAGTTGTTTATCTTCCGGTAGCGCAAACTGTTCTAAGGCAAAGATGCTTCGGTCGCTACTCTGTCCTTTCACCCACATTATCTGATGATAGGCACGCAAGGGTTGCAGAATATGCTCTTGAATCGCAGTACGCTTAGCAACCTTCTTGTCTACGACCTTAAAGGTGATGAAGTCCACTGAGTAGGGCATATTGGTATCATTGTCTATGCGTGTGTGAAAATAGAGCAACCCATTGTGCGCATAAAGCCCACGAAGTAGAAACCTCATTCCGAACTGTCGTATCCCGATATGCTTAATGGTACGCTTGTTACTTTTGTAGATACTCTCCATCATCAGTTTTACAAGTATGGGAGATTCGTTGCCCAACTCTTTGAAATAGATGTCTGCACGATTAGAGGGTAGGCGTCCGTCTGTCGGAGAGAGAAAGTCTTTCATCTCAACGTTGAGCTTCTCGGGCTCTTCGGCATATTTTACGTTGTATGAGTAAAAAGAACCATCCTCACAGATGACACTCATATTTGTTTCGGTCTTTAAGTCTCGAACGGCAGCCTTGACACGTAGTACATTCTCGGCATCCTCCGCCTTGCCTGCAATCAGGTTATTGCTTCCCAAGTCCACATATCGAATGGCCGATGGAAAGATAAGGTGCACCGTTTTGTCGAAGGTAACTTCCAAGCCATAAGGTAGTACGACTCTCCCGTCGGGAATCGCCCTGCTCATTCCTTGAAAGAGTTCTCCTGAAGAGGGTAAAAGAGCAGGCGTTGTTTCTCTACATTCTTTTTGAGCAAAAGCCGTTAGCCCGAATGAGCAGAGTATCAGGCTGATAAAATCCATTTTTTCATTGTCTTTATAATATCTGATTTGATGTTATTGAGTTGGTAGCAGATAGAGGCGATAGCCCCCTTTAAGTGTCACCTTAACGGTACGCAGTTTCTTTTGCAAAAGCTGTGAAGCCCCCTGCATCACGCCACGAGCCGCCTCGGAGATAATTTGGTCTTTGGCAGAGCTGGCAAAGGTGAAGGACGTCCCCATCGAACCTCCGATATTCGCCCCCATCTCCTTGATAGCAGACACATTCTCAGAGCCGGGGATGTAGATACCCTCCTGTCCGTCTGTGTCGTAGGCTGAGAGCTTGACGGAGGAGATGTAACCTCCGATCTCAATGCTTTGAACGAGCAGTCGCATACGGTTGCCCTCAATTTTAGCTTGAGCCACGACACGGCTGTAGCGAGGCAGAGAGAGATTGTGGAGCCGAGCTCCCTCCATCAGACGAAGGACAATAAAGTCTCCCTCTTGGAGTGTCGTTGTTCTATCCACCACACATCGAAGAGTGTTACGAAGGGGTTCGGGACGTTGTGCCGAGAGCGAGTGAAACCCAAGGTTACGTTCTCTTCCTGCATATTCGGCAATGAAGGCAGAGTCTGTCATTGGTTGCTCAAGGGAAGAGACCAAATGCTTCCGTTCGGGCATCAACTCCACTTCAGGTAGGGGCGTTGAAGCTGAGGTAACCGAAATTTCTTCCTTTGCATTGGCAGCCGAAAGGGAATTACTTGGAGGAGTCGCTTGAGTCATGTACTTGGCTGCCATTTGGTAGCTTTTTTCCATTAAAGCAAGCTGTTTCTCTTCTTCATCCTGCTCGCTCTCTTGCGCCTCTAATCGAGCTCGGAGTTCTTCTATCTCGGCCTGCATCGCTTCTCGCTCTTCATCTCTTGGGTCATAATCGTAAAAAGAGGAAAGAAGACGACTGTTTTCCTCGTAGCGTTCCATCGAAGAGGCAACTTTGGAGACCGGAGGTGTATGTTCGGAGTCGTCCGTCTCTCCTCTTTGTTGCTCGAAGTAATCGGAGAGTTGTCCCATTTCACTGCGGGAGGTCTCCTCTTGTTCCAAATGCTCTCCCATTTCATAGACCTTGAGTTTATTCTCGGGGAGCTGCTCCACGGAGGCTTAAGGCAACTCTTTATTCAGCCCCCTTTCTACCTCTGTTCCGCTCTTTTCAGAGGGACGGAAGATAAACCACATCGAGAGCGTAAAGAGTAAGCCGATACCACTATAGGTGAGTATCTTCTTAAGTTGTTCTTTCTGTTTCTTTTCCATTGTTACAAGCTAATTGGTACATAATCATATCGGGGCGTACGCTATCTCGTAGGATAGGGCTATCGACGACTTCTTCCACGATGATATTAGAGGAGGACTTCTCCGCCTTGGGTAAAAATAGGTTGGCTATCATGACACAAGAGGTAATGAGGTAGAGCAGACTTAACGTGTAGACAAAAATCTTCCGTCTGCGAGGCTCATTCTGTCGCATCGCCGGCGCAACCAAAGATGGAGACGGAGATAAGCTCGTGTAAATGTCTGTCCCATGGCATCAACGTTTATAGGTTTGAAGGTCTCTATTCTCCCTTACAAGGAAGTGCTCCATCAGAAAGCCCCGCGGATTATTATCCGAGCGGACGGAGTTCTGAAGCGTGCAGGTCGTAATGAGACTACGCTCCGTAACGTTACTCTGACGCAGGATGAACTGGCGAGCATAGGTTGTTACCTCATAGGGGTAGCTGTCAAAATTGCAGTGGATAGAGTCAATCTCTATACGTTGGTTGACATTTCCCGAGATGGCTCGATTGTAGTAGCCCTTTTCTGCCAAGTCTTTGTAGTAGTTGAATGCGGACTTGTCACAGAGCAGAAAGGCTCGCTCCATATTCCCTTCGATTGCAGCCTTGTCGGGTGCAATCGTAAAGAAGAGTTCATGAAAGCGTCTGATATGTTCACGTGCCTCGACGGGACAATTCATTGCCGCATCCTGACTGAGAGCCAGAATAAGCGATTTACCTTCGTCCAGAACATAGATCTTCTTCCTCTGTTGAGAGGCAAAAGAGTAGGAGGCATAGAGCGCATAACCGCAGACAGCAATGCAGAGCAGTACAAAAAGCAGGGCATAAAGCCGTATCTGCTTGAATGAGGTTTCGATATTGGTGAGTGATTTGAATTCCATAAAAATGCTGTTTGTTCTTCTTTATTAGTTTCCTTTCCTTCTCAGTAGAGCACCTTTGATACGACCTCCGATGTTACCGATAGAAGCACCTGCCCCTGCAGCAGCGGCTTTCCCTCCGAGATAAGCTCCCTGAGCTCCTCGTTGAGCCGTCTGATTCACGTTACGTCCATAAGAACCGATACCTCCTCCTGCTTCGATAATCCATCCCGAAACGGTCGGAACAGAGAAGTAGCCGATGATACCGATAAGGAAAAAGACCATATAGTACCAACTGCCCACTTCGGGAATGTCGTTGGGGTCACTTAACAGGGCGATGTCTTTCTGAATCATCAAGATTTGAATCTTTGTCAGAAGGGCTGTCAAGATGGAGCTGACAGGCAACCAGAGATAGACCGAGATGTAGCGTGAAAACCACGCGGTCAGTGACCCCGAAAGACCATCCCACACGGCAATGCCGAAAACAACCGGACCGAGGATGGAGAGAACAATCAAGATGAAAGTGCGGAGTGTGTCGATGACAAGACCGGCAGCATGAAAGATAAGCTCCAAAAGGTCTTGCACCTTTTTCATGAACCATCGCTTGGTTTGGTAGGCAGCACGTTCTGCATACATTCCTGCAATAGTTACGGCATCTTCGGGACCGATAATCCCCATCTCTTCTATCTTTTGGTCGAACTTCTCATTCGAGACGAGATAAGCGGTTTCGGGATTACGCAGGTAGGCCTCCTCCTGCAGTTTGTTACGTTCTGCAGTCAGTTTGTCAAGTGTTCCCTCCTGCTTGTGTACCATCTGTTCTGTGCCTTTCACCACGGGAGAGAGAACAGCATTCATCGTACCAAGTACCACCGTAGGGAAAAACATGATACAGAAGCCCAAAACAAAGGGGCGAAGCAAAGGATAGACATCTATCGGCTCGGCTCTTGCCAGTGACGACCAAACACGTATGGCAATGTAAAACAGGGCACCCAAGCCCGCTATCCCCTTGGCAATACCTGTCATCTCCGAGGCCAAGGGCATCATCTCCTGATAGGTGGAACGAAGCAGTTCGTGTAAACTTGAAAAATCCATGGCTTACCAGTAACGTATGTCTGAACTTCCATATAGGGATCGTACCTGCTCAAGCTCTCCCTTTTGTCGTGCTCTCACATAGCTCACGGAGATATTCTTTCGAGTGTAGTACGATACCAAAGAGCGATACTCTCGAACGGTGTTATAGATGCGGTCTATCATTTGCATCCGCTCGCTATCATTCATGGAGAAGACATTGCTCTTAGCAACGGATTTCAACTCCTTCAGACTCTCTCCGCTCAGTTCCAGAAGTTTGCTGTAGCCCGAAGCCATGGCAGCCAGCTCGGTAGGACGGAAATTCGTATCACTGAGCATCTTTTTATAGGAGGAGACATAATTCTCTGAAATGTCTCCCACCATCAAGATGGTCTCCCTCACTTTGTAGGCATCACCGATGAGGTTATTCACCTTCTTGAGAGCATCGTAATATTTCTTAGTGTCATTGTAGAGTTTCTCCACCTCCTTGAAACCGTTCAAGGTGTTCTTGACGGTCTTGGAGGCTGTGGCAATCTCTTTGACCGTATTGGCAATGTTGCCCGCAAAGTTCATAGGGTCACTTACGACCCACTGAGCGTGAGCTTGCGTAGTAAAGAGGCTCAATCCAAGGAGAGCCATAAGGATGTACTTTTTCATGGGTTCTGTTGTTTAAGGGTTTTACTTCTGTCGTTTCTCCATAGCCAAGCGACGGATAGCTGTTTCGATGTCTCCGCCTAACTCTTCCGAGAGGCGCATCACTTCGAGCTTTTCGGTCTCTTCGGTCGTGTAGGCGAGGTATTCCTCGAGCGACACCTCTGTAGCATAGACCGCAGATTGCATACCGCCCAAGCCTATCCACACCTCTTTGTAGAGTCGCTTCGGGTCATTGCTCTGGTTGATAGAGAGGATTTGGCTCTTCTCCTTCTCCGACAAGCCCAGCATCGCCTGTATGCCGTCAAACTTGGTCATGTACTTGCGCTGGTCGAGCAGGATCTTGCAGTCGGAGTTGTTGATGATACTCTCCTTGACGATGGGCGACTGAATGATGTCGTCTACCTCTTGCGTCACGACTATCGCCTCGCCAAAGAACTTTCTGACGGTTTTATAGAGGTACTTGATGTAGTCTGCCATATTCGCCGAAGCAATCGCCTTCCACGCTTCTTCAATGAGAATCATCTTGCGAATGCCCTTGAGGCGACGTATCTTGTTGATGAAGGCTTCCATAATGATGATGGTCACCACGGGGAAGAGGTCTTTATTATCCTTCACAGCATCAATCTCAAAGACGATGAAGCGTTTGCTGAGCAGGTCGATATTCTTATCCGAGTTCAAAAGGAAGTCATAGCGCCCACCTTTATAATACTGCTTCAGTGTGGTTAAGAGGTTGTTGATATTGAAGTCCGAGAGCGTTACCTCAATCTCTCGCTTACCCATATCCTCTCGGTACACATCACGCAGATACTCGTAGAAGGTATTGAAGCAGGGAGTAATGCTTCTATCCGAACGAATGAGTTCGATATAGGCATTGACAGCCGAACCAAGCTCCCCCGCCTCGGTCTTGGTAATCTGTTCCTCCGCACTCTTCCAAAGAGTCAAAAGCAGGGTGCAGATACTCTCTCGTTTCTCCACGTCAAAGAGATAATCATCCGTATAGAAGGGGTTGAAAGAGATGGGATTCTCATCCGTATAGGTGAAGTAGACTCCATCCTCGCCCTTCGTCTTGCCATGGATGAGTTCGCACAAGCCTTGATAGGAGTTACCCGTATCGACTAGGAGGACGTGTGCCCCCTGCTCGTAGTACTGGCGTACCATGTGGTTGGTAAAAAAGCTCTTGCCACTGCCCGACGGACCGAGAATGAACTTATTCCGGTTGGTGATGATACCTTCTTCATCGGGAGGTCAGAGATGTCCAAATATATGGCTTGCCTGATAAGCGGTCTGCCATCTTGATGCCAAAGGGAGAAAGAGAGTCCTTGTAATTTGTCTCTGCTGTGAAGAAGCAGAGCGCAGGCTCGAAGAAGGTGTAAAAGCTCTCTTCCGAGGGGAAGTCAGCGGCATTGCCGGGGATGCCAGCCCAGTAGAGTGTAGCCACATCAATCGTATTGTGTCGGGGCTTGCATTCCATAAGAGCCAAGGCACTACCCACATCGTTTTTGATTTGCCGCAGTTGCTCACTGTCACTACTCCATGCCAATACATTGAAGTGAGCACGGATAGAGGTTAATCCCTGAGAGTGGGCGACATTGAGGTACTCTTGTATCCACTCCTCGTTGATTTGGTTACTACGGCTATAGCGTGCCAAGGAGTGCATATTCCTCGCTTGCTTCTCAAAGCGTTGTAGATTGGCATCGCTATCCTCAATAAAGAGGTATTGGTTGTAGATATGGTTACAGGAGAGCATCAGCCCCACGGGAGAAGCAAAGGAGAGGCGGCAGTCACTGCGGTCGGTGGATAGTCGCTCGTAACGGCTATCCGTGCTGACAGTCGTTGGCAGGTCGTCCGTGTCGCTGAGAGTGTGCAAGCAAAGCCTATTGTCGCCCACACGTACAAGGTCGGCACCCAATCGGATGTCCTCCAGCGAAGCATGATGCTCATCGGAAAGAGAGAAATAACGGTCAAGTAAACCGCTTTTCTCCTTTGTCCCCACAAGCTCCTCTTCCGTCATACGCTCTAAACGAATGAGCATCGTGTCGTTGATGATACGCTCGAACTGGTCTACCGCCTCCATGAACTTGATGACGGCTTCTTTGTCCTCTATCTCCTTCGGCACAAGATGACCACGACAGAGGGCAGAGAAATTGCTCTGCTGTGCCATACGCTTCTTATTGCTTTTGGTAAGGAAGAGATAGACCGAGTGGTGCAGATAAGGACGCTCATTAAAGTGTCGCTCCGAAGAGCGAGCGAGAAAACTCAATCCTCCCTCCGAGAGTTTTCCTTGGTACTCCTCCACAATAAACCAATCCTGCTTATGCACGATGCTGAAGTTAGGCAGCACCTTAACCGCCTTATGCCAAGCCGAGTGCATTGCCTCGTATTCGGCCGAAGTCACCGTGAAGAGCTCGGGTAGTTCCACCCGAAAAGCGACGGTGATGTCGGCTTCCTTGCTGACGATGCACCCCTGCTCAATAGCGAGCAGGGGGAACTTCGCCTCCAAAGAACTGATTTTGCTGGTGTTTCTCATTTTGTAGCTTCTGATTTGAGATTACGAAAGAGGTGGTAAACGATACGCCGGTTCAAAAGGTAACGAGGGTGGGAGCGTACTGCTCCGAGCTTCATCAGCCCATGTTCACCATACTTGCGGTTCATAGCGAATGTTTGCCACACCACCAGCGTGGCACCCAATACGCCTATGCCAAGGCAAACGAGCTGACTAATGCCCAAGAGATACAGCACGACCACGACAATGAAAGTCCCCAGAAGCCCTCCTGCAAAGAGAAAGAGGTATTGAGCTTTCAAGCCCTTGAACTCCACTGTGTGTCCTACACCTTTATTGATTTCCCAAGATGCCATTAGAGGAAGAAACTTCTAAGGATGGTGGCAGCCACGATAAGGAAGATACATGCCCCAAACCAAGAGGCTGCCGTCTTGCTTGTATCAGGGTCTCCCGAGCTGAACTTATTGTATACCTTGATTTCCCCAATCAAGCCGACCACGGCTCCAACGGCATAAATCAATTTGGTACCGGGATCGAAATAGCTCGTGACCATTTTGGTGGCTTCGTTGATACCGGCCATACCGTTGCCCTGTGCATAAGCTCCTGCGGTCGCAGTGGCGATAAGGAGCAACATCAATGCGATTTTCTTTCTGTTCATGTTATTGGATTTATTGTTATTGATTATGAATAGGTTGTTCTCTGTTGTGTGGGAAGGTCAGGATGGGGAGCACCTCTGTAGCTCGTTTTCATGGTACTACTTGCGTGTAACCTTCATGTGCTACCCCATCCATTACTCCGCTTGTGTTTTAGAGGTAATAGTCTAAGGTTCTTTCGTTGCCTCCTTGAAGTTCTTGTCTTGGGAGGTGTTCAGTTTTTACCATATCGCTTTGTATTTGAGCTTCCTCTGCACGACGCATGGCTTCCAAGAACTTGGTATGCTTCGATTCTTGTGCCTTGAGGTTTTCTTTGTACTTCTCGATCAAGTCAGTGCCTTGCACTTTACTGAGGGTTGCCTGAACTTCTGCTTCATCCTCTTCATCGAGGGCATCGTCATGTTTGCTCCAGCATCCCATGCGCACAAGGTCACGGGCAAGAATTGCCGATGGAGAAACCTCCGGAGTCGGATCGGGAGTGAGTAGCAGCTCCTCTCTCAAGACCTCATCCTCATCGACGTTTTCCATGGTATAAGCGACATGGAGTTCGTTCTCTGCCTCACTAATCGTGGGCACTTCTTCAGTTTTCTCTTGCTGCTCCGACACCTCGGACTCCGCAAAGTTATTGACATTTTCAAGTGCTTTTTCGGAGGAGGAAGTCTTGGGAACTTTAGGGAAATCTGAGGGACCAAGCCCCTTGCTTTTCCCCACCAAAACATGTAGTTTTTCCTCTCTATTCTGCTTCTCCTTAGAAGTTGCTTGCCCCTGCTCCTGCTTACCCATTCGAGAGAATTTGGAGCAGTAAGTATAGAGAATGAGGAGTAGCACCCAAATGATAACCAAGAGAAGCAGGACATTCAATAGTATCGTTTGCATCATTACAAGTCTAAATTGATGGTTGGATTGCGTTTGTATTGTGCCGCTGCTTTATTAAGCATCGCCTGATGTTCTTTGAGATGCTCCAAGAGGATGTTCTCTATATAAGCTGTAAGTGTCGCTTTGGAGCGGACGTCACGAAGGACATCTCGGAGTGTTTGCAGAATCTCCCCATGGATGGTGAAACCTGATTTCCCGATACCATCACGAGAGGGGGCAAAGAAGCGTTTTTGGTACTCTTGAAAAGAGCATCCGCTCTCCTTGTTGCCCTTAGATTTTGCCATCGTAGGTATAGCATCCTCCGATGTTTCCTCTGTCGGTATCGGAGCCTCTTGTGACTCTAACTCCATGGGTTGGTCGAAAAAGGGAGACTCCTCTGCACTACGCTTCGTAACCCCGATATCGCCCATCTCTTGGAGTTTGGCACTCAATATCTTTTGGCGTTTTTCTTGGATGGAAGGCATGATTTATTCATGGATAAGGTGAAAACGTTGGAGAACTTCTTCTACCCATTCATCTACCCTGTGGATAGACGAAGGCAGGTACGGGTGGTAAATAAGAACTGCGGAAGACGCCTTTGACGCCTCCCTGACCTAATTCTCGAGAAAACTTCACCGAATGGTAGATACGGGTATCAAAGAGGTTGATCTCCTCCTCTTGGGCATATTTCGTATAGTGGTCGACAACCACAGGACTGGCACTGCGATTGATTTTATTCCAAAGAAGCAGGAGGTCTCGAATGCGTGCGTCTTCAAAACTGAGACCCAAGTCCCGAACGGTTTGAGCATAGGCAAAACCGGATACCAGAGACTGAGGATCGGCTTCTATGGGGGAGATGATATAATCCATCTCTATGGAGAGCTGTAAAAGGGCTTCTGTACCGGCATGCCTCGGAAAGTCAAAGATGACCAACCGTTCCTTTCGTTCCGAGCTTTCCAGATACTTTTGAACATCTTTCAAGGCCGCATCAGGGGTGGAACGTAAAATGGGATAAGCCGGATGCCCAAACTTGGTAAAATAGACTTTGAGCTGTTCGCTCAGCTCCTTCGAAGCTTGGATGAGATTGCGTTCTCGCTCTCGAAGCTTATAGAACGATTCCTGCGTACCGTCACAATCGACCACTACGAGAGGGAGATGCTTCTCATAGTAAAGTATGGAGGCAAGGATTTCGGCAAGAGAACTCTTGCCGATACCTCCTTTTTGTGAGGCGAAGCCCAAATAAATGTGAGCTTGCGTAGGGCATGTTTTCATGTCAGATAACTGTTTATGGAAATGACTGATTCTTGGATTTAGTGACCGACTGATGCTCATAGGTTGGTTCGTTAGTGAATAGATAATTCAGTCTCAACTAAGCGACTGAAATCTTGATTAACTGACGGATTCAATAACCGCTCTACATCGTGACTTTCCTACTTTTGAACCGACTTACAAACGGAGGTCGGTTGGTCTATTCTGAGTTAGGTCGGTCAGTTGGTTCTGACCTAAATCCTCTGCAAAATAAGTTGGTAAATCAGTCGCTTTCAACCCCTCGGGAAGCATCGGGAAATAGTAGGATATTCTCGGAATATCCCTTATGATGAGACTGTTACAACAAGCCTCTAACTTTGCAGAGGGATAGAAAATGGAGAACTATCTTCATCGAAGTAGACACCCCGAAGAGTGGATGCTTCATCAGCATCATCTCTTGATACCGGCAAGGTGTGTCTTTGTCCGACAAACTCCGTTTCTGCCGACAAAGCCCCCTTGCTCGGTGCGAGGAGAAAATGATTCCAAAGTCGTCATTAACCAACAATACAGCCATGAATGAAAAGATAGAACGTTGGGATAGGTGGGATACCCGCCTACCCAATCCCAAAGACCAGCAAAAGGTCATTACCCTCTTCCATAAATCGGGTGCAGAAACAAAGTCAGACTTTGTGCGTGCCCGTCTTTTGGAAGAGAGTTTTAAGGTCATTACCGTAGACAAATCAGCCGTGGAATACTATCGTAAACTCTCCGAACTCACGGCACAAGTTCATAAAATCGGCATCCTCTACAATCAAGTTGTGAAGGCAATCAACAGCTACCATTCAGTGAAAACAGCTCAACTTTTGCTACAAAGGTTAGAGCAATATGCTTCACAGATTGTCGCCCTACAAGAGCAGGCAATAGCCCTTACCATAGACTACCGCAAGCGATGATTGCGAAGATTTCCGGCACAGCCAATCTCGGAGGAGCACTCGGCTACAACTTCAAAAAAGTGGAGGCTAAAGAGGCGACAATACTCTTGGCTCATGGGTTGTATCAGAATACTAGTGGTAAGTACACAATGAGCGAAGTTCTTGCCGATATGCAAGCACTTATTCCCCAAAAATGCAGGACGAAGAATGTGGTCTTTCACTGCTCTCTCAATCCACATCCCGATGAGAAACTATCGGACGATATTCTTGCTCGGATAGCCCAAGAGTACATGCAGGCACTCGGCTATGGCAAGCAGCCCTATATCATCTTTAAGCATAACGACATTGCACGCGAACATATTCATATCGTATCACTACGCATAGATGGAAAGGGGCGCAAACTGAATGACCAATTTGAGAAGAGACGAAGTAAGAAGATAACCGATGCTTTGGAGCACAAGTATGGCTTGCGTCCAAGTACAACTCAAAGAAAAGATCAGATAGCAACGATTCAAGATGTAAAACAGGGGAAAGGAAATATAAAGGAACAGATCGCCTCTGTAGCCCGCTCCGTCATTTCTCACTACCATTTCTGCTCTTTGGGAGAATTCAATGCAATTCTTACTAAGTATAAGCTTACCGTAGAGGAGGTGAAAACGGAGTATAGAGGAAAGAGATACAACGGACTGGTCTATGTCCCGACAGATGGTAAGGGGTGTAAGATCGGTACACCTATCCATGCCTCAGAAATTGGACGAGGGGTAGGCTATTCTGCTGTTCAACATAAGATGCACCAATCCAAACAGAACATCAAACCGCTTGTGGCAAACATACGACAAAGGGTCTTACAGGTGATGAGAACTTCTCCCCAAACGGAGGAGGAGCTGCATCGTAGACTGGAGAACGAAGGGCTACGAGCAATCATCAGGAAGAACAACAATGGTCGTATCTACGGCATCACTTTCATTGACGATAAGTCAGGTGTGGCTCTCAATGGCTCTCGATTAGGAAAGGGCTATGGAGCCAATCAATTTGAAGCCTATTTCTCTGACTTGACGCACAACCACTTCTTAAACGAAGAGCTTTATGGCCAAATAGCAGCCTCAGAACAAGTCAACAAGCAACTTACACAGAGCCTGCCAATACAAGAAAAAGCGGGCGATAATCTCATTGATGAAGTCCTTGAAGAGCTGGTAGGTGACACATCTCTACCAATAGGCAACGACGATTGGAAAGAGGTAGCTTGGCAACGCAAACTTCGCAGACAAAACAAGATCAGACTAAAGCGAAGAAAACGGTAAACGAACATTCAAACACGATTATAACAGCATTCAAACGACAATACAGCTATGGCACAAGAAGATGATTTGAGAGCTCTTGGCAAGATTATGGACTTTATGAGAGGACTATCCGTGATATTCCTCCTTATCAACTGTTATTGGTTCTGCTATGAAGCCTTCCATTCCTGGAGCTTCACACTCGGCATTGTAGATAAAATCCTGATGAACTTTCAACGAACGACAGGATTATTCTCCTCTATCCTTTGGACAAAGCTCTTTTGTGTGGTCTTCCTCGCCCTCTCTTGTCTCGGCACTAAGGGTGTCAAGGAGGAGAAAATCACTTGGCCAAAGATTTGGGTAGTCCTCGCTGTGGGGTATATATGCCTACTCATGGCTGGAGTATGGATGAGTCGATTGCTCAAGAACAACTTGATGGACGATGTTTTCAATGTCGAGAACGAGAGCTTTATGCAGGAGACACGGCTAATGACCAACGAATACTCGGTCAATCTGCCGACACGCTTTTACTACAAAAAGCGATGGAACAAGGGCTGGATTAACATCGTCAATCCCTTTCGTGCCTCGATGGTACTCGGTACGCCTGGCTCGGGTAAGTCCTTCGCCATTGTGAACAACTATATCAAGCAGCAGATTGAAAAGGGCTTTGCCATGTACATCTACGACTATAAGTTCCCCGACCTTTCGGAGATAGCCTACAACCACCTGCGTCATCATATCGATGCCTATGATGTCAAGCCCCAATTCTACGTCATCAATTTTGACGATCCTCGCAAGAGCCACCGCTGTAACCCTATCAACCCCGCCTTTATGACGGACATCTCCGATGCCTATGAATCTGCCTACACCATCATGCTGAACCTCAACCGCACATGGATACAAAAGCAGGGGGACTTCTTTGTCGAGTCACCTATCATCCTCTTGGCTGCCATCATCTGGTATCTCAAGATTTATGAAAATGGTAAGTACTGTACCTTCCCCCACGCTATTGAGTTTCTCAATCGCCCCTATGCTCAAATATTCCCCATCCTGACTTCCTATGATGAACTGGCCAACTATCTCTCTCCTTTTATGGACGCTTGGGAAGGCGGGGCTCAAGACCAGTTACAAGGGCAGATTGCTTCAGCTAAAATTCCACTCTCTCGTATGATTTCGCCTGCCCTCTACTGGGTGATGACAGGCGATGACTTCTCCCTCGATATCAATAATCCCAAAGATCCGAAGGTCTTGGTCGTAGGAAATAACCCTGACCGTCAAAACATTTACTCAGCAGCCCTTGGCCTATACAATAGCCGTATTGTGAAGCTCATCAACAAGAAGAAGCAACTCAAGTCTTCGGTTATCATTGACGAGCTACCAACCATCTACTTCCGTGGGCTCGATAACCTCATTGCTACGGCTCGCTCTAATAAGGTAGCGGTATGTTTGGGCTTTCAAGACTTCTCTCAGCTTACTCGTGACTACGGTGACAAGGAGAGCAAGGTGATTCAGAATACTGTGGGTAATGTCTTCTCTGGTCAGGTCGTGGGCGAAACAGCCAAGACTCTCAGCGAACGTTTCGGTAAGGTACTACAGCAACGACAATCGATGACCATCAACCGCAACGACAAGTCCACCTCCATCTCTACGCAAATGGATAGCCTTATTCCTGCATCAAAAATCAGCAACCTTACGCAGGGTATGTTTGTTGGAGCGGTATCCGATAACTTTGACGAACGCATCGAGCAGAAAATCTTCCACGCAGAGATTGTCGTCGATGTCGCCAAGGTGTCCGCCGAGACCAAAGCCTACGAGCTATCCCCGTCATTGCCGAGTTCACAAACGAAGATGGCTCCGATAATCTCAACGAGACTATCGAAGCCAACTATAAGCGTGTCAAACAAGAGGTACTAAGCCTTGTCAATACCGAGATTGAGCGGATTAAGGCAGACTCAAAACTCTGTCATCTAATCAAGGAGAAGTAGAGCTCGCTAAATGAAAAATTAGAAATACAACTAAAGCGCGAAGAAGTTGATTCAAACTATATAGCCACCAATAGGGCTTACTATGCATGTCTGCAAAAAAACAGGATAACACTTCGTAATACACCCTTTGCCTAATCAAACTCTCCATTAACTAGTCGCCTCTTAAAAAATTTCAATGGATAACGAGCTATTCATCCATCCTCAATAATAGGTCTTACAAGCATAGTTGCACGCCCACAGACAGAACAAACATTCTCTACTCGTATTACAAAAACATATTGGTGTTATTTCTGTATTACTTATACCCCTATTTCTCAATAAATTCACTAATATACTCGGCTATCTTGACTAGTGATTTATTCCCTTTATCGTAAGAATAGAGAAAGCATCGCATATAGTTTTGATAATCTTCACCCTCTGGTAAATACTCTTCGAAGTAGTAATAATGTAACCCTAGAATACCATTAGCAAAAGATCGATCAAACTTATAGTCTGAATACCTAATGTAATGTGTCAAATCTTCAATTGAATACTTTATTAACTTGCGATATTCTTCATCCTCTCGTGCTTTAATTAGAATTTTTTTATACTCCACATATGCTTTCTCATAGTTTGATGTAAGCAATAGAGCTAATGAAAAATTAAAATCGCATATAGGACTACCTAGAGAGCTATCCTCTTGAATCTCCTCTGCTACTCTGAGAGCCTCGTCAAAGAGACCTAATAGCAGATTTGCGTTAACAATGTTTATTTTATCATCTAGCGCAAGAGCGATTTCTTTACTTAAATTATATTGTCTTTTTTTTATTAGCAAGGGGATCGCACTATAAAGATCTTTGCCACCATATCGAATATCAATGTTAAGAAGTTTTGCTCTCTCACGTAGAAGAATTTTATATAGTTTTTCAATTTGATCGTTGGACATGACAGGGTATAAGTTAAACCAATTTTGAACTTCATCATTTTTGGTAAGACTTCTAGACTGCAATATTAGATGAACCAAGTATGGATCGTACTCTATCATACTTGGCGGACAATCAAAATCATCATTCAAGAGTGTTCTCTCTTGTGCTGTAAAATTTTCCGAAGAATAACCTCGTTTGGCATAGTCCACATCTTCTGGGTCTTCTCCAAACGTGAGAAGTTCAGCCTTTTTTTTCTTATAGAGAGCTAATTTTTTTTGAATATCTTCTACCAAACCAACTTCTGCAGAAGGCAAAGATTCAAATGGGCCTAGATAAGTTTCTATAAATTTGCTTTTCTCTTGGTAGTTTTGATAGAACCAAATTGAGCCAATCCCTATGCAGACAAATAAAGGAAGAAGAACATAGATAAATTTTTTAGAGGACTTTGGCTTCTTTAGGATAGGCTTTTTATCTCCTGATGATTCCATCGCATAATGACGACCTTGTTGTTTGATGATCATATGGCTTACTATTTTATTTATAATATGAGTATTATTGACACTTAATTTCTTGTTTATAAGTTTACAACTCTATCTTTTTATGATAAGTTAAATATTCTTCGCCAGAATGATATTTGGTTGACAATCTCTAAAGATCCAACCTCTAATTTAGGAAGCTCAGAAAAAACTTCCGAATATTCGGGCATTCCAACTACAAGTTCTTTTCTTTTGTATATTTTGGGCCTTATAACGAGATAGAGTGGATATTTTCCCTTCTTCTCTGAACACATATGGGTGGCTCTAAAATTAAAGACAGATGCTATTCGAGGTTTGATGGTTACATCCACTTCTTGCAGTATTGTAAACTCATCAACAGCCGTCCTCATTAGCAAAACAGCAATGCCTGTAGCTGGGACACTAGCATTGTGTGTTAATATACATGAAAATTCTAGCTGGGCTTGTTCATGGCGTCTCTCCTTGAGGTTATTAAATGTCTGACACCTCCAACTAATCTGTTTGAAATAATCCATGTCGATTGGAGATATTGGGGACTGCTCAATCTTTTTAACCTCAGTGGCTAGCATACGCCCCCAGTCTTCTGCCGAAGGCCGTTTATGAGGATTATCCCAGCCTTCCCCTTTGTTGAAAGCTCTTAGAAACAGAATTCTTACAACCTGTGGACAAGCCTTAAGATTCTCGTGAAAATTACTTATCACTTCAAAATACTTCGACATTACCCCATGAGGGTAGAGTCCTGCCTCAATCATAGCGCGTGTTGTCTCGCAATGATCGTAAGGGGGAGAACAGGTGCCAGTAAAGGGGTGTATTAGAAATAGCGATTTGTAAATAATCACAGCAAGAGAGAAGTTATCCCAGGAAACATTGAAAAGCGAGTCCTGTGGTTTCTCTATTGGACTATAGTCTGGTGTACAGGCCGTCGCTGAAAATAGAAGCTTTTTACCCTCCGATATTTGTATGCTATCAATATCACAAATGGATACCTGTCCACTCGCATTCACAAGAATATTGTCGGGTTTCAGGTCCACAAAAACATAGGTTCCTAAACGATGCACTTGGTATAAAGGATAACAAACATTAGCAATTAACTTCAATCTTCCTAATAGACCTCTAGGGTGGCGTACATCGAACTTATCCCAGTCTTCTGCAGTCCAATTCTGCCAATAGCTTTTAATACTCTTACTTGGGAGTTTAGTATTGATAATTAATTGGGAGAGTTTGATGCTACGTTCAAATGCTAAGGGCATTAGAATCCCGACGAAGTACTTTTGTTTGTTATATAATACAGCGACAGGCCACGAAAGCATCCACATAGAATCCTCCACTCTATCTGGCTGATGCTCTACCATATAAAGCATCTTCTTCTCCAACAGGAACAAATCTCTCTGCTTTTGAGAGGCTAGCTCCAAGTCGATAGCCTTATGGTAAAGCTTGGCACAGTAGCCTCTAGAAAAGGTTTTCGAGGATTTTATGTTATAGATAGATCCCTCTCCTCCCTTGCTAAGGACTTTACTTTCTAACGTAACAGTCTCACCTGTTTGTGTGTAGTATGTCTCCATTAGTGATTACGTACAGCTAATAGCATGGTCTTATCATCTGCTTCGTTGGCGATGGTCTTATTTCCCTCACGTAGATAATTTTGCCACATCTGCTGTATAGTTTCGTCTGTTTTTCCAGAAGCCTTCGCTTCACGTACTACTTGAAGAAATTGAGAGAATATCTTGGAAGAGGGACGGTTGAGGTCTTCATAACGTCCTAACTCCTCGTTATAAACTGAACATTCATAGGTTGCTTTCTCCATCCCATCTGAAAGCAAGCAGAGTGCGTCAATATCACCTAAATAGACATGACTTTCAGGGACAACGACGTCTCCCAATTTACCTAAGTTTTCCCAGGCACTCATTACAAAAAGAGTTTGGTTTGCTTCTTCTCCCTTATGTGGAGAAAAAAGCGCTAGCCACTCACCCTTAGTCTTGTCATGATATCCACCACGACCATCGCCTATATGTGTAGAGAGTAAACCGTGTGGCGAATAAACAGCTATCATACAGGTAGTAGAAAACTCCTTGGGCTCTTTGTCAAGACTCACTGCAATGGTATTTAGGTCACGTTTGATTATACGCATAATGCGCTCTGCAGCTTGTTCCCATAAGTACGATTCTGGCAGTTTGTCATGCTCTATATACTTGCCAAGACGAATGAATTCAGTGGTTTCTCTAATGGCAATACGGCAAGCCATTTTAGAACCAATATGTGAATGGCTAGCTGATCCTGCTCCATCTGAGACAACACAGATGCCCCAGTCAGAGGAGAGAGCCTTGTGCATACTATAATCTTGACAAGGAAGACCTGCAGCTGTGTGTGATGCTCCTATCTGAGAAGCATGGAGAGTCGTCCAAGAAGTAGTAACACTAGAATCTTTAATATCGGATTGCGGTGCATCACTACTTACACCAGGAACTACTGTCGTATTTTCTGGCACATTACTTTTTTCTCTATTTCTGATACTATCGTCAGATTTAGTATCGCCTATTTCATGTCCTGAGCCTTCCCCTATTGATTGTTTTACATCATCCACAGCCTTAATTTCATCTATGGTTACATCTTTGCTGTCCATAGGATATGGTTCTCTCTTCAACTTTACTTTATTCTTGCGGTAGTAAGCATATCCTACTAGAGAGATAAGCAATGCAGGAAGGAGAAATAGTAGAAAGGAAGATTTTAAATCTTTTTCTTCTGTTTTTTTCTCTTTTTGTGACGTCGGAACCTCACTTCCCATTTGAGTCTGGGACGATTTATCACTCTTTTTCTGATTGTTGAGTTTAGTCAAACTGTCTAACTTTACCTCCACCTTCGCTAGTTTGTTTTCTAAATTCTTCACCCTTTCTTCAAGTGTTTTTTTCCCCTCCATTTTATTAGAGTTTGTTGTACCGGAATTTGCGTAAAGACTCCCCATGCAAAGAAGCAGACATACAATGCATATTGCTCTCATAGATTTCATTACGAAGTTTTATTATAACAATACTCTCTGTCTGTCAAATCAATTCTATCTCTTGACTTAACTGGCAGAAAATAAAAAAAACATTAGAAGCTAAAAGCTTCCCAGCTATCGGTACTCTCGAATTTAGTAGGTCCTCCGCCTGGTTCATTTTCTGTAATAGCTCCGATACTGTTAGAGAGCCAGCGAAAGAAGTTTACAAAATTAGTCCCTTGAAGCTTTTTTGCAGACATTCCACCCTGTGCAAGAGTTTCAAGGACAGACATGTTCACATCACTCCCCACACCAATGGCTGAAAAAGCAAGAGCCTTTTTTTCATGGAGTTTCTTTATACGTTCTCCCATAGCAGCAACAGGGCTAATATCATCGGGCTCTCCGTCAGTCATCAAGATTATCCAAGGACGATAATACTTGATTCCTTTACTTTTATACCAATCTTTTCGGTCTGAAGTAAGTGTGATTCCTTCTTCAATAGCCTCAAGCATAGGTGTTGTACTATTGGCTGTAAGCGTAGGCATCTCAAAGTCTGTCAACAACGCAGGTGCCTGTATCTGTTGAACTATACCGCCAAAAGTTATGATTGCTACCTCAAGACGAGAAGCAGCAGTCTCATCTTCCAGTGTTTGTTCTTGGAACTGCTGCAACCCCTTGTTTAGTTCTCTGATAGGTTCTCCAGACATAGAACCAGAAGTGTCTAATAGAAGCACGCAAAGGCATTTGTCTTCTCCATTGTTTAGCTCTTCGTGAGCAAAATCATTTTTTGCCATAATATTATTTATTAGTTTGAAATAATTGATTGGAATTACTTCCCATAGTGACTTAATACTATAAGTGGAGGAGTTCTATATACTTCTGTTGTAAGCTCCTCCGAGAGAATTAATTGAGGAGGTGATCTGAACAAATACCTTCTTTAGATAAGGAATATCCTCATGTTCTATTCTACCCATAATTTTGTGAATCAGTTGTGCATCAACAGACGCATATTGTTGAAGGTAATCTTCATACATTTGCTTTGGCACCCCAGCGTCAAGAAGGCTATTACAATAGCGTTCATATTCTTGCAAACTATTGCATAGAGATTCCACTGTTCCCTTTAAGAAGTCTGAAAAATCGCAGATAGCATCGGCTTGTATCACTAAATCGGCGATCCCTCCTTGGCGCTCGATTATGTTTCGAGGACGTGCAGGTCTAGCAGAGGTGTCAGGATGTGAAAGATGGAAACTACCTGCAGACATCGATGTTGCAGCCTGCATATGTCGATTAATCTCTTCCATATAGAACTGGATTCTTGGCAGGTCAGCATCTGTAATGTGACATAATAATTCGGCATATAGAGCTTTGTCTGCTTCGAAGTGTGTAGTAATATATGTTTCGCATTGTTGCCTAGGTACTCCCGAATCAATCAGCATCTGTATAGCTCCATAGTATTCATTGAGTCTATTCATAATTTGCCAATCCGTGAACTGGACCAAAAATTGATGCAAATCTTTAAGAGCTTGAAGCTCTCTAACAAAATCGTGAGAAGTGTACGTCATACTGTATTCTTGTTTATTTTTATGATCTTGATTCCTTTCTAAAGCACACTCTACCGAAACTCTGTGTACAACATGACGCTCTGAAATACCTTTAGCATATCCCTCGTGGTACCCTTGTGTGTAGGTGTCTAATGCGGGTCGTCCCCAAAGGAAGAATTTGACAGACAACCCCATACGGAGAGTATCTTTGTCCTTGCTAGAAAGAGCATCTCTGTGCCCATCCTCCCAACCACGTTTATAATCATTTCCATTCCACATGATCTAGTTTCACCAAGACTTATCTATACTTAGAATAAAACTTATACGCAATAAATATTAATACAACAACTCCAATCCCAAATGGAATAGGATACGCTTTTGCCAGTTTGTATATCCCGTAGAATAGTAGTGATACTCCTACACTCCCTGCAATCCATTTCACAATTGTAATATAGCGTTGACGGCGTACAAGAGATTCGTACTGAGTCATTTTCTTTATGAGAAGGTTAAGCTCATCTGAAGGGCAACAGGTCGTTTCCAAAGATTGAATCTCGGATTGAAAATGGGTTCGAGTATTTTCTTTAAATAATGTTATAGCGTCTTTGATGTCTGAGTATTTTCGTTTGATAGCTACAGAAACCTCTCCTCCTATTTCAGATAAGCGGCTCGGAGAAGTGTATATATCCTGACAAATCTGATTTTGTAGGTTTTTAATACGTAAAGCATCGTCTCTCCATACTCTTCCCCAATCTGGAGAGTAGTTTTGAATTTCGTTGAGTTCAATCTGAAATTGCTCTAAACAGTGATTGATTTCGTTTTTATGAAATAATAGTTCTTGAGCCTCAGAGTCTAGATTAATCATATCAGGAGCAGCTAATAATCTATCAACAAAATGAATTGCTGCTTCATAAGCTTGGGCAAAATTATATCTATCAATGGTATTTTTGTGAGATGATAAAAGAGCCTTGAAATCAAGAGCATCCTGTTGAAGAGCGAACCACTGATTTTTCTCGGTATTCACCGCTTGCTCTAGGCTACTAATAGCATTAAAAGCCTGAGGCAACAAAGTATTAGCAACATACTCTAAATTCTGTAAGGATAACGAAGGGAGCTTGTCCAAAAAAGATCTTATTTTTTCTATAGTATCCAGCCAACTATTACGATTTGGAACATGCTTAAGGATATCGTATTTGGCACTCAAATCATCTATTCCAGAATCTATGATTCGAATATTCTCAATGTGTTCTTTTAGCTTTGGAAGCAATAGATTAGGGGTCTCAAACTCACTAAAATTTTGTATTAGAGAGTTGAGTTCTATGTTTAACTGAGGAAAGTCATGATTTATCTTTATCTCCTCCAAAAAGACTTTAACCTGTGAGTATTCTTTGGTAAGGCATTCTTTATATTCTTTCAATGCCTCAAACTCTACATAGAGGTCTCTAATATCCTTCTGTAAACTCTGATATCTCGCAATGTTTAACATAGCAACTCCTCTTATATTCATATTGACATCACTGCCCTCCACACCTCGAGATGAGGCATTGTGGCCTTATCTCGAATCGTATTATATGGAATCAAAAGATCTCCATCTGGGTAGTTTAGCCCCATTTCAGCAGGGGTGATTAACTTTGCCTGTCCAGTGGCACTAACAGCATCCCCTTGTCCATACCCAGTAAGCAGCCTTGTAGAGTCCCCCCCTCGTAGGGCTATTTTGATTTCAGCATAACCACTAGAGATTTGCTCATGTACACCTTGCAGGTTCGTCATACTATGAGAGTAAATTATGGTATGGATTCCTAATTCAGGTCCAAACTCTAAAATATCCAAGAGCCTTTGCAAAGCTGTTGGCTCAGCAGAACTACTCCCGAATACCGAGTGTTTGATTCTCAGGACTGGATTAGGTCTCAGATCAACAATGGAAAATAGAAATTCAGGAGCCTTGTATACTTCTGAATAGTTTGTTTTTCGTTCTTCTAACTCTTTGTGTACAGCTACAAGAGTCTCTTCAAATTCTGTGTCTGAATGTATCCGAATCTCCTGGAGAGAATTAAGTGGAGCTAGACAATTATAGGTTGGGGCACTCTGAGATTGCATGTCACTAATTATCGAGAGGGAATTAGGATATGAATTTATAAATTGCAATGTGATAGAGCCAATGAGACGCATTGCAGTTTGACGATCATTTCCTACGATGATGACATTACTCTTACTATCTCTGTGAAAGCTAAAACTACAGTGCTCTTTTCTACAAAACATCGGCATGCCGACATACATCTGATGAGTAGACTGTGCAGATTTTTGTGTAGCCTCCGACAAGCATGTTGTTAAATCTTGTTCGTTAAAGAGAAGGCTAGAGATGGGAGAACCTCCTTGTTTTTCATAACACTGTTTGATTTGTTGTATATAACGAGGCAGATCTTTCGTCTCGTCAATATACGCCACCTGGAAAATCTCGTTATATCTTTCCTCTCCAGCTTCTGATATATTGAGAATAGCACGTCCTTTCTTGCCCCCCAGCTTTGAAGCAGCCTCATTGCCTAACAATTTTAAGCTGTCTCCTGCATTCGTTATTAGGGAAAGTTTCGCACCGACTTGGCTAATATCCGTCTGCACTCCTCCAAACTTTGGGTACACAATACCAGAAATACCCCCTGTGATCGTCCTTTTTTATGAATCTTTTCTATGATTTTGGTGGCTTCAGTGGCAATCGTATCAGTTCCCTTAACTAGTTCCTGAAACTCATCAATCACCACTATTATAATAGGTAGCAACTCTTGCTTTAACTGAGATAAAATCTTATTAGCTTCAGAAATGTTAGTGACTCCTAGTTGTTTAAAGATTCCTCCTCGCTGCTCAGACTCTTGAATTGACCGTTCTAGAACAGTCAAGGCGTATAATCTATCTGAAGATGCACTTACAATCTCAGCATGGGGTAAGTCTTTATATGGCAAAAGACTCACTCCTGCTTTCATATCTACCAAATAGAAGCGTAGTATCTGAGGAGAGAATCTTAACGCTGCATTTAGAATGATATTATGTAGAAGAATCGTCTTTCCAGAACCTGTTTTTCCTCCAATGAACATATGTGGAACATAAGGGGTCCCATTGTAGGACAGATGCAATATCTTCATTGATTTTGAAGCATCAAGTCCTACGGGAATAGATATGTGACCATAGTCATAATTAGATGGAAGTTTCTGCCACAATCGACCTTTTGACAGAGTCCTTTCAATCTCCTCTTTGAAGTCAAGGAAGCTCGCTGTTATAGTGCTATCCTTAAACCATTTAATAACCGCATCAATTTCCTCAGAGGTTGCACATGTTTCATATTCAATCCTAGCACCATCAAACTTTGTTCCTGAGAAATCCAACTGATTTGATTGTTCCAAAAGAGCTTCTAACTCCGTTGTTTTACCGTAAACCGTTTTGCGATCTGCACATAGACTCTCTTTATCATATGAGAAGAAAAAGTATACACCAGCCTTTGTTGCATTATCCTTGTAGATCATACGTTGTATACGACTCATATCTATATCTCGCAAGGCTCTGCTTATGTCATTTATAAAAACAAAATGATAAGGCTCTGACATATTAGGTGTAGCAGAATTGTATTCATGCAAACTCTGATATCTACTCACGTAAGAAGTTATATTGTTGTTAATCCGCTCCTCCAATAAGTCTAGAAGCTTTTGCTGCTCAGAATGTGTAGAGATATAGTGAACAAAGTTTTTAGGGTTATCCTGCTCGTCTAATGATGTTGAAATTGGGGAAAGTTTGTTGAAGTCTCCACTAATATCAGCATCTATCATATATACACAACTAAGCCCAATAGGATAAGATGCAATCGCTCTTAAGGCGAAGTTCAATAGGCTAAAAGTATTATTGTCTGTAAGTTCTATTGCTGTGGCTGAATATTGCTGGAACGAATAGAGTAGAGGAATATATATCCTTGACTTAGGATTCACAATACTGGAGAGCTCTTCTTCTCCATAGTAAAATCCCCAAGGGTCTAAATTACCTTCTGTACTCGCAGGACTAAATGCTTTCTTTAATGGGACATGAGCTCTTGATATCCGAGAGATTTGTAAAAGGGAAGATTCTATTGTTTGGGCCTTCTTTCTAAGTAAAGAATGCCTGTTTGATAAATCCTTTTGAGCCTTATCCGCCAAAAGATGTAGGCCAGAAGCTAGATTTAATGCCATATTCAATTCTAAAAAAAACAATCTAATACAAACAACCTAACCATACATAATTTTTATATGGTTATATGGGTTACTTGTCTTGTTTACTTGCTTAGCCCTAAATAAAAAATAATGTGAAGAAAAACTTTCAACGCCAAAGGTAGTATTTTTTTATTAAAAAACACTGCTATTTCCTTGTAGTAGAAAATTCATCCTTTTAAGTGATTGAAATATAGACTATTAGTAGATGTTTTACGAGTCGACATTTTTTTGTATGCTCATAGTTGCGATCATATAACTGCAATGAATCAAGGTTAATATATTTTCTCTCAATTGGTAAATTTCTTAGCATTGCTATCCGATAAAAGCTTTCGAAAGTATAAAAAGATGTAGTTAAGTTCCATAAATTGGATTCTTTGGAGTCTTTTTTGTTTCAGTAAGCTTCTCTTTTTCTTTCACAGAGTCAGCTGTTAAATCTTATAGATAAGTCCCAAGTGCTCCAGGATAGCCGAGTACATATGGGGGAACGGTATATCAAGCGTTTCGATGCTTGGACACACTTGGTCGTGATGCTTTATGCCGTGATTAGACGTTTTGACTCTTTACGAGAGATTTCTACCTCTCTGCAAGCTGAGGCTCATAAACTCAAGCATTTAGGTATTCTTGCCCCAGCAGCACGGAGTACCTTGTCTGACGCCAATAAGCGACGTTCTCAAGCTGTATTTGCCGATATATACCGTGATTTATATGCTCGCTATGCTCAAGAACTTTCCTCGGACAGTCGCTCTCACAAGCCTCCTCAGTGGATGAAGCGCCTGCAAATCATTGACTCGACGACCATAACCCTCTTTTCCAATCTCATCTTCAAAGGCGTGGGACGGCATCAAAAAAATGGCAAAAAGAAGGGAGGCATCAAGGTGCATACAGTGATTCATGCCAATGAGGGGGTACCCTCTGATGTGCGCTTTACTTCGGCAGCTACCCACGACTCCTTTATGCTCTCTCCTGCGCATCTGCCTTCAGGAGCTATTGTGGCTTTAGACCGTGCCTATGTGGACTATGAGAAGTTTGAACGAATGACTCAACAAGGCGTTATCTATGTAACTAAAATGAAGAAAGGTCTGAATTATGATCTCCTTACAGATACGATGCTACAAACGCCAGAAGGGACAATGGAGGTACGCCTTCAAGAAGTTCTGTTCGTAAAGAAACGCACTGCCGAAGAGCCGATTAGCCATCGAGCAAGGATTATTACCTATGTGGATGTCGCTAAGCATAAACTTGTGAGTCTTCTTAGTAATGATTGTGAGACAGATCCACGCGAACTTATTGAAATCTACCGAAAACGCTGGCTGATTGAGTTGCTTTTCAAGCAGATTAAGCAGAATTTCCCTCTGAAATATTTCTACGGAGAGAGTGCCAACGCCATACAAATACAGATTTGGGTTACTCTCATTGCCAACTTGAGACCTTTGAAAAATGGAGCGGACAATAAATCTCTCCCTTTTCAGGATCATTTTTGATTGAAGGAGGGTAGCTATCGAGGATGTTCTGAGTATGTGTCTTGGCAAGGCCTCGATATCGGCAACGTCCTCCATCAAACCACCGACGGATGCTGCCAAAGGTGCGTTCTATGACACTGCGAATAGGACTTATGGAGCGGTTACAGAGGTGTTGTGCCCGGCTCAAGGGCCGGTTACGATACGCCCTGTGCATGATACAATCCCGTAAGTGATGCATGGCTAAAAAGGCTCGGTTCTCCTCCGTTGCATAGCCCTTATCCGCATAGACAGGGCTATACTACAATAGATTCCGATATTACTCCCCGCAAAAGGGTATGTATATCTCCTCCGACTATCGGGCTTGCAGGAAACAATCCTACACTCTATGGATATGTTTTCGACCTCAACACACAGATTGACCCGTTTGGATTAGATCGTGGTAAAGCAACGAAAAAGGGGCATCAATATGAAAGGCGTATAAGAGCCTATATGGAGATACTCCATTTAATAGTAGAAAATATACAGCTATTATAAATGGAGAAATTGTTTCAGGAGTAGCTGATAATATAACTAAAATTGGTGGTAAAAATACTGCCATAGAAGCTAAATATGTAACAGATTGGTCTAAATTAATACGAAACCCCAATAGTAAAATAGAAAATAAACCGTTTGCTATTGCAGAACAACAAAACATGCTCTCACAAGCTCAAAAATATTCTGCTGCATTCCCTGGCGGTGTAACGTATCACACAAATAGTCCAGAACTTGCAAGCCATTACACGAAAGTCTTTCAAGACGCAGGTCTTAATAATTTTAAATTTGAAATTACACCATAATATGATTGATTTACCAGGCTATCAAAAAGTAGAGGGAATAGAGGTATCTTATATCCAAATTTCTCAATCTTATGATTTTAAGAAAGTGACAACATTTATTAAGCCTTTCTTACCTAAAACTGGAGGAGTATCAGAAGATGGATGCTATGTTATTACCCCTCAAGGTGAAAAATTATATGCTGTTGTTTACCATTCTGACATTGAAGGTTGGCGGAAACAAATAGAACAAGGAGCAGAACAGTTAGGTTTGTTAACTGGTAAAATATCTAAAAACAATATAGAACTTTCGGACGGTAGAATATATGCTCTATCAGATTGTAAAATTGAGTTCTACTAAATCCAAGGGCAATACGAGGACGAGGAAACAGGGCTATACTACAATAGATTCCGCTACTACTCGCCTCAGAGTGGCAACTACATCTCGCAAGACCCAATTAGACTCGCGGGGAACAATCCTACCCTTTACGCATACACAAGCAATCTAAATAATCAGCTTGATATATTTGGTCTTTTCCTAAGTATCCCTTTACCCAAAGCAGGAGAAGATCTGTTTGTTGGCACTTATAACCAAGTAAGAGCTGGTAATATTAAATCGGGTCTAAACTCAACACATACTCCTCATCATGTGGTCCAAGATGCACTAAGTCAAACAACACATGGTAGAGGAATTGCGATCAATCTTAGAAAAGATTTACATGAACTAACAAGAACCTATCGAGTTCCTGTTGATAAATCAATTATAGGGCTAAGAAATAACCTTGCTGCAGATGTGAGAGACCTAAAAAAGATTCTTTTAAATGCAGGGTATGATCCCAAAGTGGTTAATCGGTAGTTGCAAGAATTAATAAGACAAAATAAAGCTCTCGGAGGGTTTGATAAACCACCTAGAGTACCTAAGATAGGATGTCCATAATATGACGGAAAAAGAAGCATTAAATTTTCTCAAGCAGCATCAGCCAATGCCTGCAGATAAAGATTTAGACAACGAACTGATAAGGGAATACGATAAAGTTAGGTGTTTTTTTCTGTATAACCCCAACACAGAATGCATTCCTCTGTTTTTGAATTCATTTGGACGGATTAATGGATTTGGTGTATACCAACTGGTTGAAGATGTTATTTTACAATTTTCGGCAGAAGATGTAGTCCCTTATTTGACGAAAGCATTGAGTAGCAAAGAGTATAGTATTCGCTATTGGAATGTACAGATAGCCGCAAAGTGCCCCCTCATAGATTTGCTCCCATCACTTTGTAAAATTTTAACCGAAGACGATTTTGATATTAAATACAACGCCCTTATAGCAATAGGACAATTTGAGCTGACATTGATTAAGCCTATAATAGAGGCTTATTTAGAAAGAGAGTGTGATGACGAGTTGAGAGAGTTGGCAAAAGAAATTCTTATGCCTTAAAGTTGGAAATGATAACATTCTAACTTTAAGGCATTACATCACAGGATAGGCAAGCGATTTCTTCTCGCATGAAGCTTCTTTACGGCAATCATTGGGAAGAGAGTCCAAGGAAGCCATTCGTAGGATAGAGTCAGCTCAACATATCCCTAATTAGCATACACACTAATGGATCTCTTAGTCAGCAGTCATATGATTCCGGTAGTTGGTCTGGACTTTCATATTTCAGGTTCCGGCAACCCATTCCATCCCTATATTGGGCTGGTCATAGACCCTGCTGACTATATTCCTTACCTTGGTAGCAGTGCACTTTTGTTTGACAACATACAGACTATATTACCTCTCAAGAATTATCAAGTGAATACTTTTTTTGGGGAGGGGAAGGAGTTAAATGATTCTGATGTATTGGATAATCTTACATGATGCTCTATGTAGTATCAAGAAAGACAACCCTAAAGACTATCAATGGATGTCTGTAGTCTTCATGTCTATGGGGAATGCTCTAAACATTTTGAGGCTTCTTATATCGTTTCATATCCTTTGGGATACTCCTATATTACTTTTTCAGAATCTACAGTTTATAGCAATAAATCCTATAGATTCTTTGCTTAAGTTTCTTCTTTAATTTCTGATGGTACCAGTTATATTCAATCTATATTGCCTAAGCAAGATTAAAAGGAAAGAGAGAGAACTGACTAAGGAGACTTCACATAAAGGGAAGTTATTTGCCTACTATATGCTCCTCTCCATTATAGGACTGATAACTTCTATCCTCATAGCATACGTTTTAGTAAATCCACTCAAGGAATGCTTATGAATCGTGATATAGTATATTGGACTGAACACTATGTTCGTAAGAATAGTGGGGAGGATTGCCCTAGAGGGATATTATCCGATTCTTTATTTATCGTCTCTCTCTGTTCTCTTTTTAATCTACTAACGATAGTCTATATCGTTAAGTTTTACACAGGATGTCGTATCCTACAATACCTTCCAATAAAATCTAAGAACGAGCCTGCCTCATGGCTATATGCCATACTGCTGATATTGCCTATCTTAGTATTCATATATTGTCGATATTATAGAGGAGAGCGACTGGACAGAATACTCAACGACTATGAGCAACAGTCTCCCCAAAGGCTTCAGTTGGGAAAAATTATCTTTTGGAGCTATGAGATAATCACATGGGGAGGTTTTATCCTTTCTTATCTCCTTTTCAAACATTGACCCAAAGGGAACAAATGATTCATATGAGTTTATTAGAGGACATCATATGGATTGGATTGCATAAGGATAAATACTCTAAAATATGGTGCGGAGTGCGACTTGGATTAGTAGCTTAATGTCTACGCTCTTCTTTATTGGATGTCAAAATCATACCGAACAAACATCTGGAAAGATGGATTCTACTCCTGTGTCTTATCGTACTGAAGAGCTTTCTGCTTTGTATGGTACACCTAAAGAAAAACAACTATATCTTATTACAAAAGAGTATGATGAGTTTAGAACACTTGTTTTAGAATTCTTTCCAGACTCTATTCGATCTCTACAATCGGTCGAGGTTTGGGAATATACCTGGCAAACCAACCTCATAGACAGTATGCTTACTGTCTGGTATCTTCCCGAAGGAGATTCATTGAAGTACATCTGTCACTTTAAGCACTCGACATATAATCTATACTAAGCATCTACACAACATCAAGAAATGTTCAAATCATTCATCATAGCCTTGATTGTGTTCCTCTTTTTAGTAATTGGATGTAAGAAAGAAACAACCATTCCTTCGGATAATTCGATGTTGAATAGCTTCAATCTTCATGAAGCTACATTTGAGAAACTGAAGGATATTTCCTTTAAGTATAATGACTTTCATTATCCACCTTATGACGAAATGGATAGTGTTATTTCGGCGATTTTGCCCGAAGATGAGAAACTATTAGACTCCCTACTTCAAGAGCTCAAAGTCAGTCGGATCATTTCTTCCGATTCTACAGAGGTGCGATTGTTATTACACACATGGGGTCTATCGATTAGTGGTGGATATAAAGAATATCTCTATTCCTCAAAGCTAGTAGATGACCTAAAGCGATACAATGAAGAATGTATCTTGAATCCTGACTTGGAGAAATTTCTCATCAAAAGAATTACGATGGAAGATTTGGATCAAGTTGTACAGCGATATTCGACCAACTTAGAATTATATCGACCTATTAAGGGATCATGGTATATACATCTCTGTCGAGAGAATTGACTTTTAATGGGCATATTATTCTTTTGGGAATAGTATAATTTGTCTACTATCTGATCATCGCAAAGATTATTAAGTTCAATGTACCCTTTGAATAGGTTGGCTTTTTATAGCAGGTTAGGTTCTTTCTCTCGGTTATCAAATGCCATAGTCAGCTGTATCGCCTGAGCTTGTAACCCGATGATAGCTGCGGAGCAGATTTCGAGCTGGTGTATCATTCTTTGGGCTGTTTTAACCGTGTGGTAGCTGTTGAGCGTCTTGACGGCTTCGTTGTAACTCACTCCGATGATTCTCAATTTAGTGATGATGCTGTCCAACTCTCTCAGATAGGGTTCGGCTGTCTTATCTTGTGTGATGACCTTAAAGGATTGATTTAATAGCTGGGTTCTGACGTAGTGGCTCTTGGTCTTTGCTCCTGATTTTCGGTATAGCTCGATGAGCTTTTGCTGGTCTTCGGGCTTGGGTATTCTGATGTGCCATCTGTCCCATCGTGGGCAGGTGGCACATCTGCCGTCTGGCTTGTCTGTATTCTTTCTTTTCATTGGTTTCGTTGTTCTTTAATCACGACTTCGGAGTGATTGATACCCCCTTTCGGGGCAAGGGTCTTTGTGCGACAAATGACAATTTGTGGTACAAAGACACACCTTGCTATTTGCCCGATGCAAATAAATTCGTTCCGAAGAACGATACTTTATTCTCCCGAAATGGATGTTTTCAAAGCCATGAAATACCGACTTATCGCTTGCTGCAAAGTTACTAAGCGTTGTGCCTAAATCCCTTACCTTATACGAAGCCACAACTATCCAAATCGACGCCACAAGTACGTAGTTAAATTTTCAGCTTGGAAGGCATCTGTATTTGCCCCCGTCAAGCAGGTGCTTAAAGGTCGGTAGACATACCTGCCTGCCCAAGTCTAAAAACCTGTTCGCAGTCATTTGAACAGACAATTACGGAAATGGAAATAGAAATGAGAATATGTATAAGTTATTGCACCCATCGACTCATACCCTTGCGCAAGGGTACAAGGGGGCATATGGATGGGGGGACGTGTGCAAGTATGAATCCCGTCATATAGCTCCACCCTTATGCATGGAGGGAATATCCCGAAAGACAGGTTTATGTTCCCTTGTTGGAATACCTTTCCGTATACCTGTCCGGGGATTTATTCCCTCACGGATTTATTTCCACATTGATATATCTAGAAGCATTAAACAGAAAATGAAATGAAAAAGAAACCTGTTTTCATTGCCTTCTCCACCCAAAAGGGTGGTGTCAGCAAAACCTCACTTACGGTACTTGCTGCAAGCATTCTGCATTACCACAGAGAATGCGATGTCGCTGTTGTAGATTGTAACCATCCCATCTATACAATTGCCCGTCTACGGCAGTAAGAGTCGGAAGAAGTGAATCCTCAAAAGGTAATGTGTCTGACCATCGGACTGCCTATGTCCCTTATCCGATTATCTGCACCCCGGTGCGAGAAGCCCTGAGCTGAGCAGGGGTAACGCATTAGAAATGTATTAAAGTATCAGAGACGACGGAAGAATGATCTCCGGGCGGGTTTCTTTTCACCCACTGCTCGATAAATCATTAACTGGGAAAACGGTAAAGCGTTAACTCGGAAGACGGTCAATCTTTAACTGGAATAACGGTGGAGCGTCAGCTGAGTGCTTTCTTGATTTTGGTTTATCGCTATCTTTTACGCCATCCATCGCCCTTCTATGGGCAAATATACCAAATCAAGGGGAGCGGATGCAAGTTTTAGAGGTGGATTTTTGTAGCGGTCACCAATACAAGAAGTGGTCTCTCGAGTGATGGATACATACCTCACAGCTACGTTGCACACCTCTACTTAAATAAATCCTCCAGCACTTGAAAATGAGAATTAGTAAGTTTTAATGCGTTGCCCCTGCTGAGCTGAGCCAAGTAGAGCAACACTTTGCGGACAGCCATCCTCGCTGCATTCTTTTCGACCTCCCTGCACTGATGCGTACCGAAGGAACGGTGAAACTGCTTTCGGCAATGGATGCCGTTCTCTTTCCCGTTACGGACAGTCCGATGGATATGGAAGCCGTTCGCCATTTCATCGACATCTTGGGAGAGCAGATACTGACGATGGACAAGGGCAATATCAGAGAACTTTACTTGCTTCGCAATATGATAGAGGCTTGGAAACATGAGGATGCCGACGAATGCTGTCGCACCCTTGCCGATGAAACGGGAGTCTTCTTGATGCAGACCTCATTGAGCCACTCCCGTTTATATCGTCCGCTGCTTTCCGAACGCAGAAGAGGGGTATGCACCCTCTCCTACCCCACGGAGGGAAGTTGAGTAGGAACTGTATTGAATTTGGTGATGAACTTCACGAAATCCTGCAACGCCTATGTATCGAATAGTCCTTGTACTTCTCTTGCTTTACCCTTTGTAACTGCTGCTTTTTCTCTTGTATGAGCGGAAAAGAAGAAAGAAGCACCTCAAAAAAGAGTCTTGTCAAACGGTCTGTGAAGCCGTAATCATCGGTAAAAGTTGCTTTAAGATAAGCCACTCGACGCCACAAGTACGCTGTTATCCAAAAGACGAGCCAGAAGCAAAAAAAGCTTCTACATTTCTCTCGAAAGATGCCGACATCATGTTCGCCTTTCGGGTGGACTTGCCCGAATTTTTCACCATCACCTCCGCCGAGTACGAGGCGATGCACTCGGCTTGGCACAAGGCAATCAAGGTGTAGTCTAAAATCTTTTTTTATTGTTCCTCCTCAACTTCAATTCCATCTTTTGCCAAACTATCGTAATACAACTTGGTTAATTCTGAAGTCAGCAAATCATCATTTAGGATTTTTATCAACAAGTCTTTTGAAACTCGAGTGTCCAAAAGGAATTGGGTCTGATTTGCGTTGTATCGCATTTTGTTCTTAGTAAGTGGATGTCTCTTTGAAAATGCAATTATATCTGCATTAGGAATGTTTCGCTGAATAACTGGAGAGTTCCGTGCAACTTTTGTCAGTTTTCGAGCAAAACGAACATCACTTACTAAATTCTCCAAACTATCTATGTTACTCACAAGCCGTAATTCCTCAATAACCCTAAGACTATTAGTAGCTTCTCGAATAATTATATCATGGAAGCCAAATCCTTTTTCTATGGAAGCCAAATCAGTGATAATAATCTCACCACCAACTCTTAATGCTTGAAACTTGGAGCTTATCCGTAATAATTGATCATTAAACTTTTCCAACCTTTGATTGGACTTCCATAGCATAAATCCACCTCTGCCGATAACTTCGACAGTTGACAGTTTTTTAAAGAGTGAAATCTCATTTTCTGTATCTGCTAAAACAATAATGAGAGATTCTATATTTGAGAACTGATTATCAATGAAACTGAAATTTTGCAGATTATCATTTCCTATTGTCGTTTCTAAGAGTTGCAATTCATCAGGAATATCTAAATCATATTGATAAAAACAATTGCCTCGTTCATCTGCTGTTGATAGCGGTAATACTGTGTAGTCTTCTTTTTCTATAATAGAAGCCTTAATGCTTGAGGCAAACAATTGGCGAAGTCCAGACAGATCTTCTTCCTTTATATCCAATTTTCTCGGCTCTGCAATGCTTCTATATTTGCATATAGAATTATTTGCAACTCCCCCTGCGGTGCATCTATAAATGCGAGCGCATTATCTAATTCTTGTTTATTCATCTGTTTTTACTTTTGAAGCATAGTAAATCCGTTTATCCAACTTAATATATTTCACATCATCTCCGATATTTAATTCTTCTTTCGTTATTATAATTATATTTTCTCTCACTTCTCTTTTTCTGAAAGTCCCTGTCACTTTATAAATTCTAAACTTCAGAAGAGCCAAGGTTGGGTTTGTGTAAAAGATGTCAGTACGTATATATATTAATCCAATTACAATGAGCAAAATAACAAATACAATGACATATCGTAAATTCTCAAATTGGAAACAGACTAACGGAATGATGTATGTTGTAAGAAAAGTCAAGTGTTCGTAATCAATATTCTCAATCTCTGTAATTTTAAAGGATAATTCCTTTGTCCCTTTCAATTGGTTTTCCAGATTGAAATATGAACATCCTCCTATGAACAAAGCTAAACTGGAACATAGTGGGATAATATTGGTTGAAAGCAAGTAGGAGATACCAACAAATGAATAATCTTTCGAAAAACAAATAGGAATCCTTATTGTAATGATAATTATCATGACAAATAACAACCAAAGCGACAAGAAGAAAAAACCTGCTTTTTTAATCACAATTTATAATTATTATCTTTTACTCCAAGAAGAAGGTGATTCCACATCTGTAATCATATTATGTTCTCTATTTTCTATTTGCATCGTTTTGTTTATTACAACTTACAATAGATAAAGCAAGTAGCATACCAACAGGTTTTAGCTGCCATAAAGTCTATTTGATGCGACAAAATGGCAACATATAGAACTTTCCTTGCCAAAAAATGGCTTTTTGTTACTTTTGAGCTGTCTCAACTCACCGCCAAAAGTAACGAGGTGATTTTCATCGGGGTTTCTTTGCTCCTTTCTTCTTTCGCCCGAAGCCCATGAAAGAAA
>NZ_BAKX01000008.1 GCF_000614585.1 Porphyromonas gingivicanis JCM 15907
TAAGAGAATAGCAAAACAGGTTCTCGTCAATGAGTTTTGAGAGGCTTTTTATCGGACAGCTGACTCTGTGCAAGAAAAAAGGGGCTTACTGAAACAAAAAAGACTCCAAAGGAGCTAATTTATGGGCTTAACTATACCTTTTTATGCTTTCGAAAAGTTTTATCGGACACCAATAAAAGGGTTTAGTCGTTTATATTACTGAATAACAAATGATAAACGACTGTTTAAGGGGCGACTACTTAAGAGAGACGGAGGATATGCACTTTTGGAGGCTAAGATCTTTTTTCTGCATAGATATACAAAAAATCCTCAGCCTTGGAGGGGGTAACCAAAGCTGAGGATGCGCTTTATTTGAAGGAGAGTTAAACTCTTCCTTGTCGTTTGTAAAGAGTTATGGTCTCTTATAGTATGACTTTGTACGATTGCCCTTCGATAGAGAGGATGTAAACGCCTGAAGTCAAACGCCCGAGGGAAAGAGAAGTGGTTTTAATTATTCCTTTTGATTGTATAGCTCCTAAACTATCATAGAGATGGTATTCCTTATTCAATAATTCTTCTGAGATCTCTGCAAACAGTTCTCCGTTTAGAGTGTGGAATTTACAATTTGAAGTTTCTTTTTCAATTGTATCTACTGCAATATCTGAAGGAGTAGCCTCATATTCAAAGTCATACTGAGGTTCGGCTGGAGTCCCAACTCCATTAGTTGAACTTATTCTTGTGACTTGATGAGCCAAGCTTCATAGGGCATTCTGTAGAGAAAGGCTATAGAATAGTAGTTACCTCCAGTCATAGCAAAGAAGTCTATATATTGTGCTGGGAAGTAGGTGTCAGAACCCTTCTTGGTTTCATCGTACTGGATATAGTTGATAAAATCTCCTGTACCCGTCTTTGTAATACTACCATTTTCTTCGTAAACAAAATCTTCTGTCACTGTCTTCTTCTCTCCAGTGCCTTGATCGACTACCTCTACTTTGAGCTTAGAAGGTCTGTTTTGTTCATCGTAGTTAATGGTAGAAGAATTACGGAAAGAGCCGTTAGCAGTGAGTTTGTTTAGGATTTTGGTAATTTTCTGTTGGGCATTGTATTCCAAAGATATGGTATTAGATACTCTGGTTTGGGTTCTGAGATCTATTGTCTCATTTGTTATGGCATTGGGAGTTGTAGAAGCACCTTCGTATTCGTAAGATTGTTGGGAGAAGACCACATACTCCTCTTCGAACCAGATAAGGAAAATGGATCTGATCAAGCGACCTGCGTCATCATATTCATAGGTGTTTTTGCTCTCGTTTATTTCAAAGTTTAGACCTTTTTCGGTAACTCTCTCCACTAGCTGTTTCTTATCGTTGTAGACATAGCGAGTACGCTTCTGGTCTGTATCAAACTCTGTGGAGATGAGAAGTTCGTTAATATATCCATCTTTATCATATACATAACGATATAGAGCGGGAGTATCGCTACGATGTTCTATAAAGGATTTTAGGCGATATTTGTAGTTTCTCGAAGATAAAGTTCCTGGACCTCCGATGGCAGGAAGTTGGGCATGGAGTAAGAATGTGGAAAGGAACGCAACGACTAGAGTGTAAAAAAACTTCTTCATAGTTTCTTGTTACTATTATTTGTTTATGTATAAATCAGCGATAAGTTCGGATTCAGGTCCTCTCTGAGTGGAGAAATTGACATTTTAGACATTGCTTTAGGATTGTTCTAAAAGCAATAAAGCAAAGATTCTAAGTACTTGTTATAATCAAGAGGTTTATATTTCGACACAACGTAATATATTTCTGCAAAGGTAGAGTAGTTCAAAAGACTCTTCAATACCTAATATTTATTAAAAAGACAATCATCAATACCTTTATGTGAGTATTTTTATCTTTGTTTATATACCGTGTTAGGCTACCTCTCTCTGCTTCAACGAGAAAGTTGATAGCAAATATCTTGGTGTGTGATTTTATTTTCAGATAAATGCTTACCTTTGCACCCAGTTTTGAGCCTCTTTAGGTGTGACAAAGCTTTATAATGTCCCGTGGTGTAATGGTAACACGTCAGATTCTGGCTCTGAAATTGAGGATTCGAATTCTTCCGGGACAACAATGGATTGCCAACTCAGCTTTATTTATAAGGCTGAGTTTTTTTATTTATAGAGGCTTAAAGATATGATTCTTACAAATTGATTGTATCTTTGGACGTTATGCAAGTATTGCCATCTATGGATAATAACTTCGCTACAAGAGAAACGAGCTTTATAGGATTGAAAGCAATGAATAAGAAAAAGATTATAGTTTCCTCTTTAGGGGTACTTCTCGCCCTGCCTATTTTTTCTCAAAACATAACTTCCCCGCATCAGATACGATCCCAAGAGGAGCAGATACTTCTCCTTAACCATGTTTATTCGAGTAGGGCGCATTACCAAAAAGCTCCTTATGCTTTTCGGACGGAGTATATGCCTTTGGCTCATCGAGCCTATGATAAGGCAAAAGGGTATTATAGTGTTGGGTACCACCTTGCCGAACAAGCTCTCGAACATTTTATAAAGGAGTATCCGACGGAGAGTCGTAAATCTGTGGCTACACTATATAGGTCTGCTCTCTATATGCGCAAGGGAGATTTTAATAGAGCAAGGTATCATCTTGAGAAGATGGACGAAACGGCTCTCTCTGCCGAAGAAAAGACCGAGTGGCAGGTACGATTGGCCTATGCTCTCTTAAAGACTAATAGAAAAGAGGGTAATATAGCCGATCTCTTTGCTCAAGCCAGTACCTCTCACAATCATTGGGGGAGAGTGGCTTCTTTCTATGTAGGTAGCGAACTTATAGCACAAGGTAAATTGAAAGAAGCTGAGCAAATCTATAAATCGCTTCTAAACTATGAGGACTTAGAACCTGATGCTCGCATCGGACTCGCTGCAATAGATTATTTTGAGGGTAACTATGAGCAAGCTGTGGCTACAATAGCTTCGGTGGAGCGACGCTCTCCCAAGATGGCATCACACTCGGCTCTCTTGCAAATAGCGGGGAATGCTTTCTATCGTTTAGGAGATGCTCCTAATACGATTCGCTACTTCGAACGTTTGGCTTCGCTCAATCCCTCTCACTTGTCATCGGAAGATTGGCTTCTGTTAGGAGCAGCTTATATTGAAAATGCCGATTTGGAGACTTCGATCTCTCCACTTTTGAAGGCTTCGGTGGGTAAGAACTTTGCTGCTCAAGTGGCTAATCTTTACTTGGGAAGAGCTCGTCGAGATTTAGGACGCTATACAGAGTCTATTACCTCCTATGAGATAGCTTCATCAGAGGGGATAGACCCTGCTATTCGAGAAACTGCGATGTACGAAATGGCTCTTGTGATGCGTTCTTCGGGTCAATCCAATTTTGGGCAAGATGTACGTATTGCCGAGCAGTTTCTTACTCTCTTTCCCTCTTCAAAGCATGTCAAAACTATGGAGCGTTTTTTGACAGAATTTTATCTCTCTAATTCTAATTATGCCACCTCTCTTGCCTCTATCGAGCGAGTGAAAAGTACTTCTCCTGCTATCCGAGAGGCTACCCAGTATGTGCTTAACCACTTGGCTTTAGAGGCTCTTTCAAAGGGGAATATATCCTCGGCAAAAGGTTTTATTGCAAGAGCTCAACATAATCCTGTGAGTAAACTTTATCAGAGCGAGTCCCTATTTATAGAGGCTGAAATTGCTTTTGCAGAGGGGCGCTACGATGGAGCAGTAGCGCCGCTGAAAGAGTTTGTGCAGAATTATGCGCAATACCAATCTCAAAATGTACCAGAAGCACAGTATCGCTTGGGGTATGCTTTCTTCAACAGCGCTCGACTGGATGAAGCGGCAAAGCACTTTAATGCCTACTTGAAGTTGGAGGATAAAGACCTTCTACGTAAAAGTGATGCTTCGGCGCGTTGGGCAGATTGTCGTTACGCTAAAAATGCGTTGGAGGATGCCTTGCAAGGGTACGAACAGGCGGTAAATTTAGCACCACAAAAGAGTTCTTATGCGCTCTTTCGAAGTGCGGAAATATATGGTTTGAGAAAGAATTATACTCGTCAAGTTGAGACCTTGGATAGACTTGTTAAGCTCTTCCCTGATCATGCCGTTGTTTCTAAAGCTCTTTTTGAAAAGGGTAGAGCTCTTCTATTCTCAGGTAATACCTCTATGGCAGAGAGAACTTTTACTTCAACTTTTCAACAGTTTGGCTCTACAGAATCGGGACGTTTAGCTCAGTTACAACTGGCTCTTCTTTACTACAATACACAAAGATCGGATGCAGCCTTGGAGGCATATGCTACACTGATGCAAAAGTATCCAAGGAGTGCAGAGGCCTCGATAGCCTTTTCTAATCTGAAAAGTATGTGTGTCGAGATGGGACGTATGGATTATATTGACCGGGTAGTAA
Source organism: Porphyromonas gingivicanis JCM 15907 (assembly GCF_000614585.1). Classification (GTDB taxonomy): domain Bacteria; phylum Bacteroidota; class Bacteroidia; order Bacteroidales; family Porphyromonadaceae; genus Porphyromonas; species Porphyromonas gingivicanis. The sequence continues at coordinate 4,398 of NZ_BAKX01000008.1, forward strand.
GTGCTTCGAAGGGAGCTTTTAGCCTTTCGGATAATGAGACGAGAGCTTTGCAATTCCAGACTGCCGAAGCAGAGTATAGACGTAACCCCGAGAGGGCAATAGGCTTGTTAGAGGCTTTTATTGCTCGTTATAACAATGGCTCTGATGTACTCAAATCTCAGAAATATTTGGCAGATATTTCCTATCAAAAGGGTGACGAAGAGCAGGCTTATAGCCTCTATGAAAAAGTCGTTTCAGCACAGAAAGAATTACCCGAGTCGCTCCAGCTTTCGTCGATCTCTCGTTTGGCAACCCTCCAGAAAAAGAAAGGAGAGTACCACAAGGCTTATAAAACATATACACAACTTTATAGTGTGGCTACAGAGCAATCGCTACGCCTAATGGCAGCTGAAGAGGCTACTTATATGGCTTTCTTAGGAGAGCAATATAAAGAGGGAATTGATGGAGCTACGGAAGTGCTTAAAACATTTTCGGGAGAGAATGTAGAGCGTTTACGCCTATATAGAGCTCATTGTTATAATGCACTTGGAAAGAGTGATTTGGCTCGTGAGGAATATAAGAGCTTGAGTAAAAATACAGACAAAGAGGTAGGCGCAGAGGCTTTAGTATCCTATGCTAAAGTGCTGAGTCAATCACCATTTCTTCGTAAGGAGGCTAAAAAGATATTGAATCAATTCATTGAGAGAGGTACTCCCTATGAGTATTGGTTGGCCTCGGGTATTATCCTCCTCTCAGATATTTATAGATTGGAGGGAGATGCTATTACAGCCGATCAGTACTTAGAAAGTCTCCGCACCAACTATCCTCACCAAAAGGACAATATCTTGGAAGAGGTAAACAAACGCCTCTCCGATTCTACAAGTAGCAATTAAAAGACTCGTTATCACCTATGAGATATTTCAGACTATCCCTATCCTTATTTGGAATACTTTCGCTCTTTACAATAGGTCGTACAGCCTCGGCACAGAACGAAGCTACTGCCCGTACTCCTCGGGCTGATACACTTCATAGAGAGTTGCTCGTGGTAAGTGACCAAGAGGTACAGATAGAGCAGGCCGTACCGTTGAATTCAAAATTTGAATTCGATAAACCTAAATTTACTAAGCTCAAACCTCTACCTCCTCGTTCAACAGGCGACTTTACTCCTCCCGTTATCGTGCCTCGCCATCCAGTACTCAGTGATTTAGCTGCTCAAGTGCCATCTTCGGATAAGTATGGTTATCTGCAGTTTTCTGCAGGAGCAGACCCTAATGTGCGTTTATTGGGAGGTTATAGTCGTCTTTTAGATGAGAAACATCAATTAGATATACATCTATCTCATCGAAGTAAGCAACACAATGTCCCTTTAAATGAGAAGGAGAGTTTACTCAAACAGCACACTTCAGATATTTGGCTGGGTTATTCTCGCCTTGCTCCTAAGGGAATTTTCTCCATACAAGCTCAAGGAGCGTATGACTACTATAACTACTTTGCTCCTAATCCACTGTTGCTGCTTCATAAACCTCTCTTTGTATCGCCTTTGAATGTCGGAGAAGATTACGAGAAGGTGCAATTTAATTACCGAACATTATCTACTCAAAAAGTGAACGCTGCGGTAGACCTTGCTTATGAGCATACAGGTTGGCAGTTAAAAGAGAGGGTATGCCCTTCAATAGGGTAGAAGAGCAGAGAGTACTATTCAATACACTCATTCAGAGTAAAAGGGGAAATGACTTCTTTATTGGGGTCAATTTTAGTGGTTTTGTCCAACTTCATAGCTCAGGCAACATGCCTCTTCTGTACCATAAGGGAAGTGCTTTGTCTCACGCTATTTTCCTTTCTGAGCTTGTCCCTCATCTCCAATATAGTTCTTTGCTTGGTAATACTCGCTGGGATGTGTATGTAGGAGGGGGAATGGGTTTTTTAACCTTAAGAGATCAAGGACTTTATTTTTATCCAAAGATTTCTACTTCGTTTACCTTCTCTAAGTATGTACAGCTCTTTGCTCGTGCAGAGGGTGGAACTGAGGCCCCATCAAGGTATGAGTTAGGTAAAGTGAATCGATTTATCGATCCGAATCACATCGTTTCGCCCAATGTGTATGCATTGGATGCAGAGTTAGGTGTCAGATCCTATTGGGGGTATGGATTCTCGTTCGACTTCTCGGGAGGTTACCAGATAGCTTCCAATAGAACTTTCTTGCTACCCAATGTCAATATGGCTATTCCAGAGCGTACCCCCTTTATTTCTTTTATACCCGTTTACGATAAGATGGACAATTGGTTCTTAAAGGGAGCAATCTCCTATGCTATGGGTGATAAGTTGCAAGTCTCTTTTTCTGGAATTTACAATAACTACAAAACCGCAAGACTTTCTGTTGCCGAAGGGTTACCCGTTTGGAGTTGGGAGGCAGAAGCCCTTTACCGTTGGTCGGAAAAACTTTCTTTTGCCTTAAGAACCAAACTACATCATGGTATCCGTTACTCGCTGACTCCTGATGAGCAGTACAGGATGCAGGAACTGGCGTTCAGTGGAGCTTATCGTCTGAATAAGTCATGGTCTATCCATGGAGAGATTAAGAACCCTTTTTTCGGAGCCTCTGAATATCCCTTTGGATACAGAGATTTCTATCCTTTCGCTGGAATGATTGGGGCTACAATGCTCTTTTAGAACATTGAAATAGGCACAATGCAACTAATAAGTAGAAGTATTACACTCCCATAATTACAGGTATTACGATGAAACATATTAAGATAAAAAGAGGTATAGGTATTCTATTGCTACTCATTACCTATAATGTTGTTTCTTTTGCTCAGAACGAACAGCCCTTTAGCTATGAGGATTTTATGGAAAAAGTAAGTTTGGTGCAAATTGGTTATACCAAGGAGCAAGTAGAAACTATCATGGGTCCTCCTTATAAAGTGGCTTTTGTGCAGTATAAAGATAAAGGGCTTGTAGAGCAACTTTCGTATGGAGTTGCCATACGCCTTGGGCAATGGAAAATAGTCAATTATAGTTTTACTTTCTACAACTCGAAACTTATTGCTTTGTTAGAAACCGAAATTCCTCGTGACTCTGCCGTTGCTCAGATGGATTATAACAATATTGGTTACTTCGTAAAGAATGTCCTCCCCTCCATTCTTACGGATGAACAGAAAGAGTAGAGGTAGGCTATTGTAGACAATAGCTTTCTATTTGCCTCACATAGGTTGTATCACAACCTTGTTGGAAAAGAAAGACTCCTTTGTAAAGAGTGAAAACTCTCGACAAAGGAGTCTTTTTTATTTATTCTGCGTTTCGCTGTCTCTTATCGAAAAATGCGACGTAAAATAGTTCTTAGAATACTACGCCCAGTAGAGATGCCTGCCGTTATTAGCAAAGGCTTTGTTAGCGTATAGGCTATCTGCAAGATTGGCTGATATTTTAGTGCCGAATTTATGATAGACTTTATTTTGGGTGGGAAGAAGTAAGCAACCTTCTCAATGTATTGAGTAGACCTTCTTGTACGCCTCTGCGAACTTATAGAGGGTACTTTGAAGAGGGAGAGGAAGCGATCCATGTAAGACCCTTTCGGTACGATCAATGAGGTCATTTCTTCCAGTACGTTGCGACGATCTTCGGGTTCACTCAAGAGATGGATATCTTCCTGTATCTGTCTGCTTGTAAGCCAATAGAGATGGTCTATCTCTGCTTGTCGTTGCTTAAACTCTTGATATACTTTGCTTTCCATAATCTCTGTGCTCTCTTACGTTAGGGATTTTATTACTCGATAGGAGTAGTTGGTTCGTTCTTGCTCCATCTCTGCATAGACCTCTTTAGTTGGTTGTCGCAATCCATAAAGAAGCGTAGTACCCTATTGGTTATGGGTGCTGTAAGAGGTTTTCTGAATATGTAGAGCAGTACCAGTACGACTACGAAAAAGAGAGCCGTAATCCACCCCGCTATAAGAAGAGAGAGGTCGAATACTTGAGCCACCGTTAGAGCTAACAAGAGCACAACAAACATTAGGAGAGTAGGGATGATTAGCAAGGCCAAGAAGAGTAAAATTGAAATGCGTACTAATCGCACTGAACCCTCTGCTGTCTGAAATAATGTGCGCCTAAGCCAAGCATAAAGGAACTCCACAAAGTGTAGCACCAACTCTTTGAATCCTAAATTTGTATTTTCTCTATTTGTCATAGATAGCTCCTAAACTAAGTTTGAAGTTTGTTCCCCTCTCCACATCTCAAAGAGGAGCGTAGATAAAGAAGGTCAAAAAGAAGAGAAAGAGCCTCCAGTTCTCAAGTCATAACCTTGATTATTGGAGACTCTTTCGAAAAAAGAAACTTAATCAAAATTCTCGATTCCTTCGTTGATCCGTTCGTTTACATCATTCAAGAGTTGAGAACCCTCTTTTTTTAGTTTGTCGCGGTACTTATAGTACTTTTCTTTTGCTTCATAGTAACCTTCTACCACACTATCGCGTGCCTTATCGGCTGCAGAAGATACACTATCTACAAAACCATCGCGTTTTTCCTTGTCTGCAAAGTAAGCGATTGCAGCTCCGATAGCTGCTCCAAGAGCAACCCCTAATCCAAATTTGAATCCACCTTTCATACTCATAACAAATTTAAATTATAGCCAACCACATCCTTTCTCATAAACACAACCTCGTAAAAACGAGGGAGGGTTACCGCTTATCTGTGCCAAGCTATATAACCTATAACGTAAAGGTACAAACAAAAAGTGTATAAAACAAGCCCTCTAACTATCTCTTTTTTAGGGAAGAGTTTAATTCTGACCCTCTGGCATAGGAGACTCAGGGTTGATGAAATCTACAAAACAGAGCGAAGCCAAGGCGGTACCGTAACGTTTAGTAATCGTAATACCCTCTGTGATGAAGTTGAGCTCTCCTAAATAGTACTGCTTGTAGGTCTTTTGGTGCAAATCATTGATAACTCGGATGAGACGAGACTCTAACTCTTCTATGCGGTAGCGCCCATTTACCTCACACACCAATCCTCCTGCCTTTTCGTCAAAGTTTTCGTCCTTGTACATCCAAGCATAAACAATCCCTGCTGAAACAAATTCATCTTGAAAACCATGAGAAACAGACATTATGGTTTTCATCTCCGATCCGAACGGAGGCATATCTACCTCGTCCATAGTAGCCAAATGGGCTGTGGCAGGCAAAACCGAAGAATAAGTCATAATGTTGTAGTCAGAAATACCTGCATCATACAAAGCCATGTGGTAAGAGCCTGCATGAAGTTCTAAGTCAGATTCTCCACTTCCCTTGGTTACAAAAAAAGTATTGGGGATTGTATTGCCAAAAATAGTACTCATTATCAAAAATATAATTACCTGTTTATTACCTATATATCAAGGCAAAGATAGTGATTTTGGCGGAATTATTCTACTCATCTCTTAGGCTTGTTTTTTTGTTTCTGTTGAGTAGAGATAGAACTTTTAGCTGAAGTTCAAGTGGGCAAGAAAGAGAGCTTTTTCTTATTCGTTTAATTTAACTCATAAATAATCCCTACCTTTGAGGCAAATAAACACTTTAATTCTAATCTTTCAATAAAAGTTACCCAGCAATGAACAAGGAACAATTGCAGCAGATGCGTCAAGCTCCCGGGTTTGTAGGAGCGTTGGATCAGAGTGGCGGTTCTACGCCTAAGGCATTAAAAGCGTATGGCATTCAGCCAGAGGCTTATGCTTCGGAAGAAGAAATGTTCGAGCTTATTCATGAAATGAGAACTCGTATGATTACGTCTCGTGCTTTTTCTTCACGTAAGGTAATTGGGGTTATTCTCTTTGAGCGCACTATGCGTGGGCAAATAGAGGGAATGCCTACTGCCGATTTTCTTTGGCAAAAGCGTAACATCGTACCTTTCCTCAAGGTAGATAAAGGTTTGCAAGAAGAAGCCAACGGGGTGCAGCTCATGAAGGCTTTCCCAGAGCTTGGCAAACTTTGTGACGAAGCCGTTAGCTATAACGTATTCGGTACTAAGATGCGTAGTGTTATCAAACAAGCAAATGAGCAGGGTATTCGTGATATAGTAGCACAGCAGTTTGCTTGGGGGCGTGAGATTCTTTCACATGGTTTGATGCCTATATTAGAGCCTGAAGTAGATATTCACTGCCCCGATAAGGCAAAGGCAGAAGAAATTCTTAAAAAGGAACTCTTGGCGGAGTTGGATAAACAAAAAGAGCCTGTGATGTTGAAGATTACATTGCCTACCGTGGATAATTTCTACAAAGAGGTTGTAGAGCATCCTATGATGTTGCGTGTAGTAGCGCTCTCCGGAGGTTACAGCCGTGAAGAAGCCAATGACCTTCTCGGACGTAACCATGGTATTATCGCTTCTTTCTCTCGAGCTTTGGCGGAAGGGCTTACAGCTCAGCAAAGCGATGAAGAGTTCAATAAAGTATTGGAAGCTACTGTGGATGGCGTTTATGAAGCATCTATAAAGTAACTTTTCCATTAAAGCAAGGGTGATTTACTAATCTCCTTACGTAGTTAAAGAGCATACTCTGTGTGGAGTATGCTCTTTTTTTGTGCCTAAAACTTGTACAAGGCTCTTTTCTGAGAGTCTTATTGCCTTCGCGTGTGGATTGTATATCTGTACAGAAATCGTATGGGTTACGAATTCAAAGGTACGTAGGTTAGGAGTAAAACCATTGACCCTTTTGCTTGAAACCTATGATGTTTTTTAGTGAGAGCTATGATGCTTACTCTTAACAGCTTCGAATAGGGAAGAAACTGGGCGGTAACTTCTCTCTAAAGGATTCTCTTCTTTATCTTTCTATTCACTACTTTTTGGTGGGAGGTTTATTGCACTTTTGTAGAGAGTTGAGGGCTATCTTTTATTTGACTTGGTCTGATTTTATTGTGTGTTTGTTGATTCTAAAGAGCTACAAAAAGAGCTGAAAGTCAAATTTTGGATTAATAGGAGTAATGAATTAGCTGTAAAGAGTCGAGGTAGAAGGCTACAAAATAAGCGAAAAACAACTCAAACGCCCTCTTTTGTCTATACGTAAAAATCGGACATGGGAAATTGGGTATTACTTGTTGTTTATGAGTGTATTATGGATTTTACATGTCCGATTTTGACAAATTTGCTCTTAATAACATGTCCGAAATTGACAGATTTTTGGCAGAAATTGATAAGTGAACTATCAATATAAACCTCGAACTTTGCCCTTGTAAAGAATTGAGGAGTAATATCTACAGGCTTTGAATTTTCCTGAGAAATCTCTTCTGAAACAGTAAGGGTAAAATAAGATAGGGTAGCGGTTTATATTAAATATAGGTCGAGATGAAAAAGGGTCAACTTTCATCGAAAAGGCCGAAAGTCTTTGTAGCCACATACTCTCTCAATTCTTTATTGAAACGTTTGTGTACTCTCTCAGAGAGAAACCCTTTATATCCTCCTCAAGTTAGCAAGATATGGAGCTTGGAGAGAATAATAATAATAATAATAAAAGACCGATGAGATGAAAGTAAAAGTTTTTCAAAATCTGATGTTGGCATTCTGTTTCGTATTAGTTTTGAGTGCTTGTAAGAAACCCGATGCTCCTGTTGTACCCGAACCTGATCTTCCTATCGTTGAGGATCCCTACCAAACTATAACGGAGAATAAAGTGCTCCTCCCTATATTGATTCGTGAGCCTGATATGGATAAGGTAATAGAGGCCGAGAAGAAAAGAGGGGGTACCTTGTTAGAAAAGTTGTTGCCCGACCCCAAAAAGGGAGGAGGTTATGTGCTCTATAGGTTTGGATACGAAAAGATGGATGTTAAAGAGCTACACTATCGCATTGACCCAGAGAGTGGTGTTCTCTTGAAAGCTATTGTGAAATTTCCCTCCAATCAGACCACTTTGGCAAAATGTTTGGCACTAAGTTCTAAACATGGGTTCAATGATGAGCATGTATTGGCTAAGCTGTGCTCCGGACTTGTTCGAGATAAAAGCACTCTATTCGTGATAGAACAAGAAAAAAAAGAGGGGGAAGATTGGCTTGAGTTCATTCAGTATGGTAAGCAACCTCAAGCCTTCCCAACGATTAAAGAGATTCCCTCAGAGTATGGAGAGATGTTGGAAAATAGTCTCTATTCCTTCACTCGAATTAAGCAAGTTGAGCTTAATGCGGGTAATGAACTAAAGAGAACTGAAGAGCAGGAATATGGAAAACATAAGGGTAAAGTGCGATATGCCCTTTTTGAACTTAATGAAAAGGAGGCTCCTATGACGCATAGAGGTTATTTCTTCGAGTGGCAAGATGACACTCCAGAGAATAAGTTGGGACAATGTTTCGAGATAATTTTTATCTACAATGAACCCACTTTAGGATACTACACCGACGATATTCGCAAGGCAAGTATTCCTTCCAAAGAGTTTTATAGTTTGTGTCAAAGAGAGGGCTTTGAGTGGAGGCTAAGACGAGAAAACGGAATAGATGACTTTTATAACAAAGAGAAAAAGTTGAGAATTATTTCCAGAACGCCTACTTTTAATGATATAAATCCTAAAAAAATGCTCTTTACCATCAATCTTGTTAGACATGATGATGCAAAGGTAGCACCTGCAATGCCTTCTCCTATTCTCAAGGCAAAGATGAATCCAAGTACAAATGAAAATGCCAACCAATCTATGAGACTGCGATAAGTTGGATAGGACTTGCTTCACATATAGAAGAGTCGCCTGACTTTCGAGGCTGTTGTACACTTCCCCCTTGGGGAGTGAGCAGAATACCAAAAAAGAGACCCCCATATGTGAGGGTCTCTTTGTTATAATAGAGTGATAGTTTACGCTTGCTTAGAGCGGTAGTCTGCCAATTCGTTAGCAGAGAAGTTGCGTACATAGCTGTCGATCTTTTCTTGCTCTGCCAAGGCATAGCGATGATACACACGACAACTCTTGTCAAAAAGTTCGGGTTCATCGTTGGCTGAGAGAAGAAGCAAGTGAGCAAAGAGAGCGTGAGAAGTAATCTCTACAAGGCGACGAGCTTGGAAGTCCAATAGCTCTTGGTCTTTTTGCTCCACTACGAAGTCTACCAAGGCACGAGCACGCTCTGCCATTTGAGCCATAGATTCTTTCAATGGTTGTAGCTCGGGGCGAACTTCAGTAGCTTGGTATTCTTTTATACGATCGAAGTAAGTACCGGTGGTCACGTGGCGGATGGCTGCTACCACTTGTAGCTGTGTAGTACCTTCATAGATGTTGGTAATACGTACGTCACGGTAGAGGCGTTCGCACTTGTAGTCTTTCATATAGCCCGAACCTCCGTGAATTTGTACACAGTCGTACACGTTTTGGTTGGCAAACTCAGTGCTCAATCCCTTACCGATGGGTGTAAAGGCATCTGCTAAACGAGTATAGTATTTCATTTCTTGACGCTCTTCGGGCGTTAATTTACGCTCACGAGAGATGTCTTCGAGTACCTTGTACATATCTACAAAGCGACATGTTTCGTAGAGGTGGGCACGAGAGGCATCTGTTTTAGCACGCATCAAAGCCAACATTTCGTACACGGCGGGGAACTCGTCAATCGTCTTGCCAAACTGTTTACGCTCGATAGCATAAGCATAAGCCTCTTGCCAAGCCGCTTCGCTGATACCTACTGCCTGAGACATAATGCCCAGACGTGCACCATTCATTAGAGCCATGATGTATTTGATAAGTCCTAAGCGACGCTCTCCACAGAGCTCAGCACGAGCATTAGAGAACACCAGTTCGCAAGTGGGCACACCTTTGATACCCATCTTATGCTCTATACGGCGCACCGTTACACCGGGATTGTTCTTGGCATCGAAGATAAACATAGACAAACCACGTCCGTCACGAGTACCCTCCTCGCTACGAGCCAATACCAAGTGAATGTGAGAATCTCCGTTGGTGATAAAGCGTTTTACTCCATTGAGGTACCAAGCATCCTCTGCCTCGTTATAGGTGGCCTTGAGCATCACGGCTTGTAAGTCGCTACCAGCATCGGGTTCCGTTAAGTCCATAGACATGGTCTCGCCTGCAGAGATACGAGGTAGGAAACGTGCACGCTGATCGTCGTTGCCAAATTCATAGAGCGTTGTGGCGCAGTCTTGTAGTCCCCACAAATTTTCAAAGCCAGCATCACTACGTGATACAATATCGGCTGCCATAATATAAGGTGTGATAGGAAAGTTCAATCCATCGTAACGACGAGGTAAAGCTATACCCATCAAGCCTGCACGGCGCACGGCATCAAGGTTTTGTTGTGTATATGGGTCATAAATAGCACGACCATTTTCCAGGGTAGGTCCTGTCTGGTCAACATTTTGTGCATTGGGTTCAATTAAATCTCCACAGATTTCACCTACAATCTCCAATACCTGTTCGTAACTATTCATCGCATCCTCAAAGTTTTGAGGCGCATAGTCGTACTTGTCTTTATCTGAGTAATCACGCTCCCGGAGAGCTACAATGCGCTCCATCAATGGGTGACGAAGGTGGTAACGTAGCTGGGGGATTTCGTTAAAGAAATTAGCCATAATATACTTCGGGGGATTATTTACTGTTTTTCTTGTAAGCCGTAATCATTTTAGGGATAACCTCTTCGACACGACCTGTTATTACATAGTCTGCAATGGTATTGATAGGAGCTTCGGGATCTTCATTGATAGAGATGATGAGAGAGCTCTCTTGCATACCCGCCACGTGCTGGATCTGACCACTAATACCGCAGGCAATATAGAGTTTAGGGCGTACGGTAACCCCTGTTTGCCCGATTTGACGATCGTGTTCGGCATAGCCTGCATCGACAGCGGCACGAGAAGCACCAACTTCGGCACCCAATACATCGGCTAATTGGTAGAGCAGATTAAAGCCTTCCTTAGACCCCATTCCATAACCACCTGCAACAATAATGGGGCTGCCGTTAAGGTTTACTTTGCTTTCCTCGATGTGTCGTTCAATGATTGATACCACGAAATCTGTATCGGTAACGTAGTCCGCTACATTATGTTTTACCGTTTGTCCTTTATAGTTAGCATCGAAAATCTCTTTCTTCATAACCCCTGGGCGTACGGTAGCCATTTGAGGACGACAGTCAGGATTCACAATTGTAGCTACGATGTTTCCACCAAACGCGGGGCGGATTTGGTACAACAGATTGGGGTAATGCTTCTTACTTTTGGGATCAGTGTACTCGCCTATTTCGAGGGTGGTACAGTCCGCGGTAAGACCGCTATGAAGAGCTGAAGAAACCAATGGTCCTAAGTCTCGTCCTAAGGTAGTGGCACCCATCAAAGCAATTTGAGGTTGCTCTTTTTCGAACAACTTGGTTACGATAGTGCCATAAGGCTTTGTTGTATAGTGTTTCAGTTTGGCATCTTCGAAGACGTGTAAGACATCTACTCCGAAAGGAAATACTTGTGCCTCAATTGTAGAGGCATCATCGGTTATAGCAAGAGCCTCTAACTGACAACCTAATTGGGTAGCCAACGAACGCCCCTTGGTAAGCAGTTCTAAACTTACCTCTTGTACACAACCATTCTCTATTTCGAGATATACAAAAAGATTATTCATAGGATTTGTTTATATGAAGGTTATCCGATCGTATGGTTGGCGATAAGCTCCGCTACCAAATCGTTAATTTGTGCCTCAGAAGCATCGTATCTGCGAGCCTCTTTAGCTTGGAATACTACATTCTCAATGGTTTTTACCTTTGTGGGAGAACCTGCTAAACCGCATTGCTCCAAGTCTGCTCCTACTCCAGCTGCAGAGAGCTCTACCAACTGTAGGTAAGGACGCTCGTTGTAGAGCTTTTTGCTGATGTCTGTAGCAGCATCAACTTCCGAAGCCGACAGAGCATACTTGTAACGTTGGAGTAATTTCGCATTGCGAGGACGGCAGGGAGCGGAGCTTCCATTTACTGTAACCAACAGAGGTAAGGAGGCCTTTACTTTTTCTACTCCATGCTCTAAGCGACGAGATACGGTAATTTCGTTTTTGTCAATAGACTCGATTTCTTCAGCATAGGTAATGGTAGTTATACCAACTTATGTGCCACTTGAGGACCTACCTGAGCAGTATCTCCGTCAATAGCCTGTCTTCCTGAAAGAATCAAATCAGGCATCCCGATGTGGCGTATAGCCATAGCAAGTGCGTAGCTGGTAGCCAACGTATCGGCACCTGCAAAGGCGCGGTCGGTTAGCAAATACCCACAGTCAGCTCCACGGTAGAGAGCTTCTCGTAGTACGTCTGCTGCACGGAATGGTCCCATAGTGAGTACCGAAATGGTAGTCTCTGGGAATTGATCTTTAATGCGGAGTGCCTGCTCCAATGCATTAAGGTCTTCTGGATTGAAGATAGCAGGGAGGGCAGCACGATTGACCGTACCGTCCGCTCTCATGGCATCCTTTCCCACATTGCGGGTGTCAGGCACTTGCTTGGCAAGGACTATGATCTTCATAAAATTTTTCTATTTAGAATTCTGTTTGTGACTATTCGTTCTAAAAATTAGCTTCCTTGTTGAGGTGTTACTACTCAACGGTTGAGTACTTTGTTTTTCGCAATCAGTGCGTTGTAGGGTTTGATGTAGTCGGGTTCCCAGTATGCCAAGTTGGCAAACCTCCCCTCTGCATACCGCTCAAAAGCGATTTTTTGCATATTACGAGCCATACAATCGAAAGGAAGAAAAGAGGCGTTGGGTAGTGATATTGTTTGAGCACACTTGGAGCTCCATTACCTATAAAGAAGGCTGGAGTATCTAAAAGTTTCTGAAAACTCTCAGGGGTTATGATAGCCGCTTCGGGTGCAGAAAGTTCTTTTAACTGCGAAGTATAAGAGGCGGTGTAGACCTCCATTCTACCTGCATCTATCATGGGGATGATGGTTGCCTCGGAGGGAATAGCATTACTCTGTAGAAACCCAGATGCCAAGGCTTCTAAGGTAGAGATGGCTATAATAGGCTTTCCTGTAGCAAAAGCATATCCTTTGGCAAAAGAGGCTCCTATGCGAAGACCTGTATAAGAACCTGGACCGCTACTAAGAGCGATGGCTTCTACTTGTAAGCCCCGTTGCTTTGCCTCTTCCAACAACTCTTTTGCAAAAAGGGCTACTTGCTTGGCATGAGCATTAGGCTCGGTATCGGTTCGCCCTGCGATAATTTCGGAGGCGGTGAATAGAGCCAAAGAACAAACGTTAGAAGATGTTTCCACAGCTAAAAAAGCTGTGCGCTCGCTGATAGATACTGCGCCTGTAGCCATATTGCCTGTTTCGTTAAGGAGCTATACGAGTTAAAGACCAAGAGTTGTCTGCCTGTTTTTGGTATAGGAAGCGGTCGTGTAGGCGACTTTCTCTGCCTTGCCAAAATTCTATACGAGAGGCTTTTACTCCATATCCACCCCAGTTGTCGGGGCGCGGTACAGTACGTCCAGCGTACTTCAAGGACTCTTTGGCAAACTGTACCATAATATACTCTCTGTTGGGGATGGGATGACTCTGAGGAGAAATTCGTGCTCCAACACGACTTTTGTAGGGTCTTTGCGCAAAGTAGGCATCGCTAATCTCAGGTGCTAATCTCTCTACTACTCCCTCTATATGTATCTGACGTTCCAATTCGTGCCATACAAAGGTCAGAGCCACATGGGCGTTTGCACTCATTTGTTCGCCTTTTCGACTTGTATAGTTACTATAAAAGATAAATTGGTCGTCCAAGATTTCTTTCAATAATACGGTGCGCATACTAGGATGTCCATTGGGGGTAGCGGTGGCAACGATAACGGCTGTTGGCTCTAAGGCCTTGGCTTCGATGGCATCCTTAAGCCACTGACTTACCTTTTCAAAAGGGTTATCAGGCATTTCTCTGCGCGTCAAACTCTTTTTGATGTATTCCCGACGAATATTCTCAAAATGCTGATCCATAATAATTTTATTTCCTGTATCGCTCATCTTAGACCCCTACGAGGTCAGAGAAAGGTATATACCTTTGGCAAAAATAGTCTTTTTTTCGATACCTTTGAAGCAGTTTCATTTTTAATACAAATACTTTTCCACCTTATGATGGACACTATAAAGCAGATATATCGCATAGGACATGGACCCAGTAGTAGTCATACAATGGGACCGAGAAGAGCTGCCGAGATGTTCCTTGCACAGACAAAAGGCTCCCGATACACTCTTTTGAAGTAACACTATATGGTAGTTTGGCTGCTACGGGCAAAGGGCATATGACGGACCAAGCACTCTTAGCAGTACTTGAACCCCTATCGCCTACTACTATCCTTTGGCAACCTCAGATAGAACTTCCTTTTCATACCAATGGTATCCTTTTTAGAGCCTTGGGGGTAGGAGGCGAAGAACTCAAACGTTTCACCGTGTATAGCATTGGTGGAGGTGTTTTGGCAAACGAAGATTTCAATGAACAGATTACCAACCCCATCTACAAGATGTCACGCATCAGTGAGATGATGCCCGTACTTCAGAAGCATGGGATGTCTTATTGGGAGTATGTAGAGCATTGCGAAGACTCTGATATTTGGGACTATCTTGCCGAAGTATGGAAGGTGATGAAGCAAGCTATTCAAGCAGGACTGGAGGCAGAGGGAGTACTTCCTGGAGGCTTGGGACTGCGTCGAAAGGCAGGAGAATACCTCATCAAGGCGCAGAGCTATTCCGAAAATGTACGCACCCGAGGTCAAGTATACGCTTATGCCTTGCTGTAAGCGAACAGAACGCCGCGGGAGGATTGGTTGTTACCGCTCCTACTTGCGGTTCGTGTGGAGTGATGCCTGCTGTGCTCTATCATCTGCAAGAGACCCGAAAGTTTACCGACAAGCGTATATTGAGAGCTTTAGCTACCGCAGGGCTTTTTGGTAATGTGGTACGAACCAATGCCTCGATTAGTGGCGCAGAGGTAGGATGCCAAGGGGAGGTTGGAGTGGCTTGTGCTATGGCTGCTGCGGCTGCCAGTCAGCTCTTCGGAGGCACGTTGGCACAAATCGAATATGCTGCGGAGATGGGCTTGGAGCATCACCTTGGGCTAACTTGCGATCCCGTATGCGGGTTGGTACAGATACCCTGTATAGAACGTAACGCTTTTGCAGCCAGCCGTGCTTTGGATGCCAATACCTACGCCAACTTCACTGATGGCCGTCATAGAGTGAGCTTCGACCGAGTGGTAGCCACCATGCACCAGACAGGAAAAGACCTTCCCAGTCTCTATAAGGAAACTTCTACGGGAGGGTTGGCGAGCAATTCTGATATGGATGAGCAACCCGGCGACCCAGCGTTGCGCACCAAAGACCTCAACAAAGAACACTAATCCTATAACCCTTAACAGAGCAAGGTCTATATGAAAACAAGCATCGAACTTTCAGGAATGCGCTTTTATGCCTATCATGGTGTCTTTGAACAAGAACAGAAAGTGGGTAATTGGTTTCTTGTAGACCTTGTTCTGTATGTAGATATCAGCAAGGCAATGTATAGCGATTGTCTAACGGATACTATCAATTACGCTCTTGTGTATGACTGGGTAGCGCAAGAGATGCAACAGCCTTCTCTGCTCATAGAGCATGTAGCAGGGCGCATCATAGAACACATTGCTCAAGAATGCCCTTCGATACAGTCTGTGCGAGTGAAAGTAACCAAACAAAACCCGCCTTTCAAAGGGCAGATAGAGGGCGTTTCTGTGGTGGTCGAAAGAGATCTATAAGGGGAGACTCTCCATATCGTTTTATACCACTTCTTACTTTTTCTTAGAGGAGTTCTTCCTCGCGTACACTTTCTTTTGGAGCTGTTTTGATGCCTTTTCGTGCTATCCTTTAGTGAGGTAGTATCGCTCTCTTGTTCCCTCGATACAAATAGTTATGTAGGCAACCATTAACCTTTTGCAAGTTTGCATAGAGGGTTAAACGAATTTGCACGGAAGGTTTTTGCTCAAAGGTATATAGGTTGGGAAAAGATACCTTTATATGTTCGTGCGATGAGCTTTAAGACTTTTCTTCTCATCGAATACTCCTTCTATTTTTTGCCTTGCAACTCTTCTTGTGCTATCATTTATGTAAGTCCTAACTTGCACTTCTCTAAAACTCTCTTTTTTTTGAGTGTTACTGATTTTTTTACTTTTGATACCACAAACCAATTAGAAATAATAGAGAGATTTATGCAACGCATTACTTTTCTTATCATTGCTTTTTTCCTTTTTTGTCAATTTAGCTATACACAGGCTCAGCAGGCTGTGAAAGGTGTAGTGATGGGTAATGGAGGAGAACCTCTGGAGTATATCAATGTTGTCGCAAAGAGTTTGCCCGACTCGACTTTTATTGCAGGAGTTGTTACTGATAGAGAGGGAGCTTTTTCTTTTGAGAGTTTGCCGAAAAACAGTTGTTTATCTTTTAGTTCTATCGGCTATGAAACTTCTATTTATCCAGCAACCGAAGAGATGAGCATCATCCTAAAGGAAACTTCCATAGAGTTAAAGAGCTTAGTGGTCAAAGCCAATCGCCCACAGATACGCCTTAAAGATGGGGCTTTGGAAATGAATGTGAAGGGCTCTGTTTTGAGCCATCACTCCGACATTATAAACCTATTGGGGCAAGTGCCTGGGTTAAGAGCTACTCCAGAGGGAGGTGTAGGCTTGATTGCAGGAGGAAGACTTATGATTTTCCTCAATGGCAGGGAAGTACGCCAAATGGATGAGTTGCGTACGATTGATATAAAGAGTATTAAGAGCCTGCGTATAGACAATGCCCCGGGGGCGCGCTATCCCAGTGATGTGCGAGCCGTGTTGCACATTCGCACCTTGCGAGACCTCTCGGCTCTCTCGGTGCGATTGGAAAGTTGGACAAGGCAGGCAACTTATCTCTCTAATAGTGAGGAGGCGTATATAAGTTACAGTCGAGGAAAGATGAACTTCTACGGAATGGCTTCGTATGGGTTCTATCAAAAAATCAATGAGCAAGATTGGAAGACTACTATCTCTGAAACCCAAGGAACAAATGTAGAGGAACGACTTAGTACGGACTTAATCAACAGGTCCAATAATAGGAGTCTTGATGTGATGGCGGGGGTCGATTTTACCCCAGTCGAAAAGATTACTTTAGGACTAAAATACACCTTTAACAGAGAGGGAATAATAGCTAATGTGAAAGATGATTCGCATTCTTACATTGGCACTCTTCTCAATGACCATGTACTTTCTCAAACACGTTTAGACAATATAACCCTTTCGCACCACGTCAATGCTTTCTCTTCATGGCAGATTACTCCAAAGCTCAATCTTACTTTAAATGCAGACTTCTTTGGGAAGAAAAAAGATAAAGACCAAAACTCTACCGAACAGAGTCTAATACACCATACTACCACGCCAATAGCTATTTACTCTTTTACTCGTCATAGTCTTTGGCAAGGTAATGCTATTCTGGGGTATGACTTGGGTAAGGGACGCACGGCAGAGATAGGCGCAGAGGTAAACAATATCGGGGGCGATAGCCACCAACTGTACGGACTGGAGCGTAAGCGAGTGAGTGACTATACCAATGCAGAAAAGATTTACGCAGGTTTTGCTTCTTACAACTTCGATTGGTCGGGCTGGAGTACCCAGTTGGGCTTACGATATGAGTATGCAGAGAGTGGCTTGTACAACCACCTTGTGACAGGCAAAGATATCCTTCGCTCTTGGAGTAATCTTTTTTACACAGCCAAGGTATCGGGCAATATTGGAAAGACAATGCACATTTTTAGCCTCAAATCGGGTATTGAACGCCCTACTATGGAGCAACTCAGTAACAATACTTTTCGTTCCAATCAGTATTTGAAACAAGAGGGAAATCCTTATTTAGTACCCGAGCGTAGCTATGATTTTGGGTATAACCTGATCTACTCTAACTATTACTTATCGGCAAGCTATACGTACTATCAAGATTATATGGAAACCTATATCCGAGCCAATCGAGAAGTGCCGAGCGGATATATTGTATCTTCAACTAACTACCGTCAGGCTGGTAAACTGCAAATAATAGCCAATATGCGACAGAAGTGGGATTGGTACAACCAGAGTGTAACAGGCTTTTTTCAGTACCACCATGTTAAAGGGGAGAAACAACTACTTTTCGTTAAACCTTTTCCTCTTTATTATCTTCGTTTGAACAATGGCTTTTCGCTACCTAAAGGTTACTATATAGATTTGGAGTATAGTTATCAAAGCCCTACTACAATGAAAGTTTATTTAGTAGGTAGGAAGCATCTTCTCAATCTATATGCCAATAAGGAGTTTTTCGATGGTAAGCTACAACTTTCTTTGCGCCTTAACAATATACTACGCTCAAGGAATCAATTCTTTACCTCAATGGGAGGCGTTGTAATAAACCAAGGAGAGTATGAGGACTCTCGCAGTATATCATTAAATATAATCTATCGATTCAATAAGGAACGCACTTATAAGGGAAAAGATACAGCTACTGAGGCTATTGGTCGTATGTAGTTAGCAAAAGAGGGAGTCTTGATATAACCTTGATAGTCGTTGTAGAATAGATGAGAGCAGAAGAGGCAGTGTGGGTTTTCTTATAGTAAAGAGAAGAGGCAGAGGTAATAAGAAGAAAGCACTTTGTAGACTCACAAAAACTATTTGCTATTTTCAAGAAAAATAGTACCTTTGCTACGCATTTGAGAAAAGAGTAATGCTTGGTTGTACCCAAAAGCTCTCTTTTCGACTAAAGCAGGTCCTATAGCTCAGTTGGTTAGAGCACCTGACTCATAATCAGGGAGTCCTTGGTTCAAGCCCAAGTGGGACCACACGAGTCTTTGTCTGTTGAATATTATATGCTACGTGCAAAGATAAGAACACAGAAAACGCCTCAAGGTATTAAACCTTGAGGCGTTTTTCTTTTGAAAAAGATGTTTTGCCTTTTATTCTTTGAGACTTGCCTCTGCTCCGTAAATCGCATTGATTGTTTCAATCAATCGCTGGCTACCACTTTTTCGCAAAGAGCAGTAGATAACGCTCTGTCCCTCGATAAAATCTTGTCCTGTAACCGTTGCTTCGTGCTGTTTGATGCGGTGCATAATCTCACCCGTTAAAGAGGGGTTGAATTGTATGCAGATATTATCGTGCAGTAAGACCTCTTCCCGTTCGGCACTCTCTAATACTAATTTGGCTCCCTCACGATAGGCTTCGATGAGTCCGCCTGTTCCTAATTTTACCCCACCGAAGTAGCGAACCACAGCTACTAAGACGTTGCTCAAGTCTGCCGAGACAATTTGGCCATAGATAGGTCGCCCTGCTGTACCTGAGGGTTCGCCATCATCGTTGTGTCGGCTTTCTGCTCGCTCTACCCCTATGGCGTATGCCCAGCATACATGTGTGGCGTCGAAATACTCTTTTCGTAGGAGAGCTACGAAGTTCATAGCTTCTTCTGCCGACTTTACAGGGTAGGCAAGGGCTATAAATCGGCTACGTTGTATGTTGTACTGTTGCTGGCACTCCTTTTTTATTGTCGTATAACTATCGAAAGAAGACATAGAGTTTATAAATAAAAAAAGACCAGCTCTTGGAGTTTCCCAAAAACCAGCCTTCAATCCAACCATTCAATATAAGGGGTGAGTAATGGGGCTCGAACCCACGACCTTCGGAACCACAATCCGACGCTCTAACCAACTGAGCTATACTCACCATCTATCGTATTTACCTCCAAGCATCTTTAACAGAAAGCCCTCTTTGGCAAAACGCACGGCAAAGGTACAAAAAGTTTTCTATTGCACAAGAGTTTTTACACTTTTCGCACACCATTTTGATTAAAGAGAGGCTTGTTTAGCCCTCTTTTCTTGAGTGGTTGTTGGAGAGAGGGCATAGAGTGTAATACTCAAAAGTAGAAGCATGGCGATGAGGTATTCCGAAAGAAAGACCACCAAGTCGATAACCATGATAAGAGTAAAGAGTAGTATCAAGAGAAGTGCCCCACCATTTCTCTGTCGGTAACTTTCGATGCTGTAACTGATTAGTATAAAGGTTATGAGTAAGGCACTGCAAAGTCCCCCCTCCAACAGCGATTGGATGAATTGATTGTGAAAGTGTGCCGAGTGCTCTGCTCCATAGAAGAAGGGGTAGATGAGTGCTTCGGAAGAGCCTAACCCATACCCGTTAAGCAGGTTGGTTCCCAAATAATTGCGCGCTATTTGTAGCAAGTGCAGTCGGTGTGTGTCGATGAAAAAGTTGAGCGTATCAGGGTAAAAGTAGACTACAACGCCCCCAATGAGTAGCAAGGCTACCACTACAGAGCCCATTACTCGTTTATACCCCCAGCTGTTTTGCCTCTTGGCAATAAGAATAAGGGATATAAAGAGGTAGAAGAGCATCAACGTACGGCTTTGATGTATAAACGAATAGCTAATAGCCGCCAGCGAAACGAGTGAGATAATCTCTAAAGAGCCTCTTTCTCTCCCCTTGAAAACATGTTCACTAATAAAGTAAAGGATAGGAGCAAGGAATACAAACCCGATATAGGTGTAGTGGTTGAATCCCATTAGAGAGAGCATAAAGCCTGGGCTAAGCGAAGTCCCGTTAAGAGAAAAGTAGCCTTTGTCGAAAGAGAAAGCTACCCAAAGAGGGTTTTCGATACTGAGGCAAACCCAGCCGTAGATGAGCAACTGGCTAAGCAGATATAGGTAACTGATCTGTAAGGCATATTTCATAAACCGACGGGCTACATCCGCAGAGGGTGGAGCGATGCCTATTAGTAGAGGTATAATAGCTATCCAAGCCTCCTTTTGCCAATAGAAAAAAGAGCGTGCGAGATTGTCGCTCCAGAGCAGAGTGAGTGCTTCGTAAGCTACATAGGCTACTGTGGCAAAGAGAAATAACCGAGGTCGGAAGAGCCCCTTCTCTCCACTGCGGAAGTAACGAACGCTACCCAAGAGAGCACCCAATATAAAGCAGATGAGGATACCCAAGTGGCTATTGACCACACCGAAGAGTAGGTTGGCATATCCCAATCCCCAAAAGAGGACTGTACCCTCTTCGTACAGTGTAGCACCCTCTTGTAGTCTTTTCGGCACCCCTCGTAAGAACTGGTACAGGATTACTACGCCTCCCAAGGAGATGAATATCCAAAAAGGAGGAGCAAGATGGCTTATATCAAGGTGGTCAGAGGTAATTTGCTCTCCAAAGAGTGAGGGGAAAAGGAGGGTAAATAGTCCGCCTCCGAAAAGGAAGAAGAGAGGAAGCAGACGGAAGTAAAGAGGGTAAGAGTCGAATAATTTTTCAAATAGTTTCATCTTGGATAAGGTGGGGGGCTAAGGTGGAAGAGAGTGTGATGCGAGATACATCTTGAGGGCGTATGCGCCATCGGTTATGGCTCCAGAGCCAAGCATAGGGTTGCCGACGGATATTTTCCTCTAAAAGATGTGCATAACGCTCCACTAAGGCAAAGGCTTTTCCTGTGCAGGCTGTGCCGATAGTAGGCGCAGGTGTCCAGTCCAGTGAAAACGACTGTCGCTTACGATGTCCATATAGACAATGGGTAGATTCATTTTGCGAGCTAGGGTTTCCCATCCTACGATAAAAGTGGTGGGTTGGTTCAAGAAGAGTGTCCCATAGCGCGCTGCCTCAGCAAAGGGGCATTGGTCTGCAAGGAATGCCACGATGGCAGTGTCTTTGCTCGCCGATGCTTCTCTTTCGAAGAGTACTTTGGCTGTTTGGCGCATTTCGATGCAGGTAGCTCCATGCTTCTGTCGAAGTGCTATCATCAAGCGGTCAAAGTAGGGATTGGATAATTGCTTGTAGATGTTGGCGTTGGAAAATCCTTTCTCTTGGATAATATAGGGAACACCTGTGAAAACCTCCCAGTTGCCAATGTGTCCCATTGTGAGGATTATCGTTTTATGACCTTCTTGTCGTAGCTTTTCTATTAGTTCTACATTGGCAAGGGCGACATGTTGTTTTAGTTTACGTTCCGAAAGACGAGGTATCTTAAAGCTCCAAAGCAATGTGTCGGTAAGGTGCAGGTAGTAGTGTTTTCCTATCTTTTTGCGCTCTGTATCGCTTAGTTCGGGAAAAGCTTTTCTAAGGTTCTCTTCTACCAATGTACGCCGGTAACCTATCCAGTGGTAGAGGATATAGGCAAAGAAGTGCGCCTTTATTTTCAAGAGCCAGCGTGGTAAGCTCCCCAAAAGAAAACAGGCGATGGAAAGAATAGTATAGAGATATGATTTCACGACCGCAAAGGTACAAAATGAGACCGTTGTACCATCTTTTGGATTTTTTTCTTTGTAGATACTTGTCTAAAATGTCGAGCAATGCTCTTTCCATAAGAGGCTGAGTAGAGGGCTTTATTCCATAAAAAGTGAGGCGTGAGTATGTTGGGCGTAGAAGTTTTTGTGTGTAATTTTTAATTTTATTCTTCTGTGAAGCTGAGAGATTGGAGATTAACTCGGAGCATTTTTCTGTCGCCAAGGCCCGTGTAGAGTTTTCTTGTTTGTCCTTTTTTTGATACACAAGTCAATTATAAACTTCTCTCAAAGGGAAGTGTAGGGTAAGAAGGAAGCAATAGACTAGCCAGAGACTATGAAACGAGACTCTCCTCTGCTAGCTGAAAGTAGAGTGCTCTTGCCTCTTGTTTGCTGTTCAGGCAGGGGATTAGGTGCAGTTCCTCGCCTCCATGTGCGATATATTTAGCTCGAAGTTCCTCTCCTATATCAAGTAGGGTTTCCAAGCAATCTATGGCAAACCCAGGACAGATAACGCTCACTCGCTTATACCCTTTATCAACCCATGTGTACATTTCTTTTTCGATAATGGGGTCTAACCAGCGATGCGGTTTAATAGAGGACTGGAAAAGCACCTCTTTCGCACTTTCAGGGGGTAGGGCATCAAAAAGCAGTTGAGCCGTTTCTTCGCATTGTTCTTTGTAGTCGAAGCCCTTTTCTACCCCTCTTTTCCAATGAGAAATGGGTATGCTGTGGAAAGAAGCTACATACAAATCGGACTTGGGGAGCGTTGCCGAAACGAGAGACTGCTGTAAAAGTCTGATGTAGGTAGGATGATTATAGTAGGGAGGAACAACTTTAAGGGGGATATGGGGCAAACGGTTGCGTAAAAGTTGTGGTATCTTTCCCAACGAAGCATAGTACGAACCGAACGTTTCGTGGGCAAAGAGGGGTAAAAGAATAATTTGTTCTACCTCGGATTCAGCTTCGATTTGGTTGACTAAACTGGAGATTTGCTCTCCTGAGTATTGCATGAAAGAGAGTATTCGCCATTGTTGATTTTCTCTCTGCATCTCTTCTCTTAGTTCATCTACATAGAGCCGTAAAGGAAGTTGTCCTTGAAACCGAGTAGCAAGTTGCTGGTATCGAGCATGCGAATCATTGAGCTTGCTTGGGATAATAATGCCTCGTGTTAGCAGATAGCGAAAAGGTTGAGGAACGGAAACAATGTTCTTGTCGCCTAAAAAGTTTTGGAGATACTTTTTTACCGACTGGCGAGAGGTGTCTTGAGGAGTGCCAATCGTACACAGGATGAGGACTTTCATAAAGAGTGGTTGTGGAAGAGATTATGGATGAGAGATAAGTCTGACTTGACCATTGATTAAACAATATTCCTCTCCCGTTGTAGGACAGATTGCTTTACCCTCTTCCGAAAAGATGAGACGCTCTCCAGCTCGGCTTACCCAACCTATGTGACGTGCAGGGTTGCCCACCACCAAAGCATAGTCGGGTACCTCTTGACAGACCACGCTACCTGCTCCCACGAGGGCGTAGGCTCCTACAGAATAACCACAAACAAGAGTCGCATTGGCTCCAATCGTGGCACCTCTTTTCAGAAGAGTGGGGCGGAATTCCTCTTTCCGCTCTATGCTAGCACGTGGATTGATTACGTTCGTAAACACAGCAGAGGGACCGATAAAAACTTCATCTTCGCACTCCACTCCCGTGTAGAGCGACACGTTGTTTTGTACCTTACATCCACTCCCTAGCTTTACCCGAGGGGCTATGAAAACATTCTGACCTATAACACAATTGGCTCCGATGTGGCTTTCGCTCATAATGTGGCAGAAGTGCCAGACTTTGCTTCCTTTGCCAATGCTTGCACCATCTTCGATAACGGCAGTTGGATGTGCGTAATAATCCATACTTAAGAGAGATATTGTTTTATTAGGTCAATAATTATATCCTGTGTTTTGTTCGATAGCTCTGAGTGAATTGGTAAAGACAGCACCCTTTGAGCTAAGAGGGTAGACCTTGACAAATCACTCCGAGGGCTGTGAGACGAGGCAAAAGCTTTTTGTGCGTGAAGGGGAAGTGGATAATAGATCATAGAGGGGATGCCTTGCTCTTGAAGCCACTGCTTTAACTCCTCTCTCCTCTCGTCGATTTGTAGCGTATATTGGTGGTAAACGTGCGTAGTATAGGCTCTCTCTTGAGGAGTAATAATACCTTCAATGCCTTGCAATCTCTCTGTATAGTATTGGGCGGCAGCGTAACGATGGCTATTGTATTCGTCCAAGTGAGGTAGTTTGCATCTCAGGATAGCGGCTTGGAGAGTATCTAATCGAGAGTTACAACCGACTATTTCGTGATGGTATTTTATTCTTTGTCCATGGTTGGCAAGCATCTTTACGCGTTTGGCAAGTTCTCCATCCTGCGTAAATATCGCTCCGCCATCTCCGTAACATCCCAAGTTTTTAGAGGGGAAAAAGGAAGTACACCCCATAATGCCCATAGTTCCCGTGTATGCCTTTCTTCCATCGGAAAAAGTGTACACCGCTCCGATGGCCTGTGCATTATCTTCTATGACGAATAGGTCGTGGCGCTGGGCTATCAAGAGAATTTCCTCCATAGGAGCACTCTGACCGAAAAGATGGACGGGGATGATGACCTTGGTGCGAGGTGTTATAATAGCCTCTATGGCGTTCGGGTCGATGGTGAATGTCTCTATATCTACATCTACCCATACAGGAGTGAGTCCTAATAGAGCAATAACTTCTGCGCTTGCCACGTAGGTAAAAGAGGGGACTATTACTTCGTCTCCACGCTGGAGTGGTAGTGCCATTAGGGCTATTTGTAAGGCATCTGTTCCGTTCGCACAGGGGATGACGTATTGGGAGCCTGTGTAGTGGGCCAACTCTTCGGCAAACAACTCTACATCTTTGCCATTTATGAAATCTCCTCTTAGAAGAACGTTCTCTATGGCTTTGTCTATTTCAGGCTTAATCTTTTGGTATTGTCCCTTTAGATCGACCATTGCTGTTTTGAACTCCATTATGGTATGCTTGTTAAACTGTCTAACAAAGATACTCAGTTAGCGCAATTATACTTGACATTTGCTTCGAAATGGCTTTTGATACTATTGTATAATGCCGCCTTTATTCTGTTATTTTCGACATTTTGATTCGGTTATCTCTTTGTGTATTCCGTATTCCAGACTTCCTCCTCTTACTGTATTTCCCTCCTCTCTAAAATCTCATAAAATCTTGTATTGTCCTTTTGAGGTGTATCATGTAGAGGTCTCTTTAGGGGAGTTGGAGTAATGTCTATATTATAGCTTTTCTGTCAAAGCTTCAGCGTAGAGTATGTTACTCTCTCTAAGAAAAGGTAGTCTGATATGCTCTAAGAATAAGGAGATAAATAAAAAAGTCTCTCCTCAGTCATGCTGAGAAGAGACTTTATGCCTCTAAGTGCCGAAGCGGGACTTGAACCCGCACGGCTGCAATAGCCAAAGGATTTTAAGTCCTTCGTGTCTACCATTCCACCATCCGGGCCTCAAAGAAGATTATCTAACAGAAAAGGAAAGAAGATATCAACCCCTTTTGATATTTCCTTTCCTATTAGACTTAGAGCGGAAGACGGGGCTCAAACCCGCGACCCTCAGCTTGGAAGGCTGATGCTCTATCGACTGAGCTACTTCCGCAAGCATTCGCTAATGCAAGGTGTCTCTGAAGAAGTATCGAGTGGGCAGTGATGGATTCGAACCACCGAAGGCGTAAGCCAGCTGAGTTACAGTCAGCCCCATTTGGCCACTCTGGTAACTGCCCTTATTATTGACTTCCTTTTGAAACCGATTGCAAAGGTAATAACTAATTATGAATTTCGCAAGAGGTATCAATCATTTTTAGTGCTGTAATTGCTGCTTCTGCCCCTTTGTTGCCTAATTTGCCCCCTGCACGGTCTTCAGCTTGTTGCAGGTTCTCAGTAGTAACAAGGCCAAAAATAACTGGAGATGAGGCGTTTCTATTTAGTGCTGTAATTCCATAGGTTACTCCCTCACAAATGTGGTCATAGTGAGATGTATCTCCTCGAATGACACAGCCTAATACGATAATGGCATCATAATATACCTCTGTTTGTAGAAAAGCAGCTGCGGCATAGGTTAATTCGAAAGCTCCGGGTACGTGTACGACCTTTATTTGTTCTTTTGTAACTCCAGATTTTTGTAATACTTCGACCGCTCCTTCCAAAAGTTTATGAGTGATATTGCTATTCCAATCTGCTACAGCGATAGCAATCTCGATATCTCTGGAGGGGATATGTTGAAGTCTATAACAATCTTCAGATGAGTTTTGTAAAATACTTGACATATAAATGTTCTTATTGAAGGTTTAGAAAAAGAGGGGAAAAGAAGACTTGTAGCCCTTTTCCCCTACTATATTTTTAAATGGAAATAGGTGATACTGCTCTATTCCAATTACTCAAAGATATACTCTTACTTTTGAAGCATTTGTAAACGCTGAATATCAGCCTTGGCCTGATTTACTTCAGCCGAATTGTAGTATTCATCGACAACCTTTTGGTAAGCTGCGGTAGCTTTAGTATAGTTCTTCTGTACTTCGTATACACGAGCCGCTTTAATAAGACATCCAGGAGAAACGACATCGTTATTGGCCATAGAAGCAGCCTTTTCGAAGTATTTGATGGCATCGTCTAAACGGTCCAATTCTACCGAGCAGTCTCCCATCAACCGTATTACTGATGGAGCTACCATTTGGTCTTTTGCGCTGAACTTCTTGAGCTCCACAAGAGCTTCTTCATATTTCCCTAAGTCATAGTAAGCGATGCCCGCATAGACATGGCTGATGTTAGCTGCATCTGTACTTGAGTATTCTTTGATGATGCGCAATACTCCCTCCTCGCTTACTCCTTTTGCCTGAAGCACAGTACTGTCTTCTCCCAAGATAAAACGATCTTCAGAGCGGTATAGTTCGGCAGAAGCCTTGGCTTCACGAGGTTTGCTTACATATTGAATATAAGCCCATATACCGAATGCAATAACTATGACTCCAAGTACACAATAGATGACTACATTAGCGTAACGCTCTGCGAATCTCTCGCCACGAGATATGATTTCTGCAGCATCAATCTCTTTTTCTTTTTCGTTGGACATAAAAACTTTAACTTTTTGTCTTGTTTCTGAGGAACAAAAGTAACACTTTCTGCTACAATAACAATATCCTCGATATCTCGTTTGTCAAATGCCTTCTAAAAAGAGGGAACGATAAAAAATTTTTCTCTTCTGTAGTTCTTCTTGAGAGTTTCGAGTTGCTCTCTATACCAAACAAGGCTTTTTCCAATGCAAGAGAATAAAGAGGAAATAAAAAGAGTCTGAAAATAGACTTCGAAAGAAGTTTTTCCAGACCCTTTATGATGGGTGCTGCTCTCCCCTTTAGGAGAGGAGAGCAAGGCAATACCGATAAAAATGCTATTAGTTAATCTGTTTGATAACAGACATCCCGATATTTATAGCCTCTTCATTCATAGGAATGAGTTTGTGGTGGCGTTCGGGAAGAGACTTCTTAAGACCTGTAATAACGCTCTCGAGTTTTACAACAGGAGCTACTTTGAGTAGACCACCCAAAATAATCATGTTGAACGATTTGTCGTTACCCAACTTAAGAGATTCTGCCGTAGCATCTACTTCATAGATTTGAATATCCTTACGATCAGTCATTGTATGGATACCATTGGGTTCATAGATGAGGATGCCACCTTTCTTTACGCGAGGGGCAAACTTGTCCAATGAAGGCTGGTTCAATGCGATAACAATATCGTATAGATTAACTACAGGCGAGCTAACTGTCTCGTCGCTAACAATAACGGTTACGTTAGAAGTACCTCCACGTTGCTCTGGTCCGTAAGAAGGCATCCAGCTAACTTCTTTAGACTCCATAAGTCCAGAGTAAGCCAATATCTTACCCATTGAGAGTACTCCCTGTCCTCCGAATCCGGAAATAACTATTTCGTATGTCATCTCTATATTTTTCAATTACTGGTTATCAATGTCTTTAAGGTCGCCAAGGGCATAGGTAGGAGTCATATTCTCTACCATCCAATCATTGGATTTTTGAGGAGATAGTTTCCAACCAGTGTTACAGGTAGCAACAAACTCGATTACAGAAGTTCCTTTTTCTGCCATTGAGTTTTCAAAGGCCTTACGAAGAGCCTTCTTTGCCTTACGTATGGCTGCTACAGTGTGTACAGCCTGACGTGTTACATAGCAAGTACCTTCAAGTTCTTTCAAAACGTTAGATACGATGAATGGGTATCCTTGTTTCTTGGGGTCACGACCGTAGGGAGAAGTAGCAGTCTTCATACCCACGAGACTGGTAGGAGACATTTGCCCCCCTGTCATACCGTAGATAGCGTTGTTTACGAAAATGATAACGATGTTTTCTCCACGATTGCAAGAGTGAATAGTCTCTGCAGTACCGATAGCCGAAAGGTCTCCGTCTCCTTGGTAAGTAAATACCAAAAGGTCTTTGTGGAGACGCTTGATGGCTGTGGCAAGAGCAGGAGCACGGCCGTGAGCAGCTTCTTGCCAGTCGATATCAACGTAGTTATAGGCAAATACAGAACAGCCTACAGGTGCGATACCTACAGACTTGTCTGCCATACCCATTTCGTCGATAACTTCGGCGATAAGTTTATGAATTACTCCATGGCTACAACCAGGGCAGTAGTGCATTGTGTTGTTGTTGAGTAGACGAGGCTTCTCATACACTAAGTTTTCAGGCTTAACAATCTCGTTGATGTCAAGAACCTTATTTTCTACACATGTATTCATTGTAATGCTTTTTATCTATTTAAATATCTCAGAATATAGCTAACTACACGAACAAGCAACGCTGCTCCTGCTGGGATGAGAAAAAGACGCGGTGTCTCTGTGTTTCTGTAAAGGAAGAAAACCACAATCATAGCCACAATAAGCACATAAAATGCCATTTGTAGTATGAACTCTATTTTCTTTATGCCCCGTTTGTTATCCATCTTTCTGAGTCTAACGTATTCTATTTCTTTCGAGTGGTAAGAAATAATCAATAGAAGAGTAAGGGCTTACTTACGGTTGATGATACGCTCTTTGAGAGCCTCAAGTACTTCGTCAGGAGAGAACAGCATACCACCCATACGTCCGTAGTGAGCTACAGGAACGGCACCATTTACTCCTAAGCGCACGTCTTCGATCATCTGACCAGCATTAAGCTCTACAGAGAGGAAGCCTTTTACGCCACGTTTAACCAAGTTTTCGATAGCGTTATAGGGGTAAGGCCACAGAGTAATAGGACGGAGAAGACCCACCTTGATGCCTTCTTCACGAGCCAACTGCACTACCTTTTGGCAAATACGAGCAGAAGAACCGAAAGCTACCAAAACGTAGTCTGCATCTTCTGTCTTGTACTCTTCGTAGCGTACTTCGTTCTTTTCGATCTCTGCATATTTTGCTTGGAAGCGTTCGTTGTTTCTTTCCATTACTGCAGAGTCTAATTCGAGAGATGTGATAATGCGGCGCTTACCTCCACGAGCTCCTGTTGTAGCCCAAGGACACTGTTCTCTAACTTCTTCGTCTGTACGACGTGGCTTGTAGTCAGGGAGCACTACCTTTTCCATCATTTGTCCGATGATACCATCTGAGAGCATCATTACTGGGTTGCGATACTTGAACGCCAATTCGATACCAAGGTCTACAAAGTCTACAGTTTCTTGTACAGAATTAGGAGCCAATGTAATAAGACGATAGTCGCCGTGTCCACAACCTTTAGTGGTTTGGAAGTAGTCTGCTTGACTGGGTTGGATAGTACCCAAACCAGGGCCACCACGCATTACGTTTACGATAAGGGCGGGGAGTTCCGCTCCAGCCAAGTAGCTAAGACCTTCTGCCATAAGGCTGATGCCAGGGCTTGAAGAAGAGGTCATAACCTTCTTGCCAGATCCAGCTCCTCCGTATACCATGTTGATGGAAGCTACTTCACTTTCTGCTTGGAGTACCACCATCCCAGTGGTTGCTTCAGGGTTTTCTACTGTTAATGTTTCGAGTACTTCTGATTGAGGAGTGATGGGGTATCCGAAGTAGCCATCCATTCCAGCACGTATAGCGGCATGGGCAAGAGCCTCATTGCCTTTCATCAGTCTGATTTCTTCTGCCATATCTCTAACTGCTTAGCTTTATAGTTTAACTTTGTATACAGTGATACATCCGTCTGGACATATCATACCGCAGCTTGCACAGCCTATACAAGCCTCAGGATCACTCATGTAGCAATAGTGATACCCTTTGTCGTTCATTTCATCAGGATGTAAGCTGATTGCTTGAGTAGGACATGATACCACGCACAGATTACAACCCTTACAACGCTGCTGGTTGACTACCACAGCACCTCTAACCTTTGCCATTACCTATGTTTATTTTTGAATTTAATACTTCCTCGGTAAGAGCCTTATGCTACTACCTTATAAATCTATGCGCCAAAGTTACAAATAGTTTTTTTGATTACTACCTAATAGCCGTTATTCTTTACATGATTTATACCTATTGTTCTGTATGAAGGTTTATTTTGGGGGTAATTATACCTTATTAATATAGAAGGCGTTGTTTGAGCTGATTTAAGTGGGGCAAATGAGGCGCTTCTTGCGGTGTTATTACATGATAGTCAAGAGAGGGGAAGGGCGAGAGGTAGAGGATGAAAGGTACTTTGAAAGAGCTTGTTGCCCCATAAGATCGTTAGAAAGGGAGATCCTCTAAAATGAGGCTGAGAGTTAGTTATAGGCTTGTTAATCAAAAGGTATAATACTTGTCCATAAAAGGGTTAATGGTTTTCTCTAAAAGGCTCTGTGTTTAGCATCAAAAGGATTAATGGTTGCATTTGGCGGCTCTGCCTCTTTCGTCTTTCATATATATGGATAACTCTAATTTTGCTTTTCTTTCCATTATATTACTTACCTTTGCAATGAGAATTGGTGTGCAATGACTCCAGAAGAGGAAAGAAACTTAGGTCGCTTAGAGCTGGCTATAACACGTCTTACCGATTTGGTGAAGAATCAGCGTAGCATTATTCTAAAGCAACGGGAAGAAAATATGTTGCTTTGGAAACGCTATAAGGAGCTGGAAAATCGTTTGGATGAGGCTCAGGATAAGCATCAAACCCTTCTGATGGCACGCATGATAGTGGCGAATGATAAGGATTGGCAAAAGGCTTATTCCCGTCTTTCGGTATTACAAAGAGAAATTCAAGAGGCTATAAAACTCTTGGAGTTAGAATAGGTATAAGGAATATAGAATTCGATAGTTGTACAAGTAGTAGGGAATTCTCAAAAGGGGTGTTATGAAAAAAACAAGCATAGATAAGGCAGATGCAAGGGCATTTGCAAGCCCCCAGGAGAAGGATATTAATATGACTATTGATGGAGAGACTTTCTCCCTACACATAGAGGCGAGTGCAGAGGCGTTGTATCGTTCGAGTGCTGGAGATTTTAATAAAACGATTGAGAGATTTCGTGCTATTTTCCCTCCTGATACACCTGGCATTTCAGAGGGGCATTACCGTTTGATGGCGGGCTTGGAGTTTGCCCTTCTCTATAAAAAGGAGGTCGAACTCAGAGATGCTGCCCCAGTAGAGCAGAGGTTGGAGGCTCTGTGTAGCGAGGCTGAAGAGTTTTTGCAACAACAAGAGCAAGACGAGCTTTGGCAAGCG
Source organism: Porphyromonas gingivicanis JCM 15907 (assembly GCF_000614585.1). Lineage (GTDB taxonomy): Bacteria > Bacteroidota > Bacteroidia > Bacteroidales > Porphyromonadaceae > Porphyromonas > Porphyromonas gingivicanis. The sequence goes on from NZ_BAKX01000008.1 coordinate 36,290, forward strand.
CTTACTCAGGAGTACCTCGCTCAACGTAAGTGAGTTTGTCTTTACCTTTCTTTCTAATTCATCTTTAGAGAAAAGAGTGTAATGCAGAAGAGCTTATCTCTCTCTTGAACAGGAAGCTTTTGGAGTAGTCTCTCTCGTGTTCTCTTTTCCCTTGTAATACCCCAGATCATTTCCGTTTGCTTATGTGTGTGCACTTTCCTTACGTATGTGGGGAGTTGATGTGTGCATTAAGGTCTATTTGGGTAATTGATGTCCCCTAAGATACATGGCATCGAGATATAGTTTGAGTAGAGAGACTCAGACAAGAAGAAACTTAAAGAGGTTATATGACAGGAATTATTGTAGGAGGAGTATGCCTACTGGTTGCAGCCTTAGCAGCTGTGATTTTAATCAAACGTTATGCCGATAAACTCTACGCCTCCAAGATGAGTGAAGCGTTGCAGAAAACTGCACAGATGGAGAAGGAGGCAGAGAAGAAAGCGGAAGTGTTACAAGCCCAAAAGTTGGGAGAAGTAAAAAGTAAATATACCCAACTCAAGCAGGAGCTTGAACGTGAAGTGGCTCAAAAAAACAATGCTATCGAAGCTCGTTTGGATAAACTAAAACGTAAAGAGGATGATTTCTTCGCTCGTCAGAAAGATATTGCTAAGAAGAATGACGAATTAGAGAAAATGCAGGAGCAGGTTGAGGCGCAGCAAATCGTACTCAACAAACGTAAAGAAGAGTTGGATCAGTTAGTACAGCAACAACGTGCCCATTTGGAGCGTATAGGAGGACTTTCATCCAATGATGCTCGAGAGCAGTTAATCGAAAGCATCAAGGCTGAAGCACAGGATGAAGCCTCTTCTTATGTTTCTGAAATCATTGAAGAAGCCAAAATGACCGCCAACAAAGAGGCCAAACGTATCGTGATACAATCTATCCAACGCTTGGCGACAGAAACGGCTGTTGAAAACTTGGTTAGCGTGTTTCATATTGAAAATGACGAGATAAAGGGACGTATTGTTGGTCGAGAAGGACGCAATATTCGCGCTTTAGAAGCTGCAACGGGTATAGAAATTATCGTAGACGATACCCCAGAGGCTATCGTCCTCTCCGGTTTTGACCCTGTACGCCGAGAAATAGCTCGTTTGGCTTTACATCAATTGGTACAAGATGGACGTATTCACCCTGCTCGTATCGAAGAGGTGGTTTCTAAGGTAAGAAAGCAAGTGGAAGAGGAACTCATCGAAGTAGGTAAGCGCACTCTTATTGACTTAGGTATTCATGGAGTGCATCCTGAGTTGGTACGTCTCATTGGTAAGATGAAGTATCGTTCTTCTTATGGGCAAAACTTGCTCCAGCACTCGAGGGAGACTGCCAATCTCTGTGCTATCATGGCTGCCGAGTTAGGGCTTGACCCCAAGAAAGCCAAGAGAGCTGGATTGCTTCACGATATAGGTAAGGTACCTGATGATGAACCCGAACTCTCTCATGCCATATTGGGAATGAAACTTTGTGAGAAGTATAAAGAGAAACCTGATATTTGCAATGCTGTAGGAGCACACCACGATGAGGTAGAAATGACCTCTTTAATAGCTCCTATTGTTCAGGTCTGTGATGCTATTAGTGGCGCTCGTCCCGGTGCACGTCGTGAAATCGTAGAGGCGTATATTAAGCGTTTGAATGATTTGGAACAACTGGCTCTTTCTTACCCAGGAGTAGTGAAGACTTATGCTATCCAAGCAGGTAGAGAGCTTCGTGTTATCGTAGGGGCAGACAAAATCCAAGATAAGGATGTGTCTACACTTTCCGATGAGATAGCACGTAAGATTCAAGACGAAATGACTTACCCTGGGCAGGTTAAAATCACGGTTATACGTGAGGTGCGTTCAGTAAGTGTGGCTAAGTAAACTTCTTGTCAATAAATCTTATAGAATAATGTCTACGTATAGCCAAGAGATTGACAAACGTCGCACTTTCGCTATTATATCACACCCAGATGCGGGTAAGACGACCTTAACAGAAAAGCTCCTCCTTTTTGGGGGAGCTATCCATGTGGCGGGGGCTGTAAAGAGTAATAAGATACGAAAGACAGCTACCAGCGACTGGATGGAGATAGAGCGTCAGAGAGGGATTTCTGTAGCTACTTCTGTGATGGGGTTTCAATACAAAGATTATAAAATCAACATCCTTGACACACCAGGGCACGAAGATTTTGCCGAAGATACTTTCCGTACTTTAACTGCCGTAGATAGTGTTATTATCGTGGTCGATAGTGCCAAAGGGGTCGAAAAGCAGACACGACGTCTTATGGAAGTATGTCGTATGCGCCATACGCCCGTGATTGTCTTTGTTAATAAGTTAGATAGAGAGGGGAGAGACGCTTTTGAACTGCTCGATGAAATTGAGGAGGAGCTACAACTCTCAGTACGCCCTATGACTTGGCCTATCGGTATGGGAGAGCGTTTCAAGGGAGTGTACGATCTTTTTGCTTCGGAGCTAAATCTTTTTAAGATAGATAAACAGCACGTTGCTGAGGATATAAAGAAGATTGAGTCGATAGACTCCAAGGTCTTGGATGAGTCTGTTGGTGCAGTATTAGCGGAGCGTCTACGCGCTGATGTAGAGCTTGTCGATGGTGTGTACCCAGATTTCGATAGAGAGCGTTATTTGCGAGGGGAGTTAGCTCCCGTCTTTTTTGGTTCTGCCTTGAATAACTTTGGGATTAGAGAGCTTTTGGATTGCTTTGTTCGCATCGCCCCATCTCCACAACCTTTGCATGCTCAGGAGCGAGAGGTCCATCCTCATGAAGAATCTTTCACGGGTTTTGTGTTTAAGATACATGCTAATATGGACCCTAATCATCGTAGCTGTATTGCTTTTGTGAAGGTTTGTTCGGGACGCTTCGAACGCAATAAGTATTACCGGCATATACGCTTGGATAAGCAGTTCCGATTCTCTTCGCCCACGGCTTTTATGGCTCAGAAAAAAGAGATTGTAGATGATGCCTATGCGGGAGATATTGTTGGTCTACCCGACACAGGTAACTTCAAGATTGGCGATACACTTACTGAGGGCGAACTGCTCCACTTCAAAGGTTTGCCCAGCTTCTCTCCAGAACTCTTCCAATATATAGAGAATGCAGACCCTATGAAGCAGAAGCAACTCGTCAAAGGGGTAGAGCAATTGATGGGCGAGGGGGTAGCGCAGTTGTTCGTAAACCAATTTAATGGTCGTCGTATTATTGGTACGGTGGGGCAGTTGCAGTTTGAAGTTATCAAGTATCGACTCCTCCATGAATATGGAGCTGAATGTCGTTGGGAGCCAATACATCTGTATAAAGCCTGTTGGATAGAAAGTGATGATAAAGCTGTGTTGGACAATTTTAAACGCAGAAAAGCGCAATATATGGCGAAGGATATAGAGGGGCGCGATGTGTTTTTGGCTGATTCGGGTTATGTGTTACAAATGGCACAACAAGATTTCCCAGAGATAAAGTTTCATTTTACAAGCGAGTTTTAATACAAGCAATCCCTACCTCAAAATAGGTGGGGATTGTGCTACAATAGTAAGAGGGTAAATTATGAATATCTTAAAGTCAATATTCGGTCGTAAGAAAGAGACGCTCTCACAAGAGGAGGCGAAAGTATCTCAGGCGAAAGGCGAAGAAAAAATTATAGATCGGCAGGAAGAGAAAGAGGCAGATGTACTCAAATTTGATGGACTCCGAGCTATGCGATTAGGCGAGGTTTCTTTTGCTCTCAAAGCCCTCTCTAAGGCTTTGGAGTTGCGTCCTGAGTTTGAAACACGTTTCTATTATGCGGAGGCTTTAACGCTTAACCACCAAGAAAGGGAGGCATTGAAGCAGTATGATTTACTCCTCGAAGAGTGTCCCAATCATATATTGTGTTTAATAAATAGAGCTTCTTTAAGGATAGATGTAGAAGCCTATACAGAGGCTTTGATGGATGTAGAGCTGGCTCTTAATACTAATGAAGATGAAGAACAGCGAGCATTACTCTATCAAATGAAGGCTAAGGTGTATCTCTTGTTAAAGGAGTATGATAAGGTATTGGTTACAGCGGAGCAAGCTATTATGCTCAAAGCTAAGTCTTCCTTGGCTTACTTGCAGAAGATACAGGCTCTTGTCGGCTTAGAGCGTTGGGAAGAGGCAAATCGTTTTATCGAAAAAGCCATTTCTACTTTTCCTGAAGAGGAACAGTTTAATCTTTTTCAGGCTAAGGTGGCTTTGAAACAGGAGCAGTATGCAGAGGCTTATCAAGCCTATCAAGATGCTTTGGTGAAAGACCCTTTCAATGAAGAGGCCTATTGTGGTATGGCTTGTCTCTTAGTACAGAGAGGAGAGATGACAGAGGCGATTGACTTTTTGGAACAGACTCTTAAAGAGCAAAACCCAAGTGTTATGATGCTTTCTCTTTTGGCAAGTATCTATAAAAAGATGGGATGGGTTGAAAAGGAACAAAAGATACGTGAGCAGATAAAAGAATTTTCCTCCGATGGAGAGCAACCTATCGACTTCGTTCAACAGCTCTACAAGGGAAATGCCTACGGAGATATTTTTGGCAATCTCTTTTCTTAATCACGATGGGACAACGAAAGCGAAAGTTTTATGTCGTATGGAAGGGAGTTACCCCCGGAGTTTATTCTTCTTGGGCAGAGTGTGAAGCGCAGGTCAAAAACTTTCCGAACGCTTCGTATAGGTCTTTCGATACGGAGGCGGAGGCAGTTCGAGCTTTTCATAATGAGGAAGAAACCCCTTCTTTTAGCAGAATGGAGCAATACGTTTATCCCAGCATAGCGGTAGATGGAGCTACTTCGGGCAACCCTGGTCCCTCGGAGTATCGAGGAGTCGATACGTTGACCCATGAGATTTTGTTTTCTTTTGGTCCTATTCAGGCGACGAACAATATTGTTGAGTTTTTGGCGATTGTACATGCTATGGGTTACCTGTTACAAAGAGGTCTCAATATGCCTGTGTACAGTGATAGTCAAGTAGCTATTGGGTGGGTGTATAGGGGCAAGTGTAAAACACTTTTACCACGTACTCCTAATACAGAAATGACTCTCCAGTTGGTGGCTCGTGCAGAGCATTGGCTGCGAGAACATCCTGCTTCTCAACGTCCTCCATTGCTCAAATGGAATACTGTGGCATGGGGAGAAATACCTGCCGATTATGGTAGAAAATAGTTGTCATAGAGAGAATTTTACTCCCTCCTATCCACGTCTGTTTTGCTTAAATAGTGGTAATGAGAATGCCCTCTATCACTCCGATAAGGTCTCTTTTACCCACTCAAAGTTGGTGCAACAGATGCGTTGTGATCTCTCGATGCTTTTGGCTTGGGTGGCTCCCAATCCAGAGAGCGATTGGGTGTGGATGCCACAAGGTGCATCGAAAGAGTTACCCTATTATGGAGATTTACTACCGCCTTGCAGATGTTTGTTTGAGGATGAAGCGCCCTACAAGCTGGTTACTGAACCTTTAGAGTTGCATCTTTGGGCTCCAGAGCCAACGTTGATTCGCTTCTTTGTTCGAAAAGCATCTCTATTTCCTAATGGTCTGCTTCTACCCGAGGATATTATTTATCCCTCCTGTCTTTTTGACCGCACACAAGCCTCTCTGCTATTGCACTCTATGTCATCAGAGTATGCTCATCTTGTACCGATTATTTGTTCTTCTTATGCTGAAATCGAAGAGGCTATAACCTCTTTTGGTACATCGAGCCATATAGTTGTTAAACTTCCTTATACCTCTTCGGGACGAGGGGTGCAACTTTTCCAATTTCCACTGAGCGAACAAAGCAGGAAGCAGCTTTGTCTTCTTTTGAATACTCATAAACAATTGACCATAGAGCCCTTTTTGAACAAATCGGCAGATTATGCTATTGAGTATGTAGTGGGGGAGGCGGGAAGAGTCTCTTTTGTCGGGTTGTCGCATTTCGAGACGAAAAAATTTCGTTATCTCTACAATCATCTAGAGCATCCTGATATTCTTTGGAGAGATTTGTCAGAGCGTATAGGAGAGTCTCAATTACAGGAGGTAATTGTTGCACACCAAGATTTTATTCAAAAGCATATAGCCCCCTATTATCAAGGTCCTGTTGGGGTTGATATGCTTCTCTACAGAGTTGGGGATGGGGGCAAAGAGCTTTTGCATCCTTCTGTCGAGATTAATGTGCGTAGTACTATGGGGCTTTTGGCACATCTGTTATATGAGAGGTACGGAGAGCAAGGTTGCTCTTATAAAATGGTTATCCAATCCTATTCTCAACCTTCTTTGGCTTTGAGAGAGTATGAAGCTATTTCTCGTTCTTATCCCCCGAAGTCGAACGCAAAGGGAGCATTGATTGGAGGGATTTTATTGCTTACTCGTCCCACTCTCGAGAGCCGATTTTTAGCCTATATGCAGACGCTTTAATGTTCTGAGGATAGATAAAATCTATGTGATAAATGGTTATATCTATTGTTTTTGTCCTTTTTGTGGTCTATCTTCGCTATCGAATCTTAATCCAAAATCTCTATGGATATTGAATTAGGAAATAGTAAGTGGATAACTATGAATGCGATACAATTTAGAGAAAATCTTTTAGATATACAGGGTAATCTTCGTCGTTATGCGTTGAAACTAACGAGAGATGTAAACGATGCTGATGACCTAATTCAAGATACTACCCTTCGTGCGCTTAAAAACGTAGATAAATATGTTGAGAATGCAAACTTCAAAGGGTGGATGATGACTATAATGTATAACATATACCTTAATAACAGAGATCGATTGGATCGTCAAAGACGATTGATAGACTCCAATGTAGATATAGCTAATGTGCCTGTTTCTGTAAGTGGAGGTTACTCTACCCCTGATGGCTCTTATAATATTAAGGAGATTTATGGAGCGGTAAACCGTTTAAGTGGACATATAAGAGTCCCCTTCTCGATGTATCTAAGTGGCTATAAGTATGCAGAGATTGCCGAGCATTTAGATATTCCTATCGGTACGGTTAAGAGTAGAATATTTTTTGCTCGTAAGGTGCTCCAGCAAGAACTTAAAGAGATGCGCTAACGTATCGTTATTCCCGCCGTAATAGACTTGCTGAGGTAGCTATCTGTAGCTATATCCATTGGCAAGTCTATTTTTTGTATTTTCGTTCGTCAGAATAATAGATTGAAAGAGTAAAGGAAATGGAAAAGAAAGAATTTGTTTATCAGCAGATGTTCGCACTGGGAAAGGATACGACAGAGTACTATCATTTAACCAGTGATTATGTTCATACAGAAATATTTAGAGGACGAGAGATACTCGTAGTAGAACCAGAGGCTTTGCGTCTTTTGGCTCGTACAGCGTTTCACGATGTTTCTTTTTATTTGCGTCCAGAGCATCAAGAGCAGGTAGCACAGATATTACATGACCCTGAGTCAAGTGAGAACGATAAGTTCGTTGCTCTGACCTTTTTACGCAATGCCGAGATCTCTTCCTTGGGCAAGTTGCCTTTCTGCCAAGACACAGGTACAGCCATAGTTTTGGGCAAGAAGGGGCAAAATGTCTATACGGGCGGAGGTGATGAAGAGGCTCTTTCGCATGGTATTTTCGATACCTATACGGAAGATAATCTACGCTACTCTCAAAATGCTCCATTGGATATGTATAAGGAAGTGAATACGGGGACTAACCTGCCTGCACAAATTGATTTGATGGCGGTAGATGGCGATGAGTATAACTTCCTGTGTGTAGCTAAGGGGGGAGGATCGGCTAACAAAACATTCCTTTATCAGGAAACAAAAGCCCTCATTACACCAGAGAAATTGCTCCCCTTTATGGTAGAAAAAATGCGTTCTTTGGGTACTGCAGCTTGTCCGCCTTACCATATTGCTTTTGTTATTGGAGGTACTTCTGCTGAGATGAACCTGAAGACCGTTAAGTTAGCTTCGACCAAATACTACGATGCTCTTCCCACATCGGGCAATGCATATGGACGTGCTTTCCGCGATGTAGAGTTAGAGCAACAACTTTTAGAGGAGGCTTACAAGATAGGTTTCGGAGCTCAATTTGGAGGGAAGTATTTCGCTCACGATGTCAGAGTTATACGTTTGCCTCGCCACGGAGCTTCTTGTCCTGTGGGTATGGGTGTGAGTTGCTCGGCAGACCGTAATATCAAGGCAAAAATCAATAAGGAGGGGATCTGGATAGAGCGTTTGGAAACTAATCCCGGACGTCTTATTCCCGCTTCGCTCCGCACAACAGCTTTGGAGGGACAAGTGGTGCGTGTAGACCTCAATCGTCCAATGGATGAGATTAGAAAGGAGTTGTCGCAGTATCCCGTTTCTACCCGTCTTTCTCTTACGGTACTATCATTGTTGGACGAGATATTGCCCATGCCAAGCTGAAAGAGCGCATTGACCGAGGCGAAGGTTTGCCTGACTATGTCAAAAATCACCCCATCTATTATGCTGGTCCTTCCAAAACCCCTGAGGGTATGCCGAGTGGAAGTTTTGGCCCCACGACGGCAGGGCGTATGGATAGCTATGTACGTCTTTTCCAAGAGCAGGGGGGGAGTATGATTATGATTGCCAAGGGCAACCGAAGTAAAGAGGTAACCGATGCTTGTAAGGAGTTTGGAGGGTTCTATTTAGGTAGTATCGGAGGCCCTGCTGCTGTATTGGCTCAGGAGAGTATTAAGCACGTAGAGTGTTTAGAATATCCAGAGTTGGGGATGGAGGCAATATGGAAAATAGATGTTGTGGACTTCCCTGCTTTCATTTTAGTGGACGATAAAGGGAACGATTTCTTTACGCAAATACGCGAACAATGCAGTAGTTGTGGGTTGTATCGCTAATCCTTCGTACTGATACGTTGTAGATTAACTCTTGAATAGCCTCCCGACTGGAATAAGTTGGGAGGTTATTTTTTGAAGTGTACTAAAAGAACGTGTTGATGCGTTTACTAAGTAGAGTGATTAAAGCAAGGAGGATTTTTTCTTTTGTTGCGAGAAGTAAGTTTTACCCAATAAAGAGTGCCTATGGATGATAATTACCAGATTGATTTTTCCCTACAAGCATGGCAACGCCTCGCCTCGATAGAACGAGAGGTCAGGGATGAGCGCCACAGAATGGTGGTCGATTACCTAAAGGCTTACGCTCGTTCGTTGTGAGGGCAGGGACTTTGTTTCGAGAGGTTACGTGGGGTTGTCTTGGAGAGGAGGCTACGACATTGTCTCAGAGGAGGACTACCCGAACAGAGAGATTGTAGTAGATAATTAGGTAGTAATGCCAAAGTGTTTCCGATAGTTCTTCGGGGACACTTTTCTCTTTTTTTGTTTATCCGTCGGAGAGTGAAACAAAAGGTTGCCACATAGGTGACATATGTAAAAGAGGTCGTTGACGTGTCTAACTTGCCCCTTAACGAGAACAACTCTATAGGTTGCTCCCAGAGTGACTTGTGAGAGCTACTTCAAAAATGATTTTAGAACTCTTTGCGTGACAATTTTTTGTGTCGAAAAGAAGAGAATAATACTTTGTTGAAAAGACTTTTTTCAATGTCTAAATTCATGGCATGCTGTTCCGAAGAGCAGCTTGTCTGTTTGCTCATAGGGAGTTTTGTATGGGCTTATTCTCCCAATGCGTTATGTGGTGGTCGCAATATAAATTGTAATTTTGGCACATATACCTACAAGACAATCTTTAAGCAAATGAAACAAATAGGTTTACTATCCCTTTTTATTGCGCTGTTGTTTACCACTCCAAAGGGTTTGCAAGCCCAACTTTCTAAAGGAGGAGTACCCAATATCAATCTCTCTCAACTGCGCAATGCTTCCACCTCTCTTTCCGTTGTAACTATCACCCCTCCTTCGCAAAAGCAAATTGCTCAATGGATGGAGGCGAGTGGCGATGGCTTTCGCAATACCTATACGATAGGGATACCTCAAGAGGTACATATTACCCCTGAGAACAGCGGAACTCGATCGGTAGGAGAGAGTAATAACTTAGTATGGCAGCTTGTCTTGGAGAGTCCAGGAGCACGAGGGTTACAGCTCTTTTTCTCTCGTTTTCACTTGCCTGAAGGAGCTTGTCTATATCTTTTTTCTCCCTCTACGGGCGAAATGAAGGGGGCTTTTGGAGCGCATAACAATACCGAGGAGGCATGTTTGGCTGTTGCCCCTGTGCGAGGAGAGCGCATTATCGTGCATTATGAGGCACCCGCCAATGACTTTTCTCTCCCTGACTTGACCATCGGCTCTATCTCCTACTGTTTTAGAAATATCGTCCAAGACCCTACAAACGGAGTTTATACGCCGGGAGAACCTTGGTTCTCTGGAGGATATTCTTGTGCTCCTAATGTCATAGAGCATCAAGAGGTCGAAGAGATTAGTCGTAGTCAGGTGCTTCTTATTGTGAGAGGTAGAAGTGTATGCTCGGGTGCTTTAATCAATAATAGTGCGCAGGATGGTACTGCCTATGTGCTTACGGCAGCGCATTGCATGAATGGCTCTTTTCGTTTCCCAAATGATAAAGAGTACCGAGATGAATCGGCTCGTCAGACTATTTTCTTCTTTAACTTCCGCAGTCCTGTGGGTAATCGCTTGGTGCGCGGTACGGAAGAACAGTCGCTCTCCGGTGCTACTATCGTTGCTTGGGACGAAGACCACGACCTGTGCCTACTCCGTATAACAGGGGTACAGGATACTCAAGGGGGCGAACGTTGTGGTATACCAGCTTCTTACCGTCCTTATTTTTCGGGTTGGAATGCAGGAGAGCATCAACCTCCCTATGTAGGCTTACACCACCCAGCCGCCTCGGTTACTCGATACAATCAAGTAAAGGAAAAAGTGCAGTTAGCCTCTTTTGCTGCAGGTTCTATGCAGTGGAATAATGTCCATTGGAAAATTAATAAATGGGATATAGGCACCACTGCTCCAGGTTCGTCAGGCTCACCTCTGTACGACAACAAGAACTTGATTATTGGCGCTCTTACGGGGGGAAATTCCTATTGTCATAGCCCGTTTAATGATTACTATTATGCCATTAGTCTCTGTTGGTCGCCCGAGAGTGTCCCTTTGGGGGGACTTGCTCTATATCTCGACCCTAAGAATACGAAAGAGAAGACCTGTTCTGGTTTAGACCCCTATGCTCCTAAGTCTCCTCAGCGACTATCTAATAACTTGTACTCTCTTTCGAGAGATGATATAGAGCAAACCAATGGCAAATTGGAGGAAGTAACGGCTCTTGCCTCTCAATACATTCTAAAGGATAGCAGTCGCTTGTTGGGGGTGATGATTGTAGCCTCTCCCTCCACCGTGTTTAATCGTAATAAGTTACTCATTATGGCAGGTGATGAGCACGGTCCCATTTCTACTCTCTACACTCAAGAGATCAAGCATCCTGTGTATAAATACTGGGACCCAGCTGATGAGGGGCAAGAGCGCACTATCGGAGGAATTATAGAGTTCTTTGTTCCTCTTAATGAAGAGGTCTTATTACCCAAGAATACTACCTATATGTCGGGGTAGAGGCTATGGAAAAAGGCGAAGAGGGAGGCATGCTACCCATTGTTCGCATGAGATCTTCTGAGCAAAATGCGCATTCAGCCTGGGTGAAAAGCCCCTTAGTGGGCAATAGATGGCTCCCTAATAATAGTTCGGAGCTTCCCTCTAATCTCTATTATAGAGGAAATTATTGGATGGACCTTTTGACCCTTCCGCTTGACGAAGTAGGTAACAATACTCCCAATCGTTGGGATATGCCCTCCATCGCTTTTATGGGTGGGCGTTTAAGGCTTACTCTGCCCGAGTTGCCAGAAGGAGATGTTCATCTCAATCTGTACAGTTTGGAAGGAACTCGTTTCTTTACGTCGGCTGTAAACTATAAGATAGAGGAGTTTGCCGTGCCCTCCCTCCCCTTTAAACACTCTTGGATAGTAGCCGTAGTACTCTATAAGGGGGTAGCTTACTCCTATCTTCTGCCCTATGTAATGCCCTAACACTTTGAGAATGGGATGAAATACGAATTGGAAATATGCGTACCCTCTGCTGAGGGAGCTATGATAGCCCAGCAAGGTGGTGCTTGCCGTGTGGAACTATGTGCTGCTTTGGCAATAGGGGGGATAACTCCATCAATAGCTTGTATAGAGCGAGTTTGCTCTTCAGTAGAGTTAGATGTCTATGTACTTATCCGACTTCGTGAGGGGCATTTTGTCTATACCCCTTCCGAGGTTGAAGAGATGTGTCGAGACATTAGAGCGGCATGTAGGGTGGGAGCGGATGGATTTGTCTTTGGGGCTCTTACTCCTCAAGGTTCTTATGACTACGATGCAAATAGTCGTTTGCTTGAGGCTGCGGATGGACTTCCCTGTACTTTTCATAGGGCATTCGATGTGGCTCAGCATCCCAAAGAACTTTTGGAAACCCTCATCGAAAAAGGCTTCCGTCGGGTTCTTACGTCGGGGTGCGCTCCTACTGTGTTGCAGGGAGCATCTCTTCTAAAAGAGCTGACCGAGCAAGCGGGACAACGTATAGGTATTCAATGTGGAGGGGGAGTTACTCCTGACAATATAGAAGAGATCGCGAGTCGTACAGGAGTGCGTATGTTTCACGGCTCTTTCCGTTCTACTACTCCCTCGCCCTTGCTTTTTGATCGTCCTGATATTGACATGGGTGCCAATGCTGATGGCTCGCTGTATGTTACCTCACTGGAAAAAGTAGCGAAAGCGAGAGATCTTTTGTCTCATTTCTTTCACGAAAACTGATACCCTCTCTACGGAGATTTCCTTTTAGAGGGTTTTTGGCACTCTTTTATCTATTCATCTCAAAGGTATAATGGTTTTGCCTCAAACCATTATACCTTTTTCTTATTACCTTCCGTGCAAACTATTGAACCCATTATGCCTTTTGAACTCATAGTAACACTCTTGTTTTCTGACTAAAAGAGATTGATGTGATGTTGTTACGGAAATTTGTAGTACCTTTGCTCGGCTGATTATTATCAATAAGTGATAAAAGTGCTTCTGTTGGTATTGCTCTGTTCGAAGCTCTTGTACTATGTGTTGGGGTGTCCAACCCGATGTGTAGTGGGTGACAAGGAAGCTCGGACGCTATAGAGGAAGGCTCAGAGGCGAGTGTGTATAACAAAGAAAAAAATAAAGAAGTGAATACTTTAAGTTACAAGACAGTATCGGCGAATAAGGCAACTGCAGCCAAGGAATGGGTTCTTGTAGATGCCGAGGGGCAAACCTTGGGTCGTTTGTGCTCAAAGATTGCAAAGCTATTGCGTGGTAAGTACAAACCCAGCTTTACTCCTCACGTAGATTGTGGTGACAATGTAATTGTTATCAATGCCGAAAAGATTATGCTTACGGGCAAGAAGTGGGACGATCGTGTTTATCTCAAGTACAGCGGTTTCCCTGGGGGACAACGTGAATTCTCTCCAAGAGATCTTCAAAAGAAGGGGAGTGATCGCCTCTTCCGTAAAGTTGTAAAGGGTATGTTGCCCAAAAATAAACTTGGTGACAAGTTGCTTGGTAACCTTTATGTGTATGAAGGTACAGAGCATAAGCACGAAGCGCAACAACCTCGTTTAATTGATATCAATACGCTTAAATAAGTTGCCCAACGATGGAACAAATTAATGCATTAGGCCGTCGCAAATGCGCCATTGCGCGCGTGTATCTAACAGAAGGTACCGGCAAGATAACAATCAATAAGAAAGATTTGACTAACTACTTCCCTTCAAGTATTTTGCAGTACGTGGTTCGTCAACCTCTCGCAAAATTGGAGGTGGTTGAGAAGTACGATATTAAAATCAATCTTAGAGGAGGTGGTTTTAAGGGACAGAGCGAGGCTGCTCGTTTGGCTATTGCTCGTGCTCTTGTTAAAATCAATCCTGAGGACAAGGCTGCTCTACGTGCCGCTGGCTTCATGACTCGTGATGCTCGTGTGGTAGAACGTAAGAAACCAGGTCGTCCTAAAGCTCGTAAGAGATTCCAATTCAGTAAACGTTAATCTCCTTACTCGATATTCAGTACTATTTATACTACTGCTGTCGGATGCCAAAGGCGATTATTCGTGTTTAGTATCTAAATCCCTTGGATGGAAAGGTAAAAGATTTCTCTACCAAGAGGTTGCAAAATCAATGGTTAAACAGTTAAGAACGTAAACAAAACAAACATTATGGCATCGATTTCATTCGAACAATTGCTCAAAGCAGGTGCTCACTTTGGACACCAACCTCGTAAGTGGAACCCTGCAATGGCTCCCTATATTTTCATGGAGCGTAATAACACCCATATTATCGATCTCCACAAGACAGTTGCCAAAGTAGAGGAGTCAGCTGAGATTATCAAAAATATGGCACGCAACGGAAAGAAGGTACTCTTCGTTGCTACCAAAAAGCAGGTTAGAGAGCCTGTTGAAGAGCTTGCTAAATCTATTGGCATGCCTTATGTTATAGAGCGTTGGCCTGCAGGTATGCTTACCAACTTCCCTACTATCCGTAAGGCAGTTAAGAAGATGTCGCAAATCGACAAAATGAAAGAGGATGGTACCTACAACAATCTTTCTAAGCGTGAAAAGCTTCAGATAGAGCGTCAGCGTGCTAAATTGGAGAAGAACCTCGGCTCTATCCAAGACATGACCCGCCTCCCATCTGCTCTCTTCGTAGTAGATATTACTAAGGAACACATCGCTGTTCGTGAGGCTACTCGCCTTGGAATACCTGTGTTTGCTATCGTGGATACTAATGCCGATCCTAAGTTGGTGGACTATGTTATCCCTGCAAACGACGATTCTAAAGATGCGGTACAACTCATCGTTGGCGCTATGTGTAGTGCTATTAGCGAAGGTCTTGTAGAGTACAAGGCTCAAAATGCTAACGCAGAAGAAGAAGAGGCTAATCAAGATGGAGCAGCTCGTTCGGGTCGTCGTGCTCGTACAGGTGCACGTCGTGAGCGCGTTCGTGACATAGAGGGGGCTGCATCAGAGGCTACTGAAGCTGTAGCTCCAGAGACATCCGCCGAAGAAGCTCCTGCCGAAGTTGCAGAATAATTACTCTAAATTAAAAGACAAAAGTCATGGCTATTTCAATCCAAGATATTGCAAAACTGCGCAAAATGAGTGGCGCAGGACTCACAGACTGTAAGCATGCTCTTGAAGAGTCTAATGGAGACTTTGATAAGGCAATGGAGATTATACGTACCAAGGGTAAGGCTGTTGCAGCTAAGCGTTCCGATCGTGAAGCGGCAGAGGGTTGCGTATTGGCAGCTCACACAGAAGGTTTTGCCGCTGTGGTTTCTCTCCAATGCGAAACAGACTTTGTGGCAAAAAACGAAGGTCATATTAAGCTTACACAAGATATCCTTGATGTGGCGATGAAGGAAAAACCCGCCAATAAAGAAGCTCTTCTTCAGCTTCCTCTTGGAGACGGTCGTCCTGTTGCTGATCACATCACAGATCGTGTGGGTACTACTGGAGAGAAGATGGAGTTGGGGTCTTATGAGTTCGTTAAGTCTCCCTACACTATGTCTTACATCCATCCCGGAAACAAATTAGCTGTTGTAGCTTCTTTCAATGAAGCTATTGAGGAGCAAATGGCACGTGATATTACTATGCAGGTGGCATCTATGAATCCTGTTGCCATCCGCGAAGAAGAAGTGCCTCAAAACATTGTAGAGGAAGAGCTTCGCGTAGCACGTGAAAAAGCTCATGAAGAGGGTAAACCTGAAAATCTTTTGGATCGTATTGCTCAAGGATCATTGCAAAAGTATTTCAAGGAAAATACACTTCTTCGTCAAGCCTTTATAAAGGATAACAAGATGGATATAGAGACCTATTTGCGTACAGCGAGCAAAACGCTTACAGTAGATGCTTTCCGTCGAGTTACTCTTAATGCAGAGTAATACTCTTGTAAGAGTTTAGCGCTCATCAAAAGCCTCCTTTTCTTTTAGAGAAGAGGAGGTTTTTCTTTTTATCTTTTCGTTGAAAGTTTTTCTTCTATATTGTGGAGGAGTATTATTGTTAGAGACTTTTACAAGAAAACGGTATCGTGTGTTTTTCAGAGGTTGTTATGAGATTGCTGCATGCACTTAAAAAGTCTTTTTACGGGTTTTGTGAGACTTTGTTTTGTTGGTATAAAGAACTCTACCCCTAATAGTTCGTAAAGAAAGGAAGCTAAAAGTTATATACCATTATGTTTGTATCTCTTGTGGGAAAATACCAAAGAGTTGGTATTGCTGACTATTGTTAGAAGTATGAATTTTGCGGTGGAATTGATAATACAATCAAAACAAATAAAAATACGCATCCTTATGAAAAAACTTGTTACATGGGCCTCTTGTGCCTTTGCTGCGATGGCGATAGCCTTTACTTCTTGTAAACCTAAACAAGAACCTAATAACCCTAATCCTGATCCCCAAAAGCCACAGGAGCAGAAAATGATTGCAAAGACAATGACCATTGATGCAACCGATTATGCTAAGTGGGTGTATGTTTCTTTGAAAAAGGGAGAAGTAGTTAATGTAACAAATCCCAAGGAAGATCTTAATTGGGATATTGCTTTCCACCGCTATGATGTTCGTCTCAATGGAGGCTTTAGTGGCAAGGGTAAGGGAGCAGCTGTTAAGGCTAATATTAAGAGTAAGAAGAAAACACCTTTGAAGGATGCTGGAAACGCTCCTGCGGAGGGTTGGATGGCTGATGTTGAAGCAGACGTAACCGTTTCTTTTAACCCTGGTGGAGGAAATCATGCCTCTAAAATAGAGAGACAAGGACTCAATGAGGTTATCTCTGGTAAGAAAAAAGGAGGTTTGCCTGTTGGAGGTTGGGTTGATGTAACTATGGTGATGGGTCCCGCATATAAGTATAGCTACGATATTTACTTTGTTAAGTTGGCTGATGGATCAGTAGCACGCATTAAGTTGACAGATTTCTTTGATGCGAAAATAAAGCCAGGTTATGTTACCTTCTCCTATGAATATCCTGTAAAGTGATATTCAATGTAGATAGTGATTACTCTTTTACGTTAAAAGACTTCTGTCAGAAATACATTTTGTAGATATGAATCAGAATATTATGAAGCAGGCTTTTGTGAGCCTGCTTCTTTTACTTGCTTCGAGCGTAGGTTTTGTTTTTGCTCAAGACAAAAAATATATAGATAGAGATACGACTATTTGTCGTGAAAATTCATTGGACAATGTGGTGGTAACAGGTACCCGTACTCCACGTTTATTGAAGAATGAACCTATCCCGGTACGTGTTATAAAGGCCAAGGAGATAAAGATTTTAGCTCCTCAGAACTTTATGGATTTGATGCAGTATGTACTGCCTGGGGTAGAGTTTAGTAAGCATGGTCCTCAAGACAAAATTATGATGCAAGGCTTCAATGGAACAGCTTTGCTCTTTCTTGTAGATGGCGAGTTGGTTACAACTGGGGCTGGTAATACGGTTGATTTTGAACGTATCAATCCTGATGATATAGAGCGTATAGAGGTGCTCCGTGGAGCTGCTTCTGCTTTGTATGGTTCGAATGCTATCGGAGGGGTTGTTAATATTATTACTCGTAGTGCAAGAGAGCCTTTCCGTTTGGTAACTTCTGCTCGTATAGACTCTCGTTTGGGACAGAAATACGATCTGTCTTTGGGGTTAAAGAAAGGAATGCTTGCCTCCCAAACAGGTGTGCAGTACAGAACAGATCGTTCGTATGAGTTTCTAGGAGAAGATGGGCAAGGTATTAATGTTGCGGGGAATAAGGCTTGGACTTTGAGTGAGAAGCTAACCCTAAAACCCAATGAGAATCTCCAATTCTCTCTTACGGGTCGTGCCAACATTCGTAAGCAACAGTGGTCCGATAAGATAGATTTTGCTTATGATTCTTACGATGTTATTGCAGGAGCTCAGTGGAAAATATCAGATAGAGCAAGTACAGACTTCTCTTATCACTACAATAACTACTTGAGAGATACTATTTTCGTACAGACAGCCGATAAGGAGCGTAGCCACATCTTTACTGAGCAGATGCACCACCTGCGTGCGCAGTTCAACTATGAGTGGACTCCTGAGCGTTACATCAACACTGGGGTAGAGTATATTCACGATGCAGTGGCTTCAGATCGTTTCCTTTCTCCCACTCAGGGTAAGAAGCAGTATGTACGTAACTGTATATTCTATGGTCAAGGAGTTTATCAATTGATACCTACTTTGACTTTGAATTATGGTGGTCGTTTAGACCTTCACTCTGGTTTTGGTGCGCACTATACTTCCAGAGCCTCTATTATGTATAAGCCCGATGGACATCTTTCTTATCGATTGTCCTATTCAGAAGGCTACCGAGCTCCAACGCTACAGGAGCAATTCTTCTTCTTCAACCACCAGCCTTTCTATATCTTGGGTAATCCTGACCTTAAGCCTGAGAAGAGCCGTATGTTCTCTCTTTCTGCCGAAGGTAAGTGGAGTCATGTTAGTGTTATGGCAAATGTATTCTACAACAATGTGTACAGTCGCATTGCCTTGAAGAATACTGTTAATACAGCTACTAAAGAGAGCAATTATATTTATTCAAATATCCCAGGCAATAGTCGTGTGTTTGGAGCGGAGTTGCAGTCTCATATCTCTCTCCCATTGGGTTTTGGAGTGAGACTTTCGGGTACTTACACTAATGATAGGCGTTATGTGCGTAATGCCAAGGGAGAGAGGATAGCTATCTATGACACACGTCCTTTTTCTGCTTTAGGAGCTATTACTTACGATAAATATTACTCTGCAAACTATGGTGTTTCTGCCAATCTTTCTGTACGTTATCTCTCCTCTTTCACTGCAGCGCAGTTTAATGAAAAAGGGGATGTGGAAAAACTTAATTTCCCAGGTTATTTCTATGGACGCCTTTCTTTGGAGCAACGCTTTCTCAAACACTATAGCTTGAATTTGGGTATAGATAACCTCTTAAACTTTGTGCCCAACCGTATTTACGTAAATACTCCTGTTTCTCCAGGTCGTGTCTATAGTGCTACTTTCAGAGTACACTTTTAATGTTTAGATAATATGAATAAGAAAATAAAGCGATATGCACTGCCGCTATTAGGAGTAATCCTGGTAGCGGTGCTTGCAGCACTGTTTTGGCCTCGTCCTACGAGGGTGGCTCTCGTAAACTTTCCGCAGTTTATGTTGGCAAGGGCTATAAGTTCGTCGGATGCTAAGAATGTATCGGTTCGGAGTGAAGACAACTTTTCCAAATTGAAAAACTATGACTTTGTCTTGGCGTTTGGTATGGGTGCTCGTTGGAGCGAAGAGGAGCGTCAAGAGTTACTTCGTCTACAAGAGAAGGGTAGTGTAGGAGTACACGTATTGATGCCTACTAATCCAGACAATGATATATCTTCTTTGGAAGATGCCGATGCAGAGCTCATAGGCTCCTATTTTGGAAATGGAGGGGCTAAAAACTATAGATCGGGTTTTAACTATATTCGTCAGAATATTTTAGGTAAAAAACTTAGAGAGGGGAAGGTAGACAATCCTATAGTTTATTCAGGCAATATCTATTTTGGGAAGACAGACGAAGATATTTTTAATTCTTTCGAAGAATATCAAGAGTACTACAAAAACAATGGATATAAGCCTGGAGCTCCTAATGTAGCGGTACTCATCAGTTTTGCTTCTCCTATCAACTCTAATAGAGAGCATATTGATGAGATGGTTGCCTCTCTGGAGCAGTCGGGACTAAATGTCTATCCTTTTTCCTCGGGCACAAGCCGTCTGGAGCATTTGAAGAAGATAGATCCTTCTGTACTTCTTTATTTACCCCATGGAAAACTCATTGTAGGGCAAGATGGCTCTATGGAGCAGTGGCTTAAAGAGCGTAATATCCCCATTATTACTCCCATGACTATTGCCACACTCCGTAAGGCTTGGGAAGAGGATAAGCAGGGTATGCAGGGAGGATTCCTCTCGCAGAGCGTATCGGTCCCCGAGATAGATGGTGCAATAATTCCATTTGCTCTTATCGCTTTGGAAGAGGATGAGAAAACGGGTTTACAACTATTCCATACCATTCCCGGACGTATGGAAGTATTCACGAGTCTAATCAATCGTTACATAAACTTGCAGAAAAAGCCTAATAAAGACAAGCGTTTGGCGATATATTATTTCAAAGGTCCTGGACAGAATAGTCTTGTGGCACAGGGGATAGAGACGCTTCCCTCTCTGTATAATGTTATGAAACGACTGCGTCAAGAGGGATATACGGTAACAGGCTTACCTGATAGTGAAAAGGAGTTTGAGCGTATGATTATGGATCGTGGAGCTCTTTTCAATAGCTATGCAGAGGGTGCTTTGACCGATTTCATAAAGAAGGGGTATCCTCAATTTGTCTCTACCGACTCTCTTAATAGTTGGATGAAAGCTGTGCTTACACCTGCGCAAATAGAGTTACTTGCTCAGCACTATGGAGCTGCCCCAGGAAGATTTTACTCTATGGAAAAGGATGGAGTGGAGGGAATTGCCGTTACCGCCGTTCCTTTTGGTAATGTTGTCCTACTTCCTCAACCAGGGCAAGGTGTGGGTGCCAATGACTTTAGTGCTGTTCATGGCTCCAATCCTGTACCTCCCTATCCCTATGTAGCTTCTTACCTTTGGACTCAAAAAGGTTTTAAGGCCGATGCTATGATGCACTTTGGAACACATGGTAGCTTGGAGTTCATCAATGGTAAGCAAATAGCTCTCTCAAGCGAAGACTGGACTGATCGATTGGTGAATGACCTCCCCCATACCTACTACTATACGATAGCCAATATCGGTGAGGGAATGATTGCTAAGCGTCGTAGTTATGCTCAAACAGTATCGTATCTGGCTCCTCCTTTCATCGAGACTCGTATGCGTGGTACTGTGGGCGACTTATTGACTATGACCGATACTTATCTAGGTAACGAAAGTGATGATGATGCTCTTTCTCTACAAATAAAAGAGAAGGCTATCAAGATGGGTTATCACAGAGATCTTCGTTTAGACTCTATAAAGGATAAGCCTTGGACTCGGCTTGAAATAGAGCAACTCAGCAACTTTGCCGAAGAGTTGGCGGTGAGCAAAATCCCTGGTGGTATGTACGTTACAGGTGTCCCCTTTATGCCAGAGAAGATATTCTCTTCGGTAGTACACATTGCTACAGACCCTATTGCTTATTCGCTCGCCGCTTTGGATAGAGAGAGAGGACGCTATACGCAGAAGCAACAGGATAGTGAACGTCTTTTCTCTCGTCTCTACCGTGCTCCTGCCGAGCGTTTTGTACGTCAAGCTATCAATACAACTACTGTGAATGTAGATGTTGCTCTCCAAACTTTGGGAGTAACTAAAGAGGAGTTAGAGCGTGCTAATGTATTGCTTGAACAATTGGACAAGCAAGCGCAGATGAATAATATGATGCGCAGTATGATGAGTGGTGGTGGCGGAATGCTACGGGAATGGCTGCTATGATGCCTAGGACCTCTTCAAAGAAGGCTAAAAAGAGTGCTGGAGGAGGACATCCATCGTGGATTCCGAAGTCTTCTAAGTCTGATAAAGAGACTGCGAAATCCGATAATGCCGATGGTAAGACCGAAGCTACTCAAAAGGCAGATGCGGGAAAATCAATGACGCAAAAGGGACACCCTCAAAAGATGGACACAGAAAAGAAGGTTAATACAGGGGCTAAACCTGCTTCTATCGGAGGAGGACACCCTATGGGCATGGGTATGCCCCCTATGAGTGATAGAGATAGAGATTTTGCACTTGCAGTAGCTACTCTTAAACGCACTATTCTTTCAGTTAAACTATACCAGAAATATCTTACCACCAGCCCAGGTTTAGAGTTAGATGGTATTGTAAATGCTTTGAATGGAGGTTACACAGAGCCCTCGCCTGGTGGAGACTATATTGCTAATCCTGAAACTTTACCTACGGGACGTAACCTCTACTCAATCAATGCGGAAGAGACTCCCACGAAAGCTGCTTGGGATAAAGGACGTAAGTTGGCCGAAGATATGCTTGCTGACTATGCAGCTCGTCACAATGGAGAGTTACCTCAAAAAGTAAGTTTCACTTTATGGAGTAGTAGCTTTATTGAGAGTGAAGGGGCTACTATTGCCGAGATTATCTATTTGTTAGGCTGTGAGCCAGTAAGAGATCCTATGGGTAGAGTGCGAGATATTCGTCTCGTTCCCAGAGAAGAGTTGGGTCGTAAGCGTGTCGATGTAGTGGTGCAAACTTCTGGTCAGTTGAGAGATTTGGCAGCTTCTCGCCTCTATCTCATTCAAAAGGCTGTTGATTTGGCTGCCAAAGCAACCGATGAAAAGGATAATGAGGTGGCTAACGGAGCGATAGATGCAGAGCGTGTATTGCTAGATAGAGGACTTTCGCCCAATCAGGCTCGTAGTCTTTCAACTCAACGAGTTTTTGGTGGAGTGAATGGAAACTACGGAACTGGCATCCAAGGTATGGTAGAGAGTGGCGACAAGTGGGAGAAAGAATCGGAAGTTGCCAATGTATATCTTAACAACATGGGAGCTATCTATGGTATGGAGGGTAATTGGGGCGACTTCCAAGAAGGTTTGTTCGAGGCTGCTCTTCAGAATGTAGATGCGGTAGTACAACCCAGACAAAGCAATAGTTGGGGTGCATTGAGTCTCGACCACGTGTATGAGTTTATGGGAGGTTTGACCCTTGCAGTGCGTCATGTTACAGGTAAAGATCCAGAGGGATATTTCAATGACTTGCGCAATCACCATCGTACTCGAGTACAGGAGATTAAGCAGGCTGTAGGAGTAGAGGCACGTACCACGATCTTAAATCCTACTTACATCAAAGAGGTTACCAAGGGTGGTCAAGGTGCTGCCAATGCATTGGCAGAAACTATCCGCAATACTTATGGATGGAATGTGATGAAGCCTGCTCTCATCGACAAGGAGCTTTGGGATGATATATACGATACGTATATAAAAGATGAACAAAATCTTGGCATCCGTGAGTTCTTTGAAGAGAATAACCCTGCTGCTCTGCAAGAGATGACTGCTGTGATGCTCGAAACTGCTCGTAAGGGTCTTTGGGCTGCTTCGCCAGAACAACTTGCCGAGTTGGCTAAGATGCATGCCGAGGTGATGGCAGAGCATGGGGCTGGATGTAGTGGTTTTGTGTGCGATAATGCTTCGTTGAGAAACTTTATCCAGAATAAGTTGCCACAAGAACAACAACAGCAGTATAGCTCTTCTATCAAGAAGGTGAGAGAAGTCTCTGCTACTGATAAGAGCAAAGGACAGGTGCTTAAGAAAGAGGAGCAAGAGGCACAAACGCCTACCGAGCGTAAGCCTGCGCAACTCTTCTTGCCGATAGCTTTCGGGGTACTTGTACTGCTATTAATTGTATTTGTCATCTATCGTCGTCAGAGAGCTAAGCGACAATGAGCGAATTGCTTATAGTAATAGCCCTCCTCGGATCTGTTAAATGGATCATGGAGGAGGGCTTGCACTCCTCCTTTTTGGTAAGGGGGGGGCACTCGGTGTTTTATCTACTATTCATTATGTGGACGCACTTCGTTGCAATGGATAGTAGCCTTACCACGCTTCAGGAGCAACTTTATACACCCGATATGCTGAGGGATATTTCGCTCTTTGTTATGGTAGACTTGCTCTATGTAGTCTACCTCTGTACGAGAGGTAAAACCCCTTCGATCAAGTGGTATAAGCGTTTGAGTGCTATGCTTCCCTCACTTCTCTTCTTCCCCGTGCTATTCTACATAAGACTAAAGCTCTTTTATGTTCTCCCTGGTTATTCTTTTTTAGGAGTAACTCTAGCTCTGACGGCTTTAGTTGTTCTCATTACTCTTTTTGCCCCTCTCATTGGGCGCTTCATAATGCTCTCTGTCGATACGAGTAAGGAGCTAAGCATACTACTCTCTTTGGCTCTCTTCTTCATTGTCGTTGCGGCAGGGGCTATGCACCCCGATTCAAGAGTGCAAGGTACAGGAGCCGATGTAGATTGGCTACAAGTGGGACTTCTTTTACTAACTGTATTTCTCTTTGCCTTCATTGGGTACGTAGGAAGACGACTACTCTCTGTGATAAAAGGGAAACTTAAATCATAACTATTATTTGTAATGAATTACATTTCAAACGCCATGTTTTGGGTATCCAATGGTTTGTTGGTACCCGTTGTTATCGGACTATTGTTCCTTTTTGTCCGTTCCCTGCTTATGTTAGGTACACTTTTTAGTAAGTGGCAAGGTTATCGCAATCGGAATAACACGCTTGGAAAGTTGATTAGAAACGAAGAAAAAATCAATTTAGATGCTGTTAAAGAGACTGCTCTTCTGCACAAAAATAGCATCTTTGAGTCTACACTTATAAGTCTTTTGGGGAGCGACCGCACACGTAGAGAACTCCTCATCGGTGAATATGAACTCCGCATGGAGGGTTCTTTGGGCAGTGCCAAGATATTGAGTAAGTTTGGTCCTATATTGGGACTTATGGGTACTCTCATCCTATGGGGCCTGCTTTGGTAGGGTTGTCTGCGGGCGATATAGAGAGCATGGCGTACAACATGCAGGTTGCCTTTGCTACCACGGTAATCGGTATGTTTACTTCGGCAGTGGGTTATATTTCTCTTCACGTGTTGCGCAATTACCACCACAGAGACCTTATTTGGTTGGACTATATTAACGAATCTATCGATAAGCAATGAGTCGCAGGCGTTTTAGTGAAGAGGAGCCAGACCCATCTTCTCTCGTATCGAATCTTTTCGATATAGCTATGGTTTTTGCTTTGGCCCTGATGGTTGCCTTGGTGACCAAGTTCAATATGACTGAGGTTTTTAGCAAGGAAGACTATACCATAGTGAAAAATCCGGGTAAGGATAATATGGAGCTACTCATCAAAAAGGGGGATAAGATAGAAAAGTTTACTCCCAGCAATGAGACAGACAATAGCTCTGGGAGCAAAGGGAAGCGAGTTGGTACTGCCTATCAGTTAGAAAATGGAGAGATTGTCTATATCCCCGAAGATGCAGAGTAAGTACTACGCAATAGTACCTATAAAACTACTTGTTAAGTTTTTGTAAGAGTAAGGACTGAGCCTATGTTAGGGTCAGTCCTTTTTTATTGAAGGATTTCAAGAGAGTTCTTGTAATGGTTGTTACAAAGTAGTGGTGGGGATATGAGGTATGTTGGATAGTTTTGCTTGAGAATTTATGGCTTCCCTGAATTTGGTGTAGCTTACAATTGCACAATGACTTATTACCTTCTTCGCTTCCTATTAATAGGATGTCCTGTGTATTATTCAAGTTTGTAATCTGGAATTAAGTGTTTAAGATCTTCTATATCAACAATTTTAATCTGTTTGGAGATTTTGAAAGGATCTATTGAAGCGTTTGTCCCAATCTTTCTCTGCTTAGAATTGTAGTTTGTTACTAAAAAGTCATTCGTGAGAGTATAGCTACGCATTTCATTTTCTCCCTCTGAGAACTTAAACCTCCACTCACTTCTTGAATAATTCAAAGCATAACTCCCGTCTTCAAGTCTTTTGTACTTATAGATAATTGTCATCTTATTGTCCACAAGACGACACTCCTCGGGTAGTTTGATGAAATTATCCTTGGGGTATAAGTTTCTATCTACTCTCAGTATCGCATGGTCGGAAGCGTTTATATGTACAACTCCCTCCTCGACAACTACTCCCTTAATACTGTTCGTATAAGCAAATATATAGACATCAGAAGACTCGTCTTCATTTACTTTTTTATCCTTAAACCCCCATTTTATACTCTCGTTACTATTCTGAACAATAAAATGAAAGTAGGGATATAAAATGAGGTTGGAGTTGAGAGTTAGGAAGATTTTATTGGCGTTGTGGGTTCTGTTTATGGTTGCATAGGTTTCTCCGATTGCGACCTTGGGTACATTGCTAAACTTTTTGGTGTTTTTACATGAGACAGCACACTCTCCTAAAAAGACGTATTTGCCATTTTCAAGCAATTGTTTCCTATACACTCCGTCAAAAGTTGGGTATCTGGCAGGGAAGTTTTCTGCTATTCTATCATAGACAATAGGTATATACTTTTTGAAGTCGAACCTTCTTACAACAACTTCGTCCAGCGCAATAGTTTTGGGAGACATTTGTACGACGCTGTTGCTGTTAAAATCGGATAGGGTCAAAAACCTCTCTTGATACCCCACCATGGAGATCCGAATTGTATCAGAATAGTTTACATCACTAATTTTGAAGTCTCCATTCACATTGCTAATGGACCCTGTGTTATTAGCTTTATTAAAAACAGTACAGTAGGAGAGAGGCTCTTGTGTTTCTTTGTCAATGACCTTACCCGATAGTTCTGTTCTTTCTTGAGCTATTAGCCCCGAGAATGTGAACAAAGTAGTACATACCCCAAGAAATATTTTTTTGACAATCATAGTTTTCATTTACTTCCGTATGTTGAAAGTTGATAGTTGCTTGTGTTAGGCGTGCTTTTGTTTGTCTCATAACAAAGATAGTTTTTTCTCTTTCCTCTAATTCGCTTCTTTTCAGTGCTTATAGCTTCTTTTAGTTTATATGGAAGGTATTTGTCAAAAGGTTCTATGGTTTTTGACGAAAGGTAGCATGGTATTGGGCAAAACCATTAATGCTTTTTGCCGAAAAGTATATACCTTTGTGCCGAGCTTGTATAGTGTGATTTTTTAGACTATACAAGCTCTTTTATACACAGATGTAAAGAAGTCATTTATGATAAAGATTACACTCCCCGATGGCTCGGTGAAAGAATATGCACAAGGTATTACTCCCTATCAAATTGCAGAGGGGATTAGTACTCGTTTGGCAGAAGATGTTTTAGCCGCAGAAGTAAATGATAAAATAGTCGACTTAGACACTCCTATACAAGCAGATGCCTCTCTGAAACTTCTCAAGTGGGAAGACGAGGGCGGTAAGCACGCCTATTGGCACACTTCTGCACACTTAATGGCAGAAGCTATCCAGCAACTCTATCCTCAGACTCAGTTTGGTATAGGTCCTGCTATAGAGAACGGATTTTACTACGACATAGATACAGGCGATGCCGTTATAAAGGAAACAGACCTTGCCAAGATAGAAAATCTTATGTTGGAGCTTGCTCGTGAAAAGCAGGTGCTAACACGTTGCTCAATAACCAAGAGCGATGCACTCAAACGCTTTGCTGAAGATGGGCAGACCTACAAGATAGAGTTGATTAACGACCTCGAAGATGGTACCATAACGACCTACTCACAGGGTACTTTTACAGATTTGTGCCGTGGTCCTCACCTTCGTCATACAGGGTATATCAAGGCGGTAAAGCTCCTTAGCATTGCTGGGGCTTACTGGAGAGGTGATGAGAAGCGTAAACAGCTAACACGTATCTATGGGATTACTTTCCCTAAGAAGAAGATGTTGGACGACTATTTGGCTGTATTGGAAGAGGCTAAAAAGCGAGACCACCGTAAGATTGGTAAGGAGTTGGAACTCTTTGCTTTCTCTCAAACGGTTGGTGTCGGTCTCCCTCTTTGGTTACCCCGAGGTACACGCTTGCGTTTGAAGTTGGAAGACTATCTCAAAAAAATTCAAAAGAACTTTGGATATGAGCAGGTTATGACCCCTCATATTGGTAATATAGAGCTTTACAAAACTTCGGGACACTATGCTAAGTATGGGGCAGATTCTTTTCGTCCTATTACCACTCCGCAGGAGGGAGAGGAGTTTATGTTGAAGCCTATGAATTGCCCCCACCACTGCGAGATATATCGTCTCAAACCTCATTCGTACAGAGATCTGCCCGTTCGTTTGGCGGAGTTTGGTACAGTGTATCGTTATGAGCAGAGTGGTGAGCTCCATGGATTGACTCGTGTGCGTGGCTTTACGCAAGATGATGCCCATATCTTCTGCACGCCCGACCAGGTAAAAGAGGAATTTCTCAAGGTGATGGATATTATTTTCATTATTTTCAAAGCTCTGAAATTTGAAAACTTTGAGGCGCAAATTTCTCTCCGAGATAAGGTAAATCGTGAGAAATACATTGGAAAGGATGAAAACTGGGAGCGTGCCGAGCAAGCTATCGTAGAGGCTTGTCAGGAAAAGGGCTTGCCCGCACGTATCGAGTATGGAGAGGCTGCTTTCTATGGACCTAAGCTCGACTTTATGGTAAAAGACGCTATTGGTCGCCGTTGGCAGTTGGGTACCATTCAGGTGGACTATAACTTGCCCGAGCGTTTTGAATTGGAATATACAGGAGAGGACAATGCTAAGCATCGCCCTGTGATGATTCACCGAGCTCCTTTCGGTTCTATGGAGCGTTTTGTTGCGGTGCTTATTGAGCATACGGCAGGGCGTTTCCCTCTATGGTTGGCACCCGACCAAGTAGTAGTGCTTCCTATTGGAGAGCGTTTCAATGAGTATGCTCACCAAGTACGTGCAGAATTGTCTCGTCATGATATCGCTACTATTGTGGACGATCGTAATGAGAAAATTGGTCGCAAGATTCGTGATAATGAGTTGAAACGCATTCCCTATTTGCTGATTGTAGGCGAGCAAGAAGCCGAAAATCAAACCGTTTCGGTAAGAAAACAGGGCGAAGGAGACCAAGGTTCCATAAAATTGACTACCTTTGCAGAGCAGATTTGTCAAGAAATCGATAGAGAGATGAACGCTTGGCAGGAAGAGTAGGCTTTTCATCCAATGAAAAGGGTTCTTTTTTGTCGTGCTTTTTCTTTTGAATTTGAGTGATAAGAAGAAAGATTGTAAACCAACAAGGAGCGATGAGCTCCGGCTCATTGCTTTAGTTAGTGTATAATAACGATAGAAACAACAAAGACCACCATCGCGTAAACGAGGAGATCACGGCTCGTGAAGTCCGTATCGTTGGTGATGATGTGCCACAGGGGATTTATTCCATCCAAGAGGCTTTGCGTATGGCAGAGCGTGCAGGATTAGACTTGGTAGAAATAGTATCGGATGCTAAGCCTCCTGTCTGTAAGGTAATTGATTACCAAAAATTTATCTATCAAAAGAAGAAGAAGCTCAAAGAGCAGAAGTCTAACGCTGTAAAGGTTGTTATTAAAGAGATTCGTTTTGGACCTCAGACCGATGATCATGACTATAACTTTAAGTTAAAACATGCTCGAAGTTTTATCGCTGACGGAGCTAAGGTAAAGGCTTACGTATTCTTCAAAGGGCGTTCCATTGTATTCAAAGAGCAGGGCGAGGTTTTATTACTCCGTTTTGCGACAGATTTGGAAGATGTTGCTACTGTCGAGAATATGCCTTCCTTGGAAGGTAAACGTATGTTTATGATGTTGGCTCCCAAAAAATCTACATCGAGTGCCAAGTCTTCCGAAAAGAAGAGTAAATCTGCTCCCACTAAGGAAGAGTCTGAAACTATCGAGGAATAACTTCTCTTGCGAATAAGATTGAATTATAATAAGAAGAGACTTGCATGGTTGGAAGATTGCAGTAGATGATGCAATAGAAAATCTTTTCCTGCAAGGCATAGGCTTGCCTCACGGAAAATAAGTGTCTCTCATAATAATGTTTCACATACTAATTATTTAAAGAAAATGCCTAAGCAAAAAACAGTGTCAGGAGCTAAGAAACGCTTCTCGATTACAGGATCTGGAAAGATTAAACGTAAGCATGCTTTCAAAAGTCATATCTTGACTAAGAAGAGCAAAAAGCGTAAGCGTAACCTTACTTATAGTGGTTTGGTACACCGTGCCGATGTTGGTGCTGTAAAAGAGATGCTTGTGTTATAAAAATAAGCAACCTTTAATATCTTGACCAATAAGTATTATTTTAAGAGTTTATAATTCAAAGTTTCATCGAGAGGCAAGCTGTAAAAGTGCGTTCGGAACTTGTTTCGAAGCCGCTGCCAATCAAAAGACAAAAACAATATGCCAAGATCAGTAAATCATGTAGCATCAAGAGCTAAGAGAAAAAGAATACTTAAGCTCACTCGCGGATACATCGGAGCTCGTAAAAATGTATGGACTGTTGCCAAAAATACTTGGGAAAAGGGTCTTACCTACGCCTTCCGTGATCGTCGTAACAAAAAGCGTAACAATCGTGCTCTTTGGATTCAACGTATCAATGCTGGTGCACGTTTAGAGGGAATGTCTTACTCTAAACTTATGGGAGCTCTCCATGCCAATGGTATCGAGATTAACCGTAAAGTGCTTGCAGACCTTGCAATGAACAATCCAGCTGCTTTCAAAGCCATCGTTGATAAAGTACGCTAAGCCTTTTTATTGAACTCTTTTTGAGTGCAATATCAAATATCGAAATCATTTTACCCACCTAAGTACTTTGCAGTACGAGGGTGGGTAAAATCTTCTTTAGAGCTTCCTGCTTTGTTTTTTATTCTCTTTTTGAGATGCTTTCTCCATCTCTTATTTAAGAAAGGTTTTTTTCTTTGATATGCTGTGTGTAAGGAGATGTATCTCTCTCTTCGAGACAGGCGTGTACTACCCACTTGCCACGTTACTATTGATATGCAGGTTGGGGGTAGCTACCTCTATTGTGGTCTTTACCTTCGTATTGACTCTTTCTAAGGCACTGTTGCTCGTTTCGGAAGAGTAGTTGTATGCTCTTCCCTCTCATCTTTCACAACTATTGCGCTTACATTATTCTATCAAATCTCGAAAAATTCCATTGGAACAGAATTTATGAAGCCTGTGCAACGCTCTTTTTTCTCGTGTGCAATAGGATTTGTTGTAAGTAGTAAAAGAAAAACCCCTCTTTTCTCTAATAAGAAAAGAGGGGTTTTACTAGTATTAGTCAATTACTTTAGGAGATAATCACCAAGCGAAGAGAGGATATTCCTTCATCATGTTGTTAACTTCAGAGCGAACTGCCGCAATTACAGCATCGTTCTCTGGGTCGCGAAGTACTCGGTCGATGAGTTCAACAACAATAGGCATCTTATCTTCCTTTACGCCACGAGTGGTGATAGCGGGTGTACCTACACGGAATCCAGATGTTTGGAAGGCAGATCTGCTGTCGAAGGGAACCATGTTTTTATTTACGGTAATATCAGCTGCGACGAGTGCTTTTTCGGCTACCTTACCTGTAAGGTCAGGATACTTGCTACGCAAGTCGATAAGCATACAGTGGTTGTCGGTACCTCCTGATATAATGTTGTAACCACAGTCTACAAAAGCCTTAGCAATAGTGGCTGCGTTGAGCTTTACTTGCTCTTGGTACACTTTGAAAGATGGGTCGAGAGCTTCACCGAAAGCAACAGCTTTAGCAGCTATTACATGCTCCAATGGACCACCTTGAACACCTGGGAATACAGCAGAGTCTAATAGTTGAGACATCATCTTAACCACACCCTTAGGTGTTTTCTTACCCCAAGGATTTTCAAAGTCTTTACCCATCAAGATGATACCTCCGCGAGGTCCACGAAGTGTTTTGTGGGTTGTAGAGGTTACGATGTGTGCATATTGAACAGGGTTTTTGAGAAGACCTGCCGCAATAAGTCCTGCAGGGTGAGCCATATCTACAAGGAAGATAGCACCAATAGAGTCGGCTATTTTGCGGATACGTTCGTAATCCCACTCACGAGAATAGGCAGACCCCCCAGCGATGATGAGCTTGGGTTTGTGTTGTTGTGCCAACTGTTCCATCTCATCATAATCTACCATACCTGTTTCTTGACGAAGGTTGTAACCTACAGGCTTGTAGATAAGACCGGAGCTATTAACGGGAGAGCCATGAGAGAGGTGACCTCCATGATCCAAGTTCAGTCCCATAAAGGTATCGCCCGGCTCTAAGCATGCGAGCAATACAGCCATATTGGCTTGAGCTCCAGAGTGAGGTTGTACGTTAGCCCACTCTGCACCATAAAGTTCTTTGATACGGTCAATGGCAATTTGTTCACTCTTGTCTACCACTTCGCAACCTCCGTAGTAGCGTTTTCCGGGATAGCCTTCTGCATATTTGTTGGTCATATAGCTTCCCATAGCCTCCATTACTTGTTGGCTTACAAAGTTTTCAGAAGCAATTAATTCGATACCCTTTAGCTGACGCTGATGTTCCTCTTCAATGAGATTGAAGATTACATTGTCTCTGTTCATAAATATATCTATTATTATACTCTTGTATTACAGGCGCAAAGGTACAGATTATTGCTACAATAGAGAAACAAAAGTCCACTCTTTTAGAGATGGTTGTACGGTTTTGCTTCCAAAAATTCTTCCTTTCATCATGCCGAAACCAGTTTACTATTCTTTGAGCTTATACTCTTTAGGGGTAAGTATTGAAAAAGCATAGAAAAAAGCCCTCTTGCCAATCGAATAGCAAGGGGCTTTCTTATAAAAACTCTCTTCAAAAGATAGAAGAGAAGTGGTATTTAGGTGAAATTACTTAGCAGGTTCTAATTCTACAGTAAAATGACGCATTACAGGAAGTTCCTTAGTAATTACGTATCCACGGTTGATTTGCTCACGACGGTCATATACATTCTTCACAGCAGCTGCAATAACATCCATGTGATTATTGGTATAAGTACGACGTGGGATAGCTAAGCGGAGGAGTTCGAGGCGAGGGTAACGATTTTCACGAGTGATAGGATCTCGGTCTGCAAGGATAGAACCGATTTCTACCCCACGTATACCAGCTTCGAGGTAAAGTTCGATACCCAGTGTTTGAGCGATGAACTCTTCTTTAGGTACATTGGTAAGGATTTTTTTAGCATCGAGAAAGATAGCGTGACCTCCTGCGGGGCGTTGGTAGGGGATGCCATACTCATCGAGTTTACGCCCTAAATAAGCCACTTGTTCGATACGAGTTTCGAGGGTGTCGAATTCCGTTCCTTCATCCAATCCTTGTGCTAAAGCGTTCATTTCACGTCCAGAGAGTCCTCCGTAGGTGATAAATCCTTCATACATCACACAGAACATTTGGCAACGACGCCATAGCTCTTGGTCGCGCATAGCCAAGAAACCACCCATGTTTACGATAGCATCTTTCTTGCTGGACATAGTCATAATGTCTCCATAAGAGAGCATTTCGCGAACGATTTCTTTGATGCTTTTATCTGCATAACCCTCTTCTCTTGTTTTGATGAAGTAAGCATTCTCTGCAAAACGAGCTCCATCGATTTGAAGGGTGATGCCATATTTACGGCACAATTCGGCTGTTCCCTTGATGTTTTTCATAGAAACAGGTTGACCTCCTGCCGTGTTGTTAGTCAAGGTAAGTACGCAACAAGGAATTTTTTCTTTGGGATATTCTTTGAAGACTTTTTCTAACTTTTCGAGGTCCATTTCTCCCTTGAAAGGAATTTCCAACTGGGTGTCGGCTGCCGCATCGATGGTACAGTCAATAGCTAAGGCACGGCGGTACTCGATATGTCCTTTAGTGGTGTCGAAGTGAGAGTTGCCGGGTACTACATCTCCCTCTTTAACGATGGTAGAGTAGAGCACATTCTCTGCCGCACGACCTTGGTGAGTGGGCAAGAAGTATTCAAAACCTAAGATGTTTTGGATAGCATCTTTCATCTTGTAGTAAGAAGAGGCTCCAGCGTAGCTTTCATCACCGAGCATCATAGCAGACCATTGCTTGTCGCTCATAGCGCCAGTACCAGAGTCGGTCAGTAGGTCGATGAATACGTGTTCGCTGTGTAGGTTGAAAAGGTTGTACTTAGCCTCTCTAATCCAAGCCTCACGTTCTTGGCGAGTACTTTTCTTGATGTGTTCTACCATTTTTATACGGTAGGATTCTGAAAAAGGTAGTTCCATAGCTTTACTTTTATGTTGCTTTATTATTGATGATTGTATTTTGTAACAAAGTGCTACAAATATACGAACTATTTGCCGTGCAATCGCTTTTTTAGCAGAAGGCTATTGGAAACCACAGAAAGAGAACTAAAAGCCATAGCAGCTCCCGATAAGGCTGGGGTAATAAAGATGCCCCAAATCGGGAAGAGGACCCCTGCGGCAATAGGAATAGCTAAAGCATTGTATATAAGAGCCCAAAAGAAATTGAGGCGAATGGTTTTAAGTCCCTGTTCCATCATTTGGATTGTTTTGGGAAAGAGGCGTAAATCATGCTTGAGAAAGGTGAGGTCTGCCACCGATATAGCTATATCGCTACCCGAAGCGAAAGAGGCACTAACATGAGCGTAAGAGAGAGCCTCGCTGTCGTTTATACCATCACCAATCATGGCTACTTTCTCTCCTCTATCAATGGCAGATTGTACAATAGAGAGTTTTTCGCTCGGTAGAAGTCCTGCATGATACTCTTGTATGCCAGATACAGAGGCAGCATATTGGGCAGATAGCTCGTTGTCTCCTGTTAGTAGCACTACCTTTAGTCCCATTTTTTGCATATCGGTAATGGCTTCTCTGCTCTCTTCGGTTACTCGATCTTCAATAGTTAGATGCACAATGAGACTATCTTCACATGTCATATAAACATCTGTTCCAGAAGATGTAGAGAGTGTAGTGCCGACAAAAGAGGCGTTGCCTATGCGGTATTTCTTTCCCTCTAACTCAGCTTCTATCCCCTTTCCTACTACCGTGTTGATAGAGGTAAAACTATGTTCCTCTTTATGAGTATCTGCCAGAAACCTACATATAGCATCTGCTAAGGGGTGGGTGCTCTCTCGCTCGAGCGTGTACAATACCGATTGGTAGAAGGGTTGCTCTTCTGTAGAGATGTGCCACTTTTCACTGACAACCTCGGGCATTCCCGCTGTGATGGTTCCCGTTTTATCAAGGAAGACGGTAGTAATATGGGGCAATAGCTCCATAGTGGCAGCTTTGCGGATGAGTATGTGTCGCTTGGCAGTCTCGCCAATGAGAACTGTTAAAGCTGTGGGAGTGGCTAAACCCAATGCACAGGGGCAGGAAATAACTAATACAGAAACGGCACATCGGATAGCAAAGGAGACAGCATCCGCATCGCCATCTCCTCCGAAAAAGTACCATAGTAGGAAAGTAAGAAGAGATAGTAAGCCCACAACAGGGACAAAAATAGAGGCAATCTTGTCAGCTATTCTGCGGATAGGAGGCTTCTCTGTTTCTGCTTTTCGTATGGTCTCTATGATATTACCCAATACTGTCTCGCTACCAACACTTTGAGCTTCCATGGTAAAAGCCCCTGTACCATTGATAGTACCTGCATATACTATACTTCCAATTTCTTTCTCCACGGGAATGGGTTCACCACTGATTAATTTTTCGTCTACTGTGGAGCTCCCTTTCGTTACGACTCCATCTACGGGTATGGTTTCACCTGCTCTTACTCTTACTTTATCGCCCACCTTGATGAGTTCTACAGGTAGTTCTGTGGCAACCCCATCTCGCATTACCATGGCCCACTTGGGTGTGCGGTTAAGAATGGAAGCTATGGCATCGCCCGTTTTTACAGTGGCTTTCTGTTCGAGCCATTTGCCTAATAGTACAAAGGCAGGTATCATCACTGTCGCATCGAAATAGAGGTGTGCATCTTGGCAGGTAAGAGAGAATGCCACAGAGCAATGTTACCTGCAATAAAAGATACGGTAGTACTCAGAGAGACGAGTGTATCCATCGAGAATATCCCATGCCGTAATTGTTTCAGTGCTGCGATGTGAAAGCGAGAGGCGAATATAAAAAAAACGGCAGTTGCAGGAAGCAACATGCCTATTCGGTGGAGTGTTTCAGACCAATGCCACCACATCATAACCATCATTACGATAGTGGATATGCCAGCTCCGATAGTATCCAAACGCATACGTTTAAGCTCTTTTTCTTGAGCTTTACGCCTACGTTCATTAAGTTCTTGTCCTGTGTCTGCCGTGATGAGTTCGAAGCCGATATCTTTTACTCTCTGAGCAATTTCTTCTATTCCGATAAGTTCGTCTTTATAGTCTACATGTAACATTCGTTCGTTGTAGAGGACATTGGCTTCTTCTATGCCAGCCACTTTATCTAAAGCCTGCTCTATTTTTTGTGCACAGGCGGTACAGTGCATCCCGATAACGGGGAAGGAACGCCTTGTAAGTTTCATTTCCCTATTCGTTTTAGTATGGCTTGATACATTTTTTTATAGGTAGGTACTTCTATATGGTACTCCTCTGCTTTTCGTACCACATAACCCACCAAACTGTCGATTTCGGATTGATGTTCGGCAAGTATGTCGGAGTGCATAGAAGTGGTAGCTTCTCTGGGCATTTTTAGTACCATATTGTATGCTTTTTCTTCGAGCATAGAGTCTTTTTCCCACCCTGCCACTCGGTAAAGAGAGGCTATTTCCTGGAGTAGGGATCTAAACTCCTTATCATACTCTTCCTGTACTTTACCGATAGGAGCATCGAAATAGGTTGTTGCCACGGCAGAGGGGGAGAGCATCAAGTATTTCTCGCGCAGAGATTGTGCCATCTCTTGGTACAAACGGCACTTGATGCCCGATGCTTTGAGTAGTGTGTAGAGCCATTCGGCGCGCTCTATAGCTATCAAATCTATTGAGTGAGTCAGTGTGCTGTCAAGTCCGAATTTTAGTAAGTTTTCATCCGAACGCACCGAAATAGTGCCACAAGAACGCCTACCCGTTATATGACAAACAGCAGGGAGGATAAGATTGTTGGGTAAAGCCTCCTGTATAAGAGGGGGTACATCTAATCCATTGTGCATCGGTATAACGATGGTAGCGGGTGTTAGTATAGGTGCTAACTGCTCTAAGTTTTCTAAAGCATTGTAGCTTTTCGTTGCTAAAAAGAGATAGTCTGCTTTAGGCAAAAGAGTGCTATCGGCTGTGGCAAGAGTAGGATGAGCATACAAATCTATCGAAGGAGATAGAAGGTGTAACCCATACTGCTTGACGCTTTCCAAATGTTCTCCCTCTCTCATAAAGAAGAAAACATTTACCGACTGTAAATTTTGAGCATAAGCTGCCAGCATACCTCCATAGTAGCCTCCAATGGCTCCGATGCCCGATATAATTATGTTACAAGCCATATTTTCCCTTTCGTTATCACTGTTCTTTACTATTGTCTGTAGTCTCCTCTTTCCAAGAGCGATAGCTCCTTTGAATTGCTTCTGTACCATCCTCTTCGGAGATGTGTAAAAGATGCATTTCCTTAACGATGGAGGGTACGATATCTTTGAAAAAGATGTTTCTTCGGAGAGCAAGAACACGCTCTAAAGCTCCTTCGCAAACAAAGAAACCTACTCCCAACTGAGAGGCTATAAGCCCCCCAGCGATGAGCTGTTCGTAGGCTTTTACCACTGTATTGGGGTTTACCTCAAGGTTGGCTGCCATCTCTCGAACAGAGGGGATTTTTTCTCCGGGTTTGTATCTCCCTACTAAAATAGCATCTCGTATCTGATCTGCAATCTGTAGGAATATAGATTGTGGATGTATAGGGTTCATTTGATTTGTTTGCGTTTAAGGATATGGTAGCCGAGAAATAGGAAGAGGATAGAGAGGAATAGGTTGAATAGCAAGAAGAGCAGTAGAGCCGTCTCTGATGAAAATACTTCGGAAGTAGTGAAAATGATAGGAGACATAGAGGGAACTATAATCAAGAAGAGGGTCGCTACCAAGATGCCCGTTATAGCTTTAGAGAAGAAGATTTGAGACACCATATAGGTCGAAAAGGAGAGCAGAAGGTAAGAGATAATGTAAAAGACCCCTCCCCAAAATCGAGGTATTTTCCCGCTATTAACACTAATGTTAGCAAAGAAACGCCCCCAATCTGCGAATTGATTTTCTAAACAACCCGGTGCTAAAAGAGCTAGAGTGGTAGAGGAGAAGAGCCCTATAAAAAGGGCTAACACAATGTAGAATAGTGCAATGATAAAAAAGGTAGCATATTTCTCTCCTACACTGGAAGGAATGAGGGTATAGGGTTCTGTTTGAGATTTGTGTACTGTCTTATTAAGCCAAACAAGATAGGTAATAAAGAGGCCTCCGAGAGATGCGAAAGTATTACTTATCAATAAAGGATCGTAGCGCAATCCCTCTGCCCATTCACTATAATCTTTACCAAATATAAGAGGTAAGAGGCGCACTCCCCATAGTACAAGTAATAGCACCAAAGAGGCTTTGAGTAAAGACCGGTGTTGCAACGTCCACTCTCTCTTGAGCAGAAGACCGATACGTTGGATTGAGTGGGTAGAATATTGTGGGTTCATAGGTATATTTTGTTAAGAGGTATGAGTCTATTGTTTATTCTGTTTGTTAAGGAGGGAGAGCATCTTTTCCTGCTCGGCAACCATGCCGTTAAAGAAAAGTTCCATAGAGAAATTGTCGGTTTCTTGTGGAGTTTCGTTTTCAAAAATACCGATACTACCCATTAGAGATTTCTCTTGGTAGATAAGTTTGTCAGGATTTCCCTCCATAACAGGTTGAAACGAGAAGTATTTACACAAATTGTAAATGGTCTCATTGCAGACTACTTTGTTGTTGTCTAAGAGTACCAATCGGTCAATAAGTTGCTCTAAATCTCTTACTTGATGCGTGCTTATGATAATAGTCTGTTCTTCTGTGGTGTATTGAGCTATCAACCGGCGAAAGGCAGATTTAGACGGAATATCCAAGCCGTTTGTAGGTTCGTCCAAGAGAAGTACGGGAGTTCGTAGCGAGAGAGCCAAAGCTATAACTGCCTTTTTCTTCTGTCCCTGCGATACCTTACCCAAGTTCATCTTCCAGTTAAGGTCGAACTCTCGTATAAGTTTTTCGGCTATTTCAGTAGAGTAATTGGGATAGAAAGGGGTGATTATATTGAAGTACTCCTTAATCGTAATCGAGGGGCATACAACCTCTTCGGGAAGAAGGAATATCTGACTCAGAAATGCCACCTCTCTCTCGGACGGATTCTTGCCGTCTACGGAGATTTTGCCCCAACCACAGAGGAGTTGCCCCGTGATGAGTTTGAGTAGCGTGCTTTTGCCCTCTCCATTGCGACCTAAGAGACCAACGATAGTTCCCTTGGGGAGCTCAAGGTTTAGATGTTCGAAGAGATTTTTCGACCGCTTGTAGCAAAAAGCCATGTTTTCTATTTGTATCATCATGATCTTATATCTACTATTAGGGTTTGTTTTGCTGTTTTATTGTAATAGTACAGCGCAAAGATACAATAATAATTGTAGCAAACAAATCTTTTCTCTTTGCTCTTAGAATAAAATTGGGCATCTTTAGGTTCGTTTCTATTTGCGAATAAAGATTATTACACAGAGCTGTACACTTTCTTTAAGTATTGACTTTTCTCTTATGGGATTTTATTTGCCTTACTCTCTTGTAGGGTAGAAGTTACTCGCACTATACCTTTGACCAAAAAGCATTAACCCTTTTGCCTGCAACCCTCTGTGTAAACAGTTACAACCATTATACCTATTAAAGCTATATGTATAGAACTTTCAACAAGCAGTATGGAATGCTCTATTTATACAAAAGAAGAGGAAGCCGAAGTTTTCCCTCGACTCCCTCTCTCTGAGGTTAATGAAGATGCTTGAGATGCCTCTTCCTATGGTTAGAAAATAGTTTTAACGACCTTGAAGTCTGCCGAAGCTCTGTCTTGACACACAATGATGAAACTTCCCTCTAAATTGTCTGTAAGGCGGGTTTCGTGAGAGTCTATCTCATAAGATTTTACGAGGGAACCATCGGTAGTGTAGATGCTTACGACAGCTTTTTCGTAAGGAGAGTGCAAGTGAACCCGACCAGCCGACTTCCATACCACTAAAGTGGCAGTATTATAGATATCGAGTAGGGCTGTGTTACACCCGCTTCCATCACCTTTTATAGCAGGCTTCCAATTCCTTTCTTCGGCAATAGTCGTTTTACTTCCCTTGGCTTCACTATCGTTTTTATCACCATTATAAAGATTGATTTTTGCAGATGGAGCGTTGAGTAGGTAGTTGCTTGTAAATAGCGTTGAGTTCGCAGGCGGTCATTCCATTCTCGACCACTCCTAACATATTGAGCTTAGGGTTCTTGGAAAGGTCTAACTTGTGAATGTTATTCTTGCGGATGTTGAATATCTCAAGTTGGGGGAGTTCAGCGGTTGAAATCTCGGTTAGTTTATTAGAACCCAAATCAAGGCTTCGGAGACTATCTGCCTTAACAAAATTGATGCTACTTAACTGGTTATTTGCCAGAGAAACAATTGCTAAAGAGTCTGGGGTAGAGGGGAATTTTACTTCAGATAGTTGGTTGTTTTTCGCCTGTAGTAAGTAGAGCTTCGAATTCTTTGAAAGATCAAGAGATTTTAATTCGTTGCTATTCGTCCACAATTTATTAAGCTCTTTGAGGTGGGATACAGACAATTCCTTAAGCCCACAAGAACTTACACTCAATGTAGAGATGTTGAGGTTTTT
The DNA here is from genome assembly GCF_000614585.1 of Porphyromonas gingivicanis JCM 15907. Taxonomy (GTDB): domain Bacteria; phylum Bacteroidota; class Bacteroidia; order Bacteroidales; family Porphyromonadaceae; genus Porphyromonas; species Porphyromonas gingivicanis. Next base: position 76,586 of record NZ_BAKX01000008.1, read on the forward strand.
AGAGAGGTCAATTTTTTTTAGCTCTGGGTTTTTTAATAGTGCAATATCCTTGAGATTTTTAGCTACTGAAATATCTAAAGATTTGAGGTTGTTTTGCATAGCGTATAGAGTCTCCAAGTTTGGAGAAACTATGTGTAGCCTTTCTATTTTATTTTCCGAGCAATCAATCTCGATAAGTTTGTTGAAATGAGTAAGGTCTAACTCTCTGATTTGATTTTTTGCACAAAGAAGTTCTTCTAATGGGGCATCTGTAGGGATATTGAGAGAGGTTAAAGAGCATTCATTTACAATAACGTGCTTTAGCTTATGACAATTGGAAAAATCAATGGAAGAGATTTTGCTCATTCGGGCACAGTCGAAATACTCAAGGTTAGGGCACTTGCTTATGTCTATTTTGTTGAGGAAATTGCCCGAACCAACAAAGCGTATCAACTTAGTACAGTTCGTAATATCAATTTCTTTTAATGTATTTGAGAAAAATTCTACATTAAGCAAATTGACAGATTGGGTAAGGTCAAGCTCGGACAGATAGTTAAACTCTGCTTGTAACACTTCTAACTGAGGAGCTTTTGTAACATCGAGTTTGGAAAGTTTATTTCCGATGCAGTTCAATTTGGTAATATCCCCTTTGATATGGAGTACTTTTCCTTTGAGTTCCGATTTGAGTTCGGTATAGTCTTTGCCAATTGTGTAGTCTACCCAATTCCCATCTCCCCAGTCTATGCTGACCTCTGTTCCTTCGTTTGCAGAGGCTACAGCAAAGGAAAGTTCACCTCCACTCTGTACAGTTTCAGCATCAATTACACTGCTACTCTCTTTTTTATCTTCCAGTACGATGCCACATGATTGTAGGATAGACATTTTGTAGGGGAGGTTGTCGTAATTGTAAATAGAGGCTACCAACTTGTATTTCCCCGATTCGTAACCCTCTATTTGTAAGGCTTCTGTGCTAAAAGAGTAGGTGTAATCATCATTGACACTTAAGGGAAGGCCTTCAAGAGGAGTAAGCATTTTGACTAACTTTTGAAATACGGGTGCGTCGGCATCGGGATAAGAGTCGTTCTCATCAAGAGAGGGCAGAGGTGTATTTTCTACGAGGTATAGGTTTAGATATAAATCATCTTTGGTAGACTGTTTAGAAATTTCTCCTGTTACCTTGAAGATGAATTTACCCGACTCGTCTTTTGTGATAGAAGGAGCCATTTTGGCAAAGGCTGGATTGTAAAAACTGCGTTGGAAAAGGAAGTCGAATACATCAGTAAATCGTCCAATTTTAAGAGATGGGGTATAGATAGAGAGGTCTTTTAACCTAAAATCGTTGTTGAGCATACCATAAGGTGTCATCAAATTACGATTGAGCATCACTCTGGGAATGCTATCTATGCGGAATAGTTTTGCCAGCTCCGAGGCTGTTGGAACCGAGGAACTAAAAAACTTAGAATTAGGAGAGCTTACATAGGATACGACTTCAAAGCGATTGGCTTGTTGTGTCGATTGGCACAGTTTCGCCATTGATAGGATAATAGTCTTATATTTTTCATAGGCTTCCTTATCCTTAGGATTGACAAATAGCTCGATATAATGGGTGGGCCTTCTGTAGGTCCCATTTATGTAGTAGCGCCTGAATATTTTGGCTCGCTCGCCCAAATCGACTTCAATATCGTTAATCTTATGAGGTTTGATTGTGATGAGGTGTGTTTGAGTATCTCGAGGAGTTTCGAAGGTGATGAACCCCTCTCCATCTTGCATTTCTTGACCAGGCATCAGTTGGAGGTCATTTTTGGTCTTGTACTTTACATTTTGCTTGTCGTTATCGAACCAATAGGCAAATTCGATTTTGTTTATCGTTTCCTCTGTATGATTGTCCATATAGAAAACGTAGAAAATAGGGTCAGGCTCACTTTGTCCCTCTTTGATAGGATAATAGCATTGACCATACAAATCATCAAAAACGACTTTGTCGTAGGGACCCACTTCTTTTTCCTTGATAGGTAGAATGTTGGCAAACTTTAGCCCCCGTATTTGGGTCGATTGGTAGGAGGTAACAAGACTCTCAGGGACATAGAGTTTAACACTTTTCATCAGAGCATAATCTACAAAATTGCCCCCTACTTTGGGAATAGTAGGCATGGGGAGCGTTATAGACTCGAGGGATGTACATTTGGAGAATGCCCCTCTTACAATACTTTTCAAACTCTTAGGAAGAGTAATATGCTTCAGAGTTGAGGTGTAGGAGAGAGCTGTGGTTAGCTCGTCTGCTTTGTAGTCGATGTAGTTATCCTCATCGTTGTAAGACTCAATAGAAGTCTCCGAAATATCAAGAGATACTATTGATCTGCAATACTCTTTGAGCCACAATAAATCTAATTGATTTATCTTGCCTGTCACGATAACTTCTGTAGCAGAACTATGGGTCTTAAATAAGTTTTTGCCACTTCCTGCTTCGGAAATGTTGATTTTTATTGGAGTGGCGGAAAGAGAAAACAACATTCCATTGACTATAGCCACTAAGAGGAGGTAAATACTTTTTCGCATAAACATATTTTTTAGAAGATAATATTGTTAGTTAATACTTGGTTGTTTCATGAGTAGGGGATGCTTTATTGTTACTGGAGGCAAGATTGTCTTTTGCTGCTATAACCTATGACTTAAAGCAATGGGTACAAATTTATTCATTAAATGGAAATATTCAATAGTGTTAATTGTATTCAATCTTTTTCTTCCTATTTTGTCGCTTTCTATTCGATTTTTCTTTGATATTTGAGTATAGGGATTGAAAATGTTGGATTATTTAGGAAAGGTTACAAGTGCTTTACTGTAACCTGAATGCTTTTCTCTCTTGTCCATTCTGTCAATGTGTATAAAGAAATTCCTATAATCCTTTCTATGATTGGAGAATAAACAAATGCTACAAGTTGCTAAAAATGTTTGAGTCGGAGGAGTTGCCTATACGATTTTGGGGGGCCTATCCTCTCTGCCTGTTAATGTATGGAAAATATAAGGATACTTTTTTCTGATAGATACCTATTTACTATGTTTTATGTACTTTTGCGTTCAGAAAATAGCAATTAGATAGTAGTTTCATGACTAAAACTATTCGAATAAAGAAGGGACTTTCCATTAATCTAAAAGGAAAGGCTCCCTTAGATAATTTGCCTGCTCTAAAAAAGAGTAGTGTCTATGGCTTAGTTCCAGATGATTATCAAGGGATTATCCCTAAGGTTTTGGTTAAGGTCGGAGATGTGGTAAAAGCCGGAGAACCTCTCTTCTGCCACAAAAAGTATCCAGAAATGCTTTTTACCTCACCTGTAAGTGGAGAGGTGACAGCTGTAGAAAGAGGAGAGAAACGCAAGTTACTTAGTATACAGGTCGCTCCTTCGGCAGAAATGGAGTACAAGGAGTATGCCGTCCTTCCTTCGTTTGGAGATCGTAAAGCTCTTCTTAACCTTCTTTTGTCTTCTGGTATGTGGTCTTTTTTCAAACAGAGACCTTATGATATAATAGCCAATCCCGAAGAACTTCCACGAGATATTTTTGTAACAGCTGTACTAACTGCGCCTTTAGCTCCAGATGTAGATTACCTACTTAAAGGTGCTGAAAATGACCTTACTACAGCTTTACAGGCTTTGACTTCCCTAACAGATGGTACAGTTTACTTAGGTGTTCAGAAAAACTCAAGATTATCTCAGATTTCTGTCAAGGGAGTGGAGGTTGTACTAGTAGAGGGGCCTCACCCTGCAGGTTGTGTAGGCACTCAGATTAATTACATTCGCCCCATTAACAAGGGAGAGGTAGTTTGGACGCTTAAAGTAACAGACCTTCTGATTATAGGTCGCTTTTTACGTACGGGTAAGGTAGATTACACTAGAACTATTGCTGTAACAGGCTCTGATGCTGCATTGCGTGGCTATGTGTCGTTATTGCCTGGATGTCGTGTAGAAGAGGTTTTTGGAGCCAATTTAACAGTTAAGAAAGAGCATGAGCGTATTATTAACGGTGATGTGCTTACTGGTGTTCAGCTCTCTCAAGAACGTCCTTTCGCATCGCTCAATATTGATCAGATAACAGTTATTCCAGAAGGAGATGATATTGATGAGATGTTTGGCTGGATTGCTCCTCGTTTCAATCAGTTTAGTATAAGTCGCTTGTATATGAGCTGGTTACAGAAAGGTAAGGAGTACGCTTTAGATGCTCGTGTAAAAGGGGGAGAGCGTGCTATGATTATGAGTAACGAGTTTCATAGAGTATTCCCATTGGATATTTATCCAGAGCAGCTTTTGAAGGCTATTATTGCTTTCGACATTGACAAAATGGAAGCTTTGGGTATCTACGAAGTGGCACCCGAAGACTTTGCTCTCTGTGAGTTTGTGGACTCTTCTAAGCAGGAGCTACAGTATATAGTGCGAAAAGGTCTTGACCTTCTATATAAAGAGATGAATTGATAAATACCCTCGAATACAGATTATGAAAATTTTCTTTGATAAATATCGCTCTGCTTTTACCAAAGGGGGGAAGTTGCATGCGTTCCATTCCGTTTTTGAAGGTATGGAGACTTTTATGTATGTTCCTAATACAACATCGAAAAGAGGGGTACATATTCATGATGCTAACGACTCAAAGCGTACAATGATTTTTGTTGTAATAGCTTTGATCCCTGCGCTTCTATTTGGTATGTACAATATAGGTTATCAACACTACCTATCCATTGGAGAGTTGGCTTCTCATACTTGGGGAGCTTTGTTCCTATATGGTTTATTGGCGGTTCTTCCCAAGTTGATCGTTACTTATGCAGTTGGCTTAGGGATAGAGTTTACTGTAGCTCAGTGGAAAAATGAGGAGATACAGGAAGGGTTCTTGGTATCAGGTTTTCTTATCCCCATGATTGTCCCAGTAGATACGCCTCTTTGGATGATTGCCGTGGCAACAGCTTTTTCAGTTGTGTTTGCCAAGGAAGTATTTGGAGGTACTGGATACAATATCTTTAATGTCGCATTGGTGGCACGTGCTGTTCTTTTCTTTGCCTATCCTTCGGCAATGAGTGGTGACAGTGTTTTTGTGCGTACGGTAGATACCTTTGGATTAGGTGGAGGGATTGTTGTAGATGGCTATTCTGGAGCCACTCCGCTCGGACAAATTGCTACAGCCGGTAAGGAATTGCCTATTATTACCAACATTGTGGGAGAAACCTCTTCTCTTTGGGATGCCTTTATAGGACTCATCCTGGTTCTATTGGGGAAGTTTCTACGCTCGCTATTTTGATTGGAGCCGTTATTCTCTTGGTAACAGGTGTTGCGAGTTGGAAGATTATGTTTTCAGGTATTATTGGAGCTACTCTTATGGCTTTGCTGTTTAATCTTATCGGTACTACAGCATCTATGCAGATGTCTCCTTTGATGCACTTCCTCTATGGAGGCTTTGCTTTCGGTCTTGTTTTTATGGCTACCGACCTGTAACGTCAGCACGTACCGAAACAGGGAAATGGATTTATGGATTTTTAGTGGGTCTGCTATGTGTATTTATTCGCGTACTCAATCCAGGATATCCAGAGGGAATGATGCTTGCTATATTGCTCATGAATGTCTTTGCTCCTCTGATTGATTATTTTGTAGTTGATGCTAATGTAAGAAAAAGAGCCAGTAGAGCTAAACTGCTACAGACAAATAAATAATGATAGGAATGTATTGTTATGAATAGAGAAGGTAATACTTATACTATACTATATGCAGCCATTATGGTTGTTTTGGTGGCTGTAGCATTGGCTTTGACATCTCAGCTTTTGAAAAACTTTAAGCAAGAGAATGTAAGGGTGGATAAAATGGAGCAAATACTTCGTTCCCTTAACATTGTTGTCTCTAACAAGACAGAGGTGGCTAAAACATATAGAGCTATCATAAAAAAAGAGTTGCTTGTCAATGAGAAAGGAGAGGTGGTAAGTTCTTTTGAAGGGAATGATTTAGCTGCTAATAATGCTTTTAATATGAATACTGCCAATCAGTTCAAAAGCATATCTTCAGGCTCTGAGTATATTCTACCCTTATATGTTGCAGAGGTTGATGGCAATCAAAAATTTGTTCTTCCTATGAATGGGAATGGTTTGTGGGGAGCTATTTGGGGCTATCTTGCTTTGGATGCCGATGCCAATACGATTTTTGGGAGCGATTTTGGCCATGCTGGCGAAACCCCCGGTCTTGGAGCAGAAATTGCCACTGAACATTTTGCAAAAAGTTTTGTCGGGAAGCATATTGCCAATGCATCGGGGCAAGTAATAGGTGTTGCTGTCGTGAAAGGAGGCAAGTCTGTAGATGAGCGCGAGTTCGTCGATGGTATTTCGGGCGGAACACTTACTAGTAACGGAGTTGATGAAATGATTTCATACTGCCTCAAACAGTATACCCCTTACCTAACAAAGAGTGCAAATCAAGAATAAAACTGAACGTACACTACTATGGCTAATACGAAAATGAAGGAGGTCTTTTGGGGACCTATCGGAAATAATAACCCTGTCTTGGTTCAAGTATTGGGTATATGTTCTGCTCTTGCGGTTACATCTCAGTTGAAACCCGCTTTGGTTATGGGGCTCTCTGTGATAGTAGTTCTTGCTTTTGCAAATGTTATTATCTCTTTGTTACGCAATACGATTCCAAATCGAATTCGTATTATCGTGCAGTTGGTGGTTGTAGCTACTCTTGTTACTATTGTTAATGAGGTGTTGAAGGCTTTTGCCTATGATGTTAGTAAGCAACTTTCTGTTTATGTGGGGTTGATTATTACCAACTGTATTCTTATGGGACGTTTGGAGGCTTTTGCTTTGAATAATAAACCTTGGCCCTCTTTTGTCGATGGGGTAGCCAATGGAGCTGGGTATGCCATTGTTTTGATGATAATAGCCTTCTTTCGAGAGTTTTTGGGAGCAGGCAAGGTTATGGGGATAACTATTATACCTCAATCATTCTATGAGACTGGATACCAAAATTTTGGTCTTATGAACATGGCGCCTATGGCTCTCATAATAATGGCTTGTATTGTGTGGATACAGCGTGCTCGAAATAAACAATTACAAGAGGATTAATTCCTTAGACTAAACGAACAATACGAATATGGATTACCTAAGTCTCTTTTTTAGATCCATCTTTATAGATAATATGATTTTTGCATATTATCTGGGAATGTGTTCTTATTTGGCTGTTTCTAAGAATGTGAAAACGGCATTTGGATTAGGCCTTGCTGTTACCTTTGTCCTTGTTTGTACCTTGCCTTTGAATTATATGCTCGAAAATTATGTGTTCAAAGAAGGGGCACTTGCCTGGGTGCATCCTTCCTTGGCAACGGCAGATCTTAGCTTTCTCTCTCTGATACTTTTTATTGCAATTATTGCCTCGTTTACTCAGTTGGTAGAGATGGTTGTAGAGCGTTATGCTCCTGCTCTTTATGCCTCCTTGGGTATCTTTTTGCCTTTGATTGCTGTAAACTGTGCTATCTTGGGAGGCTCTTTGTTTATGCAAACTCGAGATTTTGTTAATATCGGGCATGCTACTATATATGGTCTTGGCTCGGGTATTGGATGGTTGTTGGCCATTTTAGGTATGGCTGCCATTAGAGAGAAGTTGCAGTTTTCCAATATTCCTAAGCCACTCCGAGGGTATGGCATTGTGTTGATTGTGACCGGGCTTATGGGTTTAGCGTTTATGAGCTTCTCTGGTATTAAGTTGTAGTATACGAGACTAAGAAATTGGGATAGGACTTATCTAATTAAATTGTTGTGATGGAAATAAACTCTGTTATTATTATAGCAAGCGTAGTCATTTTCTTACTGATTACTTTAGTCTTAGTTATTGCTCTTCTTGTCGCTAAGAAGAAACTACTTCCCTCGGGCAATGCAACCATAAGAATAAATGATGAGCGAGATATAGAGGTACCTGTTGGAAGTACACTCCTTAATACACTCCAGAATAATGGGATTTTTCTATCTTCTGCTTGCGGTGGAGGTGGTAGCTGTGGACAGTGCCGTTGTCGAGTGATAGAAGGTGGCGGTGAGATTTTACCTACAGAAAAAGGTTTCTTTTCTCGTAAGGAACAAAAGGAACACTGGCGTTTAGGTTGTCAAACTAAGGTGAAAGAAGATCTCAAAATAGAAGTCCCTGAATCAGTTTTTGGTGTTAAAGAATGGGAGTGTGAGGTTATCTCAAATGCAAATGTTTCTACCTTTATAAAGGAGTTTGTTGTGCGTCTTCCGGAAGGAGAGAGTATGAACTTTAAGAGTGGTAGTTATGCTCAGATAAAGATACCTAAGTATCTCCTCTCTTTTAAAGATTACGATATTAGGGACAAAGAAGGGCAGGATCGTTTCCGCTCGGAGTGGGATAAGTTTGCTATGTGGGGACTTACTTCTCAGAATAATGAGGAGACAGTTCGTGCCTATTCAATGGCCAACTATCCTGCGGAGGGAAATATTATTACCCTTAATGTGCGTATTGCGACTCCTCCTATTGACCGTGCTACAAAAACATGGAAAGCGGGTGTTCCTTCTGGCATAGCTTCTTCTTATATCTTCTCTTTGAAACCTGGAGATAAGGTTACAATGAGCGGTCCTTATGGAGATTTTCATATCCACGAAGATAGCGATGCCGAAATGCTATATGTTGGAGGTGGGGCTGGTATGGCTCCCTTGAGGGCTCAGTTATTACACCTCTTCCGTACTGTAAAAACGGGTCGAAAAGTTTCTTATTGGTATGGAGCTCGCTCTAAGAGTGAGATTTTCTACGAAGAAGATTTTAGGGAGATTGAGCGCAATTTCCCGAACTTCCGTTTTGTAATAGCCTTGAGCGATCCTCGTCCAGAAGATAATTGGGATGGTGCAACAGGGTTTATCCATCAGGTTATCCATGACCAATATCTTAAGGATCATGATGCACCTGAAGACATAGAGTACTATATGTGTGGTCCAGGACCAATGTCCGATGCTGTTAATCGTATGTTAGAGAATCTTGGAGTGCCACGCGAGCAAGTTAATTTCGATGATTTTGGTGCCTAATAGAATACCTTAATACATAATGATATTACAAAAGAGAGGACTTTGATAGACCTCTCTTTTCTTTTTCAATGGGTTGTTTTTTACCTATCTCTGATACTTACCTAAAAAGCGTATAAGCTCCATTGTTCTTAGTTTTCTTTCTTCTTCAAAGTTAAGAACCAAAGAGGGTTACACATTTTTTCGGACACTGCCGAGAAGTTCACTATTGACTCTCTGCCTCAATCGACTTTTCCAAGAGAACTATAGGAGAGAATATATTTGCAAGAGGTGTTCCTTTGCCGTTCTCTTCCTTGTTCTGCTATGAATGAGTAACTTCGTGGCAAATTTCGTAACGTATAGCTTATGAGACAGAAATTTACTTTAATCACATTAGAGGTAAAAGACATTGACTTTCTATGAAGGCTTGGGCTGAAAGAAGTCGAAATATAGTCAGAAAAACTATGCCTTATACTTTGGGTGAAATGCTTTTGGAGTTATTCCTCTACAAAAATTGGAAAAAGACACTACGTTAAGTCTTCACTGGGTTGCTTTTTCGGGGCTGACCTAGAACTTAGATGGCTACCTGTTTGAGGTGACCTATAATCTGGTTTGAAAAATTGATAGTGAGAGAACCCTTGTCTTATAGGTTCGTGGAAAATTATGAGCAAAGAATGAACATTTGAGGAACTAACAATAAATAATTGCATGCAAATTAAAACTCATAATATAGACGGTGTAAAAGTGGCTGAAATTATAACCGACAAAATAATCTTAAGAACTACTGAAGACGGATTGGATTTGTTGGGAAACTTATATTATCAAGGCTTTGACAAAATCATTATTCACAAAAAGAATATCATACATGATTTTTTTGATTTAAAAACTAGAATAGCAGGGGATATACTTCAAAAATTCGTACAATACCAAATGCCTTTGATTATTGTTGGCGATTTTTCCGAATATAACAACAAGAGTCTCAACGACTTTATTTTTGAATGCAACAAAGGTAAACAAATCACCTTCATTAAAGACTTAAGCAACATCTTGTAGCCTTATTTTTTTCATAGGTTTTGCAGGGTTGCTTGCTCTTCGTTTTTTGTTGTCTCCCTTCATTTTTTCCTCCGATCGTGTGGAGTAGTGCTTTTCCCAAAGGTTGTCATTATGCTTGTCACGTCTATAGTAATACGGCAAGATATTCCCGTTGTACCGATTGTTCTTATTGATATGGAATTTTGAATCTACTAGTCATAGGTCTTAGGATGATTAAGGTTAAGTTTTTTGTGAAAGAGAGAAATCGCTTGCATCCGATTTGTGGGATACAGGGCTTGTCTTCATTGGCGACTTGAAAAGTAAAGATGTCAAAAACTTTTTTCTCTGTTTCTCCCTGTTTTTTCTTGTGA
>NZ_BAKX01000007.1 GCF_000614585.1 Porphyromonas gingivicanis JCM 15907
AGCTACGTAGACGGAGCAGGCTTCGGCATTGCTCTTACCATCGGTCAATCTCTGTACCTCCCAATCTCCCGTATTACCCTTTCGCTTCCAAAGAATCGCTACATTCATGTCCGAAGTGCTGTCCTCCTCGTACCCTACTATATAAAAGGTTCCATCGACCTCATAGATCGCACGAGCTTCGGACAAATCCGAAGAGCTGGGTAGCTTGGTTACCTTGCCATCGTGCCATAGCATCGCCTCGGTACGCTCTCCAAGAGCTTCATACCCTACTATGTAGAGCTTATTGTCGGCTATGCAGAGGTCGAACGCCTCGGCATCCTCGGCATGGAGGGAACTCAACTGCATAGGGCTACCATCTTTCCACAGTATGGCTACACGGTTCTCTCCCTGCTGTTTCCAACCTACTGCGTAGAGGCTCTCTGCCGTGCCACAGACGGCGTGCGCCTCGGCATTTTCGCTACCCATCGTTAGGGGCTTAGCCTTGCCATTCTCCCAGAGCATAGCTATCCGCTTGCCCCACTGCTCTTTATAGCCTGCTACGTAGACTCTACCCCCTGCTACCCACACGGATAAGGGGTGGGCATTCTGCGCCTCCTCTAAGGGAGGCATGAGGCTCTCATTGCGCCAAAGCATCGCTACGGGCTCTCCCGCAGCTCCTTTCGAGTCGTAGCCTACTACGTAGAGGTCGTTATCTGTCAAACAGAGTGCAGTAGCAGAAGCAAACTTAGTGTAAGAGTCTCCCCTCGGTGCTCCAACCTCTCTGCGGAGGGGTGCCCTCATCAAAGTGCCCTGTAGCCCTTGCTCTGCAGTGTGGGTATAAGCACCCCTTGTAGCAAAAGGCAACGATAGCGGTTGGGTATTCTTCCAGAGTGTGGCGACCATCTCCGTGCCCACTTTGCGGTTACCTGCTACGTAAACATCGCTCCCCCGCACACCTACGGCGAGTGCCGAGGCATACTCTTTCTCCTCGGAGAGTGGGGTAGGGTTGCCATTGGTCCAGAGCATTGCTACCTCTCCACTCCCCGTCTCCTGTGTACCTGCCACATAGACGTCGTAAGTGTACTCCTTAGGCGTCGGTGGTTGAGGGTTGGGCTTGGGTATATCACGCTTACAGCCTATCGCCAGCACTGTCATAGAGACGAAGGCAATACATACGAAATTTGACTTTCTCATACTAATCATATTTATACGTTACTTACTCTATTCTTTTTATTACTCATCTATTCCCGAAAGACGTTCGCCCCCTTTGCTCTACAAGGGAGCACACGGCTCCACAATATGTGTCGCTACTCCTTCTCCCGCTTGACTACGTAGACGGAGGAGGCAGTGGCTTCTGGGGCGGCATCGATAAGCGACTGCACAGGCTCGCCATTCTTCCAGAGCATCATTTTATTCTTACCTCCGTGCATCTCATAGCCTGCCACATAGACATCGTTATCAATTACGAAGACAGAGCGTGCCTCTGCTCGTGTTGCCCTCCTATCACTTAAGCGAGTAGGCTTGTCATTCTTCCAAAGCATAGCACAGTACTTTCCGCCCCGCTCCTCATAGCCTGCTACGTAGACATCATCGCCCGAAACATAAACCGACTTGGCTCCAGATGTATTCTTCGTCAAGTGCTTGGCTTTCTTGTTTGTCCAAAGTGTAGCAACACTCTTACCGCTATGCATTGCCTCGCCCGCCACATAGACATCACTTCCCAAAACGAAAACAGAGAAGGCATTACTATCCTCACCTGCCAACTTTTGAGCCTTCCAAGTCTTTTTGCTCACCCTCTTCGTCCAGAGCATAGCTACGCTTTCGTCATTGCCTACTACATAGATGTCTTTGCCCGAGACAAAAACGGAATAAGCCTCGGCCTCTTCGGTGCCATCGATAATCGCCATGGGCTTTCTGTTTTCCCAAAACAAGGCAACATCTTTTCCTCCTTTATACCCACTACCTACTACATAGACATCAGTGCCCGAAACAAAGACAGAGGAGGCATCGGACCCTATCGAGGCATCGGTAAGCACTTCGGGCTTACTGTTTTTCCAAAGTGCAGCAACAAAGTCTCTTCCTTTTACTCCACTACCCGCTACATAAACATCACTGCCCGAGGCGCAGACGGAGTAAGCATGACTCTCCTCCTCCGACAACCTTGTGAACTGATCCTTATTCCAGAGCAGAGCTCTATTTCCCCCTCCGCGGAGTCTCTCCACTCCTGCTACGTAAACATCGTAGGTGTACTCCTTAGGTTTGCGCTTGCAACCTACCGCCAGCACAGCCGTAAAAGCTACGGCAAGAGCTATTCCAATCAACTTTTTCATACCGATACTATAATTATATACACTCTATAAACCTTCTGTCAGCAATGTACTCCGAAAGCTATCCGAACCTTCATCTCCTCTCTGAATGGGAAGGGGGGGAGACTCTCGAGACACTCAGAACACAAGCTAAACCATTACAATTCTTGGCGAACCAGTTCTGGTACAAATATAACAAATCATAACGGAAAATAGCAACATTATTTACAAATTATTCACGATTGAGAGGCACCCTATGGCGCAAAACGCATCACACTCACCCCAGCATCGACTGCTTATTAGGAGATTATCGACAGGTTATCGGGGCTGTTTCGACAAGTTATCAAGAAGTTTTCGACCGATTATCCCCAAGCTATTGACAGGTTATCAAAGAGAAATCGACAGCTTATCAAAAGTATTTTGACAGGTTATTAACGTCTTATTAACACCTCTCCACAACACTATCAACAGAATATCGGAGGCTTATGAACAGCTTATCGAAAGCATTTCAACAGCTTGTAGCGCCTTTATCTACCACTTATCAAAGCTGTATCTACAAGTTATCAAGAGGTTATCAACAGAGGAGAGCAAAGGGAACAAAGCATTCTTCCCTCTCATTATCAAGGCAATAAAGGGATTTACAAGGGAGATATTCAGACATTATCAACGAAGAGTTAGAGTGCTTTATATGAAGATCGGCAGATGACACAACTGATATTTAGAAATACAAGAGACAGAGGGCACACGCAACTAATAAAAGCAAGTTCCTTCCTCTTTGACCCATAGAACTATTGTACGAAAAGGAGCGAATAAAAAGGGTCGTAGGTTCGGCTCAAAAGGATTAATGCTTCGCCTCAAAAGGATTAATCCTTAGCAACAAAAGGGTTAATGCTAAGAAAAGCGAAAGTAGCCCCTCCTACAACAGAGCCTATCTCCTGTAAAAAAGGGTAATAGAGACTTTTGTAGAATAAAGTAGACTCTTTTTTAGTTATTTTACTGCATATTAGTTGATTATTTTGCATATCAGGAGTGTAAAATGACGTGATAAGACAAATAAAATTATCCAACTGAAGAGACCTTATTTGTTTTGTATTTGTATTATTTATAAATTTGCCCTCTGAAAAGTGGTTAACCCCTCGGGTTGTTGCTTTTCAGAAGAGTTCTTGAAAAGAGTGCCAACTACATTTTTGAGAGTGTTGGAGTGTTGGTGTTTAGGCACTCTTTAGCGTGTGGTGGTTTAATGAGTATTGTAACAAGGTTTATTGATATTACTAAAGAATAAGTATTATGAGAACAACAATTTTACACAAATGGGTACTGGCAGCTTTTGCCTTATAACCCTTTCTTCCCTTGCCCAAGCGCAAACGATGGGAGGAGGAGATGTCAAGGTATTTGACTACAAAAACAATCCAGCGATAAAGACGAAAATGACTGTGGCAGACAATGGATGGATTTATCTAATGGCTCACGGCAAACACGAATCGGGAGAGACCGAAGTGAGAGTGTTTCGCTCTAAGGATGATGGAGTTACCTTCCAAGAGATAACGCATTGGACGCGCTCGAGTTATTGGTTCTTTCAAGATTTCGATATCATAGTAACAGGTAAGGACGAATCTGATATCCGGTTCTGGTCGGTAGAGCTTCTAAATGATCCCGCTGGGAATAGGAGTGTTCTTAGTGTCTTTAAGCGCAATGCCAATTTAGAGAATGGCAATGCTGTTCGCATGTACGAAAAAGAGTTTACCAACACACAACTGTACGATGTGTCCATAGCCTCCAATTATCGTTCGCCCGCTCCCGACCTGATAGGGGGTGATCCTTTTGCTTTGGCTATCGCTTATACGGGCTTTAACAGCGCGGAAAATAAGAGTTTCGTGGGCTATCTCATATCTACGGAGGCGGGACGCAAATTTAAACTTCACCATCCCATTTTTAGTCAAGACGGAAAGGAAAAAATAGGAAAAGTAGACCTCTCTTTGGGTAGTACCTCTTCTTCTATGACGCACAATAAATGGCCCATAATGGGAGTCGTTTTCGAAATGAATAGAGTAGGAAACTCCAAGAGTGATATAGGGTTCCTATCCAACTTTGTCGACTATGATTCAGATTTTAGGTGGGCAGCCCCCATAAAAGTGAACACTTTCGGAGAGGCTAGAGGTCCAAAGATCCAAATGATGTTGGATAGTGAAAAAGATAATACCTCGCTGGGAAAAACAGCCACAACTTTATGATTATGTACAATCATTATGATTCGGATGAGCGTGATTGGCAGATTCGGTACGTCTATCCCAAGCCTAATTTTAGATATAAAGAGGGAGTAACACCGACCATGGATGATTTGGAAGAGGCTCCGTTTGCAACTACCTCAAGCGATGAGTTTATTGGAGATCTATCGTATGACAAGAGTTATGGTCACTATCTGGTTACTTATGCCAACACTTTTGAATATGAAGGCTCAGACGTGTGGAAATTAAATTACTGCTGGGTGCCCTACGATCTTCTCAACGATCTAAAAAAGTGGAGTGTAAGGTATGTATACAGAGATGATTTCAATACCACGGTAACACCCCAGGTGGACATTCATCCCATCAAAAGAAAAGCTTGCTGGGCTTGGGGAGAATACCATACGGACAAGAGTGTCATTAGGGCAGACACAGAGTGGAGTACGATCACATCTGTGGAAGAAATCCTCCCACAGGGAGAGGGGGTAAAGCTCTGCACAAGTTCTACCGATGGATATATGATGCTCAAGTTGCCAATGGATGCTACGTGGAAGGCTTTTGTTTACGATATGCAGGGGCGTAAGGTAGCCGAAGTTTCTTTCGAAGGCGAAGCGTATAAACTCAACGTACAACACTTGCCCAAGGGTACCTACCTGCTCAAGGTTGCATCCGATACGGGACGATTTGTAGAGAAGTTTATCGTAGAGTAAATGCTATGCCATTCTCGGCTTAGTTGGAAGGAAGTGCTCCATGCAACTGCTCCCACTGGCTGAGTGGATAGTAACAGTATAACATTTGAACGAATAAGAGAGGCGGGGACTATGCCTGTCTCTCTTTTCTTTACCCAAGAGGGCAAGGGTTTGGAGGCTCTGTACCAAAAGTACCAATCGCAGATTTGTCATTCGGTTTCATCCCCCCTATAAAACAGCTTACTATATATTTGCAACAGCATTGCACCTGATACCGGCACCTGCATTGAGCAGACAACGGCTCTGAAAAAGCAAAAGAAATAGTTTCATATCATGGGAATAAAGAGTAGACTTTTGTGCTTGATTGTCCTACTATTGGGAAGTATCCCAAAGGTTGGAGCCCAAGAGATCCTTACGAAAGAACAGCTTAATGACAGCACCTATACGTCTCGTCTTGATGGAGCTTACGTCTTGATGGACAAAGAGCAAAGAACGATTCTCAGCTTCAAAAACGGGAAAAAGCATGGTCAATGGGTTACTTTTGACTCCGATTTGTTCTTTTGGGTGGAGACTTTTGAAAATGGGAAAAGGCAGGGGCTCTATATCTCATCGGGCATACACGGGGGTGACTTTGGATATTATGATAATGATCTGAAAGTCGGCTACTGGCGTGAAGTAGACGAAGGTGGGGTTTACAATGAAGAGGGGAACTACGATAAGGGGCAAAGAACGGGAATATGGAAATGCTATAACTACGGCGAAGAAAGACTTTGGACAGGTTCCTACAAGAGAGGTTTCAAGGACGGGGTATGGATATGCCATGAATTAAATCACCCCGAACATATTTTTGCGAAAAAGATATTCCGCATGGGTGTTTTGGAGCGTAGCATAACTTTTGAAGATTGAGTTACCCATGAGTGATTTATCGGACAATTACCCTTGTCTAAATCGTTAGTCCGCACAAAAAAACAGGGCAATAGAGAGGACAACAAACCGAAGTAGAGCCAGCTCTAAGCGTACCTATTGCCAAAGAGTAAGCTACTCAGCGACGAGCATCAAACCTCTTTCCGTCCCCATCACGTTATAGGATGCCTTGCATCCAAACAGCTTGATAACTATCGCTTGTTCTACTACATCTGCGAACATTTATCCATTTGGAGCCGTGGCGACAAGCTACTACTTCAACCCAGATTTGTCATTAGGTTTGGTTTTTCTAAAGGCAGATTTGGGTTGCACTCTATATATATCCCTCTCCTCGCCCACAGCCCATCACCCCGCCTCCTCCTGCCCCCCCAACTACACAAAAAAGAGGGAAAGAAGCGCATCCCTCTCCCCTCTTTATCGGTAAGTACAGCACATTCTTCCCCCTTGACCCAAGAAAGGCAACAAAATAAGCTACCGCCTCTCCCAAACCGCACACACCATCGCCCCCAGTTCTCCCTAAACGAAAGCAATTTATTCGGTTTCGGCGGGACACTTAAACTATTATTTTATTATACCCCCATATAGAACCCTCTGGCTTTGCTAATTAGGGTAGTTTTAATACCTTTGGGAGGTCAGATTTTTTCTACAAAATATTAGTTTAATAAAGAGAGTATATCATGAAAGAAAGAAGCATTTCTTTTTTGAGGAATAGGCTATGGCTTTTCCTCATCGGGATAAGTGCGGTGCTCGGTCTACGCGCCTCGGCACAGGGCACGCCCCCAGAGAATATGGATTTTTCCGTATTAGAGAGTAACAATCCCGTCGAGCAGTTTGAAGTTACCGACGGAGGGTTCAAAGCCGCTTTAGCGACCAATTGGAAGGTTATTACCTTGAATACCTTCCCGGGGATGAAGTGGACCACGACTTTCAAAGATGACTGTTTCAGCATCTCTCCCACGAAATTCAGTGTTAAGGCACCTTATTGTAGCTATTTGGTTACCCCCGCACTCGACCTCAGCAAGATGGGCGGTAAGGCTCTCTCCTTTTCGATGCTCGCCACCTCTTCGGCAGGCACATCGCCCCTCAAGGTGCTACTCATCGACAACCAAGGAGCTACACTCCGAGAGCTATTGAGCGTGAGCGAAATCTCTTCGAGCAATACGAGCTACTTCCCCAAAGAAGTGCAGATGCCAAGCGACCTCACGGGCATAGGGTTTATAGCTTTCGTTGCCAAGGGAGATAAGGAAAACCGCACCCAATTCAAGCTCAATGCACTGAAGCTCGCCGAAGCCTCTCAAGAGGTACAAATCTCTTGCACGCCTAAAGAGGCTTATACTTCGACACTACGCCGGCTGGCTCTGTTGGGGCAACTAAAGAGGTAGAAATCTTCATTAAAAACTTCGTAGGAGTACCCGAAGTAACTCTTACGGGCATCAACGCAAGCGACTTCCGCCTCCTCAACAAAAATGCCTTGACACAGATGGGTGGAAAACTTTCGGTAGTCTTCGAACCCAAAAGCGGAGGCGACAAGAAAGCCGACATACAAATCTCGGCAGGCACAGCGACCTTCCTCGTGCCCCTCACGGGCAGGGCTACGGGTGCAGCCGCGACTATCAAGATGACCGCTTCGCCCCAATCTATCGCCTTTGGAAAGGTTAATGTAGGTAGCAGCAAAGGACCTAAATCCATCGCCATCGAGGTACAAAATGCCTTAGAAGCCCCCACTATGACGCTTAAGGGTGCCAATACAGGCGACTTTGCCGTAACGGGTGCCGACCAACTCACCCATCAAGGCGGAGGACTTATGGTAACCTTTACTCCCTCTTCCAAGGGCGTTAAGTCTGCCACCATCGAGCTACAAGTACAAGGCACTCTGCTCAACATCCACATGACAGGAGAGGGTACTGGCGAAGCTCCCACTCCCGAGCCAACCGATGACATAGAGCTTCTCAAAGACCCCTACTTCTACAACTTCAACACAGAAAACCAACCTACCGATTGGGCATTTGAAGGAAAGGTAACCAAACTCGAACGAGGCTACAACTCCAGCACTGGATTTGCCGTGCAACTCGATGCACAAGGTAGCGAACAGGGGGCTTCTATCTTCCAAAAGGTAGCTCTCAAGAACGACAAGATAACCGTCAAAGAGGGCGATATGCTTGAGGGTACTATCCACTTCCGCTCTATGGGAGAGAAAGTAGAGGGCGGAGCTGTACGCCTTGCCTGCCAGTGGCTGAATGCCGATGGACAACCTATAGCCTCTGCCGAAGATGCTTTTATCAACAATAGGGACTTCTTCGACCGCCATAAGGCTTGGGACAAAGTAGCCTTCCGCACTATTGCTCCAGCAGGAGCTACCCACTTCCTCTTCAAAGTGGTTACTCGCGCTGGTAGTCTTGTAGAGATGGATGACTTCGGACTCTTGCGCCTCACCCGAGACAATGCCAATATGCCTTTCATCGCTGTACTGCCTCATATCACCATTATTACAGGCGAGAAGGACAAGAGCGTTACCAGCTCTATCTTGGTGCAAGGTATGAAACTACCCTATGCACAGCGACCCTCTTTCGATGCTAAAAATGGCTCTATGAGCATAGCTCCCGAAACAGTCCCCCAAGGCAATAGCGTAGGCACTTACACCGTAACGATGACTCCCGACAAAAAGGGTGTTTATCTCAATGGTTACATCATTAAGTTTATGGGAGATGACCCTGTATCAACCTCTGCTTTCAATGCCTACTTTATTGATGCAAATAATCCTCCCAAGGTGAGCCTCTCGGCTACAACTCCTCTTAGAGAGATGGAGAGCTTCCCCACAGAGACGGACGAGCAAACTCTTACGTTCGATATAACAGGCGTTATCGACTCTCCCACAGTGGCTATCCTCCAAGACGAGGCAGGTATCTTTAGGCTTAGCACCTCCAGCTTCTACTATTCGGTAAAGCAAGATAAGGTACTCAATAGCACGGTAAAAGTAACCTTCCGCCCCAAAGAAGAGAAGGAGTACACCGCCCAACTCGTTATCACAACGGCTCTTATGGAACCTTTTGTACTAACCATCAAAGGTAAGGGCAAGAAGAATAGCGATGGATGGCTCGAAAAGTTCACTGCCGATAAACCTCTCGATCCTCGCTTTGTAGGCGAAGCATGGAAGGGGTATCACCTCTTCGACCGTGGCTACTATCGCTTAGATGGGGCTTGGCAAGAAGCAGGCAAGGTGCAAATCAAAGCAGAGGGTACTCTCGAATGCGATGAATGGTTTGCCAATGGCTTAGAAAACATCACCATCGCTCCTATCAGCTTGGCAAGCAAGGTGCGTTTGGAGTACAGCATAGATGGTGGCGGTCATTGGCAAAAGGGCGAAGCTTCGACAGAAACGGTTCGTCGGCTATCAAGACCCACAGACCGACTCGCTTCCGCTTGGTCAATACGACCCAAGAGGCTATTCAAATAGAGCAAATCCGCCTCACTCTCGGCAAGCCCGAAGAGCGCATCTCTTTCCCTAAGCTCAATGAAAAAGCGATGTTGGTCAATGCCGATGCTATGCCACTTGCCCTCCTCAACGAGACATTCAATGGTAGTCGACACACCAGAGGTATCGACCTTGCAGGCTGGCAAACCTTGGCACTGCAAGGCGACCGTCCTTTCTGGGGTTGGGCGCAGAAGAACAAAAGCACGATGGAGGTAGAGGAGCAATGCGCCCAGATTTCGTTCCTCAACACGCTTAATCCAAGCGATAAGAGAGAGCATCAAGCATGGCTCATCTCGCCTGCCCTATCGTATCAAAAGGCAGCGAGTAAGATACTCACCTTCCGCCTACGCTACGAATTGCCCACTGAAAACGGCGAGGAGAAGTTCGGCGTCTTTATCATCAAGGAGAAAGAGGGGGCTATCGACCCTCAATACTTGGACATCACCAAGCTCCTCTTGGTAGAGAACATCGAAAACGAAACGTGGTATGATTACTATGTAGACCTCTCTAAGGTAGAGGGTATCTCGGTAGAAGATATTTTCCACATTGGATTTAGCTTCTACAGCCCTGTCGGAGGCAACGCTACCTCGCTTACCTTTATGGTAGACGATGTAACCTTTGGGCGCACCGATATGACCGAAATCAATGTTGATAAAGACCTCATCTCCTTCCTCTTCAAGGTAGATCAGGAGTGTACACCACAGGTCTTCACCGTAACTACCAAAAATCCCAAGCATCCCATCGCCTTGACTATGGTACCTCACGCTTGGCAGAGCGTTTCAAACTCTCTACAACGAAACTTCCTAAAGAGGGGGGCGATGTTGCAGTCGGTTTCAAGTCGAAAGACGATAAAGACCGTGCCGCCGCGCTTCTCGTACAGAGCCGAGGCAGTGCTTCTAAGTTGGTACGCCTTGTGGCACAGTTCGACAACGCCATAGAGGTACCCGATGCCTTTAACCCCACCAAAGTATATCCTACAATCACTCGCGAAACACTCTTCGTCGAGGGGCTCTACTCCGAGTATTACATCTACTCGATAGAGGGTGCATGCGTGGCACAGGGCAAGGCAAGTCATCGCATTGATGTAGCACACCTCCCTGAGGGCAACTACATCATCCGCCTACTTGCGGAAGATGGCGGTATGGCAACTCATCGCTTTGTACGTGAGTAAGCAAGCAATCTCTCGCTCTTGAGTGAGAGCTAAAAGAAAGGCGCACTTTTTAAGAGGTGCGCCTTTTTTTATTATTGATACTTGATTTTATTTCAAACCTATAATCCTTAAGCGTGTTTGCACGGTAGGTTACACGCCTAACCATCGTACCTTTTGCTCCAAAGTATTATAGGTGCTTCAGCAGAAAAGTAAAGCCTAATCTAACAAGCAATGCTGTAATCGACACATTGTAACACACCATCGGCATGGCTCGACAAAGTCATCTTGCCCCTCTCTTTCCTCTTTCGTAAAAGAAACCGTCATTACAAAACAGTTTCAATACCTCAGCTCTCCCTCTCGCCCTTTTGAGAGAAAAATTGTTATCGAAGCTCGATAGCTCCTTTTAGAGAGTAGACAATAGGCTTTTTGTACCCTCTGCATTACAAATGGGCATAGATTAACACTATTTTAATAGATTTTCTTTCAAATAATAGGAAATAATGGAAATAGTTACTAAATTTGAGAATATACACTCAAACTAAAAGATGGATTGAGAGTTGCGGTACTCGCCAATTATTTAGAAAAATTAGACGAAATAAAATACTACTCCTATGAAAAAATCACTACTTTTTAGCCTTCTCCTCGTAGCATCAAGTTACCCCTTGGTTCTGAGGACACAGGCACAGAGCATCACGCAACGCACACTGCCGAAAGAGAAGCTGTCATAACGGCTCAAAAATCCCAACAAATTGCCTCCGAGCTATACAAACCAGCTTTTCGTACCTCGATTACGTTGCCTCAAGAAAAAGGGCGAATGGCTACAATTCCCCTAAAGGAGGCCGACATTTGCGAAGTAGAAGTTGTCTTCCAGGCATTAGGAAATAGTACTCCTCTAAAGGTAACACTATACAATGCCCAAGAAATCTTTGACGTTAGCTATAAACCCAATCTAAAGATCAAAGTACCCAAAGGAACTTATGATATGCACGCTCTTTTCCAAAACAAAGCTGGGGTAGGACTCTACTTTGTATTCAAAGAGCAGGTAAAAATCGACAAGGACCAGCAGATTGTATTTGACCAAAGCACTGCTACCCGACCTATAATTATCAAGTCGGTAGATGAGAACAACCAAGAACTCTTCCCCGATATTTACAGTGGAGGTAGTATTTACAAAAAGGGCAATCTGGTAGATATGGGTACTACCGACCTCTTCGTCCTCGATGGCGTAGGCGTAGTCGAAACCGTTTTCGGAGGGGCTTATCGCGTAAAAGAAATCGAAGCAGAGTTCTTTACCAACCCTGTAAGTGAGCGTTACCACTACTTTCAAGTACGTAGTTTACATACGGAAAAGAAAGATTATTTCGTCCACTATCAAGGGGCTCTAAAAGATATATCCACCCTAACCAACGACCCCACACAGATCGCCCTACATACCCAAAAGTTTCTCCCCACAAAGGCTGGTCTACAAATGCCCCAAGCTCACATTCAGGGATACCAACTATGGGTACTCTTTAATAACAAAATCAAAGCCGTTGTGCGGTCGTACAACCCTGGGAAAAATCCTGCCAATGGAGTAACTGACTATTACATAGGGCTCCCTATGGTAAATGGGAGCAAGTTCAATGCCATGGTAAGCCCCTTGTTGGGAGATACCTACAACGACGAATATGCAGAATATAGGTTTACAGTAGGTATCCCTGTAATGGGTAGCAAAGGGAAGCTACAACACGTTCACTACGGATACGATATATATGTAGACTACACTGTACCCGAAGGAGGTGGCGAGGCAATAGGCTACCCGGGACACCCTAAATTTTCATTCTCGGCTCAAGAGACTCAACCTACCTATGGAGGTAGTGCCCCTATGGCATCGACCAAATTCAAGTACTACAACAATGGCGAAAGCACAATTGGGTGCGTATTCTTAGGGCGTTTTGGAGAGCAATACGAAACGGACTATAGAACCTATGAGGAGAAAAGCTCCACAGAGTCAGGACGCCACATCCATACTATCAAAAGTAAGAATGCACAGGTCGATGGTCTCGAAGGGGGCGTAGATGTAACTATGAACTACAATCCACAACAGGACGATAAAACCCCTCCAACGCCTCAAATGCTCACTTTCCGACATAGCAACGGAGCGCGTACCGATCGCTTCGCCAGTGCCGAAGAGGGACGTATCGAGCTGGCCGCTGGAGACTTTAACTATCACGATAACGAGGATTTATTCCAACGTTACTTCGACTGTAAGGAGATAACTGCCAAGCTCTCTTTCTCTCCCTACCATGAAGAGAAGTGGACCTCTCTATCCCTCACAGAAGATCCATCGGGCTTTCATATGCCCGGCTTCGGTTATTTCTACTCTGCCTCTCTAAAAGCAGTAGGAGAGAAAGGGTTAAAAGCGAGGAAAGGTTGGTTTGATATTAAAATAGAACTCACAGACAAAGCAGGCAATACACACACGCAAACGATTAGTCCTGCTTTCCAAATCGCAAACTTGACCTCTATCATCGAACCTATACAAGCCGACGATGCCTACTTCCGCATCACAGATCAACATTTAGAGGTTGTCCACATACCGAATGCCGAAATCAGCGTTTACACCTTAGAAGGGCAGTCTGTACTCCAAACTCACGCACAGAAGCTCTCTCTGGCTCTTCTTCCCAAAGGTTGTTACATCGTAAAGGCTTCCAATGGTGCTATTCTCATTACTACTAAATTGATTTTATAACAAGCATTATTCACCTACCGCATAAGAGAAAAAAGATTATGAAAAAGAAAATACTCATCTCCATTTTATCCCTTTTTGGAGTTTTGACCTATACCTCCACACAGGCACAACAGATTGTGGATTACTCCTCTATGGAGCCAACAAAAGGTAAGGAATTTCAAAGCGAATGGTCACTGATGCCTCAGCAAGGCTATACACGCCAAGAATTTTCCGATTG
This sequence comes from Porphyromonas gingivicanis JCM 15907, assembly GCF_000614585.1. GTDB lineage: Bacteria > Bacteroidota > Bacteroidia > Bacteroidales > Porphyromonadaceae > Porphyromonas > Porphyromonas gingivicanis. The sequence continues at coordinate 13,691 of NZ_BAKX01000007.1, forward strand.
CACTGTCTATTCTTTGCAAAGAGAACCGCTACGAGCAGATCTCAAGATGGTCAATATCACCCTTGAGTACAAAGCTATCAAAGATGGAAAGGGGACTTCCGTCTATGCCTTTAATAAGGAATTGGGGGGTATCAAACTCAGTGAAAACCCTCAAAGCAATACAATACAAGTACAAATACCTGAGGGGACATACGACTTTCAAGCAACATTTAGCAAAAGACCCACAGGTACTTATCTCTTATACAAAGAAAATGTAACCGTACAGGAGGGTATGACACTCGTTTTTGACCAAGCAGAATGTACCCACCAAGTAGTTATCAGAAACTTTGATGAAAACAATACGGAGCTAACCCTCGACATACATAACGGAAGTCAAGTCGAAGAGGGTAATGCCAAAGAGTATCGGAGCTACACTTTTATTCTCCTCAAAGACTATGGTATTATGCACACTATGATAGGGGGCGAATATCGTATCAAAGGTTACCATCAACTGCTACACATCAATCCCGTCAGCGAGCGCATCAGCTTCGGACACGTATGCTCGATGAAAACCAAAGAGACCAATAAGAGATACATATTACGCTACGATGGTGTTTTGAACCAGAGTTTAGAGCTATCCAACAATCATCAAGATTTGAAGCTCTATCGACAAGCCTTTGCAGCAGCACCAGAAATCTCGGACAATGCTACAAGAGTCTTCGGTTTTCAAATACACTGTGCAGGCTATGGAGCTTATGCCATTCGGGCAAAAGTGTTCAATCCCTCTCACGTGCTTGAAGATGGAATTAACGAACTCTATATCGACCTGCCCGAGCGACCTGAGACGAATTTCGTGGGAATGGTTAGCCCTCTCTGTGGCGACTTCCGAAAGAAAAACAACGCAGGCAAGTACGAGTACAAGTTCACCATTGGTACTCCCGTACTGGGCAATAGCAAGGAAGGTCTCAAATTTATAAACTTTGGCTACGACTCTTTGGGCGACCTGCTCGTACCCATAGGGGGAGGGAAAAGTATGATTTATCCCGGGCATCCCATCTTTACCTTCACAGATAAAGACACGGTAAACTTTATCCAAGGCAATAATACGCCTATTTTAGCACTGAAAATGAAAGATTATGATGGCAAATCGAGCAAGGTGCGCACATTTTTAGGTCGCTACGGAGAGATTCGAGAAGCGGTACTACAAACCTGCAAAGAAGAGCATAAGCAGGAGGGGGCATTTATGAAACATACCTATACGGCAGATAACATACAGGTAGACGACCTCCGAGGAAAAAACATTACCCAACTCTTATGCCAAACTTCGGGCGAAGATATTACAGCCCCTGCCATTCAGATGTTGCGCTTTGTCAATGGCAAGCAACAGGTTACCGACCGCTTCGGAACTCCTGCCGATGGCACGCTACAATTTTCTGCAGGCGACTTCATCTACCATCACGATGCTACAAACAGAGAAAAGCGTTACTTCAACTGCAAAAAAACTACCGTAGAGGTGCAGTATGCCGAGCATGGCTCTGAGAATTGGAAAGCCCTCCCCGTGCAAGAAGTACCCGAAAACTATCGTATGCCGGGGTTCGGTTACTTCTATCAAGGCTCCTTGGCTCCCGTGAGTAAGTTAGAGACCCAATGGTACGACCTCACCATCATACTCACGGACGAAAGCGGTAATAAACATACGCAAACTATTAGCCCTGCTTTCAAAATCGACAAATCGCTCACAGGCATTGAGCCTCTCCTTCCTGCCAACGAAAGTACTAATTTCCGCCTCGAAGAGGGCATACTCGAAGTGGTCAATATGGAACATCCACGCATAAACCTATACGCATTGGACGGAACATTGCTGTTGCAGTCGGTGGGTAAACAAGTATCTACTGCGGGGTTAGCGCAAGGGGTCTACATCGTCCAAGCCGAAGAGGGAGGACGCACCCTATCGGGCAAGATTAGCATCACCCAATAACTCACCCCCATGAAAGAATAAAACAGACTATCGAGAAATAAAAAGAAAAAGGCACACTTCGTAGGGAGTGCGCCTTTTATTGTATCGGGGCTATTGAAGAAAAAGGTATAATCTATCGAAAAGTTTACTCGGATGGTTTCGGTCAAAAGGGTCTATCCTTTTGTGGCTACCCCTTATACCTTTTGCTCCAAAGGACTATACCTTTTGTTGCCAACTATTCCCCCTTTTGTTTCTAAGGGTTGTAGCATTGCACCGAACGGCTTGTGGAAGAGCGGCAATGGGGACTTACAGAGGAGGTGGGCGCCGAAGGTTATCGGCGATAAAGCTCCAAGAAGATGCTCTTTAGGATAAAGTCGTATTTGGCACGGAGGGCGTCGATCTGCGCCATAAGCAGTTTATTTTCTGCTTGCTCCAATTCGAACGTGGTGCTACGACCTGCCTCGAAAGAGGCTCTTACTGCCTCTGCCGACGAACGAGCTGCACGCTCGGCATTGCCCGAAGCTACGATGGTGCGCTCGGCTGCCACTGCATTGGCGTGCGCCTTGAATATCTCTTTATAGAGTCCCAAGTCGGCATCTATCTTGTCGGTTTGGGCGGACTTAAGGTCGATTTTCGCCTGACGAATGGCTTGCGATGTTGCGAAAGCATCGAAGATAGGCACCGAGAGGGTAACGCCCACGAAGAAGCGTCCGTTGTGTTTCAACTGTTCGGCGAGCGACTGATTACTACTTGCATAGTTCCTGCCCAAGAGGCGAAAGTAGGCGTTGCTATACCCTGCATTGAGCGAGAGTTGAGGCCAATAGCCCGTGCGAGCGGTACGTATGCGCTCTTCGGCAGCGGCGATGCCGAAGTCCGTCGCCTTGATTTCGGGACGGCGTGCCAATGCCTCTTGATAGATAGTAGCGGGAGGAATGATTTTGGCACGTGCTTCTTGGATGAGTTGGTCTATATCGGGGGTGATAATCTGTAGAGGAGCTTCGCCGTAATACTCCACGGCTACCGACAAATCGACCCGTATGATGGCAGCCCCATTCTCTGCCTCGATGAGCGCAGCTCTATCTGCCTCGAGCTGCGCCTCTACCTCGCTAATCTTAGAAGCGGGCCACTTGCCCCCCTCGACAAAGGTACGAGTCTGCGCCAAGGTGCGTTCGGTCTGCTCGATACGTAGACGGGCTACACGGATAATCTCCTCTTGGAGCAAAAGATTGTAGAAGAAGCCAGCCACACGAAGCTCTGCCCGCTCGCGCAAGCCTGCCAATGCAGCGTCGGATTGTGCCTCACGCAAACGAGCCGTTTTGAGCATCGAAGGGCGACGAAGCCCCGTGAATAGGTCGTACGATGTGGTAATGGCAAGGGAGGAATTGGCAGACGAACGCTCCAAATAGGTGCCTGTGTTGTCTTGCGCACGCCCGAGTTCCCAGTTTTCGCCAAAGGAGGCGCGTAGAGTGGGCAAATAGGCACTCCTGGCTTTGTCTAAGTTGAGGCGCACCATAGCACTATCTATCAGCTGACGCCCCACATTGCTATCGAAGAAAACACTCCGTGCCACACATTCCTCATAAGACATGGGTCGGTGGAGCGACTCATAGATGGTTTCCAACTGCTGTGCTTGGACAAAGGGGGTAGCGCATAGCATAGCGCCGAGTAAGAGTAGGTATTTACAACACTTCATACAATCCTTTTTTTCAAAAAGTGATAGGTTGAGACGCTATTGCATAGGGGTTGGCTCGGCTAAGGCTTCGGCAAGAGATGCCTCGGCACACTTCCGTACGCTTGGGACGACCTCTACCGCCACCGCTTGCCCTACCACTATCCGACAGAATCCTCTATTGGTAATTAAAAACGACCACAAAGGTACTACTTATCGTTTAGCTTTACACCACGCACTTTCTCGCCCTTCTTGAGCCCTTTCTTCACCTCTATGTTGATGCCGTCAGAGACACCTGTCTCTATTTCTCTACGTTCAGTGGTGAGTTCGGGTTCCTCTTTGAGTACCACTTCGACGAAGGTTTTCTCTCCCTCGAAGAGGAGGCAAGACTCTGGTATAGCGAGTACTTTGTAGCTGGCGTTGAGTACGACCTCTGCATTGGCACTGTACCCTGCACGGATAGGTTTACCCGCTGGGATCTGTACGTTGGCTTTAATTTCGTAGAAATTGGTACCCATATTGTCGGTACCCTTGGGGGCAATGTACTCAATCTCTGCCATAAAACGCTCTTTGCCCAATGCTCCTATGGTGATGTAGGCAGGCATACCGAGGCGGAGCTTGCCTATCACAGTCTCATCGACCTTACCCGTAAAGAGGATATCATTCATATCGGCAATACTTGCACGGTAGTACCGTCATTAAAGGTATTGGCTTGAATTACCGAATTACCCACCTTGAGAGGCACATCGAGTATCATACCCGATATAGTGCACGTACCAACGTGGTAGAGGTAGAGGCAGTACCGGTCGATTTGCCCGTGAGCACGATTTGGAGTGCCTCTCGAGATGAAGCAATCTCCTCTTGTGCTTGGCGGTAAGTAGCCTCGATAGCTTCGAACTCTTCACGGGCTATCACCTCTTTGGCAAGGAGTGTTTGGGCGCGTTGATACTGCTCTTCTGCCTTTTTGTAGGCTATCTCGGCTTGGCGCACACGACTCTCAGCACTGGTTACCTGCATCATTTCAGGCACTACGGCTATACGAGCTATCACATCGCCCTTCTGCACCACATCGCCCGCTTCGTGCATAATCTCTGCCACGATGCCCGAGAGCTGAGGTTTAAGCAGTACCTCGTTACGAGGCTCTATGCGTCCTGTGAGTACGGACTTATTCTCTATGGTGTCGGTCAGCTTGACCTCTTCGATAGCGTAACGGTCGGGTTTCTTACGAGACTTCTGGAAGAGGAAGACGAAAACTACCACCACCAAAATGGCAAAGAGGGACCATCCTAAGATTTTGAACAACTTTTTCATCGCTTTTGTATCTATCTTACTATTTTTTATTCATCACGTAGTGCCTCGATGGCTTTAATCTTAATGGCACGGGCTACGGGGAGCAAGCCGCCCAAAATACCGCTCACCAGCACGATAAAGGCTGCCAAAAGCCCCACTTCAAAGGGGATAAGAGGTTGGTATATAAAGGCACTTGGATTGGATTCGATGAGGCTATTGAAGCCCATCATAAGGAGTACTGCTGGTACAAAGCCCGACAAGCCTGCCAATGTAGTCAGGGTAACTGCCTCTAAAAGTATCTGCCAAACGATGTCTCTCGGGCGCGCTCCCAATGCCCGCCTTACGCCTATCTCTCGAGTACGCTCACGGATAGTAACGAGCATGATATTGCTCACCCCTACAATGCCCGATATGATAGTGCCGATACCCACAAACCAAACTAAAAAATAGATCGAGAGAAGCACCATATCCATCATTTGGAAAAACTGCGAGAGGTCGAAAGTCATTACTGCTCCATCATCATCGGGCGCAACATCATGACGTATGCGTAGTGTACGATTGACTCGATCAAGTACCCCTTGTGTATCCTGCACGTGAGGAAACACAGAGAAGACAAGAGCATCTATTCTATCTCCATCTCCATTCTTTCGCCTCATGACTTGATGGGGAAGTAACATCATACGATTAGTAGAACCAAAAAGATTGAGGTTCTCTGCGGCTTGCTTTACAACTCCTACCACTGTATAGCTTCCCCCTTTATATTCTATCTGCTTGCCTATAGCAGACTCTGAAGGAAATAGTCGCTCTCGAATTTCCTCTCCTATGAGACAATGATTTCGTTCCTCTCTTTCATCAACTTCATTGAGTAACCTTCCTTCTACAACAATCAGTGTCAAGATATTGAAGTAGTCTGGACATACCCCTAAAACATTGTATACGGTCATTCGCTTATCAGCGTTGGTAAGAGTAACCCCTCGCCCAGAGTTGAAATTGACAGGAGTGATATGGTCAATCTCTCTATGATTTTGGCGAAGAAATTCAATGTCATCCATAGTAAAATCCCACATACGCCCTTTAGAAAAACCCTTATGGGCTTGAGTCGTTGGGGTAGCGATTGTGGTTAGCGTGTTGTGTGCCAGCCCTTGCACCTGTCGCTGCATAGCATTGTTGAAGCCATAACCGACACTAAGCAAGATAACTAAGAGGAAAATGCCCCAAAAGATACCCATCGCCGTGATGATAGTACGCCTGCGGTTGCTCTTTAGGGTGGTAAAAACCTCCTGCCAAGTATCTCTGTCGAACAATCTATTCATACGTCTACTGCCCCTTTTCGTTTACTCCTTTCATTGCTCTCTCATCGCCACAATAGCAGGTATGCGCACCGCTTTTCGAGCTGGCATATACCCCGCCAAAACACCCGATATAACCATAACCGTAAGAGAGGTTACTGCCACCCAAGGGGGTATCACAGGGTTTTGGAAGAAGATGAGCGTAACTCCCTCGAAGATTTGCCGAGAGCCAATGCCCGATGTTGCCAAATAATAGTCCGCCCCCCAAAGGAGTGCCACTGCTAAAATAAGCCCCAAAAGCCCCGAAATAAGGGTAACAAAGACCGACTCTGCCAAGACCATACCGATGATATGCTTAGGGTGCGCCCCCAATGCTTTACGGATGCCGAACTCACGCATCCGCTCCTGCACCGAGACGAGCATAATATTGCTTACCCCGATAACCCCAATCGTCAGTATGGAAAGCCCGATAAACCAAAGGAAAACATCCAAACCAAAGAAGATTTTGCCCATCATATCGGAGGTAGAGAGGGTATCGTTGGACATATAAACTGCCCAATCATCTTCGGGCGAGAACTCTTTGACCAATGCTAAGGTTTGGCGCACACGTTGCTCCAAATGCTCGAAATCTGCCTCTTGCGTAATACTCGGACAATAAAGATAGAGGTTGCTATAAGCGACACCCTCGTCGGGAAATTGTGCCGCCATGGTTGTAAAGGGCAGATAGCATACAGCATTGCGAGAGCCAGAAAGTCTGTAAACCCCCACTACTGTATAGGAAAAAGGTCCTAAGAATATCAGTTTGCCCAGTACAGAGCCTCCATTGGGGCGCAAACTACGGGCCGTTTTGTCGTCTATCACCACGTTGCGCGCTCTACTCTTCATATCTCCAACCGTTATAAAACGCCCCTCTACGATGGGTACTTGCTGTATCTCTTCGTCATACTCGGGAAAAACAGCTCGCAACTCCAATCCAAAGTTGGCACTAATCACTTCGCCCTCCATCGAAGCATTATCTACCCATTTATTAAGCTGCGGATAGATGCTCTCTATCTCGGGGAACTTGCGTTGGAGCAGTTGAATGTCCGTATCGTAGAGCTGTATAGTGCGCCCTCTTTCGTACCCTGCATAGGGCAATCGAGTTTCGTAACAGTGGAGCGAACTACTCCCTGAGCGCATCCCGATGGCATCACTATTCGCCTCTAATCCATGGCGCAAACCTGTACCCGTACCCAAGAGTAAGATGAGCAAAAGTATGCCCCAGCCCACGGCAAAACCCGTGAGAAAGGTGCGGAGCTTATTGCGCATCAATGAAGCGGATATCTCTGTGTACCAATGAAACATATCTACTCTTTCTTAAACAATCTACCTCTAAAGCCCAAAAGCTGTGAGGCTCTTTTATAGCACAATGGGGCAGAGTAATTACTCTACAATAATACCATCACGAATATGTATGGTGCGGTCGCATAAAGCTGCCACACTACTCTCATGAGTAACTACGATAAGAGTTTTTCCCTCTTTATTGACTCGCTTGAGAAGCTCCATAACCTCTACCGTAGTGGTACTATCGAGCGCACCCGTAGGCTCATCGGCAAGGATCACTTTAGGCTCGGTAACGAGGGCGCGTGCTATAGCAATGCGCTGCTTCTGCCCCCCCGAAAGCTCGCTGGGCAAGTGATGCCCCCACTCCTCCAACCCTACTGCTCGAAGGAGGGAAAGGGCTCGTTCGCGACGAAGAGAACGCGCCACCCCCTGATAGAAGAGGGGGAGGGCAATGTTCTCCACGGCATCTTTATACGCTATTAAGTTAAAAGATTGAAATACAAATCCAATCTCTCGGCTTCGCACATAGGCAGCTTGGCTTTCCGTGAGATTACGTAGCGAACGCCCATCTAAGACATATTCGCCCTTATCGAAAGTGTCCAAGAGCCCCAGTATGTTAAGTAACGTACTTTTACCCGACCCCGATGCCCCCATTATGGCCACCATCTCACCCTCTTCTATTTGAGCATCAATACCCTTTAGTACATGTAGCGGTTGCACACCCGGTAGGTTTTCTCTATACCGCTCAACTCTATCAGTGCCATTGTACGTTGTATTTTAATCTTAAACCCCACTCTTAAGTGTAAGGGGTTAGGTGTTTTACTATAATGATACGGAGCAAAGGTATTTAATACATCTGTATTATCCAAATAATATACCTATAAAAATTTGCTTTTTTCCAATTCTTTCTCCTCGAAAGCATCCATTAAATGCCTCTAAAAAGGCAACTAAATAGATGATAAATAAGCAATTAAGGAGTATTTCGAGTAGAGAGTTTATTTCCCCTCTCGAAATACAAAAAAAGTTCCCATCTTAGTTGGAGGTAACCTATACAGCAGGTAACAACAACTTAAAAAAATGTTGGACACTCGATGTATCGCACCTTCTCAACGTCTCCTTGTCTTCCCCTTTCTGTTTCCTATGATGGTTAGCCCCAAAAGGTATAATCATTCGAGGCAAAAGGTACGATGGTTATAGTCGAAACCCTCCGTGCAAACATTCCCAAGGATTATACCCTCCAGATGAGAGCATCGCACGAGTCGTTTTCAACAGTCTCTGCAATAGAAAAAAACACCCACCCCTAACATATAAGTATGGGGTAGGTGTTTGAAAGTTTAGGCTCTAAAAAAGAACTTTTACTGCAATATATAGCGCAAGATGAGTAGCGCGGTTACAATGTAGAGCGTTACACTTACCTGCTTGCACTGTCCGCTCAAGAGCTTCACAAGGGTATAGCTAATGAGTCCAAGAGCCATACCTTCCGCAATGTTATAGGTAAGAATCATCGTAATCATTGTAATAAAACTGGGCAGAGCTCCGACATATCCGAGAGGTCAATCTCCTGAATAGCACTCAGCATAAAGACCCCTACCAAGACGAGTGCCCCCGTAGTGGCAGCCGCAGGTATAAGCAAAAAGAGGGGCGAGAAGAAGAGAGCCAAGAGGAAGAGCATAGCGGTCGAAAATGAAGTAAGCCCTGTACGTCCCCCTTCGGCAATACCCGAAGCACTCTCCACAAAGGTTGTTACCGTAGAAGTACCGAGCATCGCTCCTGCCGAAGTAGCTACAGCATCTGCCATCATAGCGGCTTTGACATTCTTGACATTGCCCTTTTCGTCCATCATTTCGGTATTAGCAGCAGCTCCGATAAGCGTTCCTATGGTATTGAATATATCCATAAAAACGAGTGCAAAGATGGTGAGCATCATATCCATATTGAAGATCGCGGCAAAGTCGAACTTCAAAAACGTGGGAGCCAAAGACTGTGGCATCGAAACAGGCAAGAATCCGTCAGGAATGTTGGTAACCCCCAAAGGAATACCCACCAGCGTACAGATAATAATACCATAGAAGAGCGCACCGCGCACCTTTAGGACAATAAGTACAGCACTGATAACAATGCCTAACGAGGCGAGGATAGCCGTTGGCGTGAACTTGCCCAAGGCTACAAAAGTAGCCTCATTCGCAACGATGATACCTGCATTCTTCAGTCCGATAAAGGCAATGAACATACCGATACCTGCCGAGATGGCAAAGCGGAGGTTCTTCGGAATACAACGTACAATCTGCTCTCGAATGTTAAATGCTGTCAGTAAGATGAAGATAATACCCTCAACGAAGACAGCAGTAAGCGCGGCTTCCCAGCTATATCCCATACCAAGTACAAGTGTAAAGGCAAAGAAAGCATTAATCCCCATACTGGGAGCTTGCGCAAAGGGTAGTTTGGCAAAGAAAGCTATCAATATAGTACCAATAGCCGAGGCAAGTGCTGTAGCAGTAAAGACAGCGCCTTTATCCATACCCGTAGCACTGAGAATAGAAGGATTAACGGCAAGGATATAGCTCATTGTAAGAAAGGTAGTAAGCCCTGCTATAACCTCTGTGCGCACTTTGTGGCGTTCGGGAGAGAAGCTAATAGTTGCAAAAATTTCATAGGTAGTTCTTTTTTTCTGTTAGTACCCCATCATTCGACTCCAACCCATCAAAAGCTCCACTTAACAGCAATAGTGGGGAGGGCGTAGAAACGCTCATTCTTCACGGGGAAGTTGTAGCTCATCTCCACCTCTGTACCGATGCTTAGGTTGCAGTCATCTGCTATGCAGGGGAGTTTGTTGAGGTTAAACCAAAGCTGAGGCTCCATAAGAAAGACCATCATATTTTGACCTGAGAAGTCGCGATCGCCCCACAAATCGGCAAATCCCGTAAAGGTAAAAAGCCCCTTAGCAAAGTGGTAGTACCATGTGCCCGTTAGTTGAAAGGAGTGAGGGTTGCTTTGCTTGGCAAGGTACTTATACATAGGTGTGATGCCGAAGCCGTAAGAAAAGTCGTCTGCGTTATAGGAGTAATTAGTCCCTAAGAGGTAGGCATCGTTGTAAGAGAAAGCATTGCTCAAGCCTCCATTATACTCCACATGCACCGAGAGGGGCAACTTCCAGAAGCGGAGGTCGCGTGCTATCTCCCAATAGGCAGACTTGATACCAGAGTTTTGGTAGTCCATATCTATGAAGAAGAAGGTACTACCCCACTTATCAGGACGGAACATCTCTACCGTGGAGGTAAGTGCAGGGCGTGCTTTCATATCCTCTGTTAGGAGGTGACCAAAGTCATAATGCAACTGTACGTTCTGCGCTTTAGCAACAGAACTAATGGATAGAGCTACACAAAGAGTAGCCATAAGGAGGAATAATTTTTTCATAAAATCGTGTATTTGATACTGTTTGTTCGAGATTACCTATAGAAATAAAAAGCACCGCCAACCATCACAGAGGTCAGCGTAGCAGAGTTTTTGTGCGAGTAAATTACTCTTTAGAAGCCACCTTATCCTCGTTCGTCTCAGGTAAAATCAGGTTCAATAGTACAGCAATAATAGCCGAAAGCCCAATACCCGATAGCGAAAAAGTACCCATCTGTAAGATAGCTCCACCAATACCTGTGGTGAGTGTAACCGAAATGATTACTATGTTACGAGGGCTTGAGAGGTTCACCTTACTATTCAGTAGGTTAGAAATGCCCGCCCCAGCAATAGTACCGAAGAGAAGGAGCATTATACCGCCCAATACGGCAGGGTCTATACTCTTGAGTAGTGCGCTCACCTTACCAATCATCGAGAAAACTACGCCCGTAATAGCAGCTATACGTAGCACCGAAGGGTCTGTTACCTTGGTCAAAGACATCGCACCCGTAACCTCGGAATAGGTTGTTACAGGAGGTGCGCCCACAAGGGAGGCAAAGAGGCAAGCCACCCCATCACCCAGCATTGTACGGTGCAACCCCGGAGACTTTACAAAGTTTTTGCCCGTTACACTATTGACTACATAAACATCTCCAATATGCTCAATAACGGGAGCTATCGCTACGGGAATCATAAAGAGGATAGGCTCCCAACTGAACTCCTTAGGCAGTACCACCTGAGGCAAAGCAAACCACGATGCAGAGGCTACCTCCGAGAAGTCGATGTCGAAGAAGATCATATCGGTCAAGTAGCCCACTATAATGCCACAGAAAATAGGGATGAGCTTCATAATACCCTTGGCATAGAGCGTTACAGCAATCGCTGTGGCAAGCGAGACAAGAGCCAAAAGCCAGTTGTTTGCCGCCATATTGACCGCAGCTCCTGAGAGCGAAAGCCCGATGAGCATAATGATAGGTCCAATAACGATAGGAGGGAAAAGGCGATTGATGAACTTCAAACCGAAGAGGCGGATAAGCCCCGACATAACAATATACACCGCTGCCACTCCCAAAATACCGAAAAGAGCACCACTCAAACCATAAAGCTCGGTGGCTTTAATGATGGGTGCTATAAAAGCGAAACTACTACCCAAAAAGATGGGCACTTGCCCCTTAGTTACCAAATGGAATAGCAGTGTGCCAATACCTGCCGAGAAGAGAGCAGTAGAAGGGTCTAAGCCTACTAAAAGAGGTACCAGAACGGTAGCTCCGAAGGCAACGAAAAGATACTGTACACCCACTACCGTTTTGCGTATGGGGGTTAAGTGTGGAGTCTGTTCCATAGAAAGCAATTATTCGTTTTTGTAAAAGGCAAGGGCAAAATTACAAATATTATCTTTTCGATAAGCCAATTACCCCCGAGTAAACAGCCCCTATTGGTATTGATAAAAGGTTTTATTAACTTTGGGCGTCGGATAAAGTGTCCGAAATGTACAATAAGTAACACACATAAAGAAAACAACACAATGAAAAAACTTATCCTACTGCTTGCCTCGCTGGCAATGCTTGCTATTCCTGTTACTTCTCAGGCTCAGAGAAGAGGAAAAGTTGCCCCTAACAAATACAAGAAGGCGCTGTTTGCCGAATTGGGTACGCCCAGTATGGGTATCTCATTCAACTATGATATGCGCTTTACCAAGGGACAAGTAAACGGTATCGGCGGTCAGATTGGACTTGGGTTCTTCTCGGCAGGAGACGTTCTCGTAGTCTCTGCTCCGATAGGGATTAACTACCTGTTCGGAACACGCAATAGCTTCTTTGAGGTGGGAGGCATCCTCACCCTCTTTGGCAAGAGCCAAGAGGAGTATTCTTCTCGCTACGACTATTACTATGGAAATTCCTATCAAGGGAGTATCAAAAAAGTAAAGTATGTATCGGGTTATGGGGCTGGTCTCAGTCCTGTGTTCGGATGGCGTTATCAGCTGCCAGAGGAGGCATCTTCTTTGCTGTTGGCTTGAGTCCTTTTATCTCTCTCTCTCCAGCCATTATGAGTAGTTTGTATCCCGGAGGTTACCTCCGCTTCGGATATACGTTCTAACCATTCGATCCAAGAGAATTGCGTTTATAATTGCTTGTTTTTAATCACAAGTCGAATGGCCAGCACGGAGAGGAAGAGACCCTTGTACTGAAAAACACCGGGATTATACTTTATCTAATAGGTCTTCTTCCTCTTCGTTGCGCTACTTCTATTCGGGAGGGTTCTTCTTACTTGTTGTTTTTGCTCTTTTCTCCTGTGGTGCTGAGCCTCCAAGAGGGGCACGCCTTCAGTTGCATTGGAAGGGAGCGAAAGGAGACTCTACCGAACTCTTTTTACACCTAACAGACTCTCTGGGACAAAGCTCCGTAAAAACGATTTGGCTCACCGATGCTTCGGGCAGAGAGACATTACACTTTCCATTAACCAGTACCACAGAAGCCCTTCTCTACTACTACGGGGGAGTGGGCTTTTGCGCTACAACTCGCTCCTCGTCGGGAGGTGCGGCTCGACTTGGACTGCTCCTCGCCTCGCTTGCACACAGCCCAAGGTTATCCCGAAGCAGACCTAAGGCGTAAGTTCGTCCGCCAAGAGAAAGAAACGCTACAAGCCTTAGATCGCATAGCACAGCGATTATATACGGAGGGTAGCAAACTCTCCGCTCAAGAGTGGCGTAAAGCAACGGAAGAGGGACGAAAGTTGGAGCAAAAGTTGCAAACCCAAGCAGCACACTTCATCGTTGCCAACAAGGAGAAACTTGGCATTGCCGCACTCGCAGATGAGTACTTCCCCTCTTTCGAAGGAGCGCTCGACTTCCTACACCTCTATCCCAACGAGTCTCTCCCCCACCACCTACTACGTCTGAACAACTACATAGCCTACTGGAAGAGTAGATCGACCGATACATTGTGGCGAGACCCTCACCTCTTTCCCATGCCCTCTACGCTCCGCAAAGTGTGGGAAAAGAGACCACTCTACCCCTCGCTATCTACTTATAGCGATGACCGACTCTCTGTGGAGAAACGATGTGCAACGAACTATGCACAAAGCGCTACGAGCCGATTCGCTCTCCCAATCACTCTTCATATTGGCACAGAGTGCTCCTCAATCGGACAGTCTTATTTCTACCAACACAACGCAACAAAAAATAGCATGGGCAGATTCGCTTGCTCTCATGCCTCATTACTACACTCAGCACCCCGCTCCTCTTATAGTACGCCATATCATGCGTCATTGGGGAGTACAAGATATGCCCTACTTCCTCCTTATTTCGGAGAACAACCGCATAATCTATCGAGGCAAAAACCTATCACGGGCATTGGATACAATGCGTAAGGCTCGTGGCAATTCTTAACCTTTTTTCCTCACTTCTGTTATATGTTAGTTCAAACCTTTACGGCTGCTTTGGTGAGTGTAGATGCGCACACTGTAACGGTAGAGGTCAATGCAACAGAGGGTAGCACATTCTCTATCGTGGGACTACCCGATGCCTCTGTACGCGAAAGTTACGACCGCATACACACCGCTGCATACAACTCAGGCTACCAGCTCTATGGAAAACGAATGGTGGTTAATCTATCTCCTGCCGATCTCAAGAAAGAGGGTACTGCCTACGATCTACCCATTGCTATCGGAATGATTGCTGCTTGCGGGCAACTCAAAAGCGAACAACTATCTCGCTATATGATGGTGGGAGAACTTTCATTAGATGGGCATCTACGCCCTGTCAAAGGGGCTCTACCGATTGCTATAAAAGCACGGGCAGAAGGGTTGGAGGGACTGATTGTACCTCAAGCCAATGCCAGAGAGGCAGCAGTGGTCAATCGGCTCAAAGTCTACGCTGCCGACACACTTACAGAAGTGGTCGATTTTCTTGAGGGTAAGCTCTCTTTAATCCCCATTGAGGTAGATACTCGGGCAGAGTTTAGCCGTCAGCAAAGCGAAGTACTCTACGATTTTAGCGATGTCAAAGGACAAGAAAATGTAAAACGTGCCCTCGAAGTAGCAGCCGCTGGCGGGCATAATATCCTTATGGTCGGTGCTCCCGGTTCGGGTAAATCTATGATGGCAAAAAGAGTAGCAGGCATTCTTCCGCCCTTTACCCTAAGCGAAGCCTTAGAGACTACAAAAGTCTACTCCGTAGCAGGCAAACTACCGCCTCATACCACCCTACTCACGCATCGTCCTTTCAGAGCCCCACACCACTCAGTATCTGTACCTGCGTTGGTAGGAGGGGGCGTAAATCCTCGTCCGGGTGAGATTAGTTTGGCGCACAATGGGGTACTTTTTCTGGACGAATTGGCAGAATTCAACCGCAATGTACTCGAACTAATGCGCCAACCTATGGAAGAGCGTACCATAGCGGTATCTCGCGCCAAAGCAACGGTCGATTACCCAGCTTCGTTTATGCTGGTGGCGGCTATGAATCCCTGCCCCTGTGGCTATTACAATCACCCTACACGTACCTGCTCTTGTGCATCGGGAGCTGTACAAAAATATCTTTCCAAAGTTTCAGGTCCTCTAATGGACCGCATAGATATACAGGTAGAGATTGCCCCTGTGCCCTTTGAGGAGATTTCCAATGCAACCCCTGCCGAGCCTTCGCTAAGCATCCGCAAGCGCGTTTTGCAGGCACGTCTACGACAGACAGAGCGATTCAAAGATTACCCTCATATCCACTGCAATGCGCAAATGCCTCCCAAACTAACCGCTCTCTACGCACGCCCCGACGCCGAGGGATTGGCTCGACTCAAACAGGCAATGGAACGCTTAGGGCTTTCGGCACGAGCCTATGACCGCATCTTAAAGGTAGCACGAACCATTGCCGACTTGGCAAACTCCGACACTATAACTTCCGAACACATCGCTGAAGCAATTCTCTACCGAGGACTCGACCGAGCATCTTGGGGTCTCTAAGCGAGGTTCTCTCCAACATCTACAACACTTTTCTCTCAAAAGCTAAAACCGTTCGAGTCAAAACTTACGATACTTTTAACCCAAAAGCTCCCCCAAAAGCTCTTTTCATAAGAACCTTTGGGGGAGTTATTACAATCGTTTATCTCCTTTTAGACTAAAAACAAACGAGGTTTTAAGCCCTAGGAACGTTCTTGAGTACTTCAAGGAGATGACTCCAGAAGAGGTCTACTGTGGCAATCTCCATACGCTCTACGGGAGAGTGTACATCTCTTAGCGTAGGCCCGAAAGAAACCATATCGAGGTAAGGATACTTTGAAAGGAAGAGTCCACACTCAAGCCCCGCATGGATAGCCTTAACGGCAGGCTCTTTTCCGAAGAGCTTTTTGTAGGCATCAATGGTTACTTGCAAGATAGGAGAGTTAGGGTTAGGACTCCAACCGGGGTAGCCATCGCGCACTTCCACCTCTGCTCCAGCCAAGTCAAACACACTCTTAACGGTGTTACCTACGTCTGCTTTGAGAGATTCGCTGGAAGAGCGTTGGCTGGTCTCTACGACAATCTTGTTGTTCTCCTTCATCTTGATAGAAGCAAGGTTGGTAGAGGTCTCTACGAGGCCTTCGATAGCGTGGCTCATGCCCATAACGCCATGAGGACAAGCATAGAGAGCCAAAATGAGACGTTGTGTAGTATCTCTGTCGATAATGCGTGTAGGAGTTTCAGTAGAAGATAATGCAACCTTTACATTGGGGTCTACTGCAGCCAACTCTGTACGTACATCTGCATCCAATTCGTTGATAAGGATAGCAAGCTCTTCCTTGCGGTTCATAGGCACACCTACGAGAGCTACCGCTTCACGAGCAATAGCATTATGGAGGTTACCTCCATCTATTTGCGCCAGCACCAAAGGCATCTTTTCACGAATAGCATAGAGAGCACGGGTCAAAATCTTATTGGCAGAGCCAAGCCCTACGTGAATATCGCCACCTGAGTGCCCTCCCTTGAGACCACTTACATTGATTTTGCCATAGAAGTAGTCGGCAGGTGTAGCCTCTGTGGTATAGTTGAAAGTTGCAGTAGTACCCATACCACCAGCACAACCGATAAACATTTCGCCTCATCTTCGCTATCGAGGTTGAGCAAAATAGTACCCTTGATAAAGCCGGGGGCTAAGTTCATAGCACCTGTAAGCCCTGTCTCTTCGTCTACGGTGAATAGACATTCGATAGGTCCATGCTCTAAACTATTGTCGTCGAGTAGAGCTAACTCTGCCGCCACACCGATACCATTGTCAGCTCCAAGAGTAGTACCTTCTGCACGCACCCACTCTCCGTCTATAACGGTGCGTATAGGGTCTGTGTCGAAGTTGTGTACCGTATCGTTGTTCTTCTCGCACACCATATCTACGTGGCTCTGGAGTATTACGGTCTTAAGGTTTTCATATCCGGGAGTTGCGGCTTTGCGTATTACGATGTTGCCTGCTTCATCTTGGCTGTAATCGAGTTTGCGATCTTCTGCAAACTTCTTCAGATACGCCAAAATCTTCTCTTCTTTTTTGGAGGGGCGAGGTACCTGTGTAATCTCGTGGAAGTAACGCCACACCAAAGCGGGTTTAAGGTCTGTAATGTTCATTGCTTTATTATATATGTTTTAGTTCAATTCTTAGAAAATACCCCCTTTGTCCTATGGGAGGAATATACTAACTTTGCTTTGTGCAAATATAAGACAAAATGATGATATTCTTCCTTGTTACAGTCTTGATAGTGGGCGTAGCACTACTTCTTTTAGGGGTGCGTATTTTCTTTGTACGTGGGGGGACTTTTCCCAATACGCATATCGAGTCGAGCCAAGCCCTTCAGCGTAAGGGCATCGGATGTGCCAACAAACAATTGGAAGAGGAGACACATAGGTGCAACCTCTTCGACCGCATCAACGAATAAAATCTCTAAACAATAAACAGGGGTCGGAAGACCTCAATTCAACAAACTATACTATGCAAAAAATGTCGCTAAAACTTGGAAGCGTGCTCTTAGGAGCTTTGCTTCTTTTGCTCGCCCCCTCCTGTTCGCAAGCCGATAAGCAAACCTCTCAAGCAACGGGAGCACAAGGCATTGCCTCTCAAGAGGCCACTACCGCTACTCCTACTCTAAAGGTAGCTTATGTACAACTCGACTCTGTACTGAACAATTATGCGCAGTACAAAGAGATGCAAGAGAGACTTGAAAAGAAGGGCAACGATAGCCGTGCCTCTCTAACCGCCAAAATGAATGCCTTGCAACGCGCAGGGGCAGACTTCCAGCAGAAACTGCAAAACAATCAGTTCCTAACGCGAGAAGCTGCCGAAGCTGAGCAAAATCGTCTTATGAAGATGGAGCAAGACATACAGAAACTTAATGCCTCTCTGACCGAGCAGATGCTCAAAGAGCAACAAGCTGCCGAGGAGAAACTCTACACTTCTATCAAGAGTCGCATTGCCGAACTGAATAAGGAGTGGGGCTACGACCTCATCCTTACCAATGTGCGTGCCGACAATATGCTCTATGGCAATCCCGCTCTGGATATAACCGATGCCGTAATCAAAGGGCTTAACGAAGGCTATACCCAAGAGCCAACGGCTGTTGCGACTCCTACTCCTGAAAAGAAGTAATAGACACTCAAACTCTTAAACCCGAATACCTGTATGAAACAATTCTATATCCTCGTTGAACAAGTGCAGGAGGGACCGCTCTCTCTGCACGATGTGATGAGTCGTAACCTCTCGGACGAGACACTCGTTTGGCGACTTGACTGGCCAGAGTGGAGACCCTATGCTTCTGTTCGAGAGGCTTTAGAGAAGGAGTACTCAGCTCTACAAGAAGCAAGCGAACCCTACTACCTCTCTACGCTAACCGAGCGCATCGGCTCTTTCTCGCTCGAAGAGTTGGAGCGACAACCACACCTCTTGAACCAAGCCGTATTCGTTTGGAAGCAAGGTATGACCTCGTGGGTAGAACTTGACAAAGTAGAAGAATTGCGCCGTATCAAGGAGCGTTGGGCAACCGAAACAGCGACCCAACAAAAGGAGGCAAAAGAGGCTGACGCCCCTCAACCACAAGGCTCAGAGCCTCCACCTTTAGACCCTTCTTTCAGCACCGCTACTGAGAAGCCCAAGCGACCTCCTATGCCTAATGGTCGCTTTGCCCGATCGGTTAAAGCGGACTCTTTGTGGAGATATTTTTTCCTCTGCTTCTCGGAGCGTTTTGCTACCTTTTCGGGGCGTGCTCGTCGCAGTGAGTTTTGGGGCTTTATCCTTTTCTTTTACCTCTTCACTCAGTTTGTTTTTGCATGGAGAGAACCTTTCTTTTTCTGGCATATAGATGTATGGCCCGATGGATTGTATGATCTTTTTGCAAGTTGGAAAGAGTATTTCTTGTCGTGGGAGTTTCTCCGCTCCAGCTTTATCATAGGAAGTTTCTCTTCGCTGATACGCATCATCTGCCTCATCCCCCTATTGGCAGTGTCTGTACGTCGGTTGCACGATATCGGTTACTCGGCTTGGTATCTCCTCTTTGGCTTAATCCCCTTTGTTGGTTGGGTTATTCTCATCATTTTCTTCTGTATGGATAGTGAAGAGAAGAGCAATAAGTATGGACCTTCTCCTAAGTACAGAGATATTTCGCAAGAATAGGGGTATAGCTAAATTCTATAATTAAATAGATGCTATCTTAATAGGTGATTGAACGAAAATATATACCTTTGTTCGCGATAGAATAAAACAATTTAAGGAAGTAAAGTAATGAGTATGCAGAAGTATATTTGTGAGCCTTGCGGTTATATCTATGACCCTGCCGTAGGCGACCCTGATAGCGGTATCGAACCCGGTACACCCTTTGAAGCCATTCCAGACGATTGGTCTTGCCCAGTGTGTGGAGCTGAAAAGAGCGACTTCGAACCCTATTTCGAGTAAAACGATAGACGGTGTAAACCGTTAGAAAGGATAATCTAAAGGATACATAGCTCTGGTAAGGATTTTCTTACCGGAGCTTTTTTGTGTTCTATACCGAACTCTCTCCTACAAACTTACCCGAAGCTCTTCTTTCTTGACATTTATTCAGCTCAAAAGAGGAGTGCTGCGTGGCATCAAAAGCTATAATCCTTTTGCGCAAAACCTATGATGGTTAGAAGCGTAAGGTATAAAGGTTACGAGGCTAAGGTATAATGACACCGAGACGGACAAATGTGCCTTACAAAGCATCAAGAGGGAACGTGAAAAGAGCGTACCGAGGGGTATGAGTTAAAGCGAATATCAGTAATGACTCAGAGAGAAAGCAGTATGCAATCATCTCTCCTTGAGAGATGTGGATTACCTTTATCGCTATGGCACACTTTAAGGTGAGATTAGGGGAGATGCATCTTGTGCGTCATATATTTAATTATATTTGCCTTGAGATATAAATCATAAGTATAATTAACACACACAGACACTATGAAAATTTTAATTAGAAGGGTACTTTGTGTAGCTGCTACCCTTGCCCTAAGTGGGGCTATTGCTACGTATGCACAGAAGAGTAGTATTTCGATACTTTCCTCTGAATATGGAGCACGCTCAACGGCTCTGAGCACTGCCCAAGAGACCACTTCTTCCCCCCAAAAAGGGCGTTATGGTACTTTCCTAACAATACTCCCACAGCATTTCCTCTTTGGTCCTAACATCGGATTCGAGCAGGGATTGTCTCGAAAGTGGAGCATGTCTTACGATGTAACAGGGCATTTATGGCTTACTTCGACACCCAATATAGCTCTCAAAGCAAATCTAAAATACTACTTTCTGGGGCAAGTGGGCAAAGGAATATATGCACGTATCAATGCTACGGCTGGACACTTCCTACAAGAGAGTGCCATAGCTGGTTATCCGTTCTATGCAGGTGGGGGTATCGGCTTAGGAGGGATGTTGCCCCTTACCCGTAATGGCAAGTGTACATAACTACAGATGCTGGGCTTAAAGTAGTACCTCCCATCGGAAAACGCAAGATAGGCAGTAAAGACCCCGACCCTACTTTCTCTATGGCATACTATACTTTTTTGAGTCCTGCGGCACTCATAGATTTCTCTATCGGCATTGCATACCGATTTTAGTTCCATAGGGTAGTTGCCAAAAGGCAAGAGCATAGTTATTGAGACCTTAGATATAGGGGAGCGTAGATGTCGGCTCTCCCTTGAGATAGAAGAGGAGCTTCCGCAGTGGAGGCTCCTTTTTTATGACCTTTTGGCTCCGCTCTAAGGCAGAGTGGGCAACATCTTGCGCTTTCGCTCGTCCTATGATAAGAGAGAAAGCACAGGGCAAGAGTGCGCCTGAAGTGCCGTGCTACTCTCGAAGAAGTGTGCCGAGGCAGGGCAAGATTTAGTTATATTTGCAACGCAACGCACGTTGTCGAAAAGTTAATATACAGACATTATGAAAAAATTAAGTAGGAGGATACTCTGTATAGCTCCTGCCCTTATTGAGGGGGAGGCTATTGCCTCTTCGCTCCCTTTAGGCTACTACGCTCTGCGGAGTCCTATCATCCTACTCAATTTTGAGGCAACCAGCAATGCTAACCATCCGACCCCATTCATCGTAACACCCCATAATTAGCCTATGACAATCGCAACAAAGGGCGCAAGTACCCGAAGATATTACCTCCGTCGCAGTATTAAAAGTAGCCGTGTAGCTATAGCCTTGGCTATTTTGTATGCTATTGCTTTGAGTCTATTTACGTGGTTTATAGCCACGCACACCCCTGCTCCGTGGTGGACGCTTATTGCTCCTGTGGCAATAATTCCCGCGGGGATTATCTACTTCTTACGTCAAGACACGTACTACTGCATAGATCACGAAGCCTATATCCTTATGGCTGGCAATGATTATGGTCGTAAGCTACACCCCATAGCCTACTTGACTCAACTGCACGAAGTGCGCTACTTGCCTCACACTCGTGAGGTCAAAGTAAGCAAAGGCGATGGTACTGACTATCTCAAACTCGAAGAGGGAGAGGCGTTTGTCTCTACCCTTGAAGCACTTTTCTCAAAGATATATCCTGCCGAAGAGGAATAACAATAGCCATTTAGACACTACTCTGGAATGAAAATCTCCCTCTCTCCCTCGCCCGATTTACTACATCTCTACGCCCCACCTTTGGAGGCTTTAATCGTAGTAACCGATGTTTTTCGAGCTTCGGCTACGATGCTCTCTGCGCTTTACCATGGGGCTCTTTCAATACGTCCCGTAGCTACCGAAGAGGAGGCACAGAGCTATCTTGACCGAGAAGATTACCTCGTGGCGGCAGAGCGAGATGCATTGCGCTGTGCCTTTGCTCCCTTGGGTAATGACCCAGAGGAGTACACTCCTCAAATAGTCCAAGGTAAGCATGTAGTACTCACTACGACCAACGGCACACGTTCCATAGATAGGGCTCTCTCGCTCGGTTATCGCCGTCTCACAGTGGGTTCATTCGGCAATATATCTCTCTTGGCACAACATATCCTCTCGGTAGATTATCCTGAAGTAGTTGTTATAGCAGCAGGCTGGAAAGGGACGCTTTGTGCCGAAGACTGCCTCTTTGCAGCTGCTCTGTACGAACGAGTGGCCCATGAAATAGCTCTCCGAAAAGAAGCTGGAGAGGGAGATGCCCTGCCTACTTCTTTAACCTACAACGATGCCCTCTTCTTCCCTTTAGAGGCTTACCGCACACATCGAGCGGACTTGTGTAACTATACAAGTTACTTTGAACACTATCGTCGTTTGGAGCGGTTGGGACGTTTGGCTACCATACCCATTTGCTTAGAGGAAGACCGCTACCCCGTACTTCCCTATTGGCAGGAGAGTGGCGTCTTGAAGCCGTTATAATCAACCCTCCGCCAGCCACACCTTTTCCGAAAAATCACTACACTACATGTTCGATACAATGTATTACACCTCCTCTTTACGTACTCGGTTTTCGCTCCTCTGTGCGTTCTTTCTGCTCCTTTTGCCCATAACACTGGGAGCGCAAACGCTTATCGAGGGTAAAGTTCTCTCTACTGAAAACCGTGAACCGATACCCTATGCTTCGCTTTATGTCAAGGAGATACAGAGCGGTACAGTGGCAGATGGCAAGGGCAATTTTCTGCTCCATCTGACACCCGGTAGATATAACATTATCCTCCGTTCGATGGGTTTTCAGACACTTCACACCACGTTGGAGGTCAGAGAGCAGACCCAGAAGCAGGTTTACCAACTATCCCCCTCGGTGTTTCAACTCGAGGAAGTAGCTGTCGTGGCAAAGCGTAGGCGAGAAGACCCTGCCTATCCCATCATGCGAGCCCTTATGGCACGCACGCCTCTGTACGAGCATTTGGTGCAAAAAAGTAGTATGGAGAGCTATACCAAGGGCACAGGAGGCATCTATAAAGTACCAAAGTTTTTGGAAAAAGTAACTACTCAAGAGGGCATCCCCTTCAAGGAGTACATCGGTAAAACTATGGTCGTCGAAAGTCAGGCAGATATATCTTTCTCTGCCCCCAACCACTATCATCGCAAAATACGTGCTGTGCGCAGCTCCATTCCTGAGGAGTTAAAGGCAGATACAGCCAGTTATATGAACCTGCTCACGACTAATGTCTACGGCATCGCCATAGGGCTTGACGGCGAGGGAGGCATCTACAATCCCATCCGTGAGAAGGGGTTGCAAGTCTATCGTTATCGTCTGCTCGGTACCTCGACCGAAGGAGGAGAGAAAGTGCACCGCATAGCCTTCGTGCTACGTGATACAGAGTCCATAAAGGGGGAGCTATTCGTCGTAGATGGCCGCTATACTCTACAACGGATGAAGCTCAAATTAGACCTCAAAAAGGCAGTGCAACAGGAGTTTAGTATCGAGCTTAACGAGGTAGCCCCTATGCTCTACCTGCCCACGACCTATGCCGTTAACTCCAAAATCAATCTGATGGGTATTGATGCTTTCTTCAACTATTACACCTCTACTCGTTATCGGGAAATCTCACTCAATCCCGAAATAGAACAACGGCTAAAGGCGCAAAGCGACCAACACTTTCGCACCCAAAAGGAAGTGCTACGCCACACCAAGAAGTTGAGGCAAAACCTTGACACCCTTGGCTATAACGTGCCCGACGCTTTCTACATACCACATAGAGGGGCACGAGTAACGGCACAGCTCGATTCGCTCTCATTACAGCGAGACTCTGCCTATTGGTCATCTATCATACCCACCCCCTTAACTCCAGAGGAGCAGAAAAGTTACCTACAAAAAGACTCGCTCATACAGGCACTTGAGAAGAAGAAATCCCTCTTGGCACGTGTCGAAAAGAAGATGGGCAAGGATGATAAATCTGCGCTCTGGCAGATGCTTATGGGGCATACCTACCGACTGGGGGAGAAAACAACACTGGAAACACAGGGACTTCTAATGGGCTTGGCGCATGATATTACTTATGCCGACGGCTATTGGGTAGGACAGAAAGCGACCCTACGCCACCGATTTTCGCCCGCCGTGCAGTGGAGTTTAACGCCCACTCTCTCGTACGCTACCCGACGCAAAAAACTCTTTTGGGACGTTTCCACAGCCCTGCTCTATGCTCCCCTACGTCGGGGTAAGCTCTCCCTACAAGTGGGGCATAGAAGTATGGACTTGGCTACGGAGCATCAGATCGAAGAGCAGAGTTCGTATGCTTCGGTATTCCTCTTCGGACCGGGGCTATCCTCAAGCATTCGTTACGACCGTTCGCTCGTTAAACTTACCAACCAATTAGACCTCGCTCCCGGTTTACAGCTCAATCTTATGGGGCAGATGCGTCATAGTGCTCCCGTTGCCACGAACAGAGAGTGGTGGCTCTCGAAAGAAAGCTCCTCGGCTACGCCTCCCGAGGGGGCGAACCAAGAAGAAGCTCTACTCAGCACACAGCTCCCAGCCCATACTACATACGGCTTTGGCGTGGCACTGCGCTACAATCCACTACCTTACTATCGCTTAGACCACAACGGACGCAAGTACCATATGTACGAAGGGCAACGCGCACCCATATTCACCTTGGCATACCGAGGGGCTATCCCTCGCCAAGGGAGCTTCGATAGTGATTACCATTGGCTAAGCCTCTCGCTCCACCAAACGCTTGCCCTCGACTACCGCTTCTTGGTAGACTATCGGGTAGAGGCGGCTACCTATCTGAGCGACCGCAGAGTACATCCCGAGGAGCGACACTATTTGAAGGGCGACAACTCCACCCTATCGTTTGGCTACTACTCCCCTTTCCTCTTCCAAACGCCTATGCCCTACACGCCCTTGGGGCGGAGCTTTGTGCGGGCTCATACGGTAACGTATCTTCCCAAAGGATTGATTTCGATGCTTTTTCCTCGGCAGATGCTTTTCCACGAGTCGTTCCACCTCGGCGGAGCCTACTCTTTCGGGGCTTCTCAAAAGCCCTACTTCGAGGCAGGATATTCGGTGTGGGTTGGTGGCATCCTCCAAATAGGCGGTTACTATGGAGGATACAACTTCTCTCAAAAAGGAGCGTTTGCCCTGCGGCTCTCTATCAGTCTGCCCGATTTTACGGGGTCGAAAAACAATTAAAGACGGTAGACTTTCTCGATAAGTTTCTAACTTTGCGTTCGTTATGAAGCCACGTATATTAGTTATTCACAGGTCTTTAGCCCCCTATCGTATTGATTTTTTCAACGAGTTGTATCAGCGTTATCAGCCCGATATCTACTTTGAATACTCCTCTGTACGGGAGCAGGAGCTTGACCCCTCCCTCTGGCAAGAACGGATACACTTTCCCTACAAGGTGCTTAGTCCGGGACCTCAGAGTCTGCCCAATTGGCGCAAAGAACTATGGAATATATGCCGACAAGGGCGGTACGATGTGGTTTTTATGAGCGAGGTCAATCTTATCACCGCCACCCTCTGGGCGTACCGAGCTTTTACTATGCACCCTATGCGCTTGATTGTGGTGTGCGATGATAGTTACCCTATAGCGCAAGACTTAATCCGAGACCACTGGAGCCTCAAAAAGCAGGTGATGAACTATGGTAATATCGACGGTTGGGTACTCTGCGACAAGCGTACCGAGCAAATTTATCGGGACTATTTCCCCAAAAGTAGTCGCTTCTTCACCCTACCGATTATACAGAGCGAAGCCTTCTTCGAGAAGCAAAAGGCTCTGGTGCAGGAGGAGAGCCAAGCTCTGCGACAGATATTTTGCCAACGAGAGGGCGAGCGAAGCCGTCTACTGCTCTATGTGGGGCGATTAGCTCCTGAGAAAAACCTCAAGCGACTTATAACCGCTTTTGAACGAGCCTTTACGCATCAGCCGAAATGCAACTACTCATCGTAGGCGACGGACCCGAACGAGCCATGCTACAAGAGTATGCGGGGCGTACATCTGTGGCACGACAACTCTTCTTCTGTGGCAAGCAAGAGGGCAGAGAACTTTACAAACACTATGTGGCTGCCGATGCTTTTGTGTTGCCCAGTATAGTAGAACGGTTTGGAGCAACTGCCAATGAGGCTCTTTTGATGGGACTTCCCACAGCTGTGAGTCGTAATGCTGGTATCTCTTATCTGGCAGAGGAGAGGGCGGCAATACATATTTTCGACCCATACGATGTGGAAGCGATGAGCCAAACGCTCGGCTCGATGATGGCACAACTCCCTGCTTGGCGTCCCAACCGCCCCTCGCTGATGCCAATCACTTTCGCTGATGCTATGGAGAACTTCTTCCTCCACTTCGAGCAACTCCTTCCCTAACGCCTCGCCTCCCGCTTGCCCCCTCTGCTTTCCCTCTAACCTTTTAGCCAAAATCTTATCCCTATATGCCCGTCATTGTTGGGGGGCAAAGGGGCTTCTTCTTAGGATTTTTCGCCCTTTTTCTTGCCCAAAGAGTTATAGGCGACATCAAGGAGACGATCGGCTCGCTCTAAGCGAACACCTTTGAGAGCTACTTTAACCTTCACACGAGGCGTATAGATGACCTTCGCCTTATCCACGAGGTCAATCCCCACTTTATCGGGGCTTTCAACGCCCGAACCTTTCTTCGCCGTGATGCTTGGACGATAGGTGCCCATGTCGCCACAATCGACACTCTTACCTTCTTGGAGCAGGCGAATAAGCACCTTAGAAGTACGGTCAAACACCGCCTTAATATCAGCCGAAGAGATGGTCGTCTCGTCAGCCACAAGTTCGATAAACTCCTCAAACTTCACATCAGAATGCAAATGAATGGCAGGATACCAAAGCGTCTTGCCAGACCCTTTAACGAATGATGCCTTTCGCTCTACTGCTTTAATCTTAATCATAACAGCATAAATTGTTGGTTATAAATGTTTTCTACTATGCTTACGAAGGTAAATAAATTTTCGTACGTGCGAAAATAATTTTTTGTACGTACAAAAATAAATTTCTATATATACAAAAAATTATCGCCTTGCGAAAAAAATTTTAGATTGATGCTCTAAAAGATTTTTTAATATATACACAACCTATTTTGTTTCTCTCTTGATGTACATCACTGGATACAAAAAAACGCCTACCCCAATACTTTTTGCGTATAGGGTAGGCGCTTACTTTTTTAGAGATTAGTGCAAAAGAGGCTACTGTTTAGGCTTTTCTACGTCTATGAACTGACCATAGCCAACGTTGGTCTTTGCCCCAAGACCAAAGTCGCAGATAATAGCTTTGAAGAGCTCTTCCTTAAAATCTGCTATTAATACTTTATCGTCATCTTTCAGAGAAATGGAATCTTTGAGAACAACCTTGTCATCTAAGTCAACATGATCTTTCAAGATAAAGCGAAACTGATAGGTTACACCCGGATTGACCCTCAAAAAGCGTATAGGATTGGGATTTTTCAAGGGCTTGGAATGGGGGGTGATGTAGTCCTCTCCAAAGAGTTTGTTATCTACTTTTACAGGAATGGCATCGAGAAAAATGTCTCTGTCGTAAATGGAAAGCCCATCCCCCTCAAAGACAGCCCGAATAATTGCTTTACGTAGAACATCTCTATCGGATAGACTGGCTGGAAGGGTTTTCTCTTCTTTGGGTTTGTAATCTGCAAGGAAGTCCCACTCTTCGATGGCAGAGCGTAGCATCCCTTTGATAGAAGAACCGGGGATAACGGGCAAACCCGACGTATAGTCGAAGTACATCCCAAGGTTATAAACCTCTGGGGCATCCTCTTTATCCCCCTCATCTTTAGGTTTGTTTATCTCGTGGTGATAGCCCACACCACAGAGCAACCCCGGATAGCAGGTCTTTAGCTCGAAGCTCTTTATCCCTTGAATATTCACTTCTTCGTTGTGGGGAAGTAGGGGCTCCTCATTTAATTTATCATTCTTTCCTTTATTGAACGTAGAGAAGTTGGTTACAATGCCCTCACTATTGAGTTTTATCGTATTGAAATATTCTCGATAGTACCAGTATCCAAAATTCATTGTGCACCTCCTTTTTGTTGTTCTGTATTGCTTGTCTCAGGTTCTTCAGCAACAAAAGTCCGAAGTGCCAACTTGAGAGCTACCGCATACTCAAGTATTTTGCGCTCCCACTCCTTGGCCTTGCCTCTAACTCTTCTATACTTCCTCCCTTTTTGTCTATTACAAGTTCGATAATCGCTGCGGGGGAGTTATTAGTCATCTTTTCCTCTCCGTCCACTGCCATATAGTATAAAGCTCTGAGCCATAAGGTTCGCTTCTCCTTATTGTAGAATATGAGCGTAGGAAGAAGTCCCGACTGAATGATAGTAGGACCAAGAGCATTGATATACCCCTCGTGGACTTTCTCGAATTTGTGTGTTTGAGGGTCTACAATCTTAGTCAGTTCTGGTTTGCTACTTTCTTTCTTCTTTAATTGCACCTCTACATACTCGATGGCTTGCATCGCCTTGGGAATTAAATTCTGAATGACTTTCTTATTCATTTTTGAGAGGAGCTTTAAGGTTAGTAATCTTGCAAAAACCGTAACCAATAGAGCCATTAGCTCCTATTTGGATAACACCCTCTTCGATTATCTTGTTGAACTCTTTGAAAATGTCTTCATTATCGTAGGATACGAAGAAGACAAAATGGCTCTCGGCAGGCACAACCTCTTCGTACCATAGGTTCTTACTCTCTCCATTGTCCAATTTGTTGCGGGCTATGACGGGGAGTTGCTCAAAGTCCTCATTGGATAAATTCTTTTCAGTCCCTTCAGGTAACAGAGCTTCAATATTCGACGGAGTAGAAAGAAGGTTTGCTAACTCCCCTATAGGCTTTTGCAGAGCTTCGTTTGTTTTGAGAATGTAACTGATATTCTTTTCAGTTGTCTGAACAGGATAGGCTAATAGGTTAGCTTGGAAGAAGGTGAAGTTGCCAATGCTGTGCTCTTCTTCATTCTTCTCATTACTATTATTTTTCTTATCCCTGTTCACATCAGCCCCAAACACATAGTCAAGCTCGGTAAAGCCTTGCTTCGAAAAGAACTGTCTCAAAGCTCCTTTGAGGCTGGAGGAGTAGATGCAGGGCGTCCCTGTGGTTACGTCTCGTTGTACACATTTGTCCACTACTTCGTAGGTGGCATCTCCCTTACCCACGTGCATATTGGTAAGGCATCGAATGATATAGGTGGCAGTTTTCATGTTTATATTCTGTTTATTTTATTGTTTTTGATGGATTGATTACTTCGGCACGATTGTAGCCGATGGTATAGAAGTTGGGAACTTCCTTGAGTTCTTTACAGAATTTATCCGCTTGCTCTTTAGTATCGAAGTAAAACACGGAACCTCTGGCGTATAGTTCGTACTGGTGACTTAGGGCTGTTTCAGCTTCTTTGAGGCTCTGCTCCTCTCTTTTCTTCTTCTTGTTGTAGAACCTTTGTGTTCCTACGTGAGTGAGCAAACAGGCAAAGTCTTTCACTTCCGTGCTTGCAAATTTTACCCCCTTGAGGTGATTAGGCTCAATCATAGCATCGGATAGGAGTACCACGGTATAGTGCTTCTCATCGCTCGTAAGAGCAGAACCCTTAATGTTGAGTTGGAGATCCTCTGTCTTTTCGCTTACCTCCATGAGGAAAGGTTGTCGCTCTCCACCGAGGTAGACAATTCTCCCATTCAACTTTTTGTGTTCGATTTCTCCCTCTATCTCTAAAACAGTGGCAAAGCAGAAGTCGTGCTCTCGCACGGGTGATTGCTTACACTCGTTGGTCTTTTCGCTCTTTAGCTCTTTGAAGTTTTTGAAATGGTAGTATCTCTGACGGAAGAAGGCATCGTCGTTCGTAGCCCCTTTATAATCTTTGCGTATCCCGATGCGTTCATCTTTTATAAAAAAGTCCTCTTCGTTAAGGAGCGTAGTGCCATTGGATGATAGCCAGCAAGATGCCAGCTCTTTCTTGGGGTCATAAGCCTCAAAGATGGGAGGGTATTCATCTTCATATTCATAGGAGAGGTGTAAGAGATTGTATGGGGCTTCTTCTTTCTTCTTTTGAAACCGTCTACCCACAGGTAGGAAGTACTCTTCCTTACCCTCATTGTTCTTCTTCTTGTCTATGATAAAGACAGGAGAGAGCGATTGGATAACACCAAACTCCAACTTCTTCCCAGCGAATGGAGAGAAGCTCTGTTCGCCAATCAATTCGCCAGCTTTATCTTCATTTTGTATTTTATTATCCTTGAATACGTCCTCTCCCGCTATTTGTAACAGTTGATAGCGCAAAAGCCCCAACAAGGCAGTTTGCTGTGGAAAGTGGGAGGAGTACACAAAGTAGTCGGCATTATCATCGCCAAATGTTTTCTTCTGCCCAAAGAAAAACTTGTCCAAAGGCGTGAGTTTAATAAGATAGGTAGACATATTATTTCTCTGTTTTAGAAGTTACAAATTGACAGTAGCGCAAGATGCCGTGCAGGAGTTTCTTTTTCTCTTTCAACTCGCGAGGAGCATCTTCGGAGCGATGCATAGAGTAGATAAAATCCTTGAGGAGGGAGAAAAACGTTTCGTTCTCTTTGTGAATTCCTTCGTCAAAAAAGTTGTCAAAGACCGCATTGATACGCTCTTTGTATAGGGCAACCTCGTCGGTGAAAATTGTCTCATACATATCTTCTATCCAATAGATAAGACTGTTGAGCATACTCTCATCCTCCTTAAAGGCTCGTATAAGCTCGGTTGCCTTTTTGTATAGCCCTGTCTCTTGTTTACACTTATCGGTACTATGCTTGCAGGGGAGCAAGAACTCTATCCGCTGCCCACTGTGCTTTTGTATGGATATAGCTACGGCATCTCTCGTTGCATCTTTTGCTTTCCTCAACATACTTTCGGCTATCTCTATTGCCTCAGACATGGGACTCTTGTAGTAAAAGATACTTACGCCGTAAGACATCGATAGACCCTCGCCTATTTCCTTTTGGATAAATAGCTTATCTATCTCCTTAATAAGGTTGAATACATCCTTTTCGGTATTGCCCTCCAATACAGGAGCAAAGAGAAAGAGATCATCCCCTCCGATATAGACAGGTATAGCCTTTGTTTTCTGTATTAACTCATCGGCTACATCAACAGAGAACTCGAAGAACGATTTTGTAAATTTCGTTAGCTCATCATCCACCTTTTTATCCTCGTCCTCTTGTACTTTGAGATTTTTGATATATGTCCCAAAGCCATCTCCGTCCGCCTTTATGACTGCCAAATACTTGTAGCAGTTGCGAAAACCAGGCTTTGAGGTTAATTGGGTGTACTCTACCTCTCCGTTTTCATCTTTGGGAGGAGCTTGTTCCCATCCCGATACGGCTATCTCCGAAGTGCTTGGGAAAGCTCTTTCCTTGGAATAACCTTGTAAGAACGAATTCTTCGAGGCCTCGATAAAGAGCTCTATATAATCTTCGTTGGTTTGAATGGGGGCTTTGTTGAATAACTCTTGCGTGTCTAAGTAGCTATTGAGTCGCTTCAAAATGCCACAATTGGAGTCAAGCTCTACCGTTATGCAGGAGATAGAAAAGTAGCTCTCTAAGAATTCACAAATGTACTTCTTGCCCGTTGATGTATCGGTGTTATACCGACTTTTTATTTCTTCAAGTTCTTTCTTCCTCTTTGGATCACTTTCCGTAGCTATCTTTTGCTCAATCTCCTTTTCTTTACTCTGAAGAATAGGTATGAATTTTTCGAGAAGTTCCTCGAAAATCTCTCCTTTTATAGTGTCGAGTTCTCCCTCTTTAAGTACTCCCTTTGCAAAAAGTCTATCGGGGAATAAGCCCACCTTTTCAAAAATGTTCTGAAAAGTATCATTGTCTGTTTGCACTGGAGAGATAATATTAATCCCTTTTTTGTGCATCCTCACGATTAGTTCGTGCATTATCCAAGAGAAGAGGTAGCTCGCCGTCCAAAAGGACTTTACGCTCCGAGCCTTAGACAAAGTTTTACCTATTGGTCCTATGGTTATTGCGGTGTATTTCATTGTGCTTTGCAGAAATTGGTTTTACCTCTGGTATTGTAGATATTAATTCTTTCAAGGAAAAAGTGTCTTTTGATGGTGTGTAAACATCTTTCTTCTCCTTTCCGTATGAAAAAATAAACTTTTTGCCAAATATGTCTTCGTCTATTTCTTTCAGAATTAGAAAAATGGTAGAACCTATTGGTTTGTACACAATAGGAGAAGCAAATCGTTCAATATCCTCGTTAGATACTATTACTTGTTGGTTTGAGTGTGTAAAATCAAAAAGAGAGTGTAATCCTAATAAAGCCCGAACATATTTTTGAGGAAAATCTTCGTGAGTGTCTTTTTCTATGCGCAAGGATAACAACTTTCTTTCGATAGGCTTTTCCCATTCTATCTCCTTTTTTCTGAAATACTCTCTTATAAGAGAGCGCTTTTTTTTGTCTCCTGTTTTCAATTTGTTGTGAAAGGATCTAATCGTATTGAAAGTGTCCGATATATTAGAACAATTGTGCTTTAAGCAGTATTCTACCCCATAACTCTTCATGATTTCTACTACTTTTTGAGGCGAGGAGTCAATCCTTTTTTCTCCGTTGAGACAAAGGCTATAGCTACCAAAGCCTTTGGTTTGCCTTGCACCAAAGTTATGCAACAAGAAAAATGCTTCTAAGTATTTTTCTATATCTGCTTTCATATCCTTATTATGGATTAAAACAATGCCTTTAACACAACCTTCTTCTAAATGATTTGCCAAACATACGGGACCTTTTGTAGGTTCCTTTATCTTGGCTTCATTAGCAAAATAGGGAGTGTTTGAAAGATTTGTTACCCCTTCTTCTATTCTCCCCTTATCCTTAACACGAGGCAAGAAATATTGCACTTTCGCATCAGAGCTTAGCTTAAAGGAGAGTTTGTAGTTCAAGGCTCCCTCTTGTCCGGGGATAAGACAAAGTTCCAATTTTGCATCCTTATTCCCTTTCTTCTTCTCTTCCTCGTACACTCTACGAGCCTCTGCATCTTTATTTTGGAGATGCTTTTTACCCTCCTTGTAACACACCTCTTCATTTGCTTTGGGGTCATTCACAAACCTCTTACCTATTTGCATCAAGACAAACTTGTCGAGCTTCGGTTTGACCTCGGAGGCGCGAAGCGTTGCCCCTGCATCCTTGGCTTGGAAGTGGATGATGGGCGTATGCTGTTCCAATTTAAATTCTAACTTATACATTGTGGTCTATTCTTTTTGTTTTGTATTGTTCTTACAATAGACATCTATAATCTCCTTATTGGTCTGAAGCAATGATTGGGCAAAAGCATTGTTTAGTTCTTTTGTTCTTTCTCGCTCTTGTTCGACCAATTTTCGATACTCTAATTCTTCTTTTTTGATTTTGAATTTGTAACCCCATATAATGGCTACAACACCAATAATAGTAAAGGCTACCACACTCAGACAGAGTAATATCAAAGTTTCTTTTTCCATATCATTGTTTTATGTTTGAGATAATTTTGTATTGGAAAATAGAGACATATTAAGAGGAGAATAATTGTAATAATATCTCCATAGTTTAGTCTCCAATTTGAGGAGCAAACTCCTGCTATATGTTGTGTTTCAAATATCTTATTGAAAAGCTTTCCTCGTTGGAGAGCATAAGTACTCAAAATAGCCACAAATAGAGTAAGAGGGAGGTAGCGATTGGCAGTTTTGTTGAGTACCCCCTGCTCCTCAAGTTCCGTATAATTGAAAAGTTCACCCATCTCTTCGTCGAGAGCTTTAGCATCTTTTCGTATGTTCATATTATTTTGAAGCATATCGTACATTTCTATGCCCTGTATTTGAGGGGTAACCTCTCGAAAGTACGTCTCATTGAGAAAGCGGATATAGTTGCCGTACAGCTCTTTGACCTGCTTTTCGGTCTTTCTCTTTGTCTTTTTATCCAATATCTGTTGTGTGATGGTGGCTATTTCATTGCTGAAGCGCAGTATAGTAGAGCGTTGCACAAGGCTCAATGTCGCCATTTGGTAGTACATAGTTGTAATGTGATCCCCGATAAAATCCTCATTTGAAATACCTACGAGAGAGTCTTTGGTTAGACCGAAGAGAGTGCCTCCTCCCGACCATCTTGCATAGGTTGTTCTCTTGACATCCTCCCTCTGTACAGAAGCATTCGCCACACTTTTTCCTCTCCCATCCCCAAAAAGGTATCGAAACCAAAGGTCTTCAAAGTCTTCATCTTTATTGACGATATTTTCTTCCTCTCTGGGGAGAAAAGGGACTTTGTCTTTCAGTTTTTGGGCATAATCGGGGCTATGGTAGTAGGTTATAAAGAACATCCTATCGTCCATAACGGGGGAGATGCGTATGATCTCTTTCCGTTCGCTCTCTTGATGAAATACGAACTTTTGATACCCATCGTCTTCTGTTCGATCCATTTTGTTGTAACCGAACACCTGACGAATATGGTCGGGGGGGAGAAAGGTGTTTTTGTGACTGATCTCTCCCTCAAATTGACGGAAGTCGTCGTCAAAATTCAGCACTCCTAAACTCCCATAGATGCGGTCGGCAAGAAAAGAATCTTTGGCCTTTAATCTGTTCCCTTTTACCATATATTGAGGATAGATGCGTCTGCCCGAGTCGTTGATGCGGAGGATGTCTTCAAATGCAGTGTGTTTGTCGTTGCGGAGAAAGTAGGCTACCGTTCCCACCCCCGTATCGAACACGGACACGACTATCTTCTCAAGTTGTAGAGAGTAGGTTGTAGAGCCTCCATCGGCTTTCACGGAGATGTTGTAAGTGCCTTGGGTGTCGCTCAGTTCGTAGTGATAGACCGAAGTGTGTTTTTCTGTTCCAAAGAGGGCTCTTCGGGCGAAAGGATGAAAATAGGTGTATTCATTGTAGCGCTCTTCCGAAGCGCCTATTTCGAAGTAATGCCTTTTAAGAGGGCTAACTTCCGAAAACAATTCGTCGAACTTCTTAATGTCCGTTCTATCATTGTAGGAGGGGTATTTTTTCTTCGCTATATAATCCCACTGAAAGGGAAAGATAAAAATGTGCCTACTGTAAGCGTTATTTTCCATATACTTAGTAGTTCTTAAGCTGAATTTATACAGGTAATTCTACTCTGGTAAAACACAAAGAGCGTTCCAAAAAGGAATGGGGTGCCTACAACTACCGCTTATCGGATGATAGGGCAGGGGAGGAACGCTTATGGGATAGCTACACCAAGGGCAATAGCTCCGCATCATTATGTTTGTAGAATTAAGACCAAATCTAATATAAATAAACGGATATTCTGCACCCTTACAAGTGGAAATTTTCGAGGAAAAGATAACCAACTCGCCCTTGTCCTGTCATCACCATACAGCACTCCATATAAGTCGCCTTTAGGAGGCATAATACTATGTGTTTAACGACTCCAATAAGTGGAGCCAAAAGGTATAAAGGTTACTCTCCCAAGGGTTAATGCTTAAAGCAAAAAGGTACGATGGTTTTGCCCCTAACCATTGTACCTTTTGAAGAAAAGTCCATTTAGAAAAACAGACTTCTGCAAGCTAATGCAACAGTACTCTATGAACGACGAATATAGTAATGTACTGCCACATCTGTGGTCTGCATCCCTTGTGAAACGTGATAGCCACGCTCTAACAATATTTCAAGAATAGGGATAGGAGGAAAAGGAGCTATCAACTCCAACGTATCACTACGCTCCATACTCTCTACCCTCTCTAAAACTTCTTCTTTAGGATAAGCTCCACGCTCCAAAAGAGGTCGTACATCCAAGCGGAGGGTCGGCTCTATTGCCCCCATTTCAATAGGCAAACGCTTCAAAAGCTCGTCGCCTACACCTTGTAGACTACTTTCTTGCAGAGGCGATTGTCCAGCTACTTTACGTAGGGTATTAACCATATCAATGGCATTAAGCCAGCTACTTGGGCGGCTCTCCGTAGGGTCGTGATGCGAGCCACAGTACGTCGCAAAAGAGGGTTCTTGAGCTTAGCAAAAGAGGGAGATAGCTCCAAGAGTCGTTGCTCTAATCCGGGGTAATACTCCAAAAGATCCGCCACGGTGGTCTCAGGAGTGATAAGTAACTTTTGCTCTGACATAATCAATAAAAAACCCACCTCCGACAAGCATATAGCCATACGGAAGTGGGGGGACAGTTATAAGCTATTATTTCTTAGTATAGGAGAGCAAACGCTGGTCTCCCTCCAACTTGCGCAGTTCAGTAAGGTCTTGCGTTACCTCTACCACCCCAAGGTATTCCCCTTCGGGCGAACGGACAGCAGAGTATTCGATGTAGACAAAGCGACCTTGAAAGTTGCTCAACCAAAAAGCAGCCTTGTTTTCCCGTCCGCTCTTAAAGTCCTCTATGATTTGCTCCACGATATGTACACTGCCTGGGGGATGACACATACGTACATCTCGACCAATGATAGAGCGGTTACGCTCGAAAACTCGCTTCGGACTGTGCGAGAAGAAACGCACCTTATCGTCCTTATCGACAAAAGTTATATCTATCGGGAGATGTATAAAAAGAGCCTCCAACTCCTTGATACTAAAAGCCCCTGAAGAGAGACGGATAGCATCGCTCTGAATGTACTGCGCCTCCTGAGCGTGCTTTTCCTTGGGTGTCCACTCATCGGTAGGGTCAATGAGACAATAGCCGAAATCCATAGTTTCTTCGTACACCCTGCCCCAATCCGCCTCGGAAAGCGTATCTAACGACATCGGAAAGAGGATATTTTCTTCCTTAAATATCATGCCTCCAATCTGCTCAATGGCAGGAGTAAAAACCAACTCTATCAACCCAGCAAACTCTTCCTGCGAAGAGAAGCCCGCATTGATAGCCTCAAAAGCCTTTTTCAATAGGTCTCGAGCCTCATCGTGCTTGCCCCACATCACTTTGGGTGGACCAGTGATGCCCTTCTGCTCCAAGTAGGGGAAAAGCAAAAACTCCTTTCGTTTGTAGTGCTTATCTACGTCTGCTAAATTGTTGAATATCTTGTGTAGTTGTAAAAAGAGTGCTGCTAACTCCTCTTGAGAGAGGGCCTCCGTCTCTACACGCTTGCGCAATGCCTCGTAACGCTCGATCTCTGCCTGAAGAGCGATATTCTCTTTCTTAAAAGTATCTATGGGATGACCCGCCGGCACTTGCTGGAGTGAAGAGTGGTCGATAGCTCCCTCCAGAGCTTTCGTATGCAGGTCGCAAAAGTGGAGTATCTCCTCTTCGCGTAATTCCTTACTATCTATGAGCTCTTGCTCTACCTCTACCACTTCGTTGTAGGGTATAGAGCGTAAACGTTCTATTAATTGCTGGCGCAGTGCCTCTGGGTTATCTCCCTTGTGAAGCTGCAAGATTAGATGCCGAAGCATCTCCTTTCTCTGGGAAGAGTTATTGATAAATTCGCTCATACTATTCTTCTTATGTTCTAAACTCTATATATACATATCGGCTCACTTTCATGTGCACCAAGACAAAAATAAGCAAAACTATGACACTAAACTCTCCGTTAGAATTATTTATAAAAAGCGAGGCAAAAGAGCATTACTCTCTGCACAAAATAGTCTTCACCAACAGCTTCAAGAGGCGGACGGTGCACCCTCCCAACAGAAAGGTATGGATACAAAAAAAGAGTGCCGATATACATCGACACCCTCTCCCCTATCTTCTATGACTCAAAAAAAGTAGCGAGACCCGGGATTGAACCGGGGACCTCATGATTATGAATCATGCGCTCTAACCAGCTGAGCTATCTCGCCATTTGAAACTATCTGTTCCAAAACGCACGACAAAAGTAGTACATTTTTTCGATCTAACAAGATATTAGACAAAAATAAGCGTCTATTTGTCGCTTTGATGTGCTATTTTCCTCAACAGAAATAGCTTCTTCCCCCTCTTGGTAGCAATCTTTTGCATAGGTTACTTCCCATACTCACTCCAGATGCGCCAATTCTCATTAGCTTGGATAAGCAACATATCAATACCATTCTTTATCGTTGCGCCCTGCGCTCGTGCCATACGCAAGAAGCGAGTCTCCTCTGGAGCATAGATAAGGTCATAGCAGAGATGATTGGGCGTCAAGGCCTCGTAGGGAATAGGAGGCATAGCCAGAATATGAGGACTCATACCTACAGGCGTAGCATTGACGATAATAGGACAGGAAGCAATCAACTCGGGCGTTAGTTGGTCATATCCGATGGTATCTTCAAAAGCCTCTCTACGGCTCGCTACAAGAGTCATAATACCCAATTTCTTAAAAGCTCTCTGCACGGCAAGCGATGCTCCCCCCGTACCTAAAACAAGAGCTTTGTTGTAATGGGGTTTCATAATAGAGAGCATCGACTGGTAGAAACCCTCTACATCGGTATTGAAACCTATCAATCTGCGCTTGCCCCAAAAACTCTTCTGTACGACCACTGTATTGACAGCCCCCACATAACCTGCCTCTACATCTAAGGTGTGCAGATAAGGGAGAATAGCCGTTTTGAAGGGACTGGTTACATTAAAACCACACAGATGGGGGTGCATTAAGAGAAAACGCCTCAATCGACTAAGGCTATCCAAATCGACATTGATATACTGTGCATCAATACCCTCTAAGCGAAACTTTTCATTGAAAAACACCTGAGACTTAGAGTGTTCTACAGGGTGTCCTATAAGTGCATACTCTTTCATTTTATGGCTTTGTATAAAGTGGCTATACCTCCCGAAAGAGGGGTAAAAGAGACATTGCGATAGCCTACTCGTCGAAGCAACGAAGCAAAGGCTTCATACTGGGGCATAGCAACGATAGAACGAGGTAAGTAGCGATACGCCTCCCGATTGTGCGCCACGAGCGAACCGACAAAAGGCACGAACGTATGCGTCCAAAAGGTATATCCCATGCGGAGCAAGCTATTGCGCGGTACAGAAAGCTCTAAGATAACTATCTGACCTCCCTGTATAGTAACTCGGTACATCTCGCAGAGCGACTGCTCTAAATGCTCAAAGTTACGCACACCAAAAGCACACGTAACGGCATCGAAAGAACTTTCGGCAAAGGGAAGAGCCTCACAGTTGCCCTCCATAAGAGTTATAGGAATGGTAGATGGGCTTTACGCACTTTCTCCTCGCCCTTCTCAAGCATCTCGGTAGAAATATCGACCCCTACGATAGAGCGAAGCGAGGGTATTCTCTCTGCCATATCGAGCGCAAGATCTGCCGTACCCACTGCCACATCGAGTAGTGTGGTGGGTTGGTCCTCTTTTAGAAGATGCACAGCACGATGCCTCCAAGAGCGGTCTACCCCAAAGGTCATGAGTTTATTGAGCAAATCGTAGCGGGTAGCAATGTCATCGAACATACTCCGCACGCGTTCGGTTTTGGTCTCCGTTTGAGTGGGCATAATCTTCAAAATAAAAAAGTGTTGAGAGCATTCCTCCCTCCCACCACATCTGGCAAGAGAGAGGTATGCCCTCCCATAGGTCTACTATAAGGTAAAACGCCCGTATCGAGGTCTCTACTTATGCTGCTCTAAGAAGCGGACGATGTTCTTCTCGATACGTTCGGAGAGGTTGGATAGCTCGGTACGTTCAAAAGGCTTACCCGTAACCTTCTCATAAAGCTCTATATAGCGGTCAGAAACACTCTTGCAGTACTCAGGTGTCATCTCTGGTATCTGCTCGCCCTCACGTCCCATAAAGCCATTGTCGGTAAGCCAGCGACGCACAAACTCTTTGGAGAGTTGGCGTTGAGGTTCTCCCTTCTCGAAACGCTCTTCAAAGCCATCGGCGTAGAAGTAACGAGAAGAGTCGGGGGTATGGATTTCGTCAATAAGGTAAATCTTGCCATCTTTCTTACCAAACTCATACTTGGTATCGACGAGGATGAGCCCTTTTTCGCGTGCCAACTCAGTGCCACGAGCAAAGAGTGCCTGCGTATATTGCTCCAAGAGCGTATAATCCTCTTCCGAAACAATCCCTTGTCGGATAATTTCCTCACGAGATATATTCTCATCGTGCCCTTCGTCAGCTTTGGTAGTAGGGGTTATAATGGGGCGGTCGAAGCGTTGATTTTCGCGCAAACCCTCTGGGAGCTTAATACCGCATATCGTGCGTTCGCCCTCGCTATAAGCACGCCATGCACTCCCCGTTATGTAGCCACGGATAACCATTTCTACCTTGAAAGGCTCGCAACAATGCCCCACTGTTACCATAGGGTCAGGGGTAGCTATCTTCCAGTTGGGTACAATGTCGGCAGTGGCATCCAGCTGTCCTGCAGCTATTTGGTTAAGTACCTGCCCCTTGTAGGGTATGCCCTCTGGAAGTACCACATCGAAAGCGGAGATGCGGTCCGTGGCAATCATCGCCACAAGGTCTCCCTCTAAAAAGTAAACATCACGTACCTTACCGTGGTAAACGCTCTGCTGCCCGGGGAAGTGATAATCTGTGCGGAGTAATGTTTCTAACTTCATAACGACCCTTCTTTTTGTCTATTTGTATTCTCTTCATTAGTCTTCTCTCTACGCTCCTCGGCTCGGCGCAGGTCGTCCTTATCGTAGGCTTCGACAATCTGCTGTACCAAGGGGTGGCGAACAATATCGCCTCGCTCAAAATGGATGTGGGCAATAGATGGGATACCCTCTAATACCTCCTGTGCGTGCTTAAGCCCCGAACGCACTCCGTAGGGGAGGTCTATCTGCGTAACGTCGCCTGTAATAATCATTTTGGAGTAGTACCCCATACGGGTAAGGAACATCTTCATCTGGTGTACCGTCGTATTCTGCGCTTCATCGAGTATAATCACCGCATCGTTGAGTGTACGCCCACGCATATAGGCAAGCGGCGCTATCTGTATAGTCCCTATCTCTATATACTCCTTGAGACGGGGCTGAGGTATCATCTCCTCCAGTGCATCGTACAGAGGTTGCAGATAGGGGTCTAACTTATCTTTCATCTCTCCGGGCAGAAAGCCCAGTTTCTCTCCCGCTTCTACCGCAGGGCGAGAGAGGATTATGCGACGGATGCGGCGCTCTTTCAAAGCCTTTACAGCCAAAGAGATCGCTATAAACGTTTTACCCGTACCGGCAGGACCCAAGGCAAAGATCATATCTTTCGTATCGAAAGCCTCTACCATGCGTTGCTGATTCTTACCCCTTGCCGAAATACTCTTGCCTTTAGTGCCATAGAGTATATGGTAGGCAGGCTCTGGAGTAGAGGCATCTTCGCCTCGGGCAATGCGTCGGATGGCCTCTTCGTTGAGCTGATTATACTTCTGCGTATGTGCCACCAAAGCGTCAAGCACCAATACAAATTGGTCGATAGCCGAAGGCTCTCCCAAAATTTTCAAAGCCCCATCTACACCAAGAGCCTTATCTTTGGAAAGAGGGTACGCAGTAAAATCAAGTGCTCTCTATTGACCCCATAAAAAACGCCCAAATCAACATCTTCGGGGATATAAATTCGTTCGGTCACTACCACTCTTTTGCTACTTATAAGTTACGCACAAAAATACAAAAGATAATAGAGAAATAAAGAGAGACCCTTATAGAGTCTCCCAAAAGTCTACACAAGACTTCTAAAAAATAGCAAGAGGGGGCAACAAAATTGCTTTTGCCCCCACCCTCATTACTACGTATCACAAAAATACTTTTATGCGGTGCTTAGAGATTCACTACCATATGTCTTTTGGTGCTGTTGTGGGTTTCTTCGGCCTGTTCGATAGCCACCAAAACGCCGTTGTTGAAGACAAATACGTGATTGACCGTCGTTTCGTCGGACGACCAAACATCGTCCCAAATCTTCTCCTTATAGAAGTACTCCTCCTGCAAGTTATTGGCAGGGTCTTTTCTTGCACTCTGTTTATAGGGTTTACCACAGATCTTTACCACCTCTTGCTGGGTCATGCCCAACGCTACCTTGCTCGACAAAACAGCCCTCGTCTTGCACGAAGAGAATACCGTTAGTGAAGCCACCATGAAAAAACACATTACCCACGAGGTAATACAACCTCTTGCACCACCAGCTCTTACCATAGCTTTCAATCGTTTTGGAATAATAATTCTACTCTTGGTTTCCTACTGCCCTCTCCTTGCCAAGTAGCTCCTCTACCCGAAAGGAGTAGTCCGTAGAGTATCACAGTCTCTTGCACGCAAAAATATAGAATTAAACCATACGAAACACTCCGCAGTAGCATTCTTTAAGAGAGAGAGAACAAAAAAATTTGTTTCGGCATATCAAAAAACATATCTTTACGTTGTGAAATGTTCGCAACTCCACATCTTACGAGGCGGTTACTGTATCAATTAACAACTAAAAGACTCTAATAATATGGAATACAGAAAAGGATTATACCTACTTTTATCCGTAGGATTGTCTCTATTGTCCTTAATGGCATGTCAGAGTAGTAACACAAGCAATAGAGAGCAAACCATCGAGGAGGTTCAAATAAAAGAGACTCCACTGGGAAAGGCTATCACCGAAGGGATGGAAAAATACCCTACCGAAGATTTTTACATCCTACACATAGCTTCGTCCGATGAGTATCTTGCCATGAGTCAAGAAGAGTATAAGGTATCGGAGGCTTTTGCCCATCTTGTAGTGAGAAAAAATAGCGACTCCCAAGCAGGAGAGCCTCTAACAGATGAAAGTTGGAGCATAGGAGGCAAAGGAAAGGAGCAGTCCGAAGCTATGCGAATAGCCTATGAGCTGACCAACTCCCTCGAAGTCGATAAAAACTTTGAAATTTACGTTGAGTACCAAAAAGAGGGTACTTTCACCGTTAAGTACAGAACAGAATAAACCAACTACCCTCTCGTAAGAAGAGCAAGAGGCTGTGTCATTTTCATTATAACACAGCCTCTTTTTTTGCCCTCTTCGATAAAAGCAGAGCAAACCTCTTACCTATCGAGCAGCTTCCTCTATTCCTCCCCACTTATTCTCCCCCTCTTTTTCATTGAAAGTTTCTTGCAGCCCCTCACGACCCTCCGAAGTAGCTTTTGAAACCTACGTTGCAAACTCGCAAAACCATTAAAGCAAACTCTCGAAACCTACGTTGTAAACTCGCAAAACCATTAAAGCAAACTTTCAGAACCCTCCGAGTAAAATTGCCCCACCCTACTCAAGAGGGAACAACACCTTCCGAAAA
This sequence comes from Porphyromonas gingivicanis JCM 15907, assembly GCF_000614585.1. Taxonomy (GTDB): domain Bacteria; phylum Bacteroidota; class Bacteroidia; order Bacteroidales; family Porphyromonadaceae; genus Porphyromonas; species Porphyromonas gingivicanis. The sequence goes on from NZ_BAKX01000007.1 coordinate 57,058, forward strand.
GTTGGCGAAGCTCTCCCTCTCAAACAACTAAACATAATTGAGACCCTCCTTCAAAAGTTTTATGCACTCCCCTACGAACCTTTTAGTAAAAACGCGGTTATACTAATGTAAAAAGTCGCCCGAAAGGCTTGTAATCACCTGATTATAAGAAGTATAAGAGCGCAACCAACGCTCCGAGGAAACAAGGCAACGAGACTCCTTTGGGCGCCATACGCTACTAATCGGTAAATAACTAATTTTGCTTTGATAATAACCATTGCTCCAAGGAGAAGAAAATGACGCATACTTTTGATTACGATATTATAGTAGTAGGAGGTGGGCACGCAGGGTGCGAGGCAGCAGCTGCGGCAGCTACGTTAGGTTCGCACGTGCTACTCATCACCCACGATATGAACAAAATAGCCCAGATGAGCTGTAACCCCGCTATGGGAGGTATAGCCAAAGGCAGATCGTTCGTGAGATAGATGCCCTCGGGGGCTTGTCGGGCATCGTTTCGGATGCCTCCTCCATTCAGTTTCGGATGCTCAATAGGAGCAAAGGGCCTGCTATGTGGAGCCCTCGTGCCCAAATAGATCGTATGCGTTTTATGGAGCAATGGAGGCAAAAGCTCGATGCTATTGAACAGCTCGATATGTGGCAAGACAGTGTACTACAACTCATCTTCGACGGAGAGAACGTAGTAGGCGTAGAGACCGCTCTGAAGAAAAAGTTCTATGCTCCGAAAGTTATCCTCACCGTAGGTACGTTTTTGGGTGGATTGATGCACTTCGGCTCTACCATGCTACCAGGAGGACGGGTCAGCGAACCCGCTTCGTACGGCATTACCGACCAACTGATTCAAATGGGTTTCGTGGCAGGACGTATGAAAACAGGTACTCCTGCTCGCATCGACGGCCGTAGCGTGGATTGGAGTCTCACTACCCTACAAGAGGGCGATGCAGAGTTTAACGCTTTCTCCTTCCTATCTACGCCCGATATGCCTCGGATGCCTCAACTTCCTTGCCATATCCTCTACACCAATGAGGAATGCCACGAAATATTGCGAGGTTCGCTCGACGAATCGCCCCTCTATAATGGTCAAATAGATAGTATCGGACCTCGTTACTGCCCAAGTATAGAGACGAAAATCGTAACCTTTGCGGACAAAACAGCCCATCAGCTCTTCCTTGAACCCGAAGGTGCGGTTACCAATGAGTATTACCTCAATGGATTCTCCTCTTCTCTGCCGATGGAGACACAAATCAAAGCGCTCAAAAGCATTCCAGCCCTCCGTAATGTGCGTATCTACCGACCGGGGTATGCCATCGAATACGACTATTTCGACCCTACACAGCTACAACATACACTTGAAACCAAACAGATAGCAGGGCTCTACTTTGCAGGTCAAATCAACGGAACTACAGGCTACGAAGAAGCCGCAGGACAAGGACTCATAGCTGGCATCAACGCTCACAATGCTCTAAAAGGTAGAGAACCTTTCATTTTAGGACGTAATGAAGCTACATAGGAGTACTCATTGACGATCTTGTAACGAAAGGGGTAGATGAACCCTACCGTATGTTTACCTCACGAGCAGAGTTCCGCACGCTCCTTCGCCAAGACAATGCCGACGAAAGACTCACACCCAAAGCTATCGAACTCGGTTTAGCTTCGGCAGAGAGGATAGAGCATTTCACGCAAAAGCAAACCGCTATTCAGAAGCTAATCGCCTTTACGAGCCAGTACTCTGTCAAGCCCGAATTGGTCAATAGTACGCTGGAAGAGATTGGAGAGCAACCCCTAAAACATGCCATCAAACTGAGAGAATTTTTGTTGCGCACGAAGGTAACCTTCGACCTCGCCCTGCGTTTGCTTCCAGAGGTCAAAGCAAAAGCCGAAAAAGTTGCACAGAAGCGTAAAGAAGTTATCGAAGCCTCTGAGATTGCCATCAAATATGCGGGTTATATAGAGCGAGAGAAACTGCAAGCCGACAAGATGGTTCGTTTGGAAAACATAAAACTGGGCGATCGTTTCGACTATCTCAAAATCGAAAGCCTATCCACCGAAGCGCGCCAAAAGTTGGACAAGATACGCCCCATCACCATAGGGCAAGCGGCACGCATACCGGGGGTTTCTCCACACGACATTAGTATTTTGATTGTTTTGTGTCAGAAGTAATGCTGCTTTTGTTTCACGTGAAAACAAGAAAAGACCCTACATTACGATGACTCTCGAGGAAATAAAGAAGATAATCCCTACTATCCCAGAGCTCCCAGGATGTTACCAATACTTCAACGACGAGGAAAGTATCATCTATGTAGGCAAAGCCAAAAACCTGCGCAAACGGATAGCCAGCTACTTCTCCAAAGAGCATACCGACCGCAAAACAAGGCTCTTGGTGGCCTCCATACGAGAGGTAAAATACATAGTGGTAGAAGATGAGAGCGAAGCCCTTCTGCTCGAAAACAACCTCATCAAGACTCTTAAACCGAAGTATAATATCCTTCTTAAAGACGACAAGTCGTATCCCAGCATCGTAGTTACAAAGGAAGAATTCCCTCGCATCATAGTTACCCGCAATAAGCTCCGCAATGATGGCACCTACTTTGGTCCTTACACCAACGTAGGCAACGCACATAAGATGGTGGGACTCATACGAGAACTCTACCAAACACGCACCTGTCGCCTCAAACTCACCCAAGAAAATATCCGAAAAGGAGCGTTTCAAACCTGCCTTCAGTACCACATAAAACGTTGCGAAGCCCCCTGCGTGGGTAAAATATCGTGGGCGGAATACAACCAGAAGATACGAGAAGCCTCCGAGCTACTAAAAGGCAATCTCAAGCAACTCATACAGCAAACCACCGAAAAGATGTTTGCCTACGCCGAAAAAGAGCAGTACGAAGAGGCAGCACGAGAGAAGGCTCAGCTCGATATGCTCCAAAACTACACCAACAAGCATACGGTAGCACCGCAAATCACACACGACATAGACGTCTTTAGCTACGATGAAGAAGAGAGCAAAGCATACATCAACATGATGCAAGTACACGAGGGAGCCATAGTCCGCGCCATGACATTGGAGTGGAAGAAGCCCATCGACGAGAGCAAAGAAGACCTCCTAACGACCGCCATCATAGAGCTTCGTCAGCGTTTCGACAGTCATGCCGAGGAGATTATACTGCCCTACCCCATCGAATGGCAACCACACAAACGTTGTAAACTTACCATTCCCAAGCAGGGAGAAAAGAAGCATTTACTGGATCTCTCCTACAACAACGTCCGTCAGTACAAGTTAGACCAGCTGAAAAGAGCTGAGAAACTCAACCCCGAACAGAGAGCTTTACAGCTAATGCAACGAATGAAAGCCGATTTACAACTGAAGAAATACCCCAGAGTAATAGAGTGTTTCGACAACTCCAATATACAAGGCACACATCCCGTAGCGGCTTGCGTGGTCTTCCACAATGGGAAACCTCGGAAATCATCGTACAGAAAGTTTCACGTGAAAAGTGTAATCGGTCCCAACGACTATGCCTCTATGCACGAAATCATTACTCGTCGGTATAGCAAGGTAGTGAGCGAAGGAGAGCCTTTACCCGACCTCATCGTGATAGATGGCGGTAAGGGACAGTTAAAAGTAGCCACCGAAACACTCCAAAAGCTCGGTATCTTAGAGCAAGTGGAGGTCATCGGACTTGCCGAACGGCTCGAAGAAGTCTTCTACCCCGACAATCCCATCCCCCTTTTCCTCAAGAGGGGTTCCGACACGCTACGTACCCTACAACACATTCGCGACGAAGCACACCGCTTTGGTATCACATTCCATCGTTCGTTACGCAGCAAGGGACAAATCAAATCTGAATTAGATAACATCAAAGGCATCGGACCTCAATTAAGAAAAGCCTTACTCAAAGAGTACAAAAGTATAGCTCGACTCAAGCAGGCAAGTAGGGAAGATTTAATGCAATCTATCGGAACAAAGAGAGGTACTCAACTATTCGAAGCTCTCCACCCCTCTACCCCCAAAAAAGAAAACGACAAAGAAAACAACGCTACAATATCATAAAAAAGAGACTATGAAACTGGTCATACAACGTGTACAGAACGCCTCCGTGAGCATTGGGGGCGCACTTTTCTCCTCCATAGAGAGGGGGTTGCTCATCTTGGTAGGCATCAAAGAGAGTGATGGCGATAGAGAAATAGAGTACCTTTGCAGAAAGGTAGCCGCCCTACGTATATTCAACGACGACGAAGGGGTTATGAATCGCTCTGTGATGGATGTAGAGGGAGAGGTGCTTATGGTAAGCCAATTCACCCTTATGGCCAATACCAAAAAGGGCAATAGACCCAGTTACATAAACGCTGCCAAAGGAGCTATCAGCGAACCCCTCTATGACCGTTTCTGCTTAGCTATGGAGCAAACGTTGGGCAAGCCCGTAGCTCGGGGGCAGTTTGGTGCAGATATGCAAGTCTCACTTACCAATGATGGACCCGTAACCATCATTATAGACACAGAAGAAAATATATAACAACCTGTAAATCAACTATATAAACCAATCAATATGACCCTACAAGAGCTTCAAGAGTGTGTAGACAAATGGATCAAAGAGTATGGGGTACGCTACTTTTCTGAACTTACAAATATGGCTATCCTCTGCGAAGAAGTGGGAGAAGTAGCGAGGATTATGGCACGTACCTACGGAGATCAGAGCCGTAAGGAGGGCGAAAAACCTCAAGAGTTAGCCGATGAATTGGCAGATGTACTATGGGTCTTGACCTGCATCGCTAACCAAACAGGTATTAACCTCGAAGAGGCTCTTCAAAAAAACATAGAGAAGAAAACGCTAAGAGATAAGCAACGACATAAAAACAACCCTAAACTAAAGAGTTAAAAGCATGGAAAAAAACAGATATAACGAGGCATTCGACCTCTTTGCTCCTGCCCTTTCTGAAGAGAAGATTACGGCAGAAGTTGAGGTTATAATAGAGAAAAACTACGCCAAGGCTTATACCCAAGAGACGTTACGCTTCTTGCGTAGCACCATAGACCTTACTTCGCTCTCAGGCACCGATACGGAGGAGAGCATCAAAAAGATGGTCGATAGCGTCAATGAAACTGCTCGCAAAGAGCCTACCCTACCCCACGTTGCGGCGATATGCGTATACCCTTTACAAGTACCCGTGGTGAAGAAATACCTTCAAGTGCCAGTGTACACATCGCAGCCGTTAGTGGTGGCTTCCCAGCCTCACAGACTTTCGAAGAGATAAAATATGCCGAAACGGCACTAACTGTCGCTTCTGGAGCTAATGAAATAGACATTGTACTTAACTTAAATCACTTCTTAAGTGGCGATTACGCCTCTGCTGTAGTCGAAATAGAGGAGCAGAAAGCCTCTTGCCGTGGGGCGCATCTGAAAGTTATATTGGAGACAGGTGCTCTGAAAGATGCCGAATCTATACGCAGAGCCTCTATTCTCTCTCTCTTTAGTGGTGCTGATTTCATCAAAACCTCTACGGGCAAAGAGTTCCCCGGAGCCACTTTAGAGGCAGTTTATACCATGTGTTGCGTGCTTAAAGAATACCACCAACGCTACAATAAACGAATGGGAATAAAAGTTTCAGGTGGTGTGCGCACGGCAGAGGATGCAGTTAAATACTACTGCATTGTATCTGAAGTGCTCGGAAAAGAATGGCTTACTCCCGAACTCTTCCGCATCGGAGCAAGTAGTTTGGTAGGCAACTTAGAAAAAGCTATCAAAGAAACCCACTAAAACGCCCAAGCCAGTAGGAGTATTGCACGGTTTCTAAAGAACAACCGTTCCACACGTTATAAAAAGAAGTCTCATCCTTAGCTCCCATACAAAGGCTAAGGATGAGACTTTTTTCTATTCTTTTTATTTTATTCTGGAAATATCTGAAAGAAAGAAAGAAAGCCTAGCAACACGCTAGAAGCTCTTTGATTAAAAGAGTTTCACCGATATACCAACACTGGCAACAGGTAAAATTTGAGTATAGTAAAGTAGCTGTTGAACCTCTTTTGAATAATCTAAAAGGTTATTTAAATCTCCCTCTATTACGTTTGAAGAAGATACTTTCGCCTTTCCCGCTACAACAAAACCAATATCCCAAACGAATGAAACAGGTGTTTTAGAAACATTATATCCCCCACCAATACCCAAATAGGGTTGGAAAACACGTCCCCAATTAACAGACATATCTAATGACAGTTTATCACTTGGTTTGATGACTACTTTATCCTGACTATTCGACGCATCATAGAAGGTTATTGTATGGTCAGCACTCGGATCAAATATTTCATTATCAAAAGTTATGGGCTTCTTTGTTTTATGATCTATCAAAGCAAGGTCTCCCTTGAGCTTCAAACGTCCGAGATAAAACCCTCCTGTTAGTCGAAACGAGTTTCTAAAAGGATGATAATCTAGTAAAAGATGTCCTTGAAAATTACTCAACTTAAGTGATGTCCTAACATCAGGAAAATTCTCTGAATTTGTTTGATTGCCATTCTTATAGTTAAAGTCTCTCAGAGCAATATCTCGATTAAAGAGACTTGTAGAGGGAATAAAACCAAAGCCAGCACGTGCTGTTAGTTCAGGAAGAAAGGAAACAGCAGCGGTGAATTGCATTCCTTCAGGAAAACTCAATCGAAAACCTACTCCCCCTCCTATTTTATAAGGACTATCCATAGTTAAAGGAACCATAGACTCTACTACATCAATAGAACTATAGTTATCCATAGCCTCTCTAGGGGCTATAGAAGAAACTCTAACTTCGGAAAGGAAACCCTCCACCACCTCTTCTAACCTTGAATCTTGAGCAAAAAAAGTACAAGGAACAGCAAGAAGTAAAAAAAGAAAGCAGATAATACTCTTATTCATACCTTTGGTAAGTTTTTTGCGAAAACAATTACTTCTCCACCTTAATGTTACCCTTGAAAAGAATCACCAGTAACAACTTATCCACCATAGGGGCTTTTCCTTTTTGTGTTGTTACTAGCTTAATTGCAAGCTCTTCATTTTTCAATAACTTTAGTAAATCCTTATCCGAAAGGGTAAAAGTGATTTGGTCTTGAGCATTACTATTATCACTTTGAGCAAAGGGCTTTAATGGGGTACCTGATAAAATAGAGAGTTTTCTAAAAAAACCTACGTTATAATCAGAGGGAGTATGTGCTTTAATAGTCACTTCTTCCAATTCTAACTGTTTCAAATTGCGTAACTGAAAACCAGCTTGCTCACACATCTCTTTCAAATTCCACCTCAAGATACCCTCAAAAAGAACTCTCTCTGTTCCATCTCTCCAAACACCCTTCTGAGCTGTTTGATTGAAGGCTGCTAAATCTATCTCTAAAGGGAAGTCTTTCTTTAGTTCTGCAGAAACAATAGTATGCAAGTCATCAGGATCTTTAGGCTTTTTCAAAGCCTCGCAACCGCCCAACAATATAGCACTGAGGAATAAAAACAATACAACTAATGATGAAGTCAATTTTTTCATATTTCCTATATTTTTAAATGAATACACAAAATTAGTTACTATGAAAGTACAATAATAAAATCATTTCACCAAAAAGCAACCAGGTCGGCAACAAATATCCTAAAAAACTAACAGTTTATACAGTAAAGTATAAAAAACAGAATGAAAAGGTCTTTTAAAGAAGAAAATAAAAAAGATTCTCCATTGTATTTTTAGGATAAGTTCATAGGAAAGTAGGAAGAAATGGGCAAAAAGAGGTCTATGTAGGTGAGACCTTGCTCGCTCTAAAAGCGTTGCATAGTCACCAAAGGATAGAGGCTGTACACGACTCGATTAGAGCCAAGAGGTGCAACCCTACCCGACAAGCCGAGCTTCCATTAGAGGTGGGCGATGGGCGATTAGAGAGCATTTTGCCAATGGTTATTCAAAGCGGTAATACGCCCAAAAGAGACAAAACGCTTCTCGTAGTTTTTGCGCCCCGTAAAATTCTCCCAAACGATGCCTCTCGATGAACTATGCATCATATAGATAATACCATCTTTAATCTCCACAATCATTGCCACGTGTCCTACTCCATTGGGTCTATGGCGAGGAGTACCCTTGAAGAAAATTAAATCTCCGACTCTTGGCTTTTCTACCTTCTTGCATTCCGAATGCATAGCATAGCTGGTGCGTGCCAAAGAAATCCCTTGATTGCCGTAGATGAAATATAGAAACCCAGAGCAATCAAGAGGCCACTTTGCTATCCCTCTACACTTGTATGGTTTGCCAAGATATTTACGCCCGTCAGATATGATATTACGGATTATTTCGGGTACTTGCTCCTCTTCGGATACGAGTTTTTGTCCTTTGGCAATAAGCGTAAGTGTATCAATGAGCGGGGCATGCTCTTTCAAAATGAATTGCAATAAACGATGCTCTTTCTGAACAGAGGGAGGACTCGTTACTCCTGCTTTCATACTTGTCCAAAGAGAAGTACAGAAGAGCAAAAGCAGTACTACCTTGCAGTGTCTATTCATACCGTTACTATTAAAATATACTACTAATGACAATCGTTGTAATGCTTGGTTTCAAGTACTCACAACAAAGCCAAGGACAAATATAAGAATAATCTAACGAGTAGAAAACATTGATAATAAGCGACTAACAAACTTAGCAAACCTCTTGTGGAGCTATTATAGAGGAGAAAAAGGAAGCTACTACTGATTCGGATTAAGAGGAGCATAGCAAAGCAAAAAGTAGAAATTTGTAAAAAAGAAACGGTTACTCGCTACCAAAGGATAGATGGAAAGGAAGCAACAAATAGAAGGGAAAAAATCTTTTTACATAGGGCAAATGGAAAATATATATTGGACAATTTGAGAGCATAAGGGAGGTTTTATTCGTTGTCTCAAAGATCTGCTTGAAAGAAGCTATCGCCCCTAATTCGTGGAGAAGTGTTGCTAAGATTTTTAACCATTAACCCTTTTGCGAGTTTGCAAAGAGGGTTAGAGACAAAAGGTACGATGGTTTCGCTCCAAAGGATTAACCCTTTCTTTTCTAACCCTATCAGAACGTAACAAATAGGAGGTAAGAGATAAGGAAAACTATCTCAAGAAGAGATGCTCTGCTCGTAGAGATGTTGATGAAGTCGGCTCTATCAAAGAGCCACAGAAATAGAATTAAGAAGAAAATAGAGTAAGGAGAACAATTAAAAAGCTGTTGTAAAGCGGTTCGTTAGTTTCTCCGATCAATTAGGTATGTGTGATGGCGGAGTTAATAATTGCGCTCCACGAGGAAGTCTACCAGCTGTAACATCGAGTGGCGATAGGGAGAGTCTTCAAAGCGTAGTATAGCCTCTTTAGCACGTTCAGTATATAGCAATAGCTTTTCGTGTGCCAATGAAAGAGCATCGAACTTATGCACATAGTTCATTAACTCTTGGAGTGCCTCTTCATTGCTCGGAGCCTTTTCGATACAGCTACGCATCTTTTCTTGTTCCTCTGCGGAGGCTTTTTGGTAGGCACAAATAAGGGGCAGGGTGATTTTACCCTCCAAAATATCGTTACTCGTTGGTTTTCCTATCTCTTTAGAGGGCGTATAATCGAAGATATCATCTTTGATTTGGAAAGCATAGCCCAAGTTTTTCCCGATAGAGGAGCAAAGTAGAAGTTGTTCGCCCGAAGCCTCTACGCTACGAGCCCCCAAGAAAGCAAAGGCTTCAAAGAGAGCTGCTGTCTTTTTCTCTATGATATTGATGTACTGCTCCTCGGTGGTCATCTTACTATCTTGCGCTGCTTCTATCTGTCTTAGCTCTCCTTCCGAAAGTGCCTTCCCTACTGAAGCGGCAATCTTCATAAGCTCTTTACTGCCCGATTCGGTAGCCTGCATAAAAGCCACCGAAAGCAAATAATCGCCCACCAAGACGGCTACATGATTGCTGTAAATAGCATTGAGCGTCAAAGCTCCTCGGCGACGAGGCGACTGATCTATAACATCATCATGAATTAGCGAAGCCGAGTGCAATAACTCCAAGAGTACCGCAGCATTTACACTCTTCTCGGAGGGAGTGCTCCCGCACATTCCCGCACATAAACCGAGTAATAAAGGACGAATGTGTTTGCCCGTAGTACCATTTACATGGGTCAAAGCCTCTTGAACCAACCCAGAAGTATTCTGAAAAGAGTTCGCAAAAGATGTCTCAAACTCCTGACGAAAGGTCTCTATGGGTTGAGCTATTTTCCGTAATACATTCATCCTATATGCTTTTAACTCTCTAACAAACAAAAATACAATAAAGTTTCAGAGTTAGAAAAGCTGGAAGCAAAAAAGTGAAGCCGTGAAGGACTCGGGGCAAGGGCTCTACAAAGAGGCGAGACAACGGCTCGATAAGAATAGAAGAACCCCACGTAGAGAGGAGCAACGAGAAAAAGGGCAAAGCGATATAATCACGTGAAAAATTGTACTTTTGTAAGGCTATTACTCTCTTAGAGCAAGGGAGTAACTGCCCGATGAGACCTTTGTAGCGTCTTCCAATGGCTCGGTAGCTTAGCTGAATAGAGCGTCAGATTCCGGTTCTGAAGGTCGTGGGTTTGAATCCCACCCGAGTCACTTCTCTCGATAATAGTAACATGCAACCCGTGGTACGTAGACACAATAACTTTTCAACAACCACTATGAAAAGTATTATCTTCTATACCATAGCATCTCTTTTGCTACTGCTCCTCCTCCTAATTCCTACCTTCTGGAAAGTGTATGCGTGGCACACTGCCGTGACAATCACAGTAGGATGTATTCTATCCGACATAGTAGGACGAAGGATTATGCGCCATAGAAGCAAGAAGAAATAGATAGCTATACCGCTCGAAAGAGTCTTTTATCCCCTTTGACAAATCTGCATAAAGGAGTCTTCCCTACCCTTACAACTGCTCTGTACTCTCTTCAACAAAGAGATTAGAGGCGCTTACGTTTGCGCCAAACCTCCCAAGCATAGGCTATCTTGCCCGATAGCGATATGATAAGCACAGAGCATATAATGAGCCCTATCCCTAAGAGGTGCATAGGCGTTAGAGGTTCGTCGAAAACCAATATCCCTATTACTACGGCAGTGAGAGGTTCGAGAGCACCCAAGACCGAACTAAGAGTAGAGCCACAGAGCTTTACACCCTCTACGAGCGTTATATTCGCCACAACGGTGGGTAGGATAGCCAGTAGCAACATCAACCCCCATCCTTTGGCATCGGGTATAGGTTGTATTCCGCCCCAGAAATAGGCAATAATGAGGAAACCTATACCACAAAAAAGCAGGGCATAGAAGGAGAGTTTGATGTTATTCATCCGTTGCAAGATGCTTTTATTGACTATCACCATATAGGAAGCATACGCCAATCCTGTAACGGCGACGATGAGAAATCCACCAAAGGGTATTGGTTGCACACCACTGCCCACGCCTGTAATAAAAAGCACACCTACGAAAGCGAGCAGAATAGCAAGCATAACCAGCAGTGTGGGCCGCTGTCCGTAGAAGAGGAAAAGCAGAAGTATAACGTAGATCGGATAGGTGAAGTGGATAACCGTGGCGATACCTGTGGGCATATAGAGGTAACCCAACTGCAATCCCATAGCGGAGCATACGTAGATAAGCCCCAGAGAGAGGAGGAGCAACGCTTCGTAACGGGTTATCTTGAGCTCTATCTTCTTGACCCAAAGGATAAGCAGGAGCAAGAGAGCCGCCCAGAGAAATCGGTACGCCAGTATAGAGGGAGTGAGCATCCCCATAGCCATCAACGGCACTGTAAAGAGGGGGATAAAACCGAACGACATAGAGGCAGAGGCCGCCATGGCTATACCTCGGATTTGCTCACGCATAGTAGGGAGAGTGTTTAGCGGTGCACTTTCTAATCTTTCAGGAGCATAAAACAGCTAATCGGCTTGTGGTCCGAAATGGTTGCCTCCTGCTCTATACGGCAGTTGTACGACTCTATCTGCTCGGAGTGCATAATGTGGTCAATGCGCACCCCGAAGCGTTTGAAGCGGAACGAAATACCCCAACCACAGCCACTGTGCGTATAGGCATCTACCATATCAGAAGCTATGCGAGAGCGAGTATAGGAGATAGGCGTATCGTTAAAGTCGCCACAGACAATTACATAAGGTGTTTTGCTCTGCGCACAATCTATCGCTATGGCGTCTGCTTGCTCGGCTCTTCTTCTAAAGGCAGGTGTAAACTTCGCCTTAACCTTATCTCTAAGACCGATAGGGTCGCCCCCTTTGGCAAGCTCTACATACTCGTTGGCATCGGCACTCGTAAGGTAAAAAGATTCCAAGTGAAGATTATAGAGCTGCACCTCCTTGCCCTTTACATCGAGGGTATAGACCACTCCCCCATTGAAGCGAGAGTTAAGCGAGAGTAGGCGAGTATCTTTTACGGGAAATTTCGAGAGTAACATAAGACTTGTACCTCTATCTTTCTGAGCAAAGCGCAGTATAACGTGCTGATACTCGGGTAGATAGCGCGCAATATGACGCATAGAAACATAGGGAGACTTCTTGCCCGAGGTGTATGCCTCTTGCAAACAAATAATATCTGCCTTAGACTCTTTGAGGTAACGGAGTGTAGGGTTAGGCTCTTTTTCGGTATGCTTTAGAAAGCCAAATCCATGACAGTTTAGCGAAAGTACTTTTATCGCACCCTCAGGTACGACCTGTTCTTTGAAATGTAACGGCATGTAGGTGGTAATAGGACCCCACGTTACAATAATCAGTATCATATTGAAGAAGAAACCCCTCCACTGACGCTTTATGAGCCTATAAAGCAAGAAAAAACAAACTCCCACCAATAGAACTGGAAAAGCTAAGCCAAGAAAAGCTGGGAAAAAGAGTTGCTCTGGAGACAAAACCATCGAAAGTAATGCCAATAAATAGAGAGCCACAATGAAGAGATTGAGCATCCAAGAGATGGAATGGAATATAGTATAAAAGAAATGCCTCATAGGCTCTCTCCTACTCCTTTTATGCTTATTGCTTTTGGGCAATGCAGTCATTGGATTTTTATCCATATAGAGACTCTTACTTTGGGTTGTCTTCTGTTTTCTGAAAAAGTATGTTACGCTCCTCTTGAGTCAATACCGAGTAACCCGAACGCTTAACCTTTTCCAAAATAGTCTCTACGGTAATCGTTTTTTCGGAACTGGTTTCCTTCTTTTGGTCAGAACCTTTTTTCGATTTACTACGCACAGAAGCATGCTTTCGAGCACTAAAGAAAGGCTTTGAAAAGAGGTTTACTACTCTATCTATAACTCTTCCTATCCCTTGAGTTATGTCTATTCCTTTAGTTCTGAGTAATGCTCCAAAGAGAGCTCCCGAAAGAATTCCACCCAAATGAGCCACTGTCCCACCCAGATTGCTCTCATTATTGAAGAGCAATATAGCCATGATAATGACAATAGAGAGAGTCCTATAACTTATAGAGGTTACAATAAAGAAAGGCCTACGCTTATGGGGTACATACATACCTATGGCACTTATCAAACCTAACAACGAGGCAGAAGCTCCATACAGAGGCAAGCGCAGTTTATAGATGCCTATAAGTTCCATTAATTCAAACGTAAGGGGATAAAATAATCCACCTATGATACCAGAAAGAATGTAGAGGCCTATGGTTTGTCTATAACTGAAGAAACGGGAAAACTCTGTGCCAAAAAGGTAGAGTAGCAGCATATTGACAAAGAGATGCCCTATGCTACTATGAAACCACATATAGGTGATAAGCGTCCACGGCCTTATGAGCAACGTGTGCAGGCTTCCACTCAAAGAGAGGTAAGGGTCAAGGAAATAACGGCTCGCCCAACCTGTAATCGAAAAAAGCTCCGATAGTAACCAATACAAAATAGAGAGTACAATGGAGATTAGCACCAACTTTTGCGTTGCTGTGGCGGTTCTCCATCTCTCTATAAGCACTCCTTTTTTAAACATAAGGTCTGTCTATATATCCTCTTTTACGCCATAAAAGAATAAGTATGATGCCTCCTATCATACCTCCCAAGTGAGCAAAATGGGCAATACCATCCATTCTACCTGAGATACCAAGGAAGAGTTCTATCAATCCATATATAGCTACAAAATATTTTGCCTTAATGGGTATCGGTATAAACATCATATAAATAGAGGCATTAGGAAAGAGCATACCAAATGCCAACAGAAGACCAAACACCGAACCCGATGCACCTATCGTAAGCACTCGATTAAGGAAAGAAGAGACAAGCATCTGCCCTCCCTCTGAAAAAGTGATGATAGAAGCTCCCGAAGCAACAATATCATGAAGTTCTGTGTACCAGAATATCTGCTGTGTGAGTGCTGCCGTAAGGGCGCAAACAATATAGAAAGTGAGAAATCGGCTCCTACCCCAAAGACGTTCTATCGAACCTCCAAACATAAAAAGAGAGAACATATTAAAGAATAGGTGCGATAGCGAAGACTCATCATGTAGGAAGGCATAAGTAATAAACTGCCACACACGGAATTGCTCTGCCTCGAAATAATGAAGCCCAAACATATTGGTTAGGCTGAAACCCATACGTCCAAAGACAAATTGGGCAAACCACACCAAAGCATTTATAATAATGAGATTGAGCGTTACGGGAGGCAAAAACTGCTTCAAACGCTCATAAAAATTTCTATTTTGGTATTCGTAATAATTCATACGCTTCTTGTCTTTTTTCTATTTAGTACCATGTATTTGTCGAACCACCCGTATAGAGATTGCTCTGTTGATATTTGAGATCTTTGAGCAAACTTGACTTCACACCGATAGTTACACTATACGACTTGTAATGACCTATTGGTATCACGTTGGCAGTAAGTTCCCAGCAATGGAGGTCTCTTCTTATAGATATAGTCATGTTGGTTACCTTCTTGAGGTCAAAGTTATAGTTGGCATCAAAGAGGAACGACCAATTTTTCGTTGGTTTTATATCGCCCCTAAAGCTCAAGTTGTGGGTCAATTTGTAGCGATACTCCTTTTTGTGGATGTCGAAGTTCGAGTGGTCATACCCCAAACTCATACTATAGTTGAATGAGAAGCTCCACGGAAAGTTCCATACTACATAACCATCATCGTCCCACTCTTGATCACCAAAAGGTTTATTACCCCCTCTTCGTGCAAAATTACCTTTATCTCTACCTACCGAAGGTAGTGAAGAGTCTTGCGATGTACTGGTATTATTGGCATCGTCTTTAGAGGATGTATCGGAAGTAGAGGACTTCTCCTCACTACTTTTACTGAGTAGTTTATTGAAAAAAGCTGTGATCTTTTTACCCGTTTCGTTATTAAAGGTGTAACTAAAACCTGTGCCCGTACCGATAAGACGACCGAACCCCTTACCATTGAAAATACGGAGCTTATCTATCCTTTTCGGTATTACTCTGCCCGAATCATCTATAGTATAATCATACAGATAGGTGTCGAATGTACCATTGAGACGTAATACAAACTTTTCCGAAAGCCGTAGAGCTAATGTAGCATTGATATTAGTCCACTTAAAGGAATCTGCCATCATGTTATACCCTATATTCCAATCAAATTGGTCTATAAGGCTAATCTTCTTAAAGCCTTCGCCTACAGTATCTCTATCGTTTCGTAACTTCATTTCCAAGTTATTGGCAAAGCTGAAATTGATAAACCCAGCCTTGTCTCTACCCGGTACACCAAACATATTGCGACTAAAAGGCGAATAAATCTCTTCTCTCTCTACCCCATTTTTGTCTTTGTAGCGGAGGGTTTGATAGTAGCCCAGCGATGGGTCGCCGAAATCGGGCGTATAGCTTAGAGAGACCGAAGGGCTTACACGATGGCGTATCATCTGTACTTTATCTCCAAATATGCGCCATGGCTTAAAGAAACCATACAGTGTGGTAGAGGCAGAGAGCGCAGCACTATAATCATGAAGATGATAGAATCCAAATGTTGTATCAGCATCTATTACTCGTTGTGCTTCATCGCTCCATTTACGACCTATCTTCTTTGTGTACCAACGAGCATTGTAGTTGAACGAAGGGGTTATCTTGATATAATCTAAAAGGTCGAACGATGCCGATATAGGTATCCTATGTTGCATCCCATTATTCCAATCCTTTAATAGATTAGACTTTAATATTTTGTCCTCTTTGGTTACAATACTATTACGGAAAGAACCGCTATAACTGAGCGAAATCTTCTCATACCAACGTTCTTTACCTACTCTTTTGGTACGCTTAAAGGGGTAAATAGTACTCAAAGAAAGTGAGAGATTGGGCAAAGAGACAGAAAGTGTTGAGTCGCTCGAACGCTGATCTATGTTCATTGCAGCGGTGATATTGAGCGGTATGTTATTGAAACGACGTGAATAGCTTATACTAGACCCCTTAGTGTTCTGAGCCCTCACGTCAGGATTATACATGGTATTGATTGAATTATGGTTATAACTACTCGTAGAGAAGTTTACACTTGCTGAGAAAGTACGTAGGGGATCGACCTTACGATCCTGTGTATGCGACCAGTTGATGCTGAAATCTTTTGAATTACTATAATCTCCCGGTATCTGTTTATCACCCCTAACAGTCGAAACAAAGCTCACATTTACATTGCCACTATATTTATAGCGACGCACATAATTGGAAGTGGCAGAAACACCCCACGAACCTCGTGTATAAATATCTCCAACCAATTTGAGGTCTACATAGTCGTTAATAGCATAATAGAAACCTCCACCTCGGAAGTAGAACCCACGCTCCAATTCATCACCATAGGAGGGTAAAATAATACCTGATGTACGCTTTTCATTAAAAGGAAAGAAGCCAAAAGGTAAACCTATCAAGTAAAGCGGTACACCCGCCATAACCATATAAGCAGGGCCTGTAACGATATTCTTCTCAGGGACTACCTTGGCACGTGTAAGGCGGATATAAAAGTGCGGATTATCATGGTTATCGCAAGTAGTATAACGACCCCCTTTGACAAACATCGTATTGTCGGACATACGCATGGATTCTTCACTGGTAAGATAACCCTCACCCTGTTGTGTCAAAGCCCCTGTTATATACCCCTTTTGAGTGCGGAAGTTATAAAGCATAGTCTTACTCTCGAACTTCTGATCGCCCTCCGAAAAAGTAGGATAAGCCATAGGATGCCCCTCGTCATCCAAAATATATTGTGCATAAACCTGCGAACTATCTGTGTTGATGTACATAAAGTTCGACTCTAAGTTCATCGTTTGGTAACTCACTTTAGAGGGACCAAAGAAGTAGACTTTGTTCTGCCCTAAAAGCACAATAGAGTCTTGTGCCGAAAAGTTTACTACATCTTCCAAGACAATAGGCTCTTCCGAAGAGGAAGGCAAACTATCAGCCTCTACCGCTATCGAATCGGTTGGAGTTGTTACTATCTCAATACTTTCTTCGGCATTGGAAACTTTAGCCAGCTCTAAAGCAATACTATCTACTTCCATTGACTGAGAAGAGTCGGAAAGGGCAATAGAATCCTCAATCACTAAAGTATCACGCTCTTTACTTTGAAGAAGCGTATCTATAAGCGGTAGAGTAGCCTCTACCTCGGGGGATAGTATTGGTTGATTTTTGAAAGAAAGCGTATCAGCAGATGTGGAAAGCTGTAAGGTGTCTATTGACATCTTAGCTGTAGCCTCCGAAGAGGTATGCAAGGAAGTAGTTCGCGTTTTACACGAAACAGCAAAAAACAGTAAAGCCAAGAGTAGTATACTCAGCTTCGCTACACAAAATCTGTATCTACTGTACATTCAACCCCTATTAGTCTGTCCACAAAGTTAGTGCTTTCTATGTGAAATGTATAGAGACCCTTATAGGGTCTTATCGAGTCTTCATAGCGAATACCTTAACTGCTTTTTCCAAGCTCCTATATCTTTACTTCTCCAAACCCTCTGTGTAAACTCTTAAAACCATTAACCCTTTGGAAAGTTAGCACGGAGGGTTTCATACCGAACCATTATACCTTTTCAAAAGAATGATATACCATTCAAAATAACCTTCAGTATTCACTTATCAACAATTTACCTCCAACATGACTTTTTCTATAATATAAATAAGGAATAATCTTTATTCATCTTTCGTAGTAGTAGTAGGGGGTGTTGATATGTTGATAGTCTAAAAGTAGAAGAAAAACTGAGAGAAAGTTCTTTGGACTTCTCTACATAGTTAAGCATAGTAATAAACCATTTATTTATAAGTTATCAATAGTTTATTGACAAGATAACATACTGATAAATAGAGTAGAAGATGATTTATAAACAAAAGTAACCTGCTTTTAGCCTCCATTTTTCTATGAATAGATTTCAAAAGCTCTTAGAATGAATGTATATAAGTGGTTGAATAGAGAAGGAATAAGTTGTGCTAACTTTTCTTGCATTGTATATAAATGCTTTGCTTACAAAAAAGAAATGAAGAAGAAGCATAGAGTTAGCTTTTCTTTTCAACTTGTTTACAACAGAGTTATCGTCCAATTATCGACAGTTATTGACACTACTTTTTCTTCTGACAGATTGTAATAAACTATTGTATTGATTAGAAAGAGTGGTAGATGGTAAGAATACCCTATTTTCTACGCTATAAAGGGGGATAAGTATATTTAACTATCTTTGTAGTATAGATGCTTAGAGTATGGAAGTGGAAAAAAATATCTTGTCCGAAGCTGATGTTACAGCAGAAAAATCTACTGACGAACGCTTCTCTTTGGTAGCAAAGACCCTTGCAGGATTGGAAGAGGTGTTGGCGCAGGAATTACGCCAATTAGGTGCTCGGAAAGTAGTTGTGGGTCGGCGTATGGTGAGCTTTGAGGGCAATAAAGAGCTACTCTACAAAGCTAATTTTCATCTTCGTACAGCACTTCGCATCTTGAAACCAATCTATGAGTTTCAATGTACTCATGTGGAGCAACTCTATGATGAGCTTTCCCACTTCAATTGGATGCGTTATCTACGTGTAGACCAAACTTTCTTGATAGACCCAGTGGTCTATTCGGAGTTTTTTACGAATAGTCGTTATGTAAGTTACCGTGTAAAAGATGCTGTTGCCGATTTTTTCAAGCAGTATCATCCTGAGGGATTGCGCCCTTCGGTATCGACTACATCTCCTCATGTACGTTTCAATATACATATTGCTGGGCGTAATGTAACTTTATCAATAGATAGTTCTGGAGAGAGTCTCCATAAAAGAGGTTATAAGGTACGTCAGACACCTGCGCCTATCAATGAGGTATTGGCAGCAGGTATATTGCTCAAAGCAGGTTGGAATGGTTCGTGCGACTTGATTGACCCTATGTGTGGCTCAGGTACTTTCTTGATAGAAGCGGCTCTTATAGCTCGTAATATAGCTCCTGCTACGTGGCGTAAGAGTTTTGCCTTTGAAGAGTGGCGTGATTTTGATCCCATACTCTGGCGTTCTATACGAGAAGATATTTCACAAGAGATTCCTTTTCAACACCACATATATGGAAGTGATATAGCTTCGGATGCCATTGCTGTGGCACAAAGCAATATCAAACATACAGGTTTATCTTCTGATATTACCCTCGAAAGGATTAGTATGGAGGAGCGTGAGGGACCTGAACAATCCTCTTGGTAGTTATCAATCCACCCTATGGAGAGCGACTTAATCGCTTTGACATGGAGCGTCTTTATGGTATGATTGGTACACAGCTCAAACATAAGTATACAGGGTCTAAGGTATGGATTATAGCTCCTCGTCAGTCTTTTTATAGTGCTATTGCTTTGCGCCATTCTTCCAAAGAGATACTTTTCAATGGAGATATTGAGTGCGAGCTAAGAAGCTATGATCTTTTTGCGGGCAAGCGAGAAGATTTTAAGCGAGGAGTTACCAATCAGAAAGAGCCTTATAAAGGTAAGAGAGACTTACGAAAAGAGGGAGAAAAGCCACGCTTTTCTGATGCTAAGAAAGAGCGTAAACCTTTTGAAAAGAGGGAGAGTAAAGCTCCTTATCCCAAGAGAGAGGAGGGGCAATCTTACCAAGAAGAAACAACAATGCCTCGTAGAAGGGCTCGTATAGGCGAGCGTAAATCTTTTGAAGCGTTGCCCCGAACACGTTTTGCTCAAGAGGAGCGACGTCGTAAAGGACGAGCTATACAAGTATTTGAAGAAGGTGATAATTAAACAAAGTACAAGATAGATTCAACATTATATTTGCTATGAAGAAATTTTTCCTACAAGCCCTGCTTTCCTTACCCTTACTATTGGGTGTGCCAATGCTCCAATCCGAAGCAATGGCACAGAGTAGTCCAGGACTCTATACCTTAGAAGATGTTACCGCTGGTGGACGCACTTTTTTGAAGAATTTCTACCCTCAATATATAAGTCGCCTACAATGGATCGGTGACCAAGCTGTTTATGTAGAGGGTCAAGAGATTCTTTTAGTACAGGGTAAAAAAGGAAGTAAAGTACTGCTTTCTTTAGAGGATGTACGCCGTATCATAGCTCATGATAATTCTTTTTCAGAGTGGAAAGTATTTCCATCTTTTGTTTCCATTAAGGGACACCCTAATTGGATAGCTATTTTGTCGCCTACTGCTTGTCACATTGTAGATGTACAGAGCAAAAGTTGGGTACGTAGTTTTGCTCTTACTCCTATGGTTGGAGGAGATAATTATACGCTCTTAGAGCTTAATCCTACTATAACACATGCTTTGGTACGCTCTTCTGATGGAGCTTTACTAATAACCCCAGCGTTGAAAAGTGTCACAGAGAAACCCTCTTTTGAGCTTGTTGCTCGCAATGAGGAGGATAGGATTCTCTACGGAGAAGCGGTGCATCAACGAGAATTCGGTATAGAGAAGGGTACTTTCTGGAGTCCTGATGGAAATAAATTGGCGTTCTATCGAATGGATCAATCTATGGTAGCACCCTATCCTATTGTTACTATTACTGAAAAGAAAGCACAGGTAGCCCCTCTTCGTTATCCTATGGCGGGCGATGCCAGTCATCATGTTACCTTGGGGGTATATGACCTTGCTACTCGTTCTATTACTTATATGAAGAGCGAAGGAGACCCTGAGCATTATCTAACTAACATTGCTTGGTCGCCCGATAGCAAGTCTATTTTTATGGCAGAAGTAAACCGTGCACAAACTCGTTCTGATGTAAATCAATACGATGTGGCTACGGGAAAACAACTTAAAACGCTCTTTACCGAGCAGGATGATAAGTATATAGAGCCAACTTATCCCATGGTGTTTCTCCCCAATAGCAACCAAGAGTTTATTTGGCTCTCTCGTACCGATGGCTTTAACCATATCTACATAGGTAACATTACACAGGGCAAGCTCCGTCAAGTTACTTCGGGAGCATGGGAAGTAACTGCTTTCAAAGGCTTTAGTAAAGACGGAAAAAAGATTTTCTTCGAAGCCACAAAGGCAAGTCCTTTGGAGATGCGTTTATATAGTGTAGGTATAGATGGCTCTAAATTGACCGACTTAACCCCCGATAAGGGAGTACATAATACGCAGTTGAATGCCTCTGCTACATCGTTTATAGATATTTATTCTTCTACAATAGTACCTCGCAATATCCAATTACGTACTGCATCGGGCAAACTTATTAAGACCCTACTTTCAGCTCCAGACCCTACTAAGGGTTATCGTATGCCAGAGATAGAGTTGGGTACACTAACCAGTACCGATGGTACTACAGAGCTTCACTATCGCCTTATTAAACCGTTGGACTTCGACCCTAATAAGAAATATCCCGTAGTAGTATATGTTTATGGCGGTCCCCATGCTCAGTTGGTCACCAACTCATGGATGGCTGGAGCTCGAGGATGGGATATTTATATGGCGCAAAAAGGTACATTATCTTTACTTTGGATAACCGTGGCTCTGCTAATCGTGGACGTGATTTCGAGCAAGCTATACATCGTCGTGTAGGTACTATAGAGATGGAAGATCAGATGCGAGGGGTCGATTTCCTCCTTGAGCAGGCTTGGGTCGATCGTGAGCGTATAGGAGTTTACGGCTGGAGCTTTGGCGGATTTATGACTACGAACCTTATGCTTACGCACTCAGACATTTTCAAAGTGGGCGTAGCAGGTGGTCCTGTGATGGATTGGAGTCGTTACGAAATAATGTATGGAGAGCGTTACAACGATGCACCCAATGAGAATCCCGAAGGATACAAGGCTAACAACCTCACTTTGCGTGCTAAAGATCTTAAGGGACGTTTACTCCTTATCCACGGATCAGTAGACCCTGTGGTAGTTTGGCAGCATGCCCAAGCCTTTGTTGAGCAAGCCATAAAGGCACGTACCTACCCAGACTGTATGTACTACCCTACTCATGAACACAATGTAAGTGGAGTAGATAGAGTGCATCTTAACACAACTATCGCTCGTTATTTCGAAGATTTTCTATGACTTTCTCTTATTATACTTTCTACAAAGAACCATTCTAAAACAACGAGGAATATAAGTTTACTGAAATTATGGAGGACAAACGCACTTCAGGACGTCTTAACGTCTTACTATTAGGCTCTGGAGGGAGAGAGAGTGCCATGGCTTGGAAGCTCTCTTGTAGTCCGCATCTTGAGCTATTATTTATAGCTCCGGGCAATGGAGGTACAGAGCAGTACGGGACAAATGTACCCGACTTAAATATAAAAGATTTCGAGGCCGTAGGGCGTTTCGTTATTCAGCATGGCATAGATCTATTGGTTGTGGGTCCTGAAGATCCATTGGTAGAGGGCATTGCGACTATTTCGAAGAACGCAGAGAACTATTCACCCACTTACTTGTAGTAGGACCTAATGCTTCGGGCGCTCGTCTGGAGGGGAGTAAAGACTTTAGTAAAGCCTTTATGATGCGTAACCAAATCCCCACAGCTCTCTATCAATCTTTTGCTGCAGACGAAAGGCTGAGGCATTAGCATTTCTTGAAACGCTTCGTCCCCCTTACGTACTCAAAGCAGATGGTTTGGCAGCAGGCAAGGGAGTACTCATCGTACCGACAATAGAAGAGGCTGCTAATGCTTTTAACGACCTTGCAGAAGGTACTTGGGGTAGTAAGGGACAACGCATTGTCATCGAGGAGTTTTTGCAGGGCATCGAGTGTTCTGTTTTCGTAGCTACCGATGGCAAGGACTATAAGATACTTCCCATAGCGAAAGACTATAAAAGGGTAGGCGACGGAGATACGGGCCCCAATACGGGGGGTATGGGTTCGGTAAGTCCTGTGCCTTTTGTAGATGATGCCTTTATGAAGAAGGTTACCGAAAGAATCGTAGAGCCTACACTCCAAGGATTACAAAAGGAAGGTATCTCTTACAAGGGCTTCATCTTTTTAGGGCTTATGAATGTCGAGGGTAATCCTTATGTTATTGAGTATAATTGTCGCTTGGGAGACCCCGAAACAGAAGTGGTTATGCTGCGTATAGAAAGTGACTTTTTGCTCCTTCTCAAGAGTATGGCAAATGGTTCACTCAAAGAGTATCAACTCGAAGAAGACCCTCGAACGGCTGTTTCCGTTATGCTGGTCTCTCGAGGTTACCCGGGTAGTTATATCAAAGGGTATGAAATGACACTTCCTGAGCCTACGTTCGAGACACAATTATTCCATGCAGGCACGGCAATTACCGATGGTAAATTAGTTACTTCAGGTGGTAGGGTATTGGCTGTTAGTTCGTATGGCAACAGCCTCGAAGAGGCTCTTAATAGAAGTTATACAGTAGCCCAACAAGTACTCTTTGAGGGCAAAAACTATCGTCATGATATAGGCAAAGATCTTTTGCTCGATAGCTAATCTTACAGACTATTGTCCCTATCCTTCTCTAACCTAAAGCATAGGCAGGGGGATGGATAGGGATACTTTCTTTTTTGTTCGCTCCTTTCTCCTCTTCTCTATTGTGAAAAGGCATTCGATATTCTCTAAGAAACGCCCTTACGACCGCTCTCTTTTTTGGATAGCCTTGCTCTTTCTGAGCGCACTCTTCCTGATGCGTTCTTCTTATCCACTGCCTGTTCTTAGTCAAGGGTATTTTTTAGATCTCTACCCTCTTCTACCCTCTTCTTTCGCCCCTACGGTAACTCTCTTTCTTTTCTTAGTAGGTTTGCTTGTGGTGCGAGTTACTTCCAATGTTTATGTACTGGACGATGAGGATGAGCGAAGTAAGGCTACTTTACTTTCGCTCTTGCTTTTTTTTCTTTTTCCTCTTTCCTTCGGCTCTCACCCTGCCCTCTCGGCAATTCCTTTTTGGGGTCTTGCGCATTATACGCTCTATGCCTCTTATCGAGAGAAGAATGCCCCTTTTGAGATAACCGACTGTGCTATTGCCCTTTCGTTAGCTACAATTGTTTGGCCACCCTCTATCCTTTTGGTGCCAATAATGCTCTTTAATATCATAGACTTGCAGGCTTTTTCGGGGCGTAACTTGTTGGCATTTCTCTTTGGATATATCGCTCCATTTCTGCTCTTGGCTACTATTCTCGTTATGGGTGGATGGCAAAGTGCTTTTCTCGTTTCCTTAGAGCCGATGGTACAGCTACAACCTATTGTTTATATTGACTATCTGCCCAGTAGAGTCTTATTTTTAGGTGGAGGTGTATTACTACTACTCTACCTATGGGGTATAGCAGGTGCTATGATGCACCTCTCCAAAAAGAAAGTAAAAGTGCTACAACTGACGGCCACTCTTATGCGAACTCTATTTTTGCTTTTGGGCGGATGCCTCTTTACACAGCACTTAGAGGGCTTTTTATTGCTAATGATTTTGCCCACAGCACTGCTTCTCTCGGGTGTTATACAGCGCAAGAGGCTCTTCAACATCTTGATAATACTTCTCATGATAGTAATCCTTGCTCTTTGGAGCTGGCTTTATTATCCTCATTTTACCCAATTATTCCACCAATCTGCTATATAGTATGTCTGCTCAACGGCTCTTCCTCTTAGACGCTTATGCGCTTATTTTCCGCTCTTACTATGCCTTTATCCGCTCGCCCCGTATCAACTCTAAGGGGATTAACACGAGTGCCCTTTTTGGTTTTACTCTGAGTTTATTAGACATTATAGAGAAGGAAAAACCCGATTACTTGGCGGTTGTCTTCGACCCCCCAGGAGGTTCTTTCCGACATGAGGAGTACCCCGAATACAAGGCACAGAGAGATGAAACGCCAGAGGGTATTATTTGGGCTGTGCCAGAGATAAAGAAACTGCTCGAAGCTATGGCTATCCCGACGGTTGAAGTGCCTCGTTACGAAGCGGACGATGTGATTGGAGCGTTGGCTCACCGAGCCGAAAAGGAGGGATACGATGTCTATATGGTAACCCCAGATAAAGACTATGCCCAGTTGGTTACCGACCGATGTCGCATATACCGACCTTCTACCAAGGGGTACGAACTATGGGGTCCGCAGGAAGTATGCACCAAATTTGAGCTGAACCATACTCATCAGGTGATAGACTACTTGGGCTTAGTGGGCGATAGTGCCGATAATATACCCGGTTGTAAGGGCATCGGTCCTAAAACCGCCTCGGAACTGCTCCGCTCGTATGGTTCTATCGAGGAGATATACAATAACATAGCATTGCTAAAGACAGGTACTCGCAGCAAATTGGAAGAACACAAAGAGATTACCCTACTCTCTCGATACCTTGCAACCATCTGTACCGATGTACCGATAGATCTACCCATCGCTTCTTTGGTACGTAAGCAACCGCACACAACGCTTGTACAACGCCTTTTCGAGGAGTATGAGTTCCGCTCATTGGCGAAACGTATAGATGTTTTGGCACACGAATCCAGCAACGGAGAGCTACTCTTTTTGATGCTTCCGATACATCAGCTCCCCCTTTAACAGAGGAGTCTATTGAGCTAAAGAGCGCAGAAATAGACCTTTTTGACTTAGGTATGGGGCAGGAGGAAGCTCCTAAAAAAAGATTGGCAGACATCCCCCATCACTATACCATCGTTACTACCGAGGAACAGCGTACTGCTCTTTGGAAGCGACTCAGCACCGTTCAGTACTTTGCCTTCGATACCGAGACCGACGGACTCGATGCTATGAGTTGCTCCATAGTAGGGGCATCTTTCGCTCCTGCCGAGGGAGAGGCATATTTCCTACCCTTACCACCTGATGAGGCTACTGTGCGTGAGTGGCTTGCTCCACTTCGTACCCTTATGCAGGAGTCTACAATACTCAAAATAGCACAGAATGCTAAGTTCGACCTCAAAGTACTGAGCCGTTATGGGGTTAATGAGGTAACATCGCTTTTCGATACCCTTTTGGCGCACTATCTGATAGCCCCCGAACGTCCGCACAACTTGGATTCGCTCGCCGAGCAATATTTATCCTACACTCCTATAGCCTATGAGGAACTTGCTTCGCAGAAGAAATTCGACTTGCGCCAAGATGTGCCCTTGGATTTGCTGGCAGACTATGCTTCGGAAGATGCCGACGTGGCACTCCGACTCTACCCTATCTTGCGTGATGAGCTACAACGTTTAGGCATGAAGACCCTCTTTGAGGAGGTCGAAATGCCCCTTTTGCAAGTACTGCAACGTATGGAGGAGCGAGGCGTACGCTTAGATACCGACCGCCTTTTGGAAGTAGCTAAGGGGTTGGAAGAGGAGATGAAAAAGCTCGAAGAAACCATCTATACCGAAGCGGAACAGCCTTTCAACATCAGCAGTCCCAAGCAGGTCGGAGAGATACTCTTCGAGAAAATGAAGATCAGCAGTCGTCCCCGAAAGACTAAGGGAGGAGGCTATGCCACGGGCGAAGAGATCCTCCTGCAGTATGCCAGCGAACATCCGATTGTACAGCATATATTGGACTATCGAGGCGTAAAGAAACTTATGAGTACTTACATAGAGGCTTTGCCTACGCTACTCTATCCCGATGGCAAGTTGCACACCTCGTTCAACCAAGCGGTAGCGGCTACGGGTCGCCTCTCAAGTAGCAATCCGAACCTGCAAAATATACCGATTCGCTCTGCCGTGGGGCAGGAGATTCGCTCCGCTTTAGTACCCGATAGCGATGAATACCTCTTCTTGAGTGCCGACTATTCGCAGATAGAACTCCGCCTTTTGGCGCATCTAAGCGAAGATGAGCACTTGATAGATGCTTTCTGTCGAGGCGAAGATATTCACCGCACCACCGCTGCCCGCATCTACAAGGTAGCTCTCGAAGAGGTTACCCCCTTACAGCGTTCGTTCGCCAAGACTGCCAACTTTGGCATCATCTATGGTATCTCTGCTTTCGGACTAAGCCAGCGACTGCACATCCCCCCGAAAGAGGCACAGAGTTTGATTGATAGCTACTTTGCCTCCTATCCCTCGATAAAGGCGTTTATAGAGCGTTGTATAGAGCAGGCACGAAATAAGGGATATGCCGAGACCATTATGGGTCGTCGTCGTTACCTGCCCGACATCAATAGTCGCACTGCAACGGTACGCTCGTTTGCAGAGCGCAATGCCGTCAATGCTCCCATACAGGGTACAGCTGCCGACTTGATAAAAATAGCTATGGTGCGTATTGATAAAGCTCTTCGGACGAAGCAAATGAAGAGTCGCATGATACTCCAAGTACACGATGAACTGAACTTCGATGCCCATCGTTCCGAAATAGAGGAGCTTACCCACTTGGTACACCACGAAATGACGCATGCTATGGAGGGGTTACGAGTACCTTTGGAGGTGGAGATTGGGGTAGGAGCTAACTGGTTAGAAGCCCACTGATAGCGCCTTTGCTCCGTTCGTATATCTGTTTCCTTATACCTTTGGCTACGTTGAGAGCCTACGAATAAGCCCTTTTGTAAGCACTTTATAGAACCCAATAGGAGACCTAAAAAGAAATCCCTCACATTGATTGTCGGTGTGAGGGATTGTTGTAAGATAAGTACGCTTCTGTGCTTACTTTTCGGTAGAGCGTTGCTGTGTTTCAAAAGGTATAACCCTTTCGTTTGTTTGCACGGATGGTTTTGCAAGTTTGCACGGACCTTTTAGGCAAAAGGGTTAATGGTTTGCCGAAATAGGGTTGTACCTTTCTTCGACTACCCTCTGTGTATGGGGGGTAAAACGAAAAGTACAATGGTGTAGTGTTAGGATTGTTGGCTTAAATGTTTGATATATCGATAGTTAAACACGAAAAATAAGGATAAGGAGAGAGAAACGAAAAGTACATTTCGCTTTAAGTCACTTGAAATTGACTTTAATTTTTCGGTGAAGTGTTTAGCAGGTGTTTAAGTGCTACTTTAAGCACGCTTTAATTGGGTTGCATTCGCAGCCCTTTTTTTGTGCCTTTTCTTCTCGTTTTTGCGCTTTCTTGGTAGTTTGTATAGGGTTACGGCTTAGAATGCCACAGATGGCTTATATACAAGCGTTATAGCGGTTTGTTGGGTAGAGTTTAGTGTCTCTTGGAGGATATATTCCCTCTTTCTGTTTAGAGCATGTTTAGTACCACTTAAACAGCCGTTTATTGGGTGTTAAATGAATGGCAAGAAAAGAGAGAAAATATCCTCTTCTTTTCTCTTTTTCGGTTTTTCTTGAATCTCTAAAAAAGCCGTGATTTTTAGTAATGGGGTTTTAATGGAGTTTCTATTGGGGTTTCAAGTTGATAACCCTAAAACAAATGAACTATATGGCAAAAAGACTTTTCATTTGTTAGAATATGGGGTAAAATAAAGAGAATAACACCCCATATTTCTATATATAATATCTCCTTGTTTTGTTTAAGTTGTTGATAGATAGGGATATGTGGATATTCTTTGAAAGAATGTATTTTTGAGATTATTCTGCTCGTATTATCCCCAAAACAATAGCAATACGATATATATACTCTTTGTTCAACTCAAATGGGGGGTATTTGGGGTTTTCTGAGACTAACTTGAGAGTGTTATCAGTTGCTCCAGGAAATACTTGTTTTACAATAGATCCTTGTTCTGTGTCTAAGACATAAGTTTTCCCCCACTGAAACCAGATTCCATCCCCATAAACATTACGACAGGCAATTAAATCTCCCGACTCATATCTCGGACTCATTGAGTCGCCTTTCACAGCGATTAGAAAGTCAGCATCCTTAAACATCGGAACAATGTAGCGTTCGCAATCATATTCCATTATAGGGTCATATCCACCATCCAAAGTGCCTGCCCATGCTCCAATTGGAATGAGAGGAATTCCTTCATTCGGATTTGTGGTAGGAGTTATTGATACTGATTTACTGAAAGCCTCTCCGACTCCGTTTATAAGCCAATTCAAAGATAAATCTTCAATTGTGGATATTCTTTGTATTACCTCAAACGATGGAGCACTCTTTCTGCCAGACACGATGTTATTTATGACGGTAGGAGCTATTCCACAGGCGTCTGCAAAAGACTTTTGTACCCCGTTATAGCGTTCTCGTATTATAAAGTCAATTCTTTCGTTTATAGTGTTTGTTTTTGTCATACACAATTAAAATCCACATTTGATTTGCATAATTCACAAAAGTGTATTACTTTTGCGCTGTACCAATAACAACAAAGTAAAACAAAAGTACAAAAACAACTATGAGTGTAATTCGGAAGATTAAGTACACACATGACATACGAGATGGAATAATCCGCTCTTTAGGATGTAGTGTAGAAATGGTGCGTCGCTCTTTGGACTATACGAAAGATACCGCTCTTGCTCGTGCCATACGTAAAGAAGCTCTACAAATGGGAGCCAGTGAGTTGGTAATAGCAGATGCCAGCGAGGTGTTTGTAAAAGAGGGGGACAAGCTCATACAATACGGTAAAGAGCAAATGACTGTTATCGACTTAAAACATGGCATTGTACGGATTTATCAGGGAGTAGAGCTTCTTATTGAAAAGGAGTTGCCATCGCTAAAATCATTAAATGAATTGTTGAACAGGAACAACGATTAGTGATATGGAACGTGTGGGGCTAACCTTATGTATAAGTTTTGAGGAACTTGTAAGTGGTGGTATTACAACCCCCTCTGGGATTAAGAATTTAATTCATAGGGGTCAAGTGCGTCGTGTACGTCGAGCCTGCAAGGATACCCCTGCGTTGTACGATGTAGAGAGCTTTCCCCAGCGTTATAAGGTAAAGATTTATGAGCGTTTTCCTGATGCTCAAGAGAGGGAGCAAAGTAAGCCTTTTGTGGATGAGATAGAGAAGAATGCTCAGGCGGAGCATTACTATAAGCAGTACACGTTTGACGATGGCAGGCATCTACCTGAAACCAAACAGGGAGAGTACACGGCTAATTGTTCGGTGCTGGATGCTTTTCGTCGCAAAATAGAGATCGCAGACGGCAGGCGCATCAGTCAAGCCCAGCCGAAATTACCTCGAGGGGAGTTCTGGGAGCGTGCTGCATTGGCTTTACCTCGTATCTCTGATAAGTGGGCGCACCGCTTGCCCAGCAACCCTCGAAGTTTACAACGCAAGTACAACGAGTATCAGCGTGATGGGTTTATCGTGATGATCTCGGGCAAGTTTCGCAACAACAGTGCTGCGAAGATTGACAGCGACGAGAAAGAAGATATTCTCCTTGCCATCCTGGCGCATCACAACAACATCGACGATACGAAGGTGGCTAAGGAGTACAACCAGCAGGCTCGAAAGCTGGGCTGGCAAGAGATAACCGCAGGCACCGTATCCTATTGGCGCAAGAAAAATCAGCAGGCAGCCGATTATGGGAACTTGGGCGAGACGAAGTACAACCTTTGGAATACACAGACCATCAACCGACGCAAGCCGAGTGTCCCCTTCCTCTACTGGAGTGTGGATGGCTGGACGGTGGAGTTGCTCTACCAGTCGGAGCGAGAAGGGAGAGATGGTCGCAAGGAGATCATTTACCATAAACGTATGACCATGGTGGTAGTGCTCGACCCCTCGTGTATGTACCTATCGGCATCGCTATCGGCAATCATGAGTCTAAAGACCTTATTCGTGAAGCTCTACGAGATGCCCT
Organism: Porphyromonas gingivicanis JCM 15907; assembly: GCF_000614585.1. Taxonomy (GTDB): domain Bacteria; phylum Bacteroidota; class Bacteroidia; order Bacteroidales; family Porphyromonadaceae; genus Porphyromonas; species Porphyromonas gingivicanis. The sequence goes on from NZ_BAKX01000007.1 coordinate 87,972, forward strand.
CAAGCATGGCGAGGAGCTGGCAGGCGAGATGCTACGAGTACATCAAATACAATGCGACCACTATGCGCTTGATGTAAAACTCAAGGGCGAGTTGGCAACCACTTACAAGACAGCAGGCGAGCATTTGACTCCAGCACGAGTACGCAACGCAAGGGGCAAGATTGTAGAGCAGTACTTTAATCGTCTACGACAAGAGTATTGCCAAATCTGTATGAACTATGCGGGTAAAGGGGTTACGAGCGACCCCAAGCATCAACCCAACGCAGACGCTATGAATGCCCTGCGCAAGTATTACCCAACCGAGCGGGAGGTGGTGCGGCAGATTAGAACTATGATGCTGGAAGAACGCAGAAGTAAGCAGGAGCAGTTCCATCTTCTTTTGGACAAGTTGCCTGCTAAAGATAGGCTAAAGATGGACAAAGAGCTCTTCTTGTTGGAGTTCGGCGAGACCTCGAAGTTTACCAACCGACTTACGCATGACGGCTTTAAGCCTACTCTGCTTGGTATAAAACGCAATTATGACACGATGGATGTGCGCTTTAGGGATTATAAGATGTGGGACTGGACTACGAAGTATGACCCCGACGATATGAGTCAAGTGCTTGTGGTATCGGCAGAGGGCGACTGTCGCTTCCTACTGGACGAAAAGCCTCAAGTTGCGATGGCTCTTTATGATCAAGAGGAGGGCGAGGCGGCGCACAGAGCAAGGGTAGATGCCTACAATAAAGAGCTACGAGAAAAAGCCAAGAGGCGACTGGAAAAGGCGCACGACACGGTAGCTCGACTTTTAGACCCCGAACGAGACCTGCATGGATTGCTCAGTCATACTTGCTTGCTCAATAGCAGGGGTAAGCACAAAGACCAGCGAAGTCAAGAGCAGGAACTTTTGGGAGTAGAAGAAGTAGAATTTGAAGAGGTAACAGAAGAGCCCACAGCTCGGAAGAAGAGAGCCCGTTGGAGCAACTTTTAGAGGAGTGTAAAAAAGCATTATACCTCCGAGTAAAAAGGTATATAGGTTTTCGGCAAAAGGTATATAGGTTTTTATAACGCCCTTTAGAGGGGCATTAAACGACGATTAAAGGGTGGTTAAATACGGGTCGTCGTCCCCTGCAAAATCTGTGGGGGGAAAGGGGGGAGTATAAACAAAGAATAGGATTATGAAGAAGATTAACAGAGAAAAGATGGGAAAAATAGCCCGCTATATGTGGGTAACTATTACGCTCTTTTTCGCTCTTGGAGAGCCCGCTGATGAGCGTTATTGGTGGGTACAGATTATCAACGTGCTACATTTTATTCTTGCCCTTGTGGTAAGTGCACATTTCGAACCCGAGGGGGAAGAACCCGAGGATTACAGTGATTTCTAACAAATAAAAATATAGATATGGATAAACAACTCATAACGGCTCAACTGAGAGCTACGTGGAGCGAAAAGGTTCGCAGCGCAAAGCAGCAGCTTCGTTAGAGGGAGTAAGCCCTGCTACGATTAGCAAGATACTATCAGGCACAGATCTGGTAGTATCAGCAACGAGATGTGGCGCAGTATAGCAGCCAAATCGGGACTAAGAAGGATACTGAGTGGAAGATGGCAGAAACCTCGGCAAGCGAGGACCTACGCTTCTACCTTGAAGAGGCAAAAAACGAGAGTATTGTATGCGCTGTGGTAGGTGCTGCAGGGTGTGGTAAGAGTCAAACCATACAGCAGTTTGCTAAAAGCAACAAGGGGGTTCATCTCATCTCCTGTATGGACCATTGGAATAGGCGTGTTTTCGTTGGCAAACTTCTCAAGTCGTTGGGCGTTAGCTATACAAGTACTTCAATTAGTGAAATGATGGAAGAAGTGGTAGATGCACTTAATAAGATGGAAGCTCCTATCATCGTATTGGATGAAGCCGATAAGTTAAGCGACCCTTTGCTCTACTTCTTTATCACCCTGTACAACGAGTTGGAAGGTCGCTGTGGCATCGTTCTTTGTGCTACTGCTCATCTTGAAAAACGCATCCTACGAGGTGTGCGCTTGGGGAAAAAAGGGTACGAGGAGATTTTCTCCCGTCTCGGACGCAAGTTTATAGCTCTAAGTCCTATCGACGATGAGGATGTTGCCTTGGTATGTCGTGAAAATGGGGTAAAGAGTCTGCGAGCGATACAAGAAATCATCTCGGAGTGCGAAGGTGATTTGCGTAGAGTAAAAAGAGCTGTTTGGAAGTTGAAAAAGGAAGAAGCACATGGCGAAGGCATTCTCTAATCACAATGTACTCTCTGCGAAGTTTACCCTTGCCAACTTCGAGGGAGAATGGTTGCGACACCTTGGGCGACCCGCTTTGAACGGAATTTGGTTCGTCTTTGGAAAGTCGGGCAGTGGTAAGACAACCTACTGCCTACAACTGGCTAAATATCTGACACAATTTGTTAAGCGCATCGGCTATAACTCTTTGGAGCAGGGGTTGTCTCCCTCTATGCAGCAGGCGTGGCGCAAAGCTGGTTTGGAGGAGTGTGGACGTCGTATTATGCTTATCGAAAGAGAGTCGCTCGAGGAGCTGGAAGAGCGTCTCAAGAAGAAGCAATCGCCCGATGTAATATTTATCGACTCGGTGCTCTACTTGGCGAATCCTGCAAGAGAGATTATCGCCCTTCGACACAAGTTCCCTACAAAGTTATTCATCATACTCGGGCAAGAGCGCAATAGCGATGTGTGGGACGCTAAGCAAATGAAGATAAAGCATGATGCCGATATAAAAATAAGACTGGTGGGCGGAGTGGCTCGGTGCGAAACCCGATATAGTACTGCAGATGGATATGGAGGGGCGGACTTCGTTGCCTATGAGAAATTGAAAGAAAAGTTTAACGCAGAGATAAAGGAGTTTTGAGATGAAAGGAGGAGAAAATTATGAAGATAAGGCTATTAAAAAGAGTTGAAGCTCTTGTGAATGAGCTGGCAAGCGTTGATGGTTGGACGATAAGGAACAATGAGGTCGTCGGCGTTAGAGTATCGTACAATAAGGGCTACAAATACCTCGCAGATTTGAGACGAGATTTTCTCCTGCACACTGATGGAAAATCAATAGAAAAAAATATAGATGATAGTCTACATCTCGCAGTGCAAGAGTATTGGAAAAAAGAGGGTAGAGGATATTGGAGAGAAAAGATGGGAAAAGATTGAGTCAATAACTATTAAGACAAATAGAAATATGAATATGAAAGAAAAGGCGGATATGATTTATTCGCAAAATCAAGAGATGATGAAGGAACTCGGAGTATCAAAAGAGGCTTTTAGAGTCTGTTTTGAAAAAGGATACAACTTCGAGCAAGACGAGCGAGAAGCAAAAGGAGAAATGTCTAAAAATGATAAAGAATCGCCCTATTCTGCGATGTATGATGACTTAGAAGGGACTCACGCAGAGAAGTGCCTTTTTGTAATTTCTCAAGACGCAAATGGTATGTGTAATTGCTCTTTTCAAGGAAATTTGAAAATTGGGATCAGAGCGATATACGAAAGTTGTATGAGAGAAGAGGATATAAGAAAAATGCTCACTGTGTCTTTAGCTTTGATTTCTTTTTCTGACGACACCAAAAAATCATGACCTGGTCAGAACAACAATCGAATGGTGCAGGAGGATTTTTTATCTGCACTGAAGAACTATTAAAAGGGGTAATGTACTACATAGACCTGTCTGAAATAGAAGGAGATAAAGAGTTACTTTTTGTGCGAAAGGGAGTAGCAGTCGAACTGCTCGGATCGTACGACTCGCTCGAAGAAGCAAAAGAAGCAGCTCAAGAACATTATAGTAAAACAATTAACGTAATCGATGTAATATGAAACTGTTCGGGGAAAATAAAAAAATAGGAATGAGGAGAGGAAGCAACCCTCTCGTTGATGAATGTAAATACTTTTTTGGTGTCGATTTCTGCAGATATGTAGACAAAAGAGTGCTCAATACGAAAATTTATGTGCAGGGAAATATCGTATCTGTACTTGAAAAATTGCGAGAGTTGGGATGCTCTTTTGACTTAGAAAACTTCGATTTTACATGTGCATTTCTCTATGTAGACTCTGAAGGTATAGTAACAGCTAATAGTAGTATGTTACAATTTCAAGTGCAAGAAAATAGACAGATTTATGTGTCGGATTTAATGAAATACGAACGAGAGGATTTTATACTACAGTGGGTTAAAATCGGGAACCGTTATCAAGCTGAAATACCTCTCCCATTTTTTCTACGTGCAAAATATGTAGTCACCGATGGAATGGATATCACTCTACAGCGAATAGAAGGGAGTTATCCTCGTGAAGGGTATAAAAATATCGGAGATACTTACGTCGATATAGACTCGGCAAAGCGAGCAGCGGAAGAAGATTATCTGCATCAGCTCTCTATAAATGGATTAAAACTAAAAAATCATGGAAAATAAAGTAATGGACAAGATACAGCGAGACCTCATAAAGAAATACCATGCACTGGCTGGGCAGTTAGGAATGACTAACGAGGATAAGTTGGCTCTACTGTCACAGTTCGGAGTAGAGAGCTCTCGAGATTTAAGTCAGCATCAACTAATAGACATTTGTGGATCGCTATCTAACGAGATGGATCGACGCTATGGTCGGGAGAGTATGGATGCGCTGCGCAAGCGATTGATTAAAGCGATTGGCGATTACTTAAAGGTGGTTGGGAGAGCAAGCAATATTGCAATCATCAAGAGTATTGCTTGTCGAGCTGCGGGAGTAGAAGAGTTTAATCGCATTCCTCGTGAGCGATTAAGAAGTCTGTATGGGGCTTTTCTTAACAAGAAAAAGGACTATCTGAAAGTTGATAAGATGTGTAATGAATATAAAGCAAATAGATTATGATTTGGGGTATAGTAATGATTGTCGTAGGAATCTTTTTCGGAGTTGCTAATGCTTTCTTCTTTTGCTATAATGTGACGCAATGGGGCTATTGGCGCAGTAGAAAACATGCTGTAATGATTTGGATTGCTCTTGTCGGTATGATCTCCTCAATAGTGTGTATAACATGGGGTATAATAGAATTATTAAAAGCATAACAATATGGATAATACAGTAATAATGAGCGCAGAAGAGCGCGCAGAATTTGAAGCCTACAAAAGAGAAAAGGCACTAAGACAGGAAGAAGAAGCGCAGAAGCAACAACGTGCCGACTACGCCCGACTTGTCGATGAAGAAGTGGCAAGTGCTATTAGTCAACTATTAGAGCTATCAGCACAGATGAAGCTGGTCAAAAAGACTATCTACGATAACTTTCAAACGATTTTGACGATGAAAAGAGAGATAATGCATTTGACTAAACAAGAGGGGCAGTTTACACACACTTTTACCAACTCTGACTCGAGCATGCGTATCAAGCTCGGTAATCGTACCGTAGACGATTATAGAGATACGGTAGAAGACGGTATTGCAATGGTAACAGAGTATCTGCAGACGCTTGCGAAAGATGAGGATAGTGCAGACCTCGTTGATGCTGTGATGCGATTACTGGCACGCAACAAGAAAGGGGTTTTGCAACCCTCACGGGTCATCCAACTCCGTCAGCTTGCCGATAAGCGCGGAAATGCTCGATTTAGTGAGGGTGTACGCATTATTGAGGAGAGCTACAAGCCCTATGCCTCAAAAACATTTGTTAAAGCAGAGGTTAAGGGAGAAGAGGGCTGGGAAGCTATCCCTCTCAATATAACGGAGTGCTAATATGTTCAGAATCTACATTAGATCGCCCAATGATTATGAGGGAGAAAGTTTTATGGAAGGGGTGCAGTCGGGAGATTCCATCCCTTTGTGTTTGAAATGTTAGAATTATTTTTGCAAAAAGAAAAATCAATGGAAAATATGAAAAAGATTGTTGTACTACTTTTAGGATTGTTCGGTTGGATGCAGGTAGCCTCTGCACAACTCTTTGATAAAGACACTATGGAGGAGGTC
>NZ_BAKX01000006.1 GCF_000614585.1 Porphyromonas gingivicanis JCM 15907
CCACAAGAAAAACAAGGAGAGAAGAGTAAATTAGATAGCCCTCAAAAAAACAAAAGGCAGCTTGCAAAACATTGATGGTCCATAAATACAAAAAATACATCAATCACCTCTCAAATTACAGACCTCCTACATTCAATAGCAGAAACCTACTCATGCCAACCATTAAACTTTATAAAGAAAACCATTATCCCCTCTAAGAGCAACCTTTATTCATTATGAAGACAAACATTATGCATTAAACTAGCTAACCATAGACCATGTTTGCCCCCAATATTAACCCTATCTCCTAAAAACATCCATCTCAAAAACAGGTAACAAGAGACGAAATAGACAAGAAAGCCGAATAAGCAAAAAAACTGTACACATAGAACAATTGATTAAAGGCCTCCTCTCTCCATAGAGATTAATAAGGGATAGATAGGTGTGTCTTAAATTTTACTATCTTCGCTCTGCAGGGGGTGTCAAGCATATATAAATAGGTAATAGTATGTCTTCTCAACTTATTTCAATACGGGATTTTCTTTCGAATATTACACAGGAACCTTTTTCGTCTTCTCTATACAGTATCTTTTTTATACAAGAAGAATCCCGATTTACGATAGACGGCACTTCCTATCATTCCCAAGGAAACATTGTACTCTTTCTCTCGCCTTACCAAGTTTTGACATGGCAAAAAGAGCCATCGAAGTACCGTTTACTCTCTTTTCATGGTGATTTTTACTGTATTGAATACCACAAATACGAGGTGGCTTGCAACGGTTTACTTTTTAACAATGCCTATCTCAAGCCTTATGTCGAAGTTGATGACAATTTACACGCATACCTGCACCAACTAACCAACCATATCTCCAAAGAGAAAGCCTCCGAAGAGGACGTACAGCCCTTTACCTCTTCTATTATTAAGTCTTATCTGCAACTTCTACTTGCTCTTTGCAGCAGACAAAAAAACTCTGTAGAAGTGGAGCAAAAAAGATTGATAGACCAGCAAGCCTCACTTTTCGAGCGATTATTAGAAGAATATCATCTCTCTGAGCGCAGAGTTTCTTTCTATGCCAATCGGCTGGGAATATCCCCTGAAGTTCTCAGCAGAAAAAGTAAACAAGCATTTGGAAAGACTCCCACACAACTCATACAAGATCGTGTTATCATCGCGGCAAAAAAATATCTTCACCTCACCAATAAAAGCATCAAAGAGATAGCCATGCTACTCAAATTCGAAGACGAATTCTACTTTAGTCGATACTTCAAAAAGGCAACAGGACTCTCTCCCAAATACTTCAGAGAAGAAGTAGGCATATCTATTATAGATCGCAATCCACCACCTCAGAAAGAATAGTAGGGCACAATGGAGGCTAAGGTATACTCTTCTATCAGCTCTTCGTCAAAATTATCCATATCATTATCACTTTTATCCATTCTCCACACTACGAAAAAGAGAGAATTTTGCAGGGTAGATATTATAAGAAAATACTAATTATGAAGAGTTTTATTGAACAAGTATTCCAAACATCCAGCAAAATAGTTCTCAACTTAGAGCGTCCCTTTTTCAACTTTATGCGCATATCCATCTTCGTAGTTATGGCATGGATAGGGGGACTCAAAGCCTGTCAATATGAGGCGGATGGGATTGTTCATTTTGTGAGCAATAGCCCCTTTATGAGTTTCTTTTACACCAAATCGAATAGTTACGTAGAAAACGAAAAGGGCGAGGTAGTTAAGGAGTATACCCTACACAAAAACCCCGAAGGAAAAATGGTACGTAAAAACATTGAGTGGCATAATGAAAACGGCACCTACCCTTTTTCATACGGATTGGGAACGTTCATCGTATTGATTGGTCTATCTGTACTCTTGGGCATTTGGTTTCCTCGTATCGGACTTATTGGAGGATTACTGACATTCGGGATGTCGATCGTTACACTATCTTTCTTGATAACAACCCCCGAGGCATGGGTTCCAAATCTGGGAGGAGATTTTCCCACTCCTCACTACGGATTTCCCTACCTATCTGGAGTAGGACGATTGGTAATCAAAGATATAATCATGAGTGCTGGCGGTCTGCTCGTAGCGTGGGGTGCAGCAAAAGAAATAATCAAACGCTAAGCCTCCCCCTATAAAAAGAGAGTGTGCTATTCTTCAATGTAGCACACCTCTATCTTTGCAGAAGGCTACGCAAAGTGAACTCCTATTAACTGCCTATTTCATATTTTCCTAAAAAGAGCTTTTACAAACTACTATATTGAAAAACGGCAAAAAAGATTTTCTCTTTTACTCCTAATCACAGAGCGAATAAACGTGATGATGATACTCAAGCATTCGTTCTTTAACAATCTCTCAGAAATCGCTTTCAGAAGAACTTCTGAAGCACCCCCTATCGAAGGGTCGAATTAGACACACATCGAGAACACAAATTAGATGCATATAAATATCCTCATTGGCATGTAGCAAAGATTTTCGACACTTATCATTTCCTATCGCTCCATGCCAAAGATGTATTAAAAACAACCATCAAAAAATCTCTTCCGCCAACAGCTTTTTAGGAGATAAAGTATCTTCTTCTAATCATTTCTATGAGGATGAGCTAATGATTCTATGCGTTCACAAACTAAATCGGCACTAATAACAGCCATAGGTAAACCGGCACCCGGTACAGTAGAAGCTCCTACATAAAACAAGTTTCCAAACTGCTCGTCAAAGTTGGCAGGACGAAAACCTCCAATCTGCATCATCTTATGCGAAAGTCCTAAGCCACTTCCCTGGTATAGATTGAACTCTTGCTGCCACTCTTGAGGTGTGTAGACCGTTCTCGAAATAATATCAGGAAAAATATCTCTGCCTATTCGATTGGAAAAGTCCTCCAAAATACTATCTACAATAGCATCTTTATCACTCCAATCCTTTTTATATTGCAGGTTAGGAACAGGGCACACAAAGAAAAGACTCTCGCATCCCTCAGGAGCGCAATTCGGATTGTGCTTAGATATGACATTTACATAGTAATAAGGCTTTTGTAGCGTATCAGGATCTTGAAGGATATTATTGGCATACTCTTCATAATTCGTACCCAAGAAGTAGTTATGCTGGTCTAATTGAGGCAACTTACCCTTGACTCCTATATAAAAAGTCAAATACCCCATAGTCCACTCCTTTTGCGCAAGCTTCTCTTCGCTATACGCCTTTCTTCGTAACACACGACCTCTAAAAAGAGCTGCATCAGCATTACACAAAAAGAGATCCGACTCATAACAACGTCCCTCCTTATCAATCACAGCGGTAAGCTCGTTACCATTGAACGCAAAGTCTGTAATCTCAGCATTGAGGTGGAACGTTGCCCCTCTCTTCTCCAACTCCGATATCAACCCGCGCACAATATTGTACATCCCCCCCTTCACATTATAGTAGCCATCGTGACAAAACTCGGTATAGGAAAGAAGGCTATAAATAGCCATTGTATCGAAAGGCGTGCGTCCAAGGAAAAAGGCTACCAAAGAGATAATCTGCTGAGCTTCTTTGGAAGAAAAGTGTTCGGTAACGTGTTTCCAAAAAGTCTTCAATAGCAGGGGGATATGACGAGGATTGACCCTCACGAGGGTAGTGATATAGTCGAAAAGATTATCAAAATTGTTGCGTATAACGATGTCAAAGGTATCTTCAAATAAAGCCTTGGACTTCTTTAGATAACGTTGCATCTTGACTTCAAAATCAGGCTCAATGCCCTCGAATTGCTGGGCCAATTTTTGGACATCCTTATAAAGGTGGTAAACCTTATCATCTCCCCGAAAATTGACCGAGTAAAGAGGATCTAACTCGACAAACTCAAAGGGCAATGCCACACCACATTTGTCCAAAAACTCTTTGAACACATAGGACATACTAAAGAAACTAGGCCCCGTATCAAACGTAAAACCATCCTTTTGGATTTGATTCAACCGTCCTCCAGGGGTGGCATTTTTTTCCACAAACACCACCTCATAGCCTCTTTTTGACAGGAGAAGACCACTCGCTAATCCACCTAACCCCGTTCCTATAATCGTTATTTTCTTCCTCATGACATATTATGCTTTTGCTTAAACTTGGCATAAAGATTATCCTTTACCCACTTAAAGTTAGGTTCTTTTGCCAATATTTTTTTATAGTACCCATCGGCTCGTTTTACCTCATCTAACGCATCATAGGCTTGTGCGATCTGAACCCAAAGAGCAAGCACGTTCCAGTCCTTACCCTCCACTTCACCCGACTTCATTTTCGATAAGTATAGCTTTTCGGCAATGAGGTAGTATTTTATCGCCTCACGCTTGGAACCTCCAAAGAGAGCGGGACGGTAATAATCAATATTGCCTAACTGAACATACCCAAAAGCATTATTGGGGTCTAATTTGACCGACTTTTCGGCAGCAGTAACGCTCTTACGCCCTAAAACAGGAGCCTTAAACTTATTAAGCCCTACCCTATACCCCAAACAAGCCGACTCGTAAGCATAGAGCAAGGCAGGTTTTATGTCACGCTTCCTAAGCGAAGCTATCCGCACCTCTACCCTATCCATATAAATTTTGGCTAAAGAGGTTTTCTTATTACCCATACACCACCCAATATAACCATACTCAAAGTTGAGTAAATCGAGTTCTTGCTCTACCGTTTTATCGGGTATCGTATGCATTCTATCAATAATACGCTTCCAAGACTCCATATCATTGAAGATATAGGCATTGTATATGCTCTCCCTTTCTGATGCCATAAGCGAGAAAGGGAAAAGGGCAAATAGCAATAAAAAAAGTATTTTACAACGTTTCATATAGATTAATTTATATCGCGCGACCTTTCCATAAAAACTGTCGACGCCTTTTATTATACCAAGATTTGAATATAAAAGCCCCGAGCATAAGTTGCTGGGGAAGCATAAGCAATATGTTGAAAAAAGGAGATTGTTGGGCGGTCAAAGAGACAAATAGCTTGTCAGTACGATGATAGAAATATAACCCACCAATAAAAAAGAAGAGCGAGTACAGATTATGGGCAAAATACCCAAGGTCGTTATAACCCAATAGAGAAGCGCAACAAAATAGGAATTAGAGTGTCCAAAGAAATAGGTTACATTTTTCGCAAAACCTTCCAACGCCCCACGCCAATCACTATACATCTTGCAATGAATAGACTTAGTCCCTGTGAGACACGCCACTCTATATTGACTCCGCTTGAAGTACCGAGCTATCTCTATATCCTCTGCTCTACTGTGTCGGTAAGTAGCATGAGGCCGTAGCTTCCAATAGCTATTACGACGAAAAAGCATACACTGCCCATTCGCCGCCGATAGAGAAACTCTTTTGGAAAGCCTAACCATTGGAAGAAATAGAAGTGTCAGAAGAATAATATGCATATTCGGCACAGAGACTTTCTCTGCCCAAGTCTTCATATCCTGAGTAGGAAATAATGTAAGTAAGTCTACCTGCCTTCTCTGAACATAGGCAATAGCACTCTCTACGAATCCTACTTCTATACGCACATCTGCATCAAGAAAAAGCAAAAAATCTCCCTTTGCTTCCATAGCAAGGGTATGGCAAGCATGGTTCTTGCCTAACCATCCATCTGGCAGAGTTGAAGAAGAGATTAGTCGAAAGCGAGTGTCTCGTGCACAATAATGAGCTACAACCTCTGCCGTACTATCTTCAGACTGGTCATCACACACAATAACCTCACAAATACTTTCGCTCCCCATCTTCTCAATGTCGGATAGGAGATGTCCTATATTATCTGCCTCATTACGAGCAGGAATAAGCACAGAGACATAGTATTTTTCAGGTAGCTTTATTTCATTGGAGTTTGGCAATCGCTCCAAAAAAAGCAAGTTCAGCAATGCTATCAATCCTCGCAACAAGGTAAACCCCAAAACAATATATGCTAAATACTCTATCATTCCACTACATCGGTTTGTTGTAATAAAGAGTCCGCATAAAATCTATTATAAGCTTCCTGCAATGCCTCACAAGAGAAAGTCCCCTCGAACTCCTTTATGTACATCGTTACTGTCGGCTTAGAATGCTCAAGGAAATCAACAAGATTGGCACTAAAAACGACCTGTACTCTTCCCTCATTATTCCGAACGATGCGTTCTATCCCCTGTTGAAAAAAGAACTCCGATTGATAAATTGATTGAAGTCTACCTTGAGGATAGATAAGTAGCATGTTCTTTGTATCTTCTAGAACTTCACGAGCATACTGCAAAGAACGAACAATCTCCCGGCTCCCTTTCTTCACTGAAAAAGCACCTGTACGATTGAAAAAACGATATCGAAGCAACTGCTCCTCTTGCATCATAAAGAAGAACTTACGCTTAAAGACTTTCCGCTTTAGATACATGGCCCAAAAACCATCCCACCAACCGATATGATTGGCTATAAGCAACACAGGCAATTCTCTATCTAAAAATGTTCCCATCACCCTTACAGAATGGAATTTACTCCTAAGCAGATATTCCGTGTAATATTGAAAAAAAGGGTAAACAATCGGATGATGCCTTGCTTCAAGCATAACTTATACTATCAATATAATCGAGAAGAAGAAAAACTGAATAGAAAATAGGAATAGAGCCATTTTGTTGCGAACACTTATATTCATCACATATCTCAACGTATGAAAAAGTAGGGCAAGAAATGCCCAGACTGCATAATTCTGTAAGGGAACTACATCTCCACCCCAAGACCACATACCCATGCGAGGTGCTACCTGTTCCATAACGACATCGTATCCTACCATAAGGGCAGAGGGTAGAACAATCCAATAGAGGGGGCTACGAGGAAAAGAACTCAACATAGCTGCACTTAAATAAATCAAGAGTACCCAATTTACCCCTATGATAAGAGGTGTATCAGCCACTTTCACCCCCAGCTCTGCACCATAGCTATAACTACCAAATACCACTCCTGTTGCCACTCCACACACCTCCACAACAAAACTCACCACGGCAACGAGAAGCATAAAAAACAATAGCTTAAGCCTCTGCTGAGTTTGATCATAAAAGCTCAAAAAGAGTATCGAGAGAAGAAGTACCCAAGGTGTCATACCTGCGTAAAGAGCTCTCATCTCTGGATGCCCTAATTGAATAGCCCCAAAAATGTAAAAGAGCGACATCACGCCCATTATCAGCCCGTCCGTCTTATTATAGTTTTGCATTGTTATTGATTTATCTTGTCTCCACTATTCAAAAAGAGAAGTTCATGCAAGTGAGGGAGAGCTTTTTGATAGATAATCTTAAACCAAGGAGTAAAAGATTCAGAATCCAAGATTATTTCTTTATCAAGAGCAGTATGAGACAAATACTTCCAATCCATTACCTCCTGTTGATTGGGTCGTGGATAAGCATCCGTGATGTAGAAAAAAACTCTATCATACTCATGCTCTATCAGATTATTATTAAGAGAGACTTTATAAGTAAAATCGAAAAGACAGATAAGATGCGCTGGACTAATCTCCATTCCCATCTCCTCTCTCATCCGTCTACAAGCCGCCTCTTCATACGCTTCCCCCTCAAACGGATGTGTACAACAAGCATTGGTCCATAAGCCTCCAGCATGATACTTCTCTTTCGCCCTTTGATGCAATAACCATTCTCCTTGGGTATTAAATACAAGAACAGAAACAGCTCTGTGCATTGCACCCTTTCTATGAGCCTCCATCTTCTCCATAGTACCCAGTGGATTATCATTAATATCCACAAGAACCACTCTATTCTTTACACTATTTGAAGTCATGAAATACAATTTGATTTTTGATTATTAAAGAGAGAAGAAGTAACCCTTTCTGATAGTTAGGTACACGAACTCTTGTCTTCACCAACCGTTCTGCGGGCGTCCTCTTTATTTTATTAAGCAAACCTCTATAATACTTGTAAGCTGTATACACTGCAAGACGAACTCCTACAGGCAACTTTTTTATGCCACTATAAGCCTCTTCAAAATCTTGCTCTATCTCTCGCACCAACTCTATTTTAGTGGCTTCGTTAATTCTATCTATGGAAAGATTGGGAAAATATATGCGCCCCAACACCAAACAATCATCTTGTAAATCTCGAAGGAAATTGACCTTCTGGAAAGCCGACCCTAATTTCATTGCTGGGTACTCCAGTTCCTTGAAAAGTTTTTCATCTCCTTGACAAAAAACTTTCAAACACATAAGACCGACCACATCGGCAGAACCATAAATATATTTGGCTGTCTCTTCTACTGTCTTATACTCTTTCTTCTCCAGATCCGCCCTCATACTGGAAAGAAAAGCCTCTATATACTCTTCGGAAATGCCATATTTACGAACTGTTAATTGAAATGAATGTAAAACAGGATTCGTGCTTACTCCCTGCTCGTAAGCCAAACGATAAGATTGCTCGAATGCATCTAAGAGTTCTTTTTGATTGTGCTCATGAAAAGAGTCCACAATCTCATCTGCAATCCTTACAAAACCATAGATACTATATATTGCAGAACGTATATTTTTAGAAAAAAGGCTTGACGCTGAATAAAAAGATGTACTGTACATCTTGGTGAGAGCACGACTCATTTCAAAAGAACAAGAGTGGTACTTTTGATAGTTAGAGGTATTAATATTCTTCATCGCGAAAGATTTATATTACACCTTAAAAAAGATATTTTTGTTCTACACTTTTGCCTCCCCATATTCGTTTCTTCTATACTTTCCCCTCTAAGTTACATAAAAACCCAAAACTACACCAGATTATTCTAAATAAATCAAGTATTATTTCCAAATCATTTTTCTACACTCATGACACTAATCAAGAATGTACTGTTTTTCAAGATCATATAACAAGTCTCTGAAAGTATTAAATGTTTGATAAGCAAAGAGGAGAATGTAGGGCTCTTTTATCTATCGAAATTCAATATCTAACACTAAGAGAGTGTTGAATAACATCCATATTCATGGGGGGGGGTATCGACCTTCTGAATAATATCTAAAAAAAGCTCTTCTCTTAAATTCGATTCTGAGCAATAGAGAAAGTGAATGCAGAAAATAAAAAGAACACCCTTAGAATTCAGTTCTAAGGATGCTCTCATTTAGTTCGAAATATGAAATTTGTATCAGTTATTCTTTACCACATCTCTCGCAGAGTAGCTAATGTTAAGAGCATCGGCTCTACGCAATTGATACTTGATATCTGATATAATCTTCATTTTTGTATCTGCATCTGCTTTGATAGAAATTGTCATGAGTTTTTTACGCTCATCTCTGATTTTGGTTTCTTCTTGTTTTACGAAATCGTATACCAACTCAGGGTTTTGAACAATCTTATCGTTAATCTGAATGCAGGAATTATTACCAAACTTGTCTCTATAAGCTGCTACAGGCTTTCCGACATAGAGGTAAGAAACGAGAGATTTCTCCTCCAATTTTGTTAGCTCCGTTGCTCGAGGAAGATTGTTGTACTCCACCTTTGCTGTTACTTCACGTATGCTGGTAACCATCATGATGAAGAACAAGAATGCGAAAATAAGGTCAGGAAGAGATGAAGTATTCAACTCCGGCATTTCTCTACCACCATTTTTATTAAACTTTCCCATTATCTATTCCTCCCCTTACTTTAAGTTTGACAAAGGCATTTCAGATACGTGCATAGGATAGGCCTCCAATACTTGCTTCTGCTTTTCTACAGACAATTCTTTGTAGGCAGTGCGGAAGCGAGCTATTGCAAACTCGTCCCAAACCTCATTATATGCCTTAAGAATCTCATTCTGTACATTGATGTACATTTGGTAGCTCGTTTCTACCTCATTTTTTAGAGATATTGCATAGCTTGAGGTGGTAACCTCTACTCGTCCTAAACCCTCAATATCACGAACTTCCTTTTCAGGTAGTTCTGGATTGTTTCTTGGGTTTACGATGAATTCCTTTACACGATTCTTCAAATCATCTATAGGAACAATGATCGTCCTATCGCCAGCTGAAGTTTTTTTCAGTATGGCAATCTGGTCTCTACGGTTAACGAGCAACTGCATAATGTTGCGGTCGTTAATCTCAATATCCTGACGTTGTTCTTCTTTGGGTACAAGTGGCGGCAAGCGACGCTTAATACCCTTGTCGGTATCCATTGAAGTAGTTATCAAAAAGAATATCAGAAGAATGAAAGAGATATCGGCCATCGACGATCCATTAATGGAAGGTACTTTCTTTTTTGTTTTAGCCATTGCTCTTCGGTTTTAGATATTACTTCTTTGATATAGCCTTGCGGATAGCCCCCCAGATCATAGCAACTATAATAGCAACTACAAGCACATAGCTTGAATAGAGTACCATATCGCTGGTCTTAAGCCATCCTTCTGTTAGATACTTTTGGGAATCTTCGTTTACTCCACGCATCGTTTCTGCACTACCATCTCCTATTGCGTAAGTTACACCCAAGAGAACAAAGAGTGCCACAATAGAAAGAAGAGAAGTCATACCCTTTTTGGGGTTACGAGAAAACACGCCAAAGAAACTGGACAAAGAAAAACACACTGTAGTTAGTAGCGTGATGACTACCAACGCATAAGCCCAATAGAGATAAGCTCCTGTCAACTCGTAGGCTTTGTTTGTGCCTTCCATATGGGAACCTCCCAAGAAGAGGGCCACAAACATAACCACGGAGATTACCAACAAAAGCAGTAGTACTCCACTAGATATTTTGCGACTTTTAGTTACGGCCATAGTTGATATTACTTAGCGTTTGAGGTTGTATTTGATAACTAAATCCAAGAGAGAGATAGAAGCATCTTCCATTTTGTTAAGGATAGCCTCTACTTTGCTAAGGATATAGTTATAGAAGAGTTGAAGGATAAGAGCTACAATAAGACCTGCAATGGTTGTGATAAGAGCTACTTTCATACCTCCTGCTACAACTGTAGGACTGATGTCTCCAACTTTTTCAATTTTGTCGAACGCCATAACCATACCCACAACAGTTCCTAAGAACCCGAGAGATGGAGCCATAGCGATGAAAAGAGTAATCCAAGAGAGGTTCTTTTCCAAAAGACCACCTTGTACACCTCCGTAAGCTGTGATAGAACGCTCAACTACGTCCAAGCCCTCGTCCATACGCATAAGACCTTGGTAGGCAATAGAAGCAATAGGACCACGTGTGTTACGTGCGATATTCTTAGCTTCTTCCACATTACCTTTTGCCAAAGATGCTTCGATTTGTTTAAGAAGCTTTTCGCTGTTTGTATCGGCAAGGTTAAGATAAATAATACGCTCCAAACAAAGTGCGAGACCAAGAATTAAAGCCAATACGATAACGGCCATAAAGTCAGCGCCCCCTTCGATGAACTTTGTCTTAAGAGCTTGGTGGAAACCAGCATCCTCTGCAGGAGCTTCAATTTCTGTCATTGCATCTTGTTCGGCAGCTTCCATTTCAAGAGCTGGTTGTTCTGTGGCCTCCACCTGCTCAGTAGTAGCTTCGGTTGTACCTGTTGCAGGTTGATCTTGAGCCACATAGTAGAGGAAATACTCACTGACAGCAAAGCTGTGCAGGCAAGTGTTGCAAAAAATCTTTTCATCTCGAAATTGTTTAGATTAGTACTTTTCTATTATTTGTTATTATTCTCTTTATTGTAAAATAGTTGTATGATAGAGACACCTTACACAAAAAGGGTAACCCGAACTCAACATCCCTCAATGCAGATTATACAAAGGGAAAAGAGTAGCACTATCCATATACACCAACATTACAGCGGAGAGAGCGGGATTCGAACCCGCGAAACGCTTTTGGCGTTTACACACTTTCCAGGCGTGCCTCTTCAACCACTCGAGCACCTCTCCATGGCAGAAACTTTTCAAAAGCAAAGGTCAATACCCCTCCATCCATGGATTATCAACGACCTCCTCTGAAAAGCTCCTCGCTAATTCACCGCAAATCTAATCTTTTTTCATCACCTAATTGCTATTCTAAAACAATTGTTTTTAGAAAAAGCTCTACTCACAGACTCTTTGAAAAACACAACCCTTCCCCTAAAACCCTATGAATAAGACTATTATGAAACAACAAAGGCTCTTTCAGGGAGCTACATTAACCTCACAACCTATGTTACGAAAGAAGACTTTACACACTTCATTATAGAAAAAAACGTAGGCAAGCTATAACCAAAAGAATATCTCGGCAACTTTTATCTGCATAGGTCATAAGCAAATCTCTCCTACCGAAATAGAGTAACCCATAGAGTTCAGCAAGATTTAGAAAAGGTAGTCCTCTATCTCCATACTGTTTTTTAAAATACTTCTCTCCCTCCAGCATAGTACATAAAAGAGGATAATCTTTCCAATTAGGAACTATCAGATTGTGGAGAGTACAATCTTGCGCTATAGCAGACAGGTGAAAATCCAAATTGTGACCCACTAAAGTAACTTCGGGCGACAAATCTTCTAAAAAACAACGATACACTAAAGCTGGGACTTCTCCTATTTCCTGCATTTCCTCATTAGATATACCGTGTATTCTCTCGGCAGACTTACTTATAATTCTATCCTGCTTAAGCGTACGACTCTCCTCTCGGATAACCGTTGCCTGCTCATCTAAAAGTGTCCAAGATAGACGCACTACGGGAGGAAGTTGAGAGGGAATATGCCCTCCCAAAGGAGCTTCTTCAGTCTCTACACTATTTGCATCAGGGATTATATCGACCGTTTCTGTATCAATCACCATGTAATAGGGCTTTGCCCCTATAGGAGCTTTTGGGAAATGAAAGAGAGAAGAACTGGTTACATCTATCTGATTAGTCGGAGTAAAGGCAGTTTCCTCCGTTTGGACAAATCTTTTTCGACCTCTACGACTAAACCAATAAAGTACCCCACTACCCCCATTAACATAAGTATATCTAAGAAGCGCATAGTATAAAGAAAGTTGTGTATTAATAGGATATAGGGAAAGTTTCAAAAGAACAGCTGTTTCACAAAAAAAAGAATAGGATAGAGACAATTACCCTCGAGGCTACTCATTGGTTACATAGCCCCATACGTTCTTCTCTTCGAGGACATTCCTTTGCAACAAAAGACTCCCAAATAGACTTACTTAGAAGCTTTTGAGAGTCTATATAAAGGATTCAATTATCCGATTTTGCTTCCTGGAGCTATATCGTCACTAAGAATCGTTACTTTGAGCGTACCTGTTTTATAATCTTCGGCAGAGAGTATCATCTTCGGAAGTAATCCCCATCATTTTTCGTGGAGGGAGGTTAGCTATAAAACAGATATTCTTACCCAGCAACTCCTCTGGCTGATAAAATTTAGCAATGCCCGAGAGAATAGTACGCCCTTGGAGTCCATCGTCAATTTGAAAACGAAGTAGTTTATCTGATTTAGGTACTCTTTCACAAGCAAGCACTCGTCCCACTCGTAAATCCATTTTCACAAACTCATCAAAAGAGGTATTCTCTGCAATAGGAAGTGCCTTACGCAGAGATGCTTCGTTGGCTTTCTTTATATTTTGCAGGCGTTGTATTTGCTGTTCAATGGAGCTATCCTCAATTTTTTCGAAGAGAAGCTCTGCTTCGCCAATGGTATGTCCCTCTGCCAATAGAGAGGAAGTGCCTAATTGTGCCCATTCAAAAGGAATAGTTTGTAACATACGAAGCAATTTTTCTGTACTAAAGGGAAGGAAAGGGGCGAAGGCTATCGTGAGATTAGCTGTGATCTGTAAAGCCACATGGAGTATAGTAGCTACACGCTCCATATCGCTCTTAGCCACCTTCCAAGGTTCTGTCTCTGCAAGATACTTATTACCAATGCGAGCTATCATCATAGCCTCACGCAAGGCCTCGCGGAAGTGGAAACTTTCGAGGTTTTGAGAAAGTCGAGGAGCAATGGCAACAACTTCGTCCAAAATTTCCTTATCAAAATCGGTTAGCACGCCACAAGGAGCACTTTGCCATCGAAATACTTATGGGTCAAGACTAAAGTGCGATTGACAAAGTTGCCATATATAGCCACTAACTCATTGTTATTACGGGCTTGGAAGTCCTTCCATGTGAAGTCATTGTCTTTCGTTTCTGGAGCGTTGGCAGTGAGTACATAGCGAAGCACATCCTCCTTACCGGGAAAATCCTGCAGATATTCGTGGAGCCAAACTGCCCAATTACGACTAGTAGATATTTTATCGCCCTCTAAATTGAGAAATTCATTGGCGGGGACATTATCAGGCAAGATAAAACTACCCTCTGCCTTAAGCATAGCAGGAAAGACGATACAGTGAAATACAATATTATCCTTTCCGATGAAATGAATCATACGAGTAGATTCATCCTTCCACCAAGTCTCCCAAGAATCGGGAAGCAACTCTTTCGTATTACTTATATAACCGATAGGAGCATCAAACCAAACGTAGAGCACCTTTCCCTCTGCCCCCTCGACAGGTACAGGCACCCCCCAATCCAAGTCTCGACTCACGGCTCTGGGCTGTAACCCCATATCAATCCAACTCTTGCATTGACCATATACATTAGGCTTCCACTCTTTATGTTGCTCCAATATCCACTCACGCAACCATGTCTCATCTTTATCCAAAGGGAGATACCAATGCTTGGTATTCTTGAGGATAGGTTTAGCTCCGCTGATAGAACTTCGAGGCTCGATCAAGTCGGTAGCACTGAGCGAAGTACCGCAAGCCTCGCATTGATCTCCATAAGCTCCTTCTTTATGGCAGTGCGGGCAGATTCCAACGATATAGCGGTCTGCCAAAAACATGTTGGCTTCGGGGTCATAATACTGCTCGGAGTCTTGCTCTACAAAGTGTTTTTTATCGTACAAAGTGCGAAAGAATGCCGAGGCAGTCTCTTTGTGTGTAGGACTTGTGGTACGAGAATAGATGTCGAAAGATATACCAAATTCTTTGAAAGACTTCTTTATCAACTCATGATAGCGGTCTACCACCTCCTGTGGAGTACAGCCCTCTGCCTTTGCTTTGAGCGAGATAGGCACTCCATGTTCGTCAGAACCACCTATAAATAGAACCTCTTCTCCCAAAAGTCGCTTATAGCGAGCATAAATATCTGCTGGAACATATACCCCTGCTAAGTGTCCTATATGCACAGGACCATTAGCATAAGGGAGCGCACTGGTTATGAGGGTTCGTTTGAACTGAGATATCTTATCGTTTTCTTGACTTTGTTTCATCTAAATCTCCTTTATATATAAAGTGTATCTTTTATGCTTCAAAGGTACAAATTTACTCTATACCCTTATAAGAAAGAAGCATTACATAGGCGTAATTAAAGAGGGGCACAAAAGGAACAATGTATAGAGAATAAATCTCTATTTCTTCCGCGGCAAGGGAGTGAGAACTCTCAAAATAACAGTAAATATGTATCGTGAGAGCTTTCTTTCCGGCTTTTCATGCCCTACTCTCTCACATCAACTTTTTGGTTTGCTCAATGATACGCTGAGAGTGTTTGTATATATCATCTATCGTTTCAATATAAACCGCCTCTTCCTTTTTGTTATCATCAAGAAAAACAAGCTTTTTTGTATTCGAAGAATTCAGATATAGGCGACACACTGTTTTACGATTATTATCATCCAAGAATATCGCAAAATAGCGCTGGGCATCTCGATAAGTAACTCGACTTAAATCTATCGTATCCTTTAATATAGATTTGACTATATAAAAAGATTGAAGCTCTTCCTCCGTAGTTTCTATTTTACATTCACTTTCCTCCTTACCACTTTCTTTAATTTCATCCTCACTTGAAGAGGCTTCTTCTTTTACGATAGCAGCCTTCAACCTATCTGATATTAAATCAGACACATAACTACTGATGGTCCTTTTTACGAGAAGTGTAAATTGCTCTAATGCTTTAGCATTAAAAACTCCATCATAAACCTGTTTCCCAATAAAGCGAACAAAATCAGGAGAAGGATTAGCAAACTCTTTGATTATTACAGAACGTAGCTCATGCATATACTTCAGCTCATTGGCAGAACTAAGGATAGTATCTACATCAAAATACGATTTATGAAATTTCTTCAGCTCTTCAATTTGAGCATCTTTTAGATCTAATAAATTCACTTCCAAGAAGGGCTTTTCGTCCATTTTATTAGGCTCCGCCAAGTCTGTATAAAACTTGTAAATGATACCATTTGTCAAAAGTCCAAATTTAGCCTTCGACACATTAAAATAACGGATCAGTTGATTATCATGAAGAGTTAGATTTTGCGCCCAATGTTTACATTCTATCAATATAATAGGTGTTCCATCTCGAAGTATTGCATAGTCTATTTTTTCTCCCTTCTTCATTGCTATATCGCAAGTCATCTCTGGTTGCACCTCAAAAGGATTAAAAACATCATATCCAAGAGCCGATAAAAAAGGCATTATCAGGCATTTTT
Source organism: Porphyromonas gingivicanis JCM 15907 (assembly GCF_000614585.1). Classification (GTDB taxonomy): domain Bacteria; phylum Bacteroidota; class Bacteroidia; order Bacteroidales; family Porphyromonadaceae; genus Porphyromonas; species Porphyromonas gingivicanis. The sequence goes on from NZ_BAKX01000006.1 coordinate 16,354, forward strand.
GGTAGCCTCTTCTGTTAACAAACTATCCTTTACCTTCTCTATTTTTTCCGAAATCTGTTTTATTGAGTCCTTAAAATCCATTGCTTTGTTCTTTCTGTATTTAATGCCATACTATTCGTTATTCTTAATACTCGGAGTACTTATTTCCTCTCAAGAAAAAGTAGTAATAGGGAACCTATACAAAGCCTAACGCCACAATGAAACATTCTTCAATTCCCTTAAAGGGAACACATCCAAAGATGCTAAAAAAGATTAGTTGAGCTTTCTTTTTCTGGCTAATTATCTTTCTTGACAGATAGTTTCTCCTCTTTTGCCCTTGGCAATCACTTTTTCTAAAATTGAGTTAAGCTCTACGCAATAACAGCACCCCATTTTTGAGGTTACGTGATATACATTAGCGATAAAATTAGATTGGTAGGACACATTAGACTCTAATCCATAAACTTGGTAGTATGAATATTATGCTTCTGTTAAATGAATCAATGCTCCGACCTCTGCAAAGATACAAATTGTCGCTCAATGCATAGCACAACCTCTTCTTGGGGAAGATAAGGAAAAAGATATAATGCTTTCAAAAGTTTGCACAGATGGTTTCGAGAGTTTACTCGGAGGGTTTCGGAAGTTTGCACAGAGGGAACTATTCGAGGAAAGGGCATTGGGGAGCAGATGGAGGGTAAGTGGATGAGAGTGAGAGGGATTTGCGGAATATTGCAGTGGTTTGCATTGGGGTGTAAAGAGCAGAAGGTGTGGATTTATGAAGAAGTTCCGTTACCAAATCATTAGTCGATTCGTTGAATGGTAACGGTGGGGCAAAAGGAGGTAACCGAAGAGGGTTTCGTCTGTCATGAATTTTTCCTCTTCTGCGGTGCTGATGCTCTATGCCACAAAGTTTTGCGTAACAGAGAACGCTTCGGTAACGGGTAACTTTGCCCATAAAAACAGAAGCGTATGAATAGAGACAAATTCAAGGTGTTGCTCTACCTGAAAAAGAGCGGATTGGACAAGTTGGGGCAAGCTCCAATCATGGGGCGGATAACGTACGGGCGAACCATGGCGCAGTTCAGTTGCAAGCTTTCATGCGACCCCGATTTGTGGAACGCTCGTGAGAGCAGATTGAACGGCAAAAGTCGCGAGGCAGTGGTTACGAACGGCAAGTTGGAGCGTTTGCTCCTCTCGGTGCATTCGGCTTATCGGAGACTTTGTGAACGAGGTGCGGTGTTTACGGCAACGGACATCAAGGAGTTGTTTCAGGGAAGTATGCAGGGTCAGACGACTTTCTTGGAACGATACGACCGCTTGTTTGAAGAGATGGAGAAATTGGTCGGAGTGGAAATCAAAGCTTCTTCGCTGTATTCCTATCGCTCGACTCGAAAGCATTTGCAACGCTTCATCCTCCATCAGTTTCACTCTTCGGACATCGCTTTCGGACAAATTGGGGATGATTTCCTCTCGCAGTTGGAACATTATATCAAGGGCGTGTCGGGGCTGTCGCAAGGCAGTTACAGACGAATCGCTTTGTACTCCAAGAAGATTCTCCGTTTGGCGTATCAAGAGGGACTTATCGACCGCTTGTTGTTCGATACGGTCGAAATAGAGCGAGGCGAGAACAGAGTACCTCGTGCATTGGATAAGGGATCATTGGAGAAGTTACGGGCTTTGACTTTCGATGCTCACGAAGCGGCACTGGAGACAGCTCGAGATTTGTTTGTTTTCTCTTGTTTCACGGGTGTTGCCTATTGCGATATGGTTACCCTTGGTCGGGAGCATCTTTTTACGGATGATGAAGGGGCATGGTGGCTGAAGTTCCGCAGACAAAAGACCGACACTCTTTGCCGTGTTAAGCTTCTGCCCGAAGCGGTGCGTTTGATAGAGCGGTATCAGTCAGAGGAACGAATCACGCTCTTTGAGCCCGTTGCCTATTCAGTTTACCTTGCTCAACTCAAGGCTTTGCAACTTCGGGCGGGCATCGCTGTTCCACTTTCGGCTCACGTCGGTCGCCACACTTTTGCCACACTCATAACGTTGGAACGAGGTGTCCCCATCGAGACCGTGAGCCGAATGTTGGGGCATGGCAGCATCAAAACCACGGAACGATATGCCCACGTCACCCCGAAGAAGCTCTTCGATGAGTTCGAGCGATTTATCGCTTTCACCGAAGATTTACGACTCTCTTTGTGACATTCAAGAATATGCACCGAAAAGCACCTAAGCTTTTCCGAGAAAGCAATAAAGCTTTTGTCTGAAAGCTTAGGAGCTTTTGGAGGCAAAGTAATTACCATTCATACAGCACACGAAAAGATTATGCGCAGTACATTCAAAATCCTATTCTATATCAATAAGAGTAAAGTCAAAACAGATGGTACGACAGGCATCCTTTGTCGCATCACCATCGACGGAGCAAATGTTGTGATGAGCACGGGCGAAAGCATTGCTCCCCACGAGTGGAACCTGAAACGAGGTGAAACAACCGATAAGAAAACGAATCAACGCTTGGAAGCCTTTCGGGACGAAATCGAACTGGGGTACAACAACCTACTCCATCGGTTTGGAGCAGTGAGTGCGGAACTGCTGAAAAATCATTTGCAGGGTGTGGGCAAAGCTCCGACAACACTTTTGGCAATGAGTCGGGCAGAAGAGCAACGACAAAGCGAGGAAGTTGAAAAATCCAAGAGCGAAAGCACCTGTCGGCAAAATGGTTATTCGGACAGGCAGTTGAGAAACTTTGTGCGAAGTCGAGGCGAAGAGGATGTACCTCTTACAGCTGTTACGGTGAGATTCTTCGACGATTATCGCTTCTATCTGAAGAGAGAGAATTATGCTCCTGCAACGATAAACAAACATCTCTGCTGGTTGAGCCGATTGATGTATCGAGCCGTCAGCCAAGGGACAATCCGTTTCAATCCGTTTGAGGGTGTGAAGTATGAGACAGTGGAGCGCAAACCTCGCTTCCTCTCCAAGGGCGACGTGGCGAAGCTCTTGGCTTTTCCATTGCAGGATGAAGGGGCAGAACTAAGTCGAAGAATGTTTCTTTTCTCTGTCTTTACAGGTTTGGCTTTTGCAGACTTGCAGAGCCTGCGAGTTTCACAAATCGAAACGAACAGCGAGGGGAGACAATATATCCGCAAAGCAAGACAGAAAACGGAAATCGAGAGCCTGATACCCCTGCATCCGATAGCAGAACAGGTTCTTGCTCTCTACTTGAAAGAGGAAGACTGCAGCAATGACCACGAAGTATTTCCCGACACGATAACCAAAAACCAACTTATCGCCCACCTCAAAGCCATAGGTTTGGCTTGTGGTATCCGCACTCCGCTGACTTGGCACGTTGCAAGACATAGCTTTGGCACACTGACCTTGGAAGCTGGTATCCCGATGGAGAGCATCGCCAAAATGATGGGACATGCCTCCATCTCCAGCACGCAAATCTACGCGCAAATCACAGACCAAAAGATTGCAAGGGATATGGACAGATTGATACAATAGCAATGTACCCATTAATAGGTGGAGATATAGATTCACACCATCATTATAACAAATGATAGGCATTCTGTAGTACGTATTCTCACAGCATCTATTTTATAATTACATTTGGAGACGGTAGCAAGAGATATTCTCTTGTCGCGTGGAATTTCACTAATTAAAATTATGTAGTAACAAGTTATGAAGAAACTATTTAAAAGCAACTTGCTATTGATCTTAATCGCTGTTCTTCTATTCGGCTGTCGTGGTCAAAAAGAAGATTTTTTAGCATCTTCCGTATCCTCTGTCATTGAGGAGAAGATGCCTTCAGAGAGTTCAACATTACGCTCAGGGAACGAATTTCTTACTCTTTCTGAAGCTGATAAATCTATCATTAAAAACTATTGTAATGACTTAAAAACATTGGCTTTTGAGTCAAGTGCAATGACCGCAAAGGCTCTGAATTACGACTCATATAAAGAAGTCCCTATAGAAGAAATTCTACGTAATCCAATGGTAGCACACCTCCAATTTTTAGATATAAAAGAAGAGGGGACAAATAACCCAATCCGTTTTTATGATCTTTCTTTAGAGGATAGAGAGGAGTTTCTAAATGCATACCTAAAAGAAGAACAGAAAAGTATCGAAGAGAAGGTGGCTCTCGTTCCAGAACTCTTAACAGAGATAGAAAAGTACGATCTTGCTTGTGAGAAAATATTCTCCTCCCAACATATTGAGCGCTTAGACTATGAAAACATGGACTTTAGTAAATTCTCTATAGCAAAAACACAATCTTCTAAAACCCTCAAAAGATATTCAACCTCAACTAAAGAAGTAGATCTTTTCGACTTAATAGAGGAAGAACTGGACTCTCAGAATAATATTCAAGACCATGTGGATATGTCCGATGGTTTAAGCCCAGCGATGCTAAGAAGTAGCAGTAGTAGTGGAGGGGGAGGAAATACTTCTGTTAGAAATAAAATTATTTCCAAACACTTGGAGGCAAGAGTCCGCAAAGGGGATATATTAATACGAGAGAAAAATTTGTTCGCTATAGGCAAAAATTTTTCTATTGGAGGGCATACAGCTATCATCAACACACCTCTGAATTGGAATTCCCAATCCTGGCACAATTTATCTATTGATTCAACTCCTAAAGACAAAAAGGAAGGGCATTCTGATGGTGTTCAAGAGATGACATTTGATACTTGGTGTCGTCCTCATGCAGTACTTGGAATACGGAAAGTCATAACACGTAGGAGTAAGGTGAAAATAAGGGGTCGTCGTCGTTACTATCGCTCTTATGTTCCAATAGAAGATCTTTCGAGGATGGCAGATAGAGCAAAAACATATATTGGGAGACCTTACGGCAATGTATTCAAAACAATGAAAGAGGTTCCAAACAAATTTATTTGTAGTTCTCTTGTTTGGTATTGTGCTAAAATGGAATATGGTGTTGATATATCAAATGGGTCGCGAAAGTATGTTTGGCCAAGCGATATTCTTAAAGATTCTGAGACATACATAAAGACAGAATACAAGAAGTAATTATGAAGAATGTTTATTATGCTATTTTAAAATTCACGACTATTGCATTAGCTGTGTGTTGTACCCTAACTTCTTGTCAAATGGGCAGGATAGAAATTAAACGCTATCGTGATAGACCTAAAGATCCTGCACTTATTGGAGAGTGGTTATATTTAGGTGTTTTTGATGAGATAAAATCGAATCCCGATTTTGTGGAGAACAATCGTAATGATGTCAATTTTCTTGCAGGGATCGTATATCATAGCAATGGAGATCTACAAGTGATTAGATTACACTATTACGAAGACAGTTCTGAGCCCAGATTGGTAAGAGAGGCTCCTAACCATGCATTTTACACGAAAGATGGAGTCATTTATTATATAGAAACCCATCCTAAGAGAGGGGATTACCCCAATTGCACTGAAGAAACGTATATAATCAAAGGCAATCTATTATGCACAGATCCTATTGATGGGCAATGGAAGCCACAGTATGAACGAAAGACTGTAACTGTAGATCTTTTCCCTAGTAGGGTTGTGGAGTGATAGGGGGGAACTAGTGTTTTAATTTTGCACCCGAAAAGTTCATATTCAACTTTTCGGGTGCTTTTCTTTATATCATCTTCAATCTAATATCAATCTGTACTTTGTACTTATGGATACAGATATTTTATTTGTGCTTTTATAGTTCTCTTGTAGTAGTTGGTCGATGTCTGAGAGTCGATAGAGTATTTTCCCTGCAATTTGGGTGTAGGGGATAACACCCTTGTCTCGATAGTCTTGCAATGTACGAGGAGAGATGAAAAGACGTTCGCAGACTTCTCGCCCTGTGAGATAGATTTCTCCTCCGAAAAGCGGACGATGTGTCTCAGCAATCTCTTTCAGCCGCTTTGTCATCTCTCTGATGCCCGAAATGAGTTCTTTCATTTCGGGTGTTTCTCTGTTTACAATCTCGTGTTCCATAGTTACTGTTTCTTGTGGTTAGACTTTGCGAGGAGTGCTTCCACATCCTCACGTTTGTAATAACACTTATGCCCGATTTGGATAAAGGGCAATACGGAAGTATCCCGATAGTGCTGGAGCGTCCGTTTACTGATATTCAGGATGCGACAGACATCTCCGTTGTGCAACAGGTCGGGGACTTCGGGCTTCGTGCCGAAATGTTCTCTCATGCAAAGAGCCAGCTCTTCGATGCTCTTTTTCAGTTCCTCCCAAGCGGAGGTGTCAATAGCGGTAAATCTCATATTGGAATGCTGTTTTTGTTACTCTGTTTTTGTTTTTTGATGCAAATGTAGGAAGCCTCTTCATTCGTTCTTTCAGTCAGGGATAACCGAGGAAACAGAGGGAACTCGCAGGCAAATATAGAGGCACATACCTACACAGAAAAGGCTTTCGGTTAAGTGCGTACTTGTGGCTTCGATAAGGTATGAAATGGCTTCCTATCCGATAAAAAAACGCAACTCGTTTCTCTTCCGATGCAAAAGGGTGCAGAAGTATGAAGCCCGATGCTGTCGCTTGAGAGCAGTCTCTCTTTGTTCGATTCTTTTTTGAGGTGTTTTTGTCCTGATTCCCGCTCTATTTCCTTCTCTTTTTCGAAGCATTGTATAGCACCCGAAAGCAACAAACTCGCAAAGCTTGTCTTCTCATTCTCGGCTCTCTAACTTGGTTTCAGCATCCGTTTTCGGGTGAAAGTTCAAAATCAAGAAAAAAGAGGCAATGGGAACAATGAAAGGAAAAAGCCATCGGCAACAAAATAAAAACAGTTCACTCTTCTTCTTTCACTGTAAGAATATATATACAGTGAAAGGGAAAAGTGGAGAAATCTATTTTTGTCCATCGAAGAGCAAAAAGACTCAACCCTTCCGACCTCCGTGAGAACACGCTCTTTCTCCTTTCACCGTTCTCCTCCTCTCTCATCATTTCATCCTATGGACTTATGAAACCAAGATATTACGACATTCAAACCATCAAACAGCAGCCTATATCGGCTTACCTGAAATCCTGCGGTATTGCTCCTGCCAAAGAATACACGCACTATGCCCTTTATCATGCCCCCTATCGAAATGACCACAATGCCAGCCTGAAAGTGGACTTTCGGCAAAACCTCTGGCACGACTACGGAATAGGTAAAGGCGGAAGCATCATCGACCTTGTGATGCTGATGAGAGGATGCAGTGCCTATGAAGCTATGGCGCATCTTGCCGATGAAGAGTTGTCTGACCAACAAAAGCGTGAGCCTTCCGCCTTTCATCGTTCAATACCTTCCCAAACGAGCAATTCTCCAGCAAATACAAGGCATATTCTCTCCATCGGTGAAGAATTGCCCCCGCATTTGAAAAACTATCTCCACGGAGTTCGCAAGATAGACCTTGCCGTGGCAAGCCCTTATCTCCGCCATATTCGTTACACCATCGGAGGACGAGAGTATGTTGCTATCGGCTTTCCCAATCGTTCGGGAGGTTATGAGCTTCGAGATAATAGAAATTTCAAAGGGAGTATCGCTCCGAAAGATATTTCTCTGATTAACGGAGAATCCGATGGAGCACTTTGTCTTTTCGAAGGCTTTATCGACTTCCTCTCCCTTCTCACGATGAAAGGAAAAGAAATCGCTCCTTGTCTTATCCTGAACTCGGTAAGCAATCTGCACAAAGCCGTGGCTTATCTCCAAGAAGTAAAAATCTTCTCGGTCAAAGCCTTCTTCGACAACGATGAAGCAGGGCGACAAGCTGTTCGTGCACTTCGTGCCACAGGCATAGAGGTGGAGGATATGAGCAGGTGTCTCTATCCACATCATAAAGACCTCAATGAGTATCACGTAGCCCAAAGTAAGCAACAACAAGAAGTACAGCAGGTAAAGCCTGCCATTGTAAAACGTAGAATCAGATAAGCCATGAAAGAAGAATTTGATTTATCCCACTATTTGAACGTAGGGAAAGAAACTCAAGAGAAACAGTCGGAGCGATCCCAACCATCCGAGTCCACCAAGCTCTCTTCGACATCTGAGCAAACACTGCCTTCCGAGTCTCTGAATGAAGAGAAAGACAACCTGAAAGCAGAGCAATCCGAGCAAGAGAAGGAACAAGCGACACCAAGCATTCAAAGACGTATCAGCCATAAGCAACGTAAAGAGAACTTGGAAAGCTATCGGGAATCCTTTCTCGTTCCTCACAAAATCATCGACCGAAAGGCAACCTATCTTAGTCGCTCCACATGGGAACGTTTAGAGTTCGTTGTCCGTCGATTGGGTGATTATGGAGCCAATGTTTCAAGTTTCTTAGAACGTATTGCTCTTCAACATTTGGAAGAGTACGGAGACGACATAGAACACTGGCGCAAACTCTAATCTCGGTATTCCGAGCCATCAGTAATGAAATGAACAATCGGCATTCTCAAAAGGTAAGAAGAACAAGTAATGGAAGCCAATCATAGTATATGTGCAGGTATTCATCGGTAGTAGTGCAAGACATCAGTTTGTAGCCACAAACTGCGCTTGCCTCCTCACTCGTTGGTTCGGGAGGGTAGCCGTAATCACTTCGTTCTCATCGGCTGGGATGCCTTAATAAGCAAGTTAAGATGAAACCAAAAACAGATAAAGAGAGAAGAAACAAGGGGGATAATAAGACCCAAATTCTTCGGATACGTTGTTCTGAGGAGGAACAACGAAAGATACGGAGGAGAGCAGAGCAATCGGGAAAGAAACTATCCGAATTCTCTCGTGAGATGCTTCTGACGGGAGAGGTAATTGCCATCCCGAAGTTGGAGGCAAACGAACAGGAAGCTGTTCGGATTTTGCAACGCATCTCCCATTTCTTTACCCATATCTCTAACCTCATTAAGACAAAGGATGCCTCTTGGGTAGTAGTGACCAAGAATCTTTCGCTCGTCTCGTTGGAGGCTTTTAAGCGGTTTTATAATCCTCGCCATCGAGTTGTAGACGAGGTGTATGACATCTTAAAGATAGAGCGCAATGATCGCTAAGTGCAAAGCCATAGCGCACGGTAAGGTAGCCTTGGAGTATATTTTCAGGGAAGCAAAACTCAAGAACAGGCTCTTATTTCAAGAACTTTGTTCGGACACACCACGAGGGATATACGAAGAGATGTGCCTATTGAGTGACTACAATAGTCGTTGTCGCAATAAGTTCCTTAGAATTGAAATCGGCATTGCTCCCGCAGATGAGGCAAAGATGAACGCTGTGAAGCTCCGACATCTGGTGTCTGAATTTATACAAATCATGGGATTGGGAAGGCATCAAGCCGTTGCCGTTACGCACAAGGATACGGACAATCTGCACATTCATATCATCGCCAATCGAATCAGTATGGATAGAGTTGTCTATGATACGACCTTTGTGAGCAATCGGGCTGCACGAGTCGCGGAAGAGTTGAGTCGCAAGCACGGTCTAATCATTGCCAATAAGATACGGGCAGAGAAACGGTATCAAAAGCCGAGAGCCAATCAGACACGGGAGGCGAGCAAGGAGAGACTTCGTACAATGGCTTACGGACTGTTGGGAAAGTATGCAAATGGCGGACTGAATGGCTACGCTTCCTTTCGATATGAATTGAGACGACAAGGAGTAACCGTTGAACAGATGATGAATAAGAAGGGGGGAATCTATGGTCTGAAATTTCTTTTTGAGGGGCAGACGTTCAAGGCTTCGGAAATAGGACGAGAGTTCGGATACAACTCACTGTTGAAACAATTCGGGCTCTCCTATGCCACTCCCTACCACTCTTCAGTTCCGATTTATCAGCCGAAAGAAGTTGTACAGGAAGAAAAGCTACAACCAGTACCAAGCCTTGAACCAAGCCTTGTTGAAAGCGTGGTGGATGTTGCAGAAGGGATTGCATCAGGAATTGGCAGCGTGTTGGACTTCCAAGTTCATGGAGAGGATTATGCTGAGACCGACTTTCAGCGAAGACTGCGCCACGAAGCCAACAAGAGAAAGAAACGGGGACGAAGGATGTAAAAACAGACTTTCCCCTTCCAAAAGAAATTCATGACGGAACGCTCACTTTCTCACGCAAAAGAGTATCTTTGCCAAAGATAAGGTGAGCGTTCTTTGTTAGTACAAACACGAGCAACAAAAAGCACCTCGCTCATTTCCAAATCGTTACCTGTCTGTCACTCTCTTGCCGGTAACACCTTATTCTTCAATAAGATAGTTCTATCTCAAATTTTTCAGAGGGTTTTTCGAGTTAACTATATAGCTTTTGGCGGAGAGACATAAAAGAATGAAAAAGAGAGTGATAGCTATATGTAAAAAAGAGATAGAAGTTTTTTTCGTACGATTTAAAGAGCGGTGCTGGTTATTTCTGCAAAAGGGAGTAATTTTGGGTATTGAAAAGAGAAACAGATTAACCCTCTACAGCGTATGAATCCAATAATATCTCCCTCTCTACTCAGTGCAGACTTTCTACATTTGGGACAAGCTATCGAATTAATCAACGAGAGTGCTGCCGATTGGCTACACATAGATATTATGGATGGGGTGTTTGTGCCTAATCTGTCTTTCGGGTTTCCTATTTTGGAAGCAATAGCACCCATCTGCAAAAAACCATTGGATGTACATCTAATGGTAGTAGAGCCACTGAAGTTTCTCCCCCAACTTCGGGACTTGGGAGTAGAGATTATGAACGTACACTACGAAACTTCTCCCCACCTACACCGCTCACTAACAGCCATACGTTCGGCAGGCATGAAGTCGGGCGTTACACTTAATCCTCACACCCCTGTAGAGTTACTGTGCGATGTTTTAGAGGAATGCGATTTGGTACTACTAATGAGTGTTAATCCTGGTTTTGGGGGACAAAAATTCATTCCACAGGCTTTGGATAAAGTGCATCGCCTGCGTCGTATGATTGACGAACGTGGACTCTCGACTATTATCGAAGTAGACGGAGGAGTGAATCAAGAAACGGGACGTATGCTCGTAGAGGCTGGAGCCGATGCCCTCGTGCAGGTAGCTATGTCTTTGGTCATACCAGTCCTAAGGAGGCTGTTGCAGGATTGAAGCAACTACAACGCCTCTAATTCACCGAAGAGTGGCACTCAACCTCTCCCCTAAGGTTAGTAAAAAGACCTCGTTGGTAAAGAAGAAGAAAGAGTTCGCTTTGAAAAAGCGTTGAGGTTATAATAAAAAGAGCATATCAGACTATACAGCGGAGTGCGAACGTTGGCAATAGCGTAATCTCAATTCCATAATGCAACACTCTTACCTCAACTCTTACTTTCATTTTCTACAAGCGCCTGCCCTTAAAGTTATCTTTCCTTTTGTTCTTGGACTCCTTTTGGGCTACACCTTCCCTTATACCTTATTATACGCACTCTCAAGCTTTCCTCTTACAATTTTATTCGTCTGGAGTTACTTCGGCACATTAGAGAGCAACCGTAGCAAACTCCTCACCTACTTAAGTGTGGGTATTTTTTTACTGGGAGGAGCTTTTTACAGCTCTTGGGATTATAATAGATTAGCAGAGGTATACCTCCCCATAGAAAGAAAAGTACGATGGGTGGTACAGAAAACACCTCGACAAACTCGATCAGGACTTCGCATCAAAGCAAAAAGACTACAAGGAGAATCTTCTAACACCTTCTCCGAAATGCTCTACGTAACACATCCCCCACAAAAGCTATCGGTAGGAGATACGCTTTATGCCGATTATGTAACATTGAAACCCACCGGGCATTTGCAACGCAGGAGCTACAAAAGCTATCTTATAGCGCAACGATGTAGTGCCGTTGGATATGTAGACACGCTTATCTCAACGCCAAGGGATAAAGCACAAAGCATTACGATGCTCGCTGTGGATGTGCAAAACCAACTATTAAAACAAATGAACAACCTCCCCCTTTCTCCTCTACAAAAAGAGATGTTGGGAGCTATGTGTCTGGGCTACAAAGCAGAGAGTATCGAGGCAGAGAGTCTCTTCAAAAAAGCAGGAGTCATACACATCCTATCGGTTAGTGGTTTTCACTTAGGGGTAGTCTGTTTGTTTTTGGGTTTCCTTTGCGTCCCTCTTCGGCGTCTTTCAAAAGGACTATACATAAGTATCCTAATACAGATTATCGCTACTTGGCTTTTTGTCGGACTAACAGGATTTTCTGCTCCAGCAGTAAGAGCAGCAGTGATGTTGGCACTCTATCAATTATCCTTTCTACTCAAACGACCCAGCAATGTCATAAATATCCTGTCGTTTAGTGCCTTGTTACTCCTACTACTTAAACCCTCTTACATATTAGATATAGGATTTCAGCTTAGCTATGCAGCTGTTTTATCAATAAGCCTTTTCTATCCCCTATTTATACGTTCTGTTCCATCAGCAAGCAATTTGCTATTAAGGTATTTATATCAATCCATATCTCTATGCCTCTCTGCTCAACTATTGACAATACCTCTCACGCTATATCACTTTGGAGAACTCTCTCTACTTTCCCTATGGAGCAACATTCCTCTCGTTTTTCTAAGCACCCTACTAATACCTTTAGGATTGATTTATATGATATTCTCTTCGTGGAGTCTTTCTTCTTGGCTCATAAGTAAGGGAGTGGAGATATTAGCGGGAGCAATGGAAAGCGTCCTTGTTCTCCTTACGCCCATTGAAGCAATGCACCTAAAAGGAGGCATCTCCCTACTCCAATGTCTCGGACTTTATATCATCATCTCCACAATCTACATCTCTTGGAGTTATTGGCTTCATAGGAAAAATAGCAATGTACTTTGAAATTGTTAGTCAAGAGGGAAGCCTGTGCGAGATAGAAAAACATCTAATCGAATACAAAAAAAGACCCTTTTTCTCCCGAAAAAAGATCTCATCCTATTGTGACCGCGATAGGATTCAAACCTATAACCTTCTGATCCGTAGTCAGATGCTCTATTCAGTTGAGCTACGCGGCCATCCTTACGCTGTGACCGATAAAGGATTCAAACCTTTAACCTTCTGATCCGTAGTCAGATGCTCTATTCAGTTGAGCTAATCGGCCTTATGAGAGTCTTCTAAACAACTCTCTTTTCTGTGAACCGCCTGGGGCTCGAACCCAGGACCCCAACATTAAAAGTGTTGTGCTCTACCTGCTGAGCTAGCGATTCCCAAATGCTTTCCATGAAAAAATCATTCTCGCAAAAAGCTCTGCAAAGGTACGACTTATTTTGGAATATACAATACATCTACCACATATGTATTGATTTTATGAGTCGTTTCATAGTATAGTTGGAGTGTTATTAGCAAAATAATTAGCTGATTTCCTTTCATTTATTTCCCTACAACAGGTAAGGATTCATCGGAAAAGTTTTTCTTTTTTGCGTTACCCATCTCATATTGGTCTCCTTTTCTTCTTGAAAAACCAAGGTCACTATTGAAGTAAATGAAGCTCTGTATTCCATTGCACATGGTGTATATGATGGAGACATCTTTCCTTACTCTATGTTTTAGCAAGAGAGAATAGAATAAGAGGTTTCTATGAGTTTCTAACTCTGTCTCGAAAAATTTGTGTAGGGTTCTTGCAGAATCGAAAACTTATTGTACCTTTGTCGTCGCAAAAGAATGGAAAGCCTTTTTAGTGGTTTCATTTATTGCATTGATAGTGGCCCTTTCGTCTATCGGTTAGGACGCAAGGTTTTCATCCTTGAAAGAGGGGTTCGATTCCCCTAGGGGCTACTAAATACAAGAACAAGATTTTAGATTTTAGATAACGAACAACAGAATATTATATAGAGATGGCAAATCATAAATCATCATTAAAGAGAATACGCCAAGCTAGTGTACGTCGTTTACATAACCGCTACTATGGTCGTTCTACACGTAACCAAATCAAGCGTTTCCGTATGTTGACAGATAAGGACGAAGCTAAGGCGATGCTCCCTAAGGTGTCTTCTATGATTGACAAGTTAGCTCGTGAGCGCATTATTCACAAGAATAAAGCTGCTAACTTGAAGAGCAAACTCGCTCGTCAGCTTAACCGCATGGTTGCGGCATAAAATAGGAATTACGAGTAAGACTCGAGGTCAGAGCAAGGATTGTTAGGCGTAGCAACCTTCACTTAGAGTTAGTCCAATCACTTTTATTACTCCTCTTAATTAGGAGTTCTTGATAAAAGTTAGTCCTACGGCCCTTTCGTCTATCGGTTAGGACGCAAGGTTTTCATCCTTGAAAGAGGGGTTCGATTCCCCTAGGGGCTACATAGATAAATGTTCTCATAATGAATTATGTTTGTAAGGAGGAGCGTTTAACCCGTTTCTCCTTATTTTTTTGCAGTATAACTTTCAGCTAACCTCTTTTTCTTAGCAAAAAGCAACGCGAGAAATCCAAGAAGGAAAAAGTTGCCCTCTGAAAGAAAGAAAAAAGCTACCAAACGAGCAAAAATAGAACTTCTGGGAACACTCTCTTAAATATTCACACAACTATCTACACTATGGACAGACAAAACAGGAGCCAGAAACTCTATAGGAGATAGAAACAACTCTTTATTATTGAAATGACATTTGAAGAATTAAACATATCCCAATCCCTTATAAAGGCAGTAGAAGAGCTAGGCTTTATAGAGCCAATGCCCGTACAAGCCGAAGTCATACCCTATCTTTTGGGCGACAACTTAGATTTAATAGCTCTTGCCCAAACAGGAACTGGAAAAACGGCAGCCTACGGACTTCCTCTTTTGGAGCGTTTGACCATCAAAGGAGCACAGCCAACAGCCTTAATACTATCTCCCACAAGAGAACTTTGCCTACAGATAGCCGATGACTTGGCATCCTATGCAAAGTATCTATCGGAGATACACATTGTACCCGTCTACGGAGGAGTTTCTATAGATATGCAAATCAAAGCATTACGTCGAGGGGCTAATATCGTTGTGGCTACACCGGGGCGTCTTCTAGATTTATTACGCAGAGAAGCCCTATCGCTCGACGCTATCGAAAGCGTGGTACTGGACGAGGCTGATGAAATGCTCAATATGGGCTTTAGTGAAGATCTTAAAGAGATTTTATCCCAAATTCCCAACGAACGAAGACTATTACTCTTTTCGGCAACAATGTCCCCCGAAATGAACTCTATCGCCCGAAGCTATCTAAAGTCTCCAAAAGAAATTGTTATCGGTCGCAAGAATGAAGCAAACAACAATATCTCTCACCACTGTTGCTTAGTACCCGCTCGCCAAAAATATCTCGCACTAAAACGAATCGTAGACTACTATCCTGCTATTTATGGGATTATTTTCTGCCGTACTCGCATGGAAACAAAAGAGATTGCTGAGCAACTTATTCGAGATGGTTACAATGCCGATGCCCTCCATGGAGACCTGAGTCAAGAACAGAGAGACCGAGTAATGCAACGTTTTCGTATAGGGAATTTGCAACTATTAGTTGCTACCGACGTGGCAGCAAGAGGACTTGATGTAGACAACCTTACTCACGTAATCCACTATGGCCTACCCGATGATGTTGAAAATTACACTCACAGAAGCGGTCGAACTGCTCGTGCTGGAAAAAAGGGCATATCTATTGCGCTCTGCCACTTGCGAGAGAAGGGGCGACTGCGCTCCATCGAGAAACTCATTGGTGTAAAAATCGACAACATTGTTATACCAACAGGGAAAGACATTTGCTCGAAGCAACTTTTCCACTTAGCAGACCGTTTGGAACGAGTAGATACCGAAGAGGGACAGCAAGACATTGAGGCAATTCTCCCTGAGGTGTGTCGCAAGTTAGATTGGATTCCCAAGGAGGATCTTATCCGACGACTCATGACACTCGAATTCCAACGTTTCTTCGAATATTACCGTTCAGCAGAAGAAATTGAACAAACTACTGTAGAAAAGGAGAGCAAAAAAGAGCCACGTTCTAAACGTGCACCTTTTGAAACAGAAGAAGGAATGACGCGCCTCTTTATCAATTTTGGTAAGTCGGACAGACTATTCCCCAACAAATTAATCGAACTGATCAACCGATGTGTACCAGGCAGGGTTGCAGTCGGTAAGATTGATTTGATGCAAAAATTTTCCTTTTTCGATGTCGATTCAGAGGAAGCAGGACGAGTAATTGACGAATTATCTCAATACGAAGTCGAAGGCAGAAAGATCATTGTAGACTATGCAGATAAGGCTTCCGAAAAGAGAGAAGGGACTCAGAAGAAGAAAACTAATGGAACTCGTTCCTCTTTTTCACGAGCCGAGAGAAGGTACTCTTCTTATGAAAAGCCCCAAAAAAGACAAGACAGAGATAGAGGGAAAATAGACTCTGCCTCTTCTCGAAAGAAAGGAAAATCTCGTCGTTAGAACAACTGCACTTCCCTTAACTCTTCATCAAGCTATATACGGAAAAGCCCCGTGTATAGCTTTTTTTATTCCCAAAGAAAGGTGATTGTATTGCTCCAGCTAAAGAGTTTCCACTGCACACTATCTCCTTTATTGCAAAGACATTACACAAGATCTATTGAAATCCACATAACGATCTAAAAAACTCCATAAAGACATCTCCTAACCGATCACAACCACATCAAACAAGATGCAAAATCCTCTTTAAAACATCGCACCCGACACATCCTTTCACACAACGCTCTACTTTAGATTATATTTCATCTTTTTATAGATTGAGAATGTTGTTTTTTATAAATACTATTGTTAGATTTGTACTCGATTTTTTGACCAACTATCCTTTTGTATTTTTGGATAAGTCTCTCTATTTTTTTCTGTTAGAAAATACGAGAAAAGAGTTATGTAAGAATACTTGATAACTGGAATAAGTTTTAGCAATCATAAATTAAGTTATAGTATGAAAAAGTATTTACTACTTAAACGGAGCATTGTTGCAGTATTGGCTGTTACAACAGGTTTATTAACTTGGGGCTCGGCCTCTGCTTCTCCTCAAAAAGCAACCCCTGAGAAAAAACAGGTATTACGAGATGGAGAAAGTACCGTAATTATTGAAGAGAGTTTCTCAACTGGGTTTCCTGAAGGCTGGTTTGCCAGAGATATAGATGGCAATGGCAAGACTTTTACGTGGACCAAATGGCAAAACCACGGTACGGGGCCAGACATTGATTACTCTGGTACTGGAGGGTCTATGACTTCTGACTCTTTTATCTCCAGTGAAAAGCCTCTCAGTAACTGGTTAATAGCACCACGCCTAAACCTTCCTAATGGAGGAGAAGTTTCTTTTTGGACAACCACTTATTCGAGTCAATTTCCTGCCGAAAAATATTCCGTTTGTTACTCAACCACTGGTAGCAATCCTGAGGACTTCATTGAATTAATGACTGAAACTCTTACGAAAGAACGAGTTATGGTATGGAAGAACTTTACATTACAACTGCCTGCTGGCACAAAGTATGTAGCCTTTCACCACCATGATTGTCAAGAAAGTGGGCTAAGTCTTGATGACGTGAAGATTTCGGGAGTAGGAGGAAGTCTTGCCAACGATTTACCCACTTATGTAGTCTCTGTAGAAGAAACAGAGAGAGGAACAGTTCAAGTAAAGGATAGTAAAGACGCCATCGTTGAGAATTTGAATGCTGTGAAAGAAGGCTCCAAACTCAGAATTACAGCAACAGCTAATGAAGGCTTCAATTACAGAGGGTTAAAAATTAACGGAATTGCGATTAACGACTTCTATTCAGGAGATCCTTATGAATTTAACATTGCAGGCAATACAACTATCGCAGCAGTGTTTAAGAAAAGAACGCACTCTATTCGTTTGCCTTGGCAAGTAGAAAATGGTAAAATTGAACTTGAGGGCTTAGGAGACCAACAAGTATGGGAAGTAGAAGAAGATACAGAAGTTACGGTAAAACCTATTCCTAACCCAGGTTATAAAGTAGGAGAGGTACGTCTTGACGAAGAAGTATTAGCAGCACCTTACACCTTCATTCTGAAAAAGAGCGTTTCAATTAACGTTACTTTTGTACCAGAGTCTCAAGAACCTGAAGAAGGAGTTGCTACTCTATCTGAGAACTTCGATGGAGCGGATGTAGATTTTAGCAATTTACCCCAAGGATGGGAAAAGAAAAGCAAGTCAGAACCAACGATCCTTACACAGGCTGGGGGTATTACAATGCAGCAGCAGGTGTACATTCAGGAAGAGCTTCTATGCGTTCTTATGGAAGCTCAAACACTAAGTACTCTAACCTCTTAATTACTCCAAGATTAGCTTTGAAGAAGGAATCTTTCTTGTCGTTTTTCATAAAAACAGGTTCTCCCAACCAAACTGTTCCCTATAAAGTATTGGGGTCTAAGAGCGACACAGAGATAGCTTCTTTCACAGAAATTCTCTTTACAGAAAGCATTCCATATTCAGAAAAAACTTACGCTAAAAAAGTCGTAAAAGTACCTGCCGACATAAAGTACATTGCTTTTGTCCACTTTGCAGAAAATCCTGTTTCTTACTCCACCGACCTTTTAATCGATGATATAGTACTACAAGAAGAACCTATAGCTATAACCTATGAAGTCGTTCTATTGGGAGTGGAAAATGGTACTATTGCTATCGAAGGCAAAACAGCCGAAGAGCTTAAGGCTATTCCTGAGGGAACAGAACTAACAGTTGTTGCTACCCCCAACGAAAACTATGAGCTACGCTCTGTGTTTGTGAATCAAAATGCCATCGAAGCTCCCTATCGCTTCACAGTAAAAGAAAGAACCGAAGTAGGAGCTACTTTTGCCAAGAAGGTAACAACCTACCCTGTTACAATCCAAGTAAAAGGTAAAGGATTTGCCTCTATCGAAGGCTATACTACCGATATGCTCAAAGCAGTCCCCGAAGGCACTACACTTACCATTAAGGCTCAACCTTCACAGGGACACACTCTCAAGAGCATTACGGTAAATGGAGTGGCACTCCCCTCTAATGGGTTCACATTCACCGTGAGCAAAGCAACTGAAGTCATTGTTACTTTTGAAAAAGAAGTTGCCACCTACCCCGTAACCCTACAAATAGTTGGTGAGAACTGCCTCTATCGAAAACTACACCGATGATATGCTCAAAGCAGTCCCCGAAGGTACTACACTCACTATTAAGGCTCAACCCAAGCAGGGACACCTTCTTAAGAGCATCACGGTAAATGGTACAGCACTTCCTGCCAACACACTTACATTCAAGGTAGAGAAAGCTACAACTGTGATAATTACCTTCGAAAAGCAAATTGTTACTTACACCGTAACACTCGCTCCTACAGAAAATGGTACTATCAGTATCAAGAATAAGACAGCAGAGGAGCTTAAAGCTATCGCTGAAGGTACGGATCTAATCGTAGAGGTTACACCTCTTGACAAGTACGAGCTATCAACTCTCACGCTAATAATGTAGACATTAAGGCCACCCGCACCTTCAAGGTAACTGCCAATACAGAGGTTAAGGCTACCTTCAAATTGATTGATGCTATTGAGGGTATCAACGGCAACAAGGCAACTATTTACCCCAACCCTGCACAAGACTTTGTAGCCATAGAGGGCATTGAAGCCAACACGTTGGTTCGTCTGACTACTATGGATGGACGTGTAATAGCCGAAGCATTGGCTTCAGAACTCGGAGTAGCTCGCTTCAACGTATCAGGTCTTGCTCGTGGCAACTACTTGCTGGTTGTAGCTGGTAAAGCTCAAGTTATCGTTCTTAAGTAATTGAATAAATTGAACAAACTCTCTCCTACCAATTGGGTAGGAGAGTACCTTTCTCATGAAATGGGTAGATGCTTCATGTGTCTACCCATTTTTATCTCTTCTTGACTTTGAGAAGCATTAAAGGTTACGCCGTAAAGTATCCGTGCAAACCCTCAAAACCATTAATGCAAACTTCTGAAACCATCCGAGTAAACTCTCGCAACCTACGTACCTTTTGAAAGAAAGTATCCGCCTCTGCCGTCAAATGACATAATAGAGGACAAAATAAATAGCCATCAAATTGCCAAAATCATCTCCCAAACGAAAAAAGGCTGTGCTCAAATTCAGTTTTGACACAGCCTTTTCTTCGTGCTCTGTATTTTGAGTTTTGTACTCCAGCTACGTTTGCTATTTGCTTCACTTAATCCATAGCCAATAAAAGTTGTTGAAAGAATTATAAACCGCTCATATAAAAACTATAACTATCCTTCTAAGAAAGCCTTATAGCGTTCAAAAGCCTCCTGTACAGCTATTGTTTTAGGTTCAAGTTCGGGCTCGAAGTAAGTCACAGAAAGAGGGTTGTTTTTCCTCCTTTTTTCGTACTTCCATAGCCCCACAATATGCCCTTGGTCAGCAATAAGGGGATAAAAAATACCATTCTTGGAGTAGAGATTGACTCCTGTAGGATGAATAACCTCCTCACGACCTTTGTAAGCAATTACATACTCATCGTAGGCTGGCAAAAAGTGCACAGACGGCACCGGCGTTGAGGGCGTGGAAGTAACATCAGCGTGAATGTAATAAATCTTATCAGCTCCGGAGAATTCGTGGAGGGATTCTTTAATTGCTTCTATTCCTGCTCTGGCCTCACGAACCGCCAAACCCGACCACCAAACAAAATCGGCAAGTGTTGCTGGTGAATGACTACGAAAATATCTATCAGTAAGGCGTACAATGCTCTCTTCTCTCGACAATTCGGGCATAAGGGGAACACGCTCATCCAAGAGCGCATAGGTCGGTTTGCCCTGCTTATCTCTGCCACTACAAACCAATCCAATTGTCTCGGCAAACATAAGCAACCTATACATCGTACCTGTTACACAAGAGATACCCTCGGCTACAAAAGTCTCTTCAAGCTCGTCTTTGGTTAACCCGGAGGAGCCTGCAAGATGTTTCTCGAAAAGGTTACAAGCCTTTACAAAGAGCTTCTCACTCAATGCCAAAGCCTCCATGCGCTTCCTATCTTTAATAACATTTTGTATGCTCGAAGCAGATAGGCTACACATCCAACGAATATCCTCTGCGGATACAATGTGCCACGTAGCGCGCATCACATGAGTTCGTAGTATTTTACCTTCGTCTAACGCTTGCTGGACTTGAGAGAGACCCACTTCGCCTTTGAGGCGCATCCCCACAGCCCACTTGACCATATTATAGTCCTGCCCCTGCATTGCACCCATCCATGCTACTATATCTTTGGGCATTTCAAAGCGTGGTAAAATCAGTTGCTGAGACATCAGCCTCAAAGCTCTAAAATCCTGCATAATATGCTTCATTCTCTCTTACAAAACCTATTTACAAGGGTAAATGTAGTCATAAATATCTGTGTCCATTCATCTAATGAAACATTTTCTCTTGCCACAAAGGGCACGAGAAAAAGCCCAAGATTAACTTCTTTATGAGCCTTGGTCAAAAGTGAACTCGGGCGTAACATCTCTCCATCGGCATTTACTACCAGAAAATACAAAAGCTAAACTTTCAATCCCCTATAAAAGTGCTTGACATATATCTGCAACAACGTTGCACTTGAGACTGGAATCTACACAATCGTTTCTTTCAGTAGTCTACTGATGACTTACACAAAAAGTGTTACTTTTGCCGCAAAGGAGGTAGAGAAAATTGAAACTCTTTATTATGATAAGGCAACATTTTCTATCCCTTAGCCCTACTTTTTTGATGAGTATCAAAATGTTTAGGATAACATTGACTACATATCCAAAAACAGATTAAGTCGCAACTATGATTCGATTTTTTATATTTACCCTGCTCTTCGTAGTTGCTGGGCAGGTCTGCTTAGCTCAAGAGAATATCTACCAACTGAGAGGGGTGATTACAACGAGTGAACGGGAGGCTTTGCCAGCAGCCACTATCACCCTACAAGATTCTATCCAAAAGAATGTGATTGGTGCCGTAAGCGATGCTAACGGACGCTATGCATTAAAACTGCACAAGGCAGGAAGATACCTTGTAAAGATTCGTTGTGTAGGTTATAAGACTTTATTAAAAAGTATTACAGTAACCCAATCCTATACTGAACAAGATTTTATATTGGAGGAAAACACGGAAGAATTATCGGAAGTAGTCGTTATCGCAAAACACACCAAACTAAAGCCCAATGGTAATATCCGAGTGCAGTTTAAGGGGAACCCTATGAGCAAAGGGAAATCTATGGGGGAGGCTCTTCGCTTTGTACCAAGTATCGAAGTCATCGGAGATAATCTTCTTATTAATGGCAAAGAGGATAATTTGATTTACATAGGTGATCAAGTCATTACACTACAACAATTGAATACAATACCAGCCTCTATGATTGACCACATTGAGGTTATACCCAATCCTGGTGTTTCTTTTGGTAAAGGTGTTAAGGGCGGAATTATTATGGTTACACTGCGAGCACAAGAAGGCATCCTCGGATCTACCACTCTACCACTCCAATTCGATCGTTTAGGACTCGTAGAGGTGATGCCTATGCTTTTCCTACAATATCAAAAGGGCGATGTCACTTTCTATAATACCTTACGTGGCGGACTCGGGCGTTACACAACAAAGTACGAACGACAAGACCGATACGAAGCCTCCTCTTCGAGCCTCGCAAAAACAATCATTGATAGCAAAACAAGGGATTATGCAGTAATGGACAATTTGGGTGTTCAGTACCAAATCAACAAACAACAACGCTTAGGATTTTTCGGCGGTGTCGTATACGATATACCTCAAGTAACGACAAAAAACACAAATGCTCAGATGCAGAATATCCTCACACAAGGGTATAATCAGCAATCTCTCAATGTCAGCGGCGGTCTGAGCTACAATGCCCATTTGAATATATGTGAGGGAATGAACATATCTTCTACTATAAGTTATAGTCATTCGCAAAACAATCTCGCTAACTACTATACCTCAACCAAAGACAACACAGCTTTCTCTAACAACCGCACACGCTACTTTGTAGTCAATCCAAAAGCCTCTCTCTCCTTTGTAAATGGACACTTGCTCACAGGTGGTATCACCTATGCTTATGCATTTGACCAAAACAATACAGATGGTATTAGCGATAGTTCACTGAAACAACTCACAGAAAAGAAATTCATAATCTCGGGCTTCGATTTTGCTCCTTTCATTGAATACAGTAAAATGTTTGGTAAACGTATTTATCTACAAGCAGGGATAAGCTATCAAACCACAGTCATGCAATATCGAGACCTCCTACATCAAAATCAAGATTATAAAGTACCCAACCATGGACTCTACCCCAAAATGCTTCTACAATACATGATAAATCCTAATCAAGCATCGGGGATTGCTTTAGTTTATAGGCACTTTTTCTCTTTGCCTAACTATGGATACTATTCTCCCATTGCAACCTACCATACTGAAAACCTATACAGCATTGGGAATCAAAAGCTCAAGCAAGAGACTTTCGATGAAATGGAATTAAACTATTACCTCAACCGTGATTGGAATTTTACATATCGCCTCTGTTATGGGCGAGACATCATTCAAATCATGACCTATCCAGACGAGAGTGCTCCAAACTTATTCTACACACAGCCCAACAATATAGGCACACAGTGGCACCATTACGCATCCGCTTCTTTTAACAAACACCTATTCTCTTTTTGGCATACCAACAACCTTCTTTATCTGCGCCACGACAGGGAACAGATGCCACAGCGTTCCGTTCAATCCCTCTCCATAGGTGGGACTTCTACACATCAACTGGCGCTCTCGAAGTCCACAGGCGTAACCATTGCATTTTCGGGGCAAAGTGCTCAACAGAAATTGGGGTATACCTTAGGGGCTCAATTCGCCCTTGATGCTGGCTGTTACACCTCCCTCCTAAGAGATCAACTACAACTCAGTTTATCGTTGAACAATATACTTCACAGCCAGAATACACTTACAACTCGAATCGGGAACTCGGAACTAATTCGTTTTGATCTATCGCCTCGTACTCGTTTGAAGCTCTCAATCACATATACATTCTCCTCGGGAGATAAAGTTGATAGGGTGAGAGGTGAAAAAGCTAGCACACTCTCTCAAGAAAAACCTATTTTGTAGCAATCTTGTCATAAACATTTTGATAAACCCGTATTTTACAGCAGTAAGTGCACCTCTTGCAAATCTATTGCATATCAGTCTCTATATAGTTCTTTTATACTATTTTTGTGAGACGTGTTGGGTGAACTACAAAAGAAAAGTCTACTATGCTACGAGGATTAGTGAAGGATACTGCTGTTTACGGTCTTTCGAGTATTATAGGACGCTTCCTAAATTGGGCTTTAGTACCCCTCTACACACGTGTCCTACAAGACACAGGGGAGTTTGGCATTGTTACAAATCTCTATGCATGGACAGCTCTCCTTCTCATCATCCTAACCTATGGAATGGAGACGGGCTTTTTCCGTTTTGTCAACAAAGAGCCTAATCCAAGACAAGTCTACTCGACGACCCTTATTTCGGTAGGTTTCACGTCCCTTCTATTTGTCGCTTTAAGCCTACTCTTTTTGACTCCTCTGAGCAGAGTTCTCTCCTATCCAGAGCATAAAGATTTGATAACGATGCTCATCTTAATAGTGGCAAGTGATGCTTTTATGGCTATCCCCTTTGCTTATCTCCGCTACAAACAAAAGCCATGGCGTTTTGCTCTCATCAAACTAATCTTTATTGCAGTAAATATAGGGTTCAATCTTTTCTTCCTTCTCTTAGCTCCTTTCCTTATGAAAAAAGCTCCCTATTTAGTTGATTGGTTCTTCGACCCCAACTATTCGGTGGGCTACATATTTGTTTCAAATCTTATAGGTAATATTGTCATCTTCCTTCTGTTACTTCCTTATATCTTCACAGCAGGATTTAATTATTCAGGGCAACTTCTCAAGCGGATGCTCCGCTACTCCTTACCCATACTCGTTTTAGGCATAGCAGGGATATTCAATCAGATGGCGGACAAGATATTGTTCCCTATGCTCTACGATGATGTAGAGTATGCTCGTCAGCAATTGGGCATCTATGGAGCTTGCTTTAAGATTGCAGTCGTAATGGTCATGTTTACACAAGCCTTCCGCTATGCCTATGAACCGATTATTTTTAACAAGAAAAAAGGCAACGACCAAGCAGAGAGAATCTCCTATGCCGTGGCAATGAAGTACTACATCGTTTCTGCTCTCTGCATATACATAGGGGTAATGGCATACTTAGACATTATAAAGGTTTTTGTGGGTCAGAACTATTATGCTGGTTTAAGTGTTGTTCCAATTGTAATGTGGGGAGAACTAATGATGGGAGTTTATTTCAATCTTTCATTGTGGTATAAGCTGGT
Organism: Porphyromonas gingivicanis JCM 15907; assembly: GCF_000614585.1. GTDB lineage: Bacteria > Bacteroidota > Bacteroidia > Bacteroidales > Porphyromonadaceae > Porphyromonas > Porphyromonas gingivicanis. Next base: position 41,527 of record NZ_BAKX01000006.1, read on the forward strand.
AGATAAAACTTGGTGGGGCGGCATTATCTCTTTTGTAGGCTGCCTTTTCACTGTATTTATTATCATCTTTGGAGTACCTCGATGGGGCTTTATGGCATGTGCTTGGGCTTCGGCAATAAGTAATACCATAATGGTTGCCATCTGTTATGTTTTGGGGCAACACTATTACAAAGTAGATTATGATTGGAAAAATGCTCTTTTCTACCTTCTTATAGCCTCTATTATTGTGGTAGGTCTCCTAGTTACCGAGCTTATGCAGAGTCTATAGGTTGGATTCGCTGGGTAGTCAATACGCTCCTCCTACTCACTTTTGCGACTATAGTAGTAAAGAAAGACTTTCCTCTAACCCTACTATTCAACCAATTGAAAAAATAAGGAACCTATGATACAAGAAGAAAAAAATAAAGACATCGACCAACTATTTCAAGACGAGCCTGACAAACAATCTTCCGTAGCATCTCCCTCCGAGCCAGCGGTTGAAGTAGACACTCGCACGCGTTGGGAAAAAGTTGTACAAGAAGTAAAGCGCATCTTAGATATTACTTCGGACAAAATCGATCCTCACTTAACCATAGATCAAGTACGCCAAGATGTAGACTTTAGGGGTACTAAACTTTGGGTTTTGATTTGTGCCATCTTCGTAGCTTCTTTGGGGCTAAATATGAACTCGACGGCAGTCATTATCGGAGCCATGCTTATCTCTCCTCTTATGGGGCCGATTATTGGATTCGGTACAGCTTTGGGAATTTATGACTTCGACTTGCTCAAACGCTCGTTACGCAACTTAGCTCTAACGACTCTTTTTAGTATTGTAACGGCTACAATATACTTTATCATTACACCTCTCACAGAAAATGGTAGCGAACTATTGGGACGTACCACCCCCAATATATACGATGTATTGATAGCTTTCTTCGGAGGAGCCGCTGGAATGATTGCAAGTAGTACCAAAAGTAAAGGGCAGGTATTACCTGGGGTGGCTATTGCAACAGCTTTAATGCCCCCTTTATGTACCGCAGGGTATGGTGTTGCTACGGGACAATGGAGTTTCTTTTTCGGAGCCTTTTACCTCTATCTCATCAACTCTGTCTTCATTGCTCTTGCCACCTATTTAGTAGTCCGCTATCTGAAATTCCCCGAAAAGGTTTTTATGAATGCGTTGCGCAAACAAAAGGTGCGTCGCATTATGCTCATTGTAGCCCTCTCTACCCTGCTTCCTAGTGTTTATTTAAGTATCGGATTGGTGCAGGATAGCATCCGCAAACAGAATGCAAGAAATTTTGTTGAGCGCGAACTCAACTTCCCCGATGCACAAGTAGTAAAATACGAAATTGCCAAGGAAAAAGGTCTTTGGTATGTAGATGTAGTTATGGTAGGTCGTGCCTTAGAGACAAAACTAATAGACAGCCTTAACAAAAAACTACCTGATTATGTACCTGGAGCACTTCTCAATATTCATCAAGGCTTCGAGGAAAAAACAGACTTGGGACAACTCAAAACAGATTTGCTCAAGGACCTTTATGAAAATAGCGAGGCTATCATACAGAGACAGCGTCAAGAAATAGACTCCCTTAGAACTCTTGTGGAGAGGTACAATCGCTATGGGGCGATGGAGAAATCTTTAGTTCAAGAGATGAAAGCTCTCTTCCCTCAAGTCGAAAATGTTTACATTGCTTCGCCTCTTAATTTGGCTCAAGGAGCCGACTCGGTGCTAAGAGTTGTACTCCAACCTGTTGAAAAAACTTCTATCTCAGATCTTGAAAGAAATCGTTTAGCAAATTGGCTAAAAACTCGTTCGGATAGCAAGTATGTCAAAATAGTTATTGATAATTCTAAATAAATTAGTTTGTATTTTTATGAAGTTGAAAAGCATTCTTCTATCTGTAACCCTTTTCTTGGGTCTAAGCTCTACTGCTTTGGCCGACAAGGGGATGTGGTTACTTAATGAGCTCAATGAGCAAAACATGGAGCGCATGCAAGAGTTAGGATTTACCCTAACTATGGATGAGTTGTACAGTCCTGGCAAGCCCTCAGTGGCAAGTGCTGTAGTTATCTTTGGTCGTGGCTGTACAGGGATTACTGTATCAGATCAATCCCTTATCTTCACCAACCATCACTGCGGTTACGATGCTATCCAAAGCCAAAGTAGTGTAGATCATGACTACCTTCGAGATGGGTTTAGTGCAAAAACATTGCAAGACGAACTTCCTATTCCTGACCTTGAAATTCGTTATCTCAAAGAGATTGTAGATGTAACACCTCGCATCGAAGCTGCTGTAAAGGGTATTACAGACGAGATGCAACGCATCCAAACTATTAAAGAGATTAGTAAGAAAATCGCAGCAGAGTACACCAAAGGCGATTTTGTTGAAGGTAAGGTAATCTCTTACTATGCAGGCAATAAGTACTATGCCGTTGTGTACAATGTATTCCGCGATGTGCGTATGGTTATGGCTCCTCCAAGCTCAGTAGGTAAATTCGGTGGAGACACAGACAACTGGATGTGGACTCGCCACACTGGAGACTTCTCTGTATTTCGTGTTTATGCTGGAGCTAACAATGAACCTGCTCATTATAGTGCTTCCAATAAACCTTACAAACCCATATCTTTTGCGCCCGTTTCGCTCGATGGTTATCGCGAAGGCAGCTATGCAATGACTATCGGATTCCCAGGATCGACTTCTCGCTACCTTACTTCTTGGGGAGTAGAAGATGTTATCAACAACGAAAACAAACCTCGCATCGAAGTACGTGGCATCAAACAAGCTATCTGGAAAGAAGCTATGGAAGCAGACCAAGCTACTCGCATTATGTATGCCAGTAAATATGCCCAAAGTGCGAATTACTGGAAAAACTCTATCGGGATGAACAGAGGTTTGAAAAATCTCGATGTGGTAGCTCGTAAACAAGCTGAAGAAACTGCTTTCGAAGCATGGGTACAAAAAACCTCTGCACAATCTACATATGGACAGATTTTGCCCGCTATGAAAGAGGCTTACGCACGCAGTGGTGAAACAAATAAAAAACTCAATTACCTCTACGAGGCTCTCTTTGGAGGAACTGAAATTGTTCGTATGGCTCTCCAAGCCGAGTCCTTAAAGCAACTTCCAGAAGGACATGCTTCTCAAGCTAAGGGCGCCCTTAAGGAACTCTACAAAGATTACCTCCCATCACTTGATGCTAAGGTACTCCCTGCTATGCTCGATGTGGTACGCAAGAACCTCCCTGCATCTGAATTGCCCGAAATATACAAGACTATCGACAAGAAATTCAAGGGAGACAGCAAACTTTATGCAGAGTATGTATTCAAGAAGAGCGTTGTGCCTTACGCAGACCGTATGGAAGAGCTTTTGAATATGACTGCTAAAAAGCGTAATAAGATTCTTGACAACGATCCTGCCATCTTGTTGGCAAAGACCATTCTTCCCACAGCACAGGCCTTGCAAGAAAAAGCTCAAAACGACTTCCTAACCATTGAAAAAGGTAAGCGTGAGTACTTTGCTGCTACACGTACTATGGATCCTAAGCGTCAAATGCCTTCGGATGCCAACTTCACTATGCGTATGAGCTACGGCTCTGTTAAGGGATATGCTCCTAAAGACGGAGCATGGTACAATTACTATACTACCGAGCGTGGTGTATTCGAAAAACAAGACCCAACAAGTTCTGAATTCTATGTTCAGCCAGAGATACTTTCACTCCTCCGCTCTAAAGACTTTGGAGACTATGGTGTAAATGGCGAGCTTCGTCTATGCTTCCTTTCCGACAACGATATTACAGGTGGTAACTCCGGTAGTCCTGTATTCGATGGAAGAGGTAACTTGATAGGTCTTGCTTTCGATGGTAACTGGGAAGCAATGAGTGGAGATATCGAGTTCGAACCTGAATTGCAACGCACTATCAGCGTAGATATTCGCTATGTCCTCTTCATGATTGAAAAATGGGCTAAAAATCCTCGTTTGATTCAAGAACTCAAACTCATTAAGGGTCAGAACAGTTGTGCTAAAGCAACTTGTCCTAAAACAGGTAAGGTAGGTAATGTTTGCCCTAAAGCGGGAAAAGCGTGCGCCGCTGATGCTAAAGCAACTTGCCCTAAAACTGGAAAGACAGGCTGTGTTTGCCCTAAAGCTGGAAAAGCATGCGCTGCTAATGCTAAAGCAACTTGTCCTAAAACTGGAAAGACAGGCTGTGTTTGCCCTAAAAAAAATAGTAAGACTAAAAAGTAATAAATTAGAATTTGGTCAATAAGACTTACTCACAAGATAAGGTAAGTCAAAGTAAAAGGGGAGAGGGTTTAGGATCCTTCTCCTCTTTTTTATTAAGGAAGGAAGAGAGAATAAGGTATAAATACAAGGGCTAAATATCCAAATATCAAGAGGAAAAAGGGTTGTGAATTTGTGGATATCAAAAAAAAGATGTTACTTTGCAGGACGATTAGAGGTATCTATCCTTATCAAAGCATATCGGGCAGATGATGCTACGCTCTATATCTACGATAAAATAGGAGTTTCTCTATAATTATTGTATTACAAATAAAAAACGAATATAACGAGATGTCTAAGGCTTGTCAAATAACAGGAAAGCGGGCGATGATAGGGAACCACGTTTCACACTCCAACCATCGTACAAAACGCACTTTCAATGTCAATTTATTCGAAAAGAAATTCTATTGGGTAGAGCAGGAATGCTGGATTCGTCTCAAAGTATCTGCAGATGGGCTCCGCCTCATTAACAAAATTGGATTGGATGCTGCTTTGAAACGTGCAGCAGAAAAAGGATACTTGGGTGTATAATCAAGCTTAAAGAAACAATAGTAGAGCTATGGCAAAGAAAGTAAAAGGTAACCGTGTACAGGTAATCCTCGAATGTACAGAACATAAGGAAAGTGGAATGCCAGGTACATCACGCTACATAACAACTAAGAACCGCAAGAATACAACACAACGTCTTGAGCTTAAGAAGTATAATGCTGTACTTAAGCGCTACACCCTTCATAGAGAAATTAAGTAATAATATAAGGAGAACTACGAAATGGCAAAGAAATCCGTTGCAACGTTTAGAAGTGGCAGTAAAGATGGTCGCGCCTACTCCAAGGTGATAAAGATGGTTAAGTCTCCTAAAACTGGAGCTTACTGTTTTCAAGAAGAGATGGTCCTCAACGAAGCTGTTAAAGACTTCTTCAAATAAGATTTACTTCCCTTTCGGCACAAAAAGAGTCGAAAAACGTTTAAGATATAAGCAGAGGAGAGATTTAATAAATCTCTCCTCTGCTTTTTCTTATTATTGGTCCACAAACAGTAGTGTCCGAAAAAGTGTGTAAGCCCCGTAGAAAAAAAACTCTACATACACTCTCAACAAGCAATCGATAAAAATCTTATGAGAAGATTCAGTAAAAGTTTTTTGAGATTAACCAAACACTCTCTCAAACTCACTAAATAGAAAATTAAGGCTACCTTTTTATGCTTAAGTTAGGCTCTCTTCTTCATTCATAAAGTAAGTCGTTAGTCGTCGAGTAAAGAGAAAGCTAAAAAGTAGAAGAAAAGACGAAATACCCTTAGAAAACGAGTAAACTCTCGCTGCTTAAAGCAGTGATTTATAAAACAAAGAGAATAAGGATTGGAAAAGTTGTATCGGACACCCATGAAAAATACTATAGCCTCACAAAAAGACTACAGGTTCAAACTATTTATGTTACCACACTCATCGCATTATTATCAAAATTCAGACTGGATACTTCTCGTACACCTCTTAAAGTTCCAGCTCTTGTGATTAGAACTTTCTATAAAGTCTTGTAAAGTCTAAGACGACAAGTTCTTAGAGTTCACACAATAGTTTCAAAAAGGAATTAGAGAAAACTCACAATAAAAAATGGTAGAGAAATAATATCTCTACCATCCATCTCTCAAGTTCTTTCAAAACAAAGAACCGTTCAAAACTTACGCTTCTTTCTCAATAGCGAGCTTACCACGATAATAACCACAAGCACCACACACAGTATGGTAAATATGCCATTCTCCGCATTGTGGGCATTTTGTCAAAGTTGGCATAGCTGCCTTATCATGAGTTCTGCGCTTAAGCGTTCTTGATTTTGATTGTCTACGTTTAGGATGTGCCATATAAACTAAGCCTTTCTATCTATATTTATAATCTATTTATTTCTCTCCAAATATTTCTTCTACTCTTGATTTTCCGTATTAAGTTGCTTTAGCACACTCCATCGAGGATCTTCTTTCTCCTGATTTTGAGAGCGATAAAAATCTTCTACCTCTTCAAGACATCCTCCCTCTTCGTGTACCTTACGCATCGGCAAGCTCAATACGGCAAACTCAAACAACAAGTCATCCAAATTGAGGATGGGTTCATTGCGAGAGATCAAAATCTCTTCATCGCCATCTTGTTGCCCTTCCGCATTAATCAACTCTACCGAAAGAGGAAACTCATTGCCTACCTCCAGAGAAAAAGGAGTATTACACCTATCACAGATGGTATCTACCATTCCTTCTACGATGAAAGTCATCTGAAACTTATCTTCTGTACGAACACCTTCGACAAAAACAGTTAACTCCCCTCCCAAGAGTTCAAAAGGATTTTCCTGTGCCAAGAACTCGCTGTCCAACACGAATTGTTCAGAGAACTCCCCTTCTGGGATTGTATTCAACGCAAGAAAAAAGCGATCTTTTTGAACTGCCATACAAAAAATTAATATCCTCCTGACACAAAGTCAGAAAACAAATATCCTCGCAAAGGTACAAATTATTTCCTATAACTAAAGCACTACTCCAAGAGTTCTCCCCATAAAAAGAGTATTTTACGACATTCAGTACCTAAAGAGAGTAGTTTTCCCCCTTTATATGCAGAGAATGTATAACAACGAGAGAGATAAAACCCTCTTCCATACAGAGCTGCAAAATTTTCTGTAAACACTATAGATACCCATATATTGTATTACCCATTACCTGCTAAAAGGAGGTATAAATGCGAGAAAGAAAGACTATTCAAATAAAAAAAGGGATAAATACATACCTACTTATTGGTAGTATCAAAAGAATAACATATCTTTGCAACGTAATCAAGAAATAACAATCGAACACAAACTAAAACAAGAGAGAAAATGGCTTACGTAATTACAGATGGCTGTGTAGCCTGTGGATCATGTATTGATGAATGTCCAGTTGGAGCAATTTCAGAAGGCGATATCTACAAGATTGATGCTGCAGCTTGCATTGACTGTGGTTCTTGTGCAGGAGCTTGTCCTTCAGAAGCAATCGTTCAAGGATAAGGAATTGTCCTTTAATTAGAATTATTAGAGAGCTCTTCTCCCCTTCGGCAGAGGAGCTTTTTCTTATATTTCTCCGCCATTATAAAGCGTTACATTGATCAAAAAAGCACCACTTGACCATTACCATCAAGGCTTTCAGATACTCATCCCCTCCCTACTCTAACAATCTTGTAACTATAGCACCCCTAAAGTCTCACAAAAATATCACAGTAAGACTTTGAAAGTTGTACAACAACAGGTCTAATTAGCAAAGCAGATACACTCTTTTACAATTGAACTAACAAAGAAACCTCTCTTCCTACTTTTTTGTACAGTGGAAGCACCAACAAAAATAGAAAAACCTAAAAACGAGCAACTAAAACAGTCTACGATTTCTACAGCTTTTCTAAAAACATCACAACAAATCCCCCAAAGCTATAATGGTTTTACTCGAAAGGATTATAGCTTTGGGAAGTTAGCACAGAAGGTTTTAACCCAAAGGATTATACCTTTTCCTTATTACCCTAATAAGAGAATACCCAAAAAGCAAAGCATTACGTACAGAAGAAAAAGAACTTGCTGATAAAAAACAAAGTTTCACCCCATAGCCTATAGTCTTTATCGTCAGAAACTGGAAGTCTCTCTCACTAAGGATAACAAAGCATCTCAAGAAAGAAAAGAAAACCTTTTCTCCCAACAATATATATAGAGAGATTTAAACGAGAAAAGCTCCCCCACAACTTGAGTATTTGCTATAGAAAAGATCTTATCATATTTTTCAGCATTTACAACCATCTCTCAAATCTATACAACACCTACTATCTATAAAATCAAGCGATTATCATCTGAATTCTCATCCGTCCTCCATTCCTTCAAAAAAAATATGTAACCCGATTAAGTAGTTCAAAAACGTTCTTTTAAGAGACACTCCCCATTTCGGATAGAGGTATCTATAAAAAGCACAAAAGCAATTATCGTCTCTTTTATCTTCTCATTTTTTCGCATTGAAATCCCTATTAATGAAATAGTCCAAAAGAATATTCTCCCCTCTCTTTCTACTATTCAAAATAGGAAAAACATCCTAAAAAAAAGCCCGTTCATCCTTTTGAGTGGCTCAACCTATCGCTCTCTTCTCCCTTTCAGGACAAATGGCTGGAAAGAAAGATATTCTCAAAAAAACTCTTTTCAAGTATCCATTAAACAAATTAAAAAGAGGAACAAGGAAAGAGAAAATGAACAAAGCGTGTAAAAGCAACGATGTAGCAATAGATTTTAGCAAACACTTCGACAAAAAAGGAATATAGAGCACGCGCTCTCTTGTTTATTTAGGAATAAAAATATATCTTTGCAAGGTGTTTTTCATGGTATTAGATTTTAAGGTTAATGGAAAGGGTTTGTCGGGAGACAAGCCTTTTTTTTATTTCTAAAGGCCGCCCATCTATGCTTTTCACATCTACTCAATCCTCCTTTATAGGTATATAAAGTCAATCGACAGAGAGTTCTCCTAAACTTTTCAAAAAGGAGGTTTTAGTACCTACAAGTAATGATACATTTTTTTACTATCATCAATAATAGAACGGTACCTTTGTATTTATGAAATTATCTGATGTAACTACAGGCCAAAAAGCCATCATTAAAAAGATAGGAGGGAGGGGCGCCTTTCGTAAGAGAATCTTAGAAATGGGGTTTATCCAAGGGAAGGTCGTTACTGTTGTACAGAATGCTCCTTTCAAAGACCCCGTCTACTATCGTATAATGGACTATAACGTCTCTCTGAGACGGAAAGATGCCGCTCTCATCGAAGTCAGTCTCTACTCTTCGGAGAAAGAAGAACATCTAATATCTCAAAAGAAGCAGAATAACGCTTCTTCTCCTTTATCTCTACAAAAAGAGATTATTACTCCCAATTTTTCTATTGAAAATAGAGACAAAACAACTTCGCCTAAACGTATAAAAGTTGCCTTAGTGGGCAATCCTAACTGTGGTAAGACTTCTCTTTTCAACTTGGCAAGTGGAGCCCACGAACACGTTGGCAATTACAGCGGTGTAACAGTAGATGCCAAAGAAGCCTACTTCAAACATAAAGGGTATCGCATAGACATTGTCGATTTGCCTGGGAGCTATTCGCTATCGCCCTATAGCCCCGAGGAACTTTTTATCCGCAACTATCTAACCGACCCAAGCACACGCCCCGATGTAGTTATTGATGTTATTGACATTTGTAACTTAGAGCGCAACCTATACCTCACGCTACAAATCAAGGAGATGAAGCTCCCTTTGGTAGCAGCTCTCAATATGTTCGATGAGTTCGAAAAGAGTCAATCGAAACTCGATATTCCTCTCCTTTCTCAACTTTTAGATATTCCTATGATTCCAACAGTAGGGAGAGTAGCAAGGGGGATAGAGGAACTTTTTGATGCCGTAATAGCTGTTGCTGAAGGCAAAATCAAATTCGAAAGAGATATACGCATCCCCTATGGTAATACGCTGGAGCCTGCTATCGAAAATCTAACCGAGCAGATTGCTAATCACCTACAACTTCCCAACCAATTACCCAACCGCTACATCGCGATCAAGTTGCTTGAAGAAGATGCTGCCACGATAGAATACCTACACCCTCTACCTCACGGGTCAAAGATTATCAAAGAGGCAGAAGAGGCTCGATCCTCTCTCAATAAACAGTTAGGCAACACCGATACCGAAACACTCATCACCGACCAACGTTATGGATTCATTGCGGGTGCACTGCGAGAAACCTATCGACCCGAACGGCGTACCCTGCGTACTCAAACCGACAAATTAGACCATGTACTCATCAATCCAAAGTGGGGTTTTCCGATATTCCTTCTTTTCCTTTTAGTGATGTTCGAGTGTACCTTTATGTTGGGTGCCTATCCTCAAGAATGGATTGAACTTTTAGTAGACTGGATAGCTGGAGGCGTTGGCAACATTTTGAGCGAAGGGCCTCTTAAAGACCTTATCACCGACGGAATAATACAAGGTGTCGGAGGAGTTATTGTCTTCCTGCCCCAAATTCTTATCCTCTACCTCTTTATCTCCATTATGGAAGACACGGGTTATATGGCACGCGCCGCCTTTATGATGGACAAATTAATGCACCGTATGGGCCTACATGGCAAATCGTTCATTCCTCTTATTATGGGGTTTGGTTGCAATGTGCCCGCCATTATGGCCACTCGTACTATCGAAAGCCGACAGAGTAGACTCATCACGATACTTGTAACACCGTTAATGAGTTGTAGTGCCAGACTACCGGTCTATGTGCTTATCGCTGGAGCCTTTTTCGGGGTCTATGCGGGCGTAGTACTCTTTGCAGTCTATTTGGTAGGCATCCTCCTTGCCGTTCTTTTGGCTCGTCTATTCCGCAAAGCACTATTTACCACAGAAGACATTCCTTTCGTGATGGAACTCCCCCCTATCGAGTGCCTACCGCCAAATCCGTACTGATACACATGTGGGAAAAAGCCAAAGAGTATCTTCAAAAGATGGGAACCATCATTCTCGCAGCCTCTATCATTATTTGGTTCTTGGGCTATTTCCCTCGTGCTGAAGTATTAAAACACACCGAACAAAAGGTAGAATCGCTTACTGCCAAGTGGCAAGGCTCAGAAGAAGAATTGGCAGAACAAATCGAAGAGATAGAAACTCAGGGACGCATCGAACAGCAAGAAAACTCTTACTTAGGCAAAATGGGTAAAGGCATCGAACCTCTTCTCTCTCCCTTAGGGTTTGACTGGAAGATGAGTATTGCCCTTGTCTCTGGACTTCCTGCAAAAGAAGTGGTAGTTAGCACACTGGGAGTTATCTACACTGGAGATGGAGATGATTCTGAAGAAGCCTCTTCAAGGCTCTCCGAACGCATCAAAATGGATAAAAACGAAAAGGGAAATCCTACCTTTACGCCTCTTGTCGCTTTAAGTTTCATGCTTTTTGTTCTACTCTATTTTCCTTGTATTGCTACTGTTATTGCAGTGGGAAGAGAAGCAGGAAGTCCTAAATGGGGACTTTTCCTCATGGTGTACACATGTGTTCTAGCTTGGGTTGTTTCGTTTATCACCTATCAGGGGGGCTCTCTACTGGGCTTCGGATAATGAATTAGACAAGTTTCTTTTCGGATAAAATATGAATACTCTACTACAAAACATCATAGTGTACGCCATTGTAGCCATTGCGATAATAGCCTCTTTGTTAGGGCTCTGGCGTATAGTACGCCCTCGTAAAAAGGGGGATGCTCCCTCCTCTCCCTGCTGTGGGTGCAAAGGTTGTAGTGTATCTCCTCGTAAGAAAAAAGAATAGTCAGGGTGGCTATCATACAAGAGAGATTATTACATACATAGAACAACATATTACGTTGTTATTGACATTCAGGTTCTGCGACGTGGTTCTGTACACTCCTTTCGGCACTGGTCTCTATATCTTGAGATTACAGCATCCTGAAAAATCTGGTCAAGAGAATATTCTTAATGCTCCTTAATAGTCTTACAAGGGGAAAATAATAGCGACAAAAAAAGCTCCGCCACTTGATAAAAGTAGCGGAGCTTATCTTTAGAAGGTTTATACGAAATAACCTTTCTTAGAGTTTTGGATTAGTTCTTGTCGTCCAAGCGTTCACGAAGAGCAGCTAACTCTCCCAAGTCACCAAGGGTAGCCTTCTCTGCAGGAGCTTGAGCAGCAGCTTGTGAAGAGGCTTCACGAGACTGTTTCTTCTGTTCCTTCTCTGCACGAGCAGCATCACGTTGCTTATCTTCAAAAATACGGCTATGAGAAACGATAATACGGTGCTTGTTCTTGTTGAACTCGAGTACCTTAAACTCTAACTTCTCATCAATTTGTGCCTTAGAACCATCTTCTTTAACGAGGTGCATTTGAGTAGCAAATCCTTCTACGCCATAAGGAAGAGCGATGATAGCACCCTTATCGGTAGATTCGATGATAGTTCCTTCGTGGATAGAACCTGTAGTAAATACAGTTTCAAACACATCCCAAGGATTTTCTTCGGTTTGTTTGTGTCCGAGGCTGAGAGACGGTTATCCTTGTCGATTTCGAGTACTTCTACCTCAATAGGAGCACCGATCTCCGTAATTTCACTTGGGTGTTTAATTTTCTTGGTCCAAGAAAGATCGCTCAAGTGAATGAGACCATCTACCCCCTCTTCTACCTCTACGAATACCCCAAAGTTAGTAAAGTTGCGCACCTTAGCTGTATGACGTGAACCCACAGGGAAGCGAGTTTCAATATCTTGCCATGGATCGGGCTTAAGTTGCTTCATACCGAGGCTCATCTTACGCTCTTCACGATCCAAAGTAAGGATAACAGCTTCTACTTCTTGACCTACCTTGAGGAAGTCTTGTGCGCTGCGGAGGTGCTGTGTCCAAGACATTTCTGATACGTGGATAAGCCCTTCGATACCAGGAGCTACCTCTACGAAAGCACCATAATCTGTGATCAACTCTACACGACCCTTAAGGATGTCGCCAGGAGCCAAGTTAGGATCCAAAGCATCCCATGGATTAGGAGTAAGTTGCTTGAGACCTAAAGCGATGCGGGTCTTTTCTTCATCGAAGTCAAGGATAACCACATTAATTTTTTGGTCTAATTGTACCACTTCACTGGGGTGAGAAACACGTTCCCAAGAGAGGTCGGTAATGTGGATAAGTCCGTCTACACCGCCGAGGTCAACAAATACCCCAAAGTTAAGGAGGTTCTTAACCACCCCTTCGAGTACTTGTCCCTTTTCAAGTTTGCTGATAATATCACGTTTCTGTTGCTCCAACTCGGCCTCGATAAGTATCTTGTGCGATACGACAATGTTCTTTTGCTCATGATTTACTTTCACAATCTTGAACTCCATTGTCTTATCTACCAAGCTATCGTAGTCGCGGATGGGGCGAACATCGATTTGTGAACCGGGCAAGAAGGCTTCGATACCGAATACATCGACAATCATACCTCCCTTGGTGCGGCTCTTGATATAACCAAGGATTACTTCGTCCTTTTCGAGCGCCTCTGTTACACGCTCCCAAGAACGTTCTGCACGTGCCAAATAGTGAGAAAGCACGGGCTGTCCCATAGGACCTTCGGGAGAGATTACGAAAACCTCTACTTGATCGCCCACCTTGAGATCCTTGTTGTAACGAAACTCAGGATAGGGGATGCTACCAAGAGATTTGTAACCAACGTCTACAAGCACTTCGCGAGGTGTCTTGTCGTTGTATACAATCTCTTTAACGGTGCCCATTACCACTTCTTTTTCTTTGATGTTGCTAAGCGTTTCTTCGTACAAACGCTCTTGCTCTGCACGAGCATCTGAAGATAGGGTACTACCCTTTTCATACTGATCCCAATCAAAATCTGGATTAGGCACTCTAAATTGATGATTGCTCATCTGTTTTTCTTTTAAAAGTGAAACAATAAAATAATAACTCTCTATTCAGACAACCATGGTCCGAACAGAGAGCAAAGATACAACTACTTTTTGTACCAACAAGTATTTGACAACTACAACATAATGAAAGAGAGCGACTTCTTAAGCCAATACAAAGGCTCTACCCCTCCACGCATAAGAACTCCTAATCAGAGTTCTGTATAAGATTCTTACGAATACGCTCAATGAGAAGCGAAGCTCGGGTAGGAGGAGCGTCGGGAAGGTCATGCTGAGAAACGACTAATAGAATATCTCCGATATGCAGTTTTAAGGCACCTTTGGGTACGATAAATCGGTTCTTACGTCGCACCAAGATGACCAATTCTCCCTCATGCAGAGCAAGTTTCTTCAGCTCATCTCCTCCCTCAAGCATCTGAGCATTGACCTCTCTCTCCTCCATCACAGTACCCATCTCTTCGGGCATCTCAACCCCCATAAAGTTTCCCTCTGGGGGAGCAGGTGTAGAGAGCTTGAAGAGGCGAGCCACGGGAGTGATGGTCATACCTTGGATAAGCAGAGAAAGCAACGTTATAATAAAGACGATACTAAATATATGATTACCCTCTGAGACGCCATTAACAACAGGATAGGTCGCAAAGATGATAGGAGCTGCCCCTCTGAGTCCCACCCATGAGAGAAAAGCCTTGCCCTTCATGGAAAGTTTGCGAAAAGGGAGTAGCGACAAATGACAAGCCAACGGACGACCCAGAAACATCATAAAGAGTGCCACCAATACAGAGAGCAAAAGCACCTCGGGCATCTCATGCGGATTAACCAGCAAGCCTAATATCAAAAAGAGTATAATCTGCACTAACCAAGTGATACCATCGAAAAAGTGATTGACCGCACTCCGCTGTTGCAATCGAGTATTGCCCGCTATAATCCCCGCTATATAAACGGCAAGATAACCATTACCCTGCAAGATATTAGCTATAGAAAATGTAAAAAAGAGGAGCGATAGTAGGAGAATAGGATAGAGCATCCTATTGGATATATTAATGCGATTGATGAGCCAAACGGCACAGTAACCCAAGAAGATACCTACTGCCGCCCCGACAATGAACTGAAATGCGAAATGAAGTAAGAAATGTCCAAAGTTGAGCGAAGAGTTGTTGATATACTCAATAAGCACGATGGTGAGCATATATGCCATAGGGTCATTACTACCACTCTCCAACTCCAACATTGGCTTAAGGTTCTCTTTGAGATGTACTCTCTGCGAACGGAGTATAGCAAACACCGAGGCAGAGTCGGTACTCGACATCGTAGCAGCCAATAGGAGAGAGAGAGGTAAACTAAAAACTACCCCCATCCCAGGAGAGAAATAGTTCGTCACACCATAGATAAAGAGTCCTGTAAAAAGAGTTGTTAGCAGTACCCCCAAAGTAGAAAGACAGATACCAGGCAGGAGGATAGGGCGTATCTCTTTCATCTTCGTGTCCATTCCCCCCGTAAAGAGGATAATAGAGAGCGCCACCATACCTATATTCTGTGTCATCTTAGCATCCTCAAAGCGCAGTCCTAAACCATCGACTCCAAAAAGCATTCCCGTAAAGAGGAAGAGCAAAAGAGCTGGTATGCCGAAACGAGCCCCCACCTTACCGATGAGAATACCGACGAAGACAATAACAGAAAATATTAAAATAAAAGTCTCTACACTAAATACCATACGCTTGCCAAAATGCCATCATTCTATCCTACACAGCCCCAGAGAGAGGAGATTCTCTCCTCTTTTTCTCAACTTAGGCATAACCGGATGTGTCGTAAAAATATACCCGAAGATACAAAAATGTACACTAAGAACACCTCTTATAACAGGAAAATCTTCTCTAAAGAGAGTCCTAAAACTTTAAAGGAAGAATGGGTAAAGAGCCTACAAAAGCAGGTAACAGGGGCAAATATGTAGCTCTACACAAGAGAGCCTTCGGCACAAAAAACAAAAGGATTAATGGTTTCGAGAAAAAGGTACGTAGGTTTCAAGGGTTAGCACAGATACTTTTCAGCATTACCATTAACCTTTCATGGGTACAATACAACGACGTATTGTTGGAAGTATCTAAGATGTTCTCTTTTTCTTCCGGATAGTTTTACTTTGCTGTTTCTGCACATACCTCCAAACCTTAAGAGGGAGTAATTCTTCATTATCGTGAGGTCTCAATCGTTGATAGGTTGCTTGGCAGCTTCGAAAGTTGTTGGCACTGGTATCCAGTGCATTCCCCCCTCGAAGTTAGGGACAAGTTCCCATAAAAACCAATTGTCTAAAAACTCCGCTTGAAAAACCTCCTGACCAATACTATCTTCGCAAAAGTGAGCTACAGCCGATAGTTCAGAATAACTCTTACTGCCTTCTTGAGCATCTGCCTTTTTCGATATATATACCCTTTTATAACGGTAATACAAAGTAAACTTAACCCCCATTGACAGAAACTCCTCATTATCTATTCTGGAACCCCAAAAAAACTCCAGATTGGTGGGGGCATAGAGAGCAACATGAGTCAAATATATTTCCCTATTGGCTCTTTTTTCAATACCACCTCTATACCATCTTCTACAAATAGGGGTGTAGGTTTTTCTGTTTGCGCCATAGCCATAAAGGAAGTAGTTAGCCCTATGATTATAAGAGCCCATATTATTGTTTTACTCTTCATACATATATATAAGTGTTCTCTCATTCATCTTGGCAATGCGTTGTATAGCGATAAGAGATTGACAAAAGAGGGGGTCGCTTTCGCTTTACACTGTGCTTTTCCTTTGAAGTTCTTTTAGCATTTGACAACTAGCTCACGAAATATCAAGAGTGTAGCCCCGACGAAATTAGCTTTTTATCGGGGCTTTTGCAACGGACACTCTTCTATTATTTTATTATTGGTCAGGGGGCAACTGACAACCACAACTTAGAAACTATACTTGGCTTTCATCCACACTCCCGTATTCCCTTTGTATTGACTGAACAAACCCTCCTTGCCGCCCAACCAATCAAATCCCATAGAGAGTCGTATCTGGTCATTAAGAGCATAATCAGCCGTAAAGCGACTGAACCATCCCTTATAATGGAAGTCATAGTAGGTAAAGTTGGAGAGCTGTAAACTCTGCTCAAAAAGTTTCTTAGAGATGTAGAGTGTGGCAAGAGCTGTATGTCGGGGTTGAGCTATTTGAGGCTGATAATTAAAAATAGTCTCGCTGGAAAACTGTGCCATCACGAGCCAATCTTTCGGAGCATACCAATCTACTCCCAACAACCAATTTATCGTATTAAATCCTCTCTGCTCAAGAAGATAGTGCTCAGGGGCATAGCTAAAATACTTATCCAGATTAAGAGCTACCTCCCCCCTCAGTACGAAAGCGCCAATGGGTTTAGAAACATCGCCCCCGACAAAACCCATACGATAGTAGTGCGGGGTTATTACCAACCCTTTGGGCGAGGGGATATAGTGTAGTGTGGGCATCTTATTCCAAGTATATAGCCTGATAGGGAAAAATCGACCCCCGGTAATGTAAAGCTAAGTCGCCCGCCATACTCCATGTTCTTCAGTTGAAATTTGGGCATACTTCGGCTATCGCTCCAAATAAGAGAGTACTTAGACTCCTTGGGCAAGATAGACCACGGATTATTGGCATCGGTAGGCAATACATACCCTTGGAACGTGGGGACGAGGAGCAACTCAAGTTTCATCTTATCGTTGAAAGCAAAAAAGCGAAGAGCATCGACCGACATACGGATATCATCGTAATCTTGTGCCAAAAACTCGGTCATATCCATCGGAGAAACTAAATCCGTGATGCGCAACCCATCTGCCATACCCCAAATAACCAGTTGTCGCCCTAAACGAAAGCCCCAATGGTCTGCCCTGTGGTCTAAGTAAGCTTCGCGCAATTCAACCCCCGAACGCTCTTTTAAGAGGGCATTGTGAGTAGCATTAAAAGAGGCGAAAAGGGTCGAAGCGCCAAACATTTTCTCCACCTCTGCCCGTACTCGTGTGCGAGAAGTGAGCAACTGATGAGGGCTTTGCACCTGCACCGCATGATAGGTATCTACAAAGCCTTTTACCTGCCAAGAGGAGTTCACCTCCTCTTGACTGTAAAGGTTTTGCGTCCATACGGCAAGGAAAAGCAAAAAGCCCCCTCTACCTATTAAGCTGAATATCCTTTTCATCAAAGCCGTCCCTTCTCTAATGTAGTTACATTAAACTTAGACTCTTCCAGCGGAAGGTTGTACTTCGGATTCTTTATCTCCAAAATAGTCTGATGCCCCGACTGTACATTCTTCATGTGTAGCTTCTGCGCCACCCAGTAACCCTCTACGTTGGAGATGAGAGAGAGTTCAAGCAAGCGATGTAGCTTACCCATCTTATCGTAATATTCGACCTTTACGGGTATCAAACAGTCTTTGCGTATCCAAGCTATTTTCTTTGAGTAAATCGACCGTTTATCCACTGGTATCGACTCCAGTTTCCAGCATCTATGCCCTTGATACTCTTCCTCTCCTAAGAGGGTATGCACATCTTCATCCACATTACGCTGCCCCATATCGTCGTACGTAAAGTCGCTCCCCATGAAATACTCCGTTTTGGCAGAGCTTCCACTAATACGCCTTGTCTTCTTCATAGCGGGGAGATAGAGCCATTTATCATCATCCTTCTTCGGGTCTTCATAGTCCCAAGTGAGAAAACCTGTACCCTTTACGTCGCTGGGGAATTGGAAAAACATGATGCTCTTTCGATCCTTTTTATCCTTTCCCGTGTCGATGGAGTACGAAGTGAGTTTGCGCTCTCGCACGCTACCACGCTTGTTGATAAGTTGCATAACCAACTCCGACTGTCGGGTATCTCCGTCGGGACGATCTTTTACCTTCTGGGCTATCTCTCTACCTGTCTGTGCCCAACCCGTTATAGCAACGAGCGATGCTATCAAAATGATTTCAACTATCTTTTTCATTGTATAATCTCCTTTCCTATTTATTGTACTTGACTCTCTATCATTTTCACATAAGTGGGCGATTGCTGCATTAGCTCCTCATCGGTGCCCATTGCTTTTATTTTACCTTCTTCTAAGAGTACTATTTGGTCGGCACTTCTAATGGTTCTCATTCTATGGGCTATTACAATGACCGTTTTCTCTTTGAGAAGTTCCGAAAGAGCATCCTGTATGAGGCTCTCATTCTCTACATCGAGAGAGGCAGTAGCTTCATCTAACAAGATGATAGGAGCATCTTTAAGAATGGCTCTTGCTATCGAAAGTCGCTGACGCTCGCCTCCAGAGAGTCGCTCTCCATTCTCTCCAATCATAGTTTCTATACCCTCTGGCATCCTATCAATAAACTCATCACATCGAGCAATTCGAGCGGCTCGAAGTATCTCTTCATCGGTCGCCCCCTTTTTCCCTATGCGTATATTATCCTTGATACTTGCGTTAAAGAGTACTACATCTTGAAAAACTATCGAATAGTATTGCAGAAGCGCTTCGGGATCTACTTGGGCAATATCTTGCCCTCCCAATAGAATTTGACCCATTTGAATATCCCAAAAACGGGCAGCAAGTTTGGCAAGCGTCGTTTTTCCACTACCCGAAGGGCCGATAAGAGCTGTTACAGCACCCTGACGAGCCGTGAAACTAACTCCTTTGATTACCGAATACTCTTCGTAGCCAAACTCTACGTCCTTGAACTCTATGTTATAATTATCAACCCGCATTTCCTTTTTACCCGTTTGAATGGGCATCGTCTTTATCTCCTTAATGCGAGCCACAACTCCATCGAGCATCACAATCATCGTCATAAAAGAGATAAGTCCCTCAATAGGAAGATAGATACTCATCGTAAGCATTAAGTAAGCTATATAAACCAAAACATCTATCTCACCCGCCATAAGCATATAAGCCCCCAAAATAGCAACGGTAACGATGCCCAACTTCATCAGTATAGCCGAAAAAGAAAGAGTAACGCTCGAAACAAACTCAGCTTTTACCTTGACACGAGTGCAAGCGTCCAGCTTCTCGTAAAAACCGTCCAATGCTTTTTCTTCTAAGTTGTAGGATTTTATCTCTTGTATTTGATCTATTTTCTCCTGTAAATCTTTGACAACCTCTCGGTTGCTTTGCACCCAATGATTAACCTCTTTGCGCTCTCTCTTCTTGGCAAGGAAAGCTATGAGTAAAGCTATGGGGATTACCCATAGAGCTGCAAGCCCCAGTTTCCAGTTATAAGAGAGTATCATCACGGAGATAAGCGTAGTAGATATAATAGTAGCGTAGAGATGAGGTACAGCATGTGAGAATATCTGCTCATATAGAGAGAGGTCTCCCATCATAGTAGTGGCGAGGTCTGCTATATCTCTTTTTCCAAAGTAAGAGAGAGGGAGGCTCTTTAAGCGATTGGCTATATCTATTCTGAGATTGGCACTTTCGTTGTACACATTGTCGTAAAGGCGGATATAATCCCATCTTGCCACTATAAACATTACAAGAAACATGACCAGAATAACAACTATATAGTCCACAAGGCTAAGGTGTGCCAAGCGACTCTCCTCTCCAAATCCTCCCAGATATTGGAAGAGAAAGGTAAAACCAATAATCGGAGGGAACAATTTGGTCAAGTTGACAACCGTATGTGAGAGAATAGACTTTTGTAAATTTCTGACCCCTCTTTCCGACATAGCGTACTTCTTTTTCAAATACTTATTCATGTTTATCTCCTCCTATCTTCCAATTAGCAGCTCTTTGATATTCATCCCACAGTTTTTTATAAAGCCCATTCTGAGCTAAGAGTTCTTGGTGTGTGCCACTTTCGGCTATCTGTCCTCTTTCGACAACAATTATCTTGTCGGCATTCACCACAGTAGAAAGCCTATGAGCAATCATTAAAGTGGTTTTATTCTTAGCAAGTTCCTTAAAAGAGGCTTGGATAATATGTTCGTTTTCTGGATCAGCAAAGGCGGTAGCTTCATCGAGTATAACCAGCTCTGCATCTTTAAGCAAGGCTCTCGCAATGGAAAATCTCTGCGCTTCCCCTCCTGAAAAATAAGTGCCTTTACTGCCATAAAATGTGTCAAGCCCCTGTTCAAGATTGTCCACAATTTCTTTTGCCCCAGACTGCACCAATACTCTCTGAATATCCTCATCGGAAGCATCTGGTTTTCCCAACAGTAGGTTGTCGCGCAGAGTCATATTAAAAAGTTTCGAGTTTTGGAATACAAAGGCTACTTTCCTCATTAGGGCATCTTTCTCATACGCCTTAATATTAACCCCTCCTACGAGTACCTCACCTTCATCGGCATCGTAAAAACGGGAAGCAAGACGGGCAATAGTTGTCTTTCCCCCTCCAGAGGAACCAACTAATGCTACTGTTTCTCCCCTATTTATGGTAAAAGAAACATTGTCTACTACACGCTCCTCTGCATAGGAAAAAGAGACATTGCGAAACTCCAATCCTCCTTTGACTGTTGTTTTCACCCCGTATGATAGTTCTTCTCCCCGAAGAGCATCCTCTATTTTATTCAAAGCCAACTCTGCGAAATAAGTAAAATTTTGAAGGGCGGCACTACGCATCACAAAGACTCCAAACAAAGGTCCTATCAAAAGATAGATAACACTATTGCCTATAACTTCTCGCACATCTCCCCCTTTCATTATAAGGAGAATACCAAGGGGTACTAAGAAAAAAGCCGTAGAGCTTACCACAGCTTCGTAGAGCGACATTTTGTTCCTAAAACTCATACTCCACTTCACGACCAAATTCTTCATGTCAATAATGAGGGCGTATAGGTGTTCAAAACTTTCAACACTTTGAGCAAAAGTTTTAACTACGGGTATTCCTCTCACATATTCTACTGTTTGGGCAGATAGATGAGCCAAGCCTTCGTAGTATTCGTCACGTACTTTCTTGTTTTGTTTCGTAGTCATAAATCCCATAAGTACCATGCCAATGAAAAAAGGGATTATACTTATTAAACCGAGTTTCCAATCAAAAAGAAAGAGAAAAGAGAGCAATACGAACGGAGTAATTATAGTCATCGCCAAGTCAGGCAGTTGATGTGCCAACATAGTATGTGTTTCGGCAGCCCCATCTATAATCGTTTTCCGAAGATATCCACTATCACGATTAAGGAAAAAGCCCAGAGGCTTTCGCATCATCTCTTTGACGCTTATTTTGACAATGTTTTGCTCTACCTCGAAAGCAAAAATATGGGATACGATAAGAGCTAAGAAGTATAGTAACAGACCTGCTACAGCAAAAAGAACAGCAGCAATAACATTCTGACGGATATGATCTACACCCCAGCTACCAATCAGGATAATCGGGCTTATAATCTTATGAATATAAACCATAGGCATAAGGAGCATAATACCCGATGATGCAGAAAAGAGCATCGCTAAATACAGCAAATAGCTCTTCTTTCCTGCATAAGGAAGTAGGCGTCTTAGAACAGATTTTTTCTTTTCTGACATACGATTTTCTCAATTATGAAATAGATACTATAAAGTTGATCAAGCTATGTACATATAGATAGCATCAAACGAAGTTATTCCTTACGAAGTTCTTCTTTTCCAAAGATTTGAAACTTTCGGAAGAGAAGTGGTGTAATGGTCAAGTCTGCCAACAGTGCAGATAACATAGCTGCTACGGACAAAATCCCCATATGAATGAAAGAGACCGAGGCTGATATCGTGTAAGCAGCAAAATTGGAAGAGATGATAATACTTGTAAGTACAATAGGAGTACCTACAATACGGAAAGTACGCAAGATAGCCCCCTTATAGTTACGCTGTCTATCAAACTCTAAATGCCCATGGTTGATAAAGTGTATCGTATCGTCTACAGCCAATCCCAGTGCCATGGGCATAATAGTTGCCGTCATCATATCCAGCGGATAATTCATCCACCCCATAAGCCCACCCACTACAATGGCAGGCATAATATTGGGAATAAGCCCTACAAGCCCAATCTTTACACTTCCAAAAACAAGCATCATAAGTATCCCTATCACAAATAGAGCTATAAAGAATGAAGCTATCTGACCTCTAACTAAATATTGCATCATCGTTGTAAACTGGGGCAAAGATCCTACAGGAGAGATTTTTGCCTTGGGAAATAGTTGATGTGCCAGTGTACTGACGTCTTGCATTTCCTTTTCCGCTTCGCCCGAGTTATAGCCACTTAAATCGACTTTCAATCGTAGGCGACGGTAATCATAATCTATCCAATACTCAGATTCGCTACCTCCAGCTCCCTCATAGAGTAGCATCTGTTGTGCCACTTCTTCGGCACTCTCAGGGACTTTGTAATATGCCTCATCGTCCGAATGCAGGGTGCGATTTAAATCTTTAAGCGTATTCAATATGCTCGTAGTACGCTTGGTTAGTGGGTAAGCCTCTACTGCTCGAGTCAATGAGTCGAGTGCCCTCAAGTTGTGGGGATACTTGGCAGCCCCTTCTTCCTGCAAATCTATCAAGACATCGTACGAATACATAGACCCCAATTCACTCTCTGCGACCTTGAGAATGTCATCTACATACGGTACTGCCCGTCCCATAGTACGCTCCACATCGAAGGCCGTTTCAATCTTTGTAAACTGAAAAAGAAGAAAGGCAGTTATAGTCAAAAAAACTATCCATACAATCCGCCTCCATTTAAGGACCGATGTACCCCAGCGTTCCAACACACGATCCATCCAAAGACCTTCTTTAGCTTTGCTCTCGGGGTGAGGCTCTTTGTCTTTACCGAAGCTCAACATAATAGGCATCACTGTGATGGCAATTAAGAATGTAAGCATCACACTCGTCGAAGTGGTTACCCCTACGAAATGCATCGGTACCATAGGTATGGCTAAAAAGGAAAGCAATGCGGCAAAAGTGGTCAAAGCACTAAAAAGGACTGGCCAACCCATCTCTCCAATAGCCTCTATTGCAGCCTGCTTTCGATTACCATGGATGAGCATCTGCCGTTTGAAATAAGAGTGTATATGTATATTGTAAGCCACCGCTATGGCAAAGGCGAGCAACATAGGAATAAGCATCATAGCACTGTCAATAGTCATACCTAAGTAGCCTACACAGCCGTAAGCCATGACAATAGAACTTGCCGCAGTAATCAAAGGCACAATGACTCCTCGGAAAGTCTGCGTAGCAAAGGCCAGCACTAATATTGCCAGCAGCATAGCAATACCCATCACGCGAGGCATTTCTTTGTTTACAAACTCCATTTTTCGGTCTGTAAGATAAGGCATACCCGAACCCTTAGGATGAAGAGTAGCGTACTCTGGTTTGGTAATGATACGTTCTAACTCTGCTCCTGTACTCATAGCAGGCGAAATGCTTCCCTGAGCTTTCCAAATAGAATCTTCGGGAAAGGGTCTAAGTTTCAATAAGATCCATGTTTGTCTACTATCTTTTGAGACCAAACGATTGGCTATGTAGGGCTTCGTGAAAGCCTTCCGCTTAATCTCCTCTAAAGCCTCTCTTTCATCGGGTATATCTTCAGGTACAATTTGCTCTATAACAATGCCCTCTTCATTACCAACCATAAACTCAATATCGGTAAGCGATGTGATTTTTTCTGCATACGCCATGCTGTCAAGCATTTCATTAGAGAGCCTACGAAGTAGTTCCAAATTGGGCTGAGTAAATATGTTATCGCAAGTTGTGAGCACTGCAGCATAGTTATCATTCCCAAAAATCTCTTTGAACTGTTCTGTCTGCAACAACATGGGGTCATCCTCAAGGAAGTAATCATTCCATGAAGTACTGATGTTCATGCGCTTGAGTCCAGCCAAACCTACGGCTAAAACAAGTATAAAGGCAAGCAAAACCCACCATCGGTGGCGAATAATAGAGGTTCCACAACGGAGGAACCATTGGTTAATTCGTTCTATTTTCATCTTATATTTACACTTAAGTTTTTATTCTAATCTATACACCGCGATAAGAGCTTCGAGGCAAAAGAGAACAAAATGCAGTTTTGTTCTTAAAAAGAAGCGAGCCACCCTATTCGGATGGCCCGCTCTGTCTACTAACTGTACTGGCTTACGAAGCTATATCTTGTACTAAACCTCATTTTATCAATCTCTTTTCAAAAGAAGCGTTTTTGAGAAAGGGGTCGAAACTTTATCTCGTCGCATCAATTTCTCCCATCCTCCTGTACTAAAACGTATATACTCGCCTACAAAACACTCCATCTCTTGCATCGAAAGCTCCTCATATTGTATGATTTCCTTTACCATATTGACCCAAATAGACGAAGCAAAATGGATAAAGAAAGGGGAGATATTAATGTTAAGTTCAGGATAATGCTCCTTCATCTGCTTCATATACTCTATGCCTGTAGCTGTGCCTTTGTCGATCCATTCATCCATAAATCCCGAAAATTTAGGACTTTGCGAGGCAGATAGTAGTAGCTTTAGTTCCTGCCGGTAAAAAGCAACAATCTCTAAACTATCTTTCAACCATTTCCCATAAATCTCCTCCGAGGTAAAAACATCCATCGTTAGGTACTCAGAGTCAATATGTCTGTACAGCATTCTATCCATTGCCTCAAGAAGGGGAGAAAGCACCTCTGCGAGTAAGCTATCTTTATTGTCGTAATAGTTATATATATTACTCAATCCGACACCCGATATTTGGGAGATTTCACGCATAGAAACAGCCTTATAACCTTTTTTGAAAAAGGCTCCACGAGCGGTTTCTAACAATAGCTGACGTGTATAATCCTTTACTGCCTGCATTAGATTGGGAAAAGGTTACTTCCTTTGGGATGCAAAGTTCGTTACATTCACAAATTGAAACAATACCTTAAAATAGTGATTTTTCAATAACACTTATCAGAAGCTATCTCACGAGAAAGAAAAAGTTCTCTGTGATAAACATCTTGCAAGACTTTATAGAAAACTAAAAATGTAAGATGCTAATAATAAAGGAGAAGAGTATACTCTCATATATGTAACAGAGTCTGAACATCGACAATAATAGGATGAATACGGTAGTGAACAAGGGTCTCCAATCAGATACCTGTAACACTACCCTAATAGTGTTATTACAGTGGAACTTGAAAAGGGTTAAAGGTTTCTCTCAAAAGGTTCGTAGGTTTCGGCAGTTTACACAGATACTTTTCTGTGTAACCATTATCCCTTTCAATCATACACATAGTAGTAACCTAAAGAGAGTGTGAAAAGCTTCTCTTGCCAACGCCTCTATCGCCCGCAATATCCTTTATGTATATTAACCTATTCTCATTATCTTTGTCGTGGAGTGCAGTGTACTTTTATGATAAAGCTACAAGGATGTACTTGCACGGCCTCATGGGTCTCGGCTTTTTTACAATGCACTCCCAAACTAAAAGTCTTCTAAATAAAGATGAGAAATTTAGTATCCATCAGTCAGTGTACTCCTGAGGATATACTCCGTATCCTTGACAGAGCCACTTTTTTCGAACGCAATCCCAACCGAAATTTCTTAGAAAAAAATGTAATTGCAACGCTCTTTTTTGAGCCTTCGACCCGTACTCGCCTCAGCTTTGAGACTGCTGTATGTCGTCTTGGGGGCAAGGTTATCGGTTTTTCCGATGCTGCCACTTCCAGCTCCACTAAAGGAGAGACGCTCAAAGATACCATACGCATCGTATCGAACTATGCAGATGCTATCGTGATGCGCCATTTCTTGGAAGGAGCAGCCCAATATGCTACCGAAGTTACCGACAAGCCTATTATCAATGCAGGCGATGGCTCCAATCAGCACCCTACACAAACCCTTTTAGACCTCTACTCTATACGACAAACGCAAGGCAGTCTTGAGAAAAAGACCATCGTAATGGTAGGCGACCTAAAGTATGGGCGCACCATTCACTCTCTTATAGAGGGCATGAGTCCCTTCTCGCCCCATTTCATTTTTGTTGCCCCTCCCGAACTCGCCTTACCCGAAGAGTATCGTTCCTACTGCACACACCACAACATACCTTTCGAAGAGGTTACAGAGTTTACTCCCGAAGTAGTTGCCCAAGCAGACATACTCTATATGACACGAGTACAGAGGGAGCGTTTCTCCGACATCGAAGAGTACGAAAGAGTAAAAAATATCTATATACTTGACAATCCGATGCTTCGCAAGGCTAAAGATAACCTGCGCATACTACACCCACTACCTCGAGTGCACGAAATAGCCCAAGAGGTAGACCATCACCCCTCAGCTTACTACTTCCAGCAGGCATTAAATGGGCTCTTCGTGCGCCAATCTATCTTGTGCGAGGTATTAAACATAGATGTAACAGCCTAAAACGCTTACCCCTATGAAAGAAAACCCTACAAAGCAAAACTTCGAACTATGCCCGTGGCAACGATATGCAACGGCACTGTTATCGACCATATCCCCTCGTCCAAGCTATTCAAAGTAGCCTCTCTTCTGCACTTAGAAGAGGCTTCTCAACCCATTACAATTGGGAACAACTTTCATAGCAAATTGCTCGGGCGCAAAGGGATTATCAAAATTTCAGACCAGTTTGTTTCTGATGACATCCTCAACCGAATAGCTTTGGTAGCCCCCAATGTACACCTTAATATTATACGCAACTACAAAGTAGTAGAAAAGAGGTGTGTGCAGCTACCAGAAGAAATTGTGGGGATAGTGCGCTGCACCAACCCCAAGTGTATTACTAACCATGAGCCTATGGCGACAAGGTTTAGGAGCTCAAGTCATAACGAGGAGAGTACCATAGTATGCTCCTACTGTGGGCGAAAGATTAAAAGCGAACAGATAGAATTACTATGAAACAGCACTGGAAACCAGGTACTATGATTAGCCCGCTACCTGCACTTATCGTAACTTGTGCAGATGGCAAGGGGCATAGCAATCTCTTCACCGCATCATGGACAGGCATCGTATGTAGTGAACCTGCTATGTGTTACGTAAGCATTCGCCCAGAGCGACACTCGCATGGTATCATAAAAGAGAGTATGGAGTTTGCTCTTAACTTAACCACCATAGATATGGCCAAAGCAACAGATTGGGTGGGAGTGGTAAGTGGTAAGAGAGAGGATAAGTGGAAAGGGTCTGGACTAACCCCTATACCAGCCAAAATAATTCAAGCTCCTCTCATAGCAGAGAGCCCCATCAGTTTAGAGTGCCGAGTACGCTCTATACAATCTTTGGGAAGTCATGATATGTTTTTGGCAGAGATTGTCAATGTAGTGGTCGAAGATAGTTACCTCAATCCCGAAACGGGGAAGCTCGATTTGTCCCGTGCTGGTCTACTCTCCTACGCCCATGGGGAGTACTTTGGTTTAGGAGAGTTTATAGGATATTTCGGCTGGTCTGTGAAAAAGGGAGACAAACCCATCCAACAACGTAAATAAAGGTTACTGAAGAGAGATGAAAAAGAAACGTAGCAACTACTACACACCTCAGTGGAACTTCTCGAACAAGAAGAGAAAAAAGAAGAAGCAAAAAGGCTCTTTGAAAAGATTCTTGCTACTCTTGTTACTTTTACTACTATGTGGTGCAGGCAGTGCCCTTTACCTGTTGCTCCGTCCTGCAGGAATTGCCTCAAAAGATGCCTATATCTACATTACAGATACGACCTCTTTAGAACGTATTTTTGAGCAGGTAGAAAAGGGGGTAGTCATTAGAAATCCTCGCATATTTAGACACGTTGCTCGACTTTCTCACATAGAAGAGGGTATCAGACCTGGGAAGTATAAGCTCTCTCCATCACAGAATATGCTCCAAATCATCAGTGAGATAAAGTATGGAGAGCAAACACCTGTGCGTGTACAACTCAAGAATGCTCGCACACAACAAGAACTTATCTTAGCTCTCACCGAAAACCTTCAGATAACCCCCACCGAACTTTCCGAACGACTCGAGGATCCTACTTTCTGTGCCACTATGGGGTTTGACACAATAACTATACGTGCGATCTTCACTCCCAGTATCTCCTCCTCTACAATAGATAAAGAGAGGGCTCTCTACTGGAATACCTCTGCCGACTCTCTTATTGCCTATTTCAAGAAAAGATACGATGCTTTTTGGACACCCGAACGTAAGAAGAAAGCCCAACAAGAGGGATTCACTCCTGTTGAAATTATTACCATAGCCTCTATTGTACAAGAAGAGTCGAACAAAGAAGAGGAGCACCCCATCATTGCAGGACTTTATATTAACCGTTTGCGCAAGGGCATAAAGTTACAAGCTGACCCTACAGCACGTTATGCCGTGGGAAACTTCACTGTAAAACGTATTGGAAAAACGCACATCCGCTTCGATTCTCCCTACAATACATACAGAGTAGAGGGACTTCCTCCCGGCCCCATCTGTTATCCACGTGAGAGTACCATAGAGAGTGTACTCAACTATACCAAGCATAACTATATATTTATGTGTGCTAAGGCTGATTTCTCAGGATTTCATGCCTTTGCCTCTACCTTCGAAGAGCACTTAAAGAATGCTCGCCTCTACCAAAAAGAACTTGATAGAAAGAATATCCGATGACCTCAAAAGTCCCTACTCCCTCCTATCCTTTCGAGGAGATGCAGAGCCGTACACGTCTACTGGTAGGCGATAGGGGTATAGAGCATTTCCAACAGGCACACATACTTTTAGTGGGTGCAGGCGGAGTAGGAGGAGCCGTAGCACATATGTTAGTGCGAGCAGGTATCGGAGCGCTGACCATAGTAGACGGAGACAAAGTTGCTACAAGTAATCTGAACCGGCAGATGGTCTCCTATCAGGACACTGTGGGGATGTACAAGACTGAGGCCTTAGGACAAGAACTTCTCCGAATCAATCCCGAACTCAACTTGACGCTACGCACTACCTATTTAGAGGTGCAAGATATTGCTCCACTCTTTAGCACAACAACTTATTCTTTCGTGGCAGACGCTATTGACACCTTAGCACCCAAGACGGAGCTAATAGCCTACTGCTATGAACATGGTATCCCTCTGATTTCGTCCATGGGAGCAGGGGCAAAAATAGACCCAACAGCCCTACGAATTGCCGATATCGGTCAGACGCATACTTGCTCTTTAGCCAAGGCTGTACGCAAAAATCTCCGTGCAAGAGGTATTAGGAAAGGTATTCCCGTAGTCTTTTCGTCCGAGATTGCTTTAGAAGAGGCTATAATAGGCTCTTCGACAGACAAAGGGAAACGCTCCACCGTAGGCACGATTTCCTATCTCCCCAATCTATTTGGAGGTTTTATGGCAGGCTATATACTCAGAAGTTTATCGGGTTTATAAAGATGATGACAGTAAACACCCCCTCGATTGCTTCCACGGAAGCCTTTATCCTAATAAAAGAACTTCATAAAAGGTTCGACACTTTAGAAGTACTCAAAGGTATCAATCTCTCTATTCGTAAGGGGGAGATTGTTTCCATCGTGGGACCCAGTGGAGCGGGAAAAACAACCCTCTTACAGATAGTAGGTACACTTGACACTCCTACCTCTGGCGAGGTTTGGATAAATGGTATCAATCCGCATACTTTGTCCGAGAAGAAACAGGCTCTTTTCCGTAATCAAAAGATTGGTTTCGTCTTTCAGTTTCACGAACTCCTCCCAGAGTTTTCCGCACAAGAAAATATCGCCATTCCCGCGATGATGGCAGGAGTGAGACAGAAAGAGGCTATGAAACAAGCAGAAGAGATGCTGGTACGATTAGGTTTAAAAGAACGACTAAAGCACAAACCACGAGAGCTATCGGGCGGAGAGAAGCAACGTGTAGCCGTGGCCCGTTCACTCATCAATCGCCCTGATGTACTCCTTGCCGATGAACCTTCGGGGAGTTTGGATAGTAACAATAAAGAGGAGTTGCACCAACTCTTCTTCGAACTGCGCGAAGAGTTCCAGCAGACTATTATCATCGTTACCCACGATGAGCATCTCTCTCACTTGACAGATAGACGGATAGAATTAGTAGACGGAACTATTGTCTCGATAACTTCGCCTCGACATGAATAATCAGTTTTTTCACTTCAATAGAGGAGATCGGATGGTACTTTTGCTACTCCTTTTACTTTTGACCAGTGGAATTTTCCTTTTTCTTTTCTCTCCACAGAGCAAAGCGGATAGACTTCCCTCCTCTCTCGCCTTGGCAAAGGGAGATACACTAACTATACAAAAAGACCTACCCAGCACAGAAAGAGAGCAGCCCAAGACACAAAATAGAGATACACTCGAAACAAATGACCACTATGTGGGTCCCCCTCAAACTCTTTCCTACACTCCGAAGAAACGTATCCCCAAAGGAATCGTACTCGACTTGAATAGAGTGGACTCGGCAACCCTTACGCAAGTTCCCAGCATAGGACCTACCTTTGCTCGTCGTATAATCAACTATCGCCAGCGTTTGGGAGGCTACTATACAGTGCTACAGCTACAAGAAGTATATGGTATGACTCAAGAGAGATATGAAGAGATAAAGCCCTATTTCTCCATAGCATCGTTACCGAAACCCATACTATGGGACACTGTATCGTACAATGCTATACCTCGTCATCCATACCTCAACTATCTGCAACGCTCTGCCTTGGAACGTATCCTTTATAGGGAGGGGCGCATCGAAAGTTGGCAACAGCTTCGAAACCTATCGGAGTTTACCTTAGAAGACAGTATCCGACTTAGTCATTATTTCTCTTTCTAACCCCTTTTACCCAGAAGCTATGCTCACAAAAATTTATACTGACAATCCGAACTGGAATACAATCGACCAAGTCGTAGCCCAACTATTAGAGGGGCATATCAT
Organism: Porphyromonas gingivicanis JCM 15907; assembly: GCF_000614585.1. Classification (GTDB taxonomy): domain Bacteria; phylum Bacteroidota; class Bacteroidia; order Bacteroidales; family Porphyromonadaceae; genus Porphyromonas; species Porphyromonas gingivicanis. The sequence continues at coordinate 72,950 of NZ_BAKX01000006.1, forward strand.
TATATATCCTACGGGCTTGGGTTATGCCTATGGATGCTCCGCTCTCAAACAGAGGGCTATCGAAAAAGTATGCACTCTAAAAGGGGTGGACTGGCGTAAGCACCGCTTAGCTGTAATGTGTCCTTCAATAAACTCTATATCGGAGTATGCCAAAGTGGACAATCATTCTTTCCAATACATCAAAGCTAACGAGAAAGAACCTATAACCTACATCCTGCCAGCCAAAACGGAACTTCCTAAAATGCTACAAAACAATCACGAAATAGGGATACGCCTCTCGCTACATCCTATAACTACGTTGCTTTTGGAGACCTTAGGTTCTCCTCTTTTGACAGCATCGTTACCGATACGTCACGAAGAGCCAGAATACCTTACCGACCCTGAGTTAATTGATGAATGCTATGGTAAAGAGGTCTACACTATTATAGATGGAGGCGTTACATCAGGAGGTTATACCTCTATTATACGCCTCTCCCATGGAGAGGAAGAGGTGGTTCGAGAAGGTCAAAAAGGGTTTTCAATTCTTTTATAACAATCAAACAAACGGATGAAACAAACCTCCACCTACATTGCCTATCTACTTCTCTCCGCATTGCTCATAGGAGTTATTGTCGGATGTGCTAAGCAAGCTCTCCCGAGGGGGGACCTTACGACATGATTCCTCCGAAACTTATCCGAAGTATTCCCTCCAATGAGGCTATTAACATAGTCTCCAAAAAGATAAAACTACGCTTCAATGAGAATGTCAAAGTAGAGAAACAAAACGAAAAGGTCTTCTTCTCTCCTCCACAACAGACTCCTCCGCGCATTTTACATGGTACGGGCAAAACAATAACTATAATCTACGAAGATGATCTCAAACCCAATACGACCTATACCATCAACTTTACAGACGCTATTGTAGACCTCAACGAAGGCAACCCTTTAGAGGGTTTCGTCTTTGCCTTCTCTACGGGTTCTTCTATAGATACTTTACAGATACGAGGGAAAGTAATTGATGCCCAAAGTTTGGCACCTGTACCCGACATTTTGGTAGGAGTACATCATGATGGAAGCGATACTCTTTTCCAGAAACGTCCGCTACTTCGTGTAGCTCAGACCGACAACGAAGGCTCTTTTGTCATAAGCCATCTCGCCCCCGGAGCGTACCGACTTTTTGCACTAAACGACTTAGACCACTCCTTTAGTTACAGTCAACGAAGTGAAGGATTTGCTATCTCCGAGCAACTGGTTACAGCCGCACCTCCTCTGCACAAGCCCGAAGCTCCGCAAGAGTTGGACAAAGAGATAGAAAAAGTATCTACAGATACTCTTTCCCAGCAAGGAGTAGATACACTGACTGCAGGAGTACCCGCCATTAGTTCCATTGATTCGACAAAAATAGAGGGAGATTCTGTTTCCGTAGAGTTCCAAGATAGAGAATCTAACCTACTACTTTATTCGGTAGACCTCCCCAAGAAACAATTCTTGCAAAAGAGCAGTCGCCCCGATTCTCTGCGCCTTGTTTTCACATTCAATACACCCATAGAGGAATTACCTCAAGTCTCTTTACTCCACCCCGATATTGAACAAAAGCAATTATCACTACTACAACTCAATACCGAGCGAAAGGAAATAACCTATTGGTTAGGCGACCCCTCTGTCTACCAGCGAGACACATTAGAAGTACAAATAAACTATGCAGCCACCGATTCCTTGGAACAAGTTTATACGCAAATAGATACTCTCTCGCTCGCACATCGCAAAAAAGAGAGGCGCAGTAGACCATCGCTAAAAAAGTCTAAAGCCTCCGCCTCAACTCCTACCGGGGATTCCATACGCCTTGACAGTACGAAAACATCACTACGGTTAGTGAGTGTGGAGCAGAAGAAGTTGGAACGCTGGTATAAGGGTTCGACACAAGATACTGTACAAATCTTCATCACCGAGCCCATAGCCCAAGTAGATAGCACTAAAGTACATCTATATTCGGTAAAAGATAGTATAGAAACGCCCGAACCCTTTACCTTGGGAAGCGTTCCCTACGATCCTTGTGCTTTGCACCTACTTACCAATTATCAATATGGGACGAATTATAAATTGGTAGTAGACTCTACAGCTATTCAAAGCATATATGGTGCTATGAGTCGCAAGGGAGAAATTCTTTTCTCAGTGGAGAGTGAAGAGAAGTTCGGAGCTTTGCAATTCACTTTCCCCGAATTACCTCAGGGCGGAGATCTCTACATTGATTTACTGAACGAAAAGAACGAAATACTAATTACCTTTCCTCTCAAAGATAGTACTCTATATATCAACAATCTACCCCCTGCGAACTATTTCGCACGTATGTGGGTAGACCTGAACAACAATGCCCTTTGGGATCCTGCCTCCTATCCGAGCCGAAAAGCAGAACCTGTCTATTTCTATCCCCAAGCGCTATCTGTACAGGCTAAGTTTACCTCTGAGGAGACTTGGCTATTCAACAAACTCCCACTTCAAAAGCAACGCCCATCGGGCTTGCAAAGCCCCTTCAAAGAGAGTAAGAGTAGCCAACAAGGAGGGAGTAAAAAGAATCTGAACGAAGAATACATTCAACGCATGCGAGAGCGATATGGAGATAAATGGAATCCCTCCAATAGAGATCGCAAGATATTAGGTCTACCCTCCGAGCCGAGGAAAAAGCACAACGAGAGGCAGAGAAGAAAGAGCACAAGAAAGGAGAACCATCTAAAGAGGAGAAACCGACAGAATCCAAGAAATAGTCATTAGAGCTATTAGTCTCTACACATAGGTATCTTTCTCTACAAAATTCTCTACAACAAACGCATAATGTGATAATGAACGACAAGCTCTATTCAGAAAGCTTCGCCGACCGCTAAACATTCTGTTGGCTTTAGTCGCCCTTATTGTAGCCACGGTGCCGATATTACTCTCCCAAAAGCTACATAAAAGGCTGGTTGCTGAAGAGCGTGCCAAGATGGAGCTCTGGGCTTCCTCGACAGAGGCCTTAGCAAGCAATGAAGCCGACGCTTCGCTCAATGTATTACTCTCTATTATCCGTTCCAACAAAACGATACCCGTTATCCTCTGTAACAAGGCGGATTCTATCATTTCTTACAACAACATAGAACTTAAACAGGGAGTAGATACTCTCCAAAAGCTGTCGCACACACTAACGAACTTCAAGAAACGTTACCCTCCTATCGTTATCGACTTGGGCGAACAAGGGCGACAATACCTCTACTACTCCGATAGCTCTACGCTCCAAGAGCTCTTTATCTTCCCTTCCATTCAGATATTCATTTTCATCTTCTTTGTACTCATCCTCATTATTGCTTGGTATCTGGCACAAAAAAATGCTCAAAATAAACTTTGGATAGGTCTATCGAAAGAGACGGCACACCAATTGGGTACCCCCATCTCCTCACTAATGGCATGGACAGAATTGCTCCAAGGAGAACTCCAAGATGTAACTCCCATAGATGAGATGAACAAAGATATAGAGCGACTGCAAACCATAGCACATCGCTTCCAAAAGATTGGTTCTGCCCCACAATACGAAGAGCGTAATATAACCCACGATATAACCCAAATAGTCCAATATATGGAACAACGCATCAGCAAGGGGGTAACTATCTTTTTAGATGTACCGAAGAAAGATGTTATTCGCATCAAGCTAATCCCTTCTTTGTGGAGCTGGGTTATCGAAAATCTCATCAAAAATGCAGTCGATGCTATGAAGGGAAAGGGCGAGATAACTATTACTTTAGAGCAAAAGGGCAAGTATGCCCTAATAGATATAACAGATACAGGAAAAGGAATCCCTCCCAGAGATCGGCGCAAAGTATTTCACCCCGGATTTACTACTAAGAAGCATGGTTGGGGATTGGGGCTGTCGCTGGCTCGCCGTATCGTAGAGGTTTACCACCATGGTAGGATAACTATACTCCGAAGCGAAGTGGGTATTGGTACTACTTTCCGTATAAAACTTCCCTTAGATGGAGAAAAAAGTGTCTCTCTCTGGCATTACAAGCGCAATTAACTCTCTACTCTTTCCTAAGGGAGACCCTATTTCCCTCTTTCATACTCCCTCTCTATACTTTTCCGTACCCCTATTCTGAAAACCATTCTGAAAAGCACTATCATCGCTATTCAAAAGATACTTACAGACCTTCCAGTGTATTGACTAAAAAATTGGAGAGGTCTTAAAAAAGAATTCCTTCTGCTCCATTTCGGAAACAGAAGGAAACTCTTCCACTTTATCAGTAAATAGTATGAAAATGATGCTTATTCATCAAGCCCCATAAGGACTTCTACAATTTAGGCTTCAGAGGGTTGAAAGAGTGCATCAAACTCGTCCATAGAAACCTCTTTTTCTTCGAGTGTAACCTTATCAAATAAATTGTCTGCCAATAGACGGATAAGAGCATTCAATTCAATTTCAGCACGCACATTACCCTCTTCTAACTGGCGTTTAGCAATATCGTCAATAAGATTCTCGGGAAGACCTCCGTAACCAAAGCTCGCCATACGGGCTGCTACAGTACGACGCATCTCTGCAAGTACATCTTCTTCTGTAAGCTGTACCCCTTCTTGCTCTGCCAAAGAACGGATACCTGTAGTAAGTACTACATAGTCTACAATAGCCTTGTAGCTCTCTTCGGTAACCTCTTCTTCTTTATTGTTTTTCTGTACCTCTGCAACGAAAGGACGGAAGGTTTCATCATCAATAATGGGTTGTCCCATCTTCTCCTTGATAAACTCTACAAGAGCATTGACAAAGAGGTTACGAGAGGCTTTATCCAACTCTTCTGCACGCATCTTAGCCAGCTCTTCACGATACGCTTTTTCGTCCTTAACGTTGGTATCTTCTCCAAAAACCTTCTTATAAAGCTCTTCGCCTAATTCAGCAGGTACAAAGTGATTGATAGTAGTAACCTCGAAATTAAAATCTCCCTTATGTGCCTCAGCCTCTTCTTTAGAAAGTTTCAACATACTAGCAAGGAGAGCAATCTCTTCACCATCGGCCTTGAAAGGATTGAAGCGAATTACTTGATTGATATTCGCATCGGCAAACTTAGCCTTCTCTTCTTCTGAAGCAAAAGTAGAGGGGAGCAACAAAACTTCCTCTACACGAAGCCCACCCTCAAGAGGAGTACCATCTTCGGCAAGCTCTACGAGCAAACCACGCATAGAGTCCTCGGCAGTAGCCTTCTCAGTTTGCTCCATTTTTCCATAGCGACGACGCATTTCTTCGTCTACCTTATCAAGCAGGGCATCGTCCATTTTCACTCTATGGAAGGGAAGTTTTACCGATTTATCAATGGTTATATTTACGTCGGGAGCCAATGCTACGCGGAAAGTGTACGAGAAGTTGTCGTTCTTCTCCACATCCTGATCATGGGGCATCATTACAGGGTTACCAATGTAAGAGACCTTATTCTCCTGAAGTGTTTTGATGAGCGAGTCGCCAACAAGTTTGTTAAGCTCCTCTGCCTTCACAGAAGCACCATATTTCTGTGCAATGAGTGCCGCAGGTACCATACCTTTACGGAAACCAGGCATATTGATTTCTTTGCGCAGTTTACGCAAGCTCTTCTCTACCGAAGCAGCATAATCTTCCTTTTCAAGAGAAATCGTAATAACTCCTCTGCGGGGTTCTTCTGTTACAAACGTACTATTCATCTTTTATCTCTATTGTAAAATCTTTTTATCCTATGTAATTCACAAATGTACAAGGCACAAAGGTAGCACAAATCCGCTTGGTGTACAAATCGAATATCCAAAGGTTAGAAGCATATATATTCCTAACGCAGAGAGATAAGTAAGAGAGAGTGAGAGTAGAAGTTAAGACAGAAAGTAGAGGAACTCTGCACCTCGCTTTTTGGGAAGGCTTCTCTCGACCCAAATGGTCTCTTAAAAGTATTCTATAATTGCTTACAAACATCCATCTCTTTAGGGTTAATCCTAATGCCACAAACCTTCTGTGCAAACTGCCGTAACTATAACCCTTTTAGCTCAAAGGATTATAGGTTACAAAGCTATCGTTATCTAAGGAGCATATATGCCCTTTGTGTAGGAAAATAAGAAGTAGTAAGAAGCAATCTTATCAAAGGAGAAGGGAGAAAAAATAAAGTAGAGTATTCCTAAGGAAAAGTCTTTTTCTTCCTTCTTGGCGAAACAAATAGTTGTTACAATATGAAATAGAAGAAGAAAGACCTTCCGAGGAGGGTTCTTAACGTTTGCACGGGAAGAGAGTAGGTAAGGGGATAGAAAAAGCGTATCTTTGCCTTGTAGATAAATCAATAAATGAATAAGCTATGAAACGTTTAGTATTGTTACGCCACGGAGAAAGTGTGTGGAATAAAGAGAATAGGTTTACCGGATGGACCGATGTAGATCTTTCAGAAAAGGGAGTAGAAGAGGCACATAAAGCTGGCAAGTTGCTCCGCTCTGAAGGATTTCGTTTTGCTAAGGCTTATACTTCCTACCTCAAAAGAGCCGTAAAAACGCTCAATGTGGTACTTGACGAAATGGATTTAGACTGGATACCCGTAGAGAAATCGTGGAAACTTAACGAAAAACACTACGGAGAGCTTCAAGGGTTAAATAAATCAGAAATGGCGGAAAAATATGGAGACGAGCAGGTACATATCTGGCGTCGTAGCTATGATGTACCCCCTCATGCAATGGAAAAGGAAGATGCCCGCTCTCCTTTCTCAGATCCCCGATATGCAGGTGTACCAGCAGAGTGTTTGCCCCTTACAGAAGCCCTTAAAGACACCGTTGAGCGTATCCGCCCCTACTGGGAAGAAGTAATCCGCCCCGATGTGCAAAAACAGGGAGAAATCATCATCGCAGCCCATGGCAATAGTTTACGTGGCATTATCAAAATCCTAAAAAACATCTCGGACGAAGACATTCCAGCTCTAAACCTTCCAACAGCTGTACCCTATCTTTTTGAATTTGATGACAATATGAATTTGGTAGCAGACCGCTTCCTCGGAGACCCCGATGAGATACGTGCGTTGCAAGAGGCTGTAGCTAACCAAGGCAAAAAGAAATAAAATCAACAGAAAATGCTATACGATGTAATTATTGTAGGCGGTGGTCCTGGAGGGTACACCGCTGCTGAGCGTGCCGCTCGTCATGGTCTTACAACTCTTTTGGTAGAGAAGAGAGCCTTAGGAGGAGTATGCCTCAATGAGGGGTGTATCCCGACAAAAACCTTGCTTTACTCTTCTAAAACGTGGAGCAGTGTGCAGACAGCTGGTAAATATGGTATCGAAGCCGAGGCTAAGCAGTTCTTAATGGACAAAGTAAGCGCGCGTAAAGGCAAAGTTGTACGCAAGTTAGTGGCTGGAATTAAGGCTAAGATGACCGCAGCAGGAGTAACTGTTGTAACAGAAGAAGCTGTGGTACAACCCAAATCGGCAGAAGGGTATCCCGTCCAAGTAGGCGAAGAAACCTACATAGCAAAGAACCTTATTCTTGCTACTGGTAGCGAAACTGCCATTCCTCCCATTCCCGGTTTGGACTCTATCGAGTACTGGACAAGCCGAGAGGCGTTGGAAAGCAAAGAGCTACCCCAATCTATCGCCATCATTGGTGGTGGAGTAATCGGTATGGAGTTTGCCGCTTTCTTTGCCAAAGTAGGCGTAGAAGTACACGTTATCGAGATGCTTCCCGAGATTTTGGGTGGTATGGATAGCGAGATGGGGGCTTTACTTCGTGATGAGTACTCCAAATTGGGCGTTAAATTCTACTTGGAACACAAAGTAACAGCTATATCTCCCGAGGGCATTACCGTAGAGTTCGAGGGCAATAGTAGTTGCATTGCCACCGAAAAAGTGCTTTTAAGCGTAGGTAGGCGTCCCGTAATAACAGGCACAGAGGCTTTGGGTCTCGAAATGGCAGGCAGAGGCATCAAAGTAGATGCACAGATGCGTACCTCACAGCCCAACGTATATGCTATCGGCGACATTACAGGCTTCTCCCTGTTGGCACATACCGCTGTTCGAGAAGGAGAGGTAGCCGTAGATACCATTTTGGGCAAGCAAGTGGCAATGAGCTACAAAGCTATCCCGGGCATCATCTATACCCACCCCGAAGTGGCTGGAGTAGGGAAAACCGAAGATCAACTACGCAACGAAGGTATCTCTTACCATAAGCATCAATTACCTATGGCTTTTGCAGGTAGATTTGTGGCAGAAAATGAGATGGCAAATGGACTTTGCAAGATATTGCTCGATGACAATGGGTATATTTTGGGAGCTCACATCATCGGAAACCCTGCCAGCGAATTGATTGTTACCGTTGCCGTAGCTATAGAACATGGTATCAAGGCGCACGATTTAGCAGCTGTGGTATTCCCTCACCCCACCGTAGGGGAAATCATCAAAGAGGTTATCGAATCACCAGAAGTAAAATAAGTCCGAACCATTGGTCGTGAGCTTTCAAAAAGAGGGCTGTGGCAAAACTAAATTTGCCGCAGCCCTCTCTTTTCTCTTTAGGATTTTACTTACTTCTTAAACACTTTCACGCCATCTACGATGTAGACTCCAGAAGGCAGTTGCTCAAACGGGATATTGAGTTTAATCCCAAGTAGGTTGTATATGCCACGATAAGCAGGCTCTTCCAGGCTAATGCGTTCAATAGCGTCTGGTTTGCTGGGCTTTATGACAATCTTATTGGTAATGATATTGCCAGATGCATCACATACGGCATACTTACTTTCGTTAAATACCGCCCCTGCTGGTTCGGTGATTTCACAGCCCTCGAGCGTGAGTGATACCAAATCACAGATGGAACCCTTCGTACCTTCTGCGGTTACAGTTGCATTTTTGATGGTAAGATGCTCCTCGCTATCTCCTGCTATACCATATGCACCTTGGGCTTCTACACGACAGCCATCAATAGTAAGAGGAGCTTTAAGCAGGTAAATTGCACAAGACTTGACTGATGCCACGGAAAGCGTTCCTCCGCCTGTAATAGTTGTATTTTCATGAGTGAGAATAGAAGCAGAAGGGGACGAGAGACTGCATGTTCCTTTGACTACAATGGTAAGATTTTCTACTCTTGATTCGATGCATGTTCTTTCTATCTCAATCGTTGCATCTTCCAAGGTGAGGGTGTTACTACTCGGGTCGTACTTGACCGTTCCGCTAACGCCATCAATAACGGAGAGGTCGTCGCAATTGTCCGACGTTACTCCAACCCCTGCTATCTCGAGATTGTATTTAACTGTGGGCTTTATGACAATCTTATTGGTAATGATATTGCCAGATGCATCACATACGGCATGCTTACTTTCGTTAAATACCGCCCCTGCTGGTTCGGTGATTTCACAGCCCACGAGTGTAAGAGATGCCAAGTTGATGATTGAACCCTCCGTACCTTCTGCGGTTACAGTTGCATTTTTAATAACGAGTTTAGCGTTGCTCGACTCATTGAATCCCGAGATGCCACTCTCACCTTTAGCATCTACACGGCAACGATCAATGATAAGAGTGGCACCTTGATCCAAGTTAATACGGCCCTCTTTCGATTCAAGATAAAGCTCTCCATCTCCCGAAATAGTTGTATTCACCCAAATATTAAGCGGAGACCAAGTGGTGGACGATAGTTTACATGTTCCTTTGACTACAATTGTAAGAGCTACAACTCCCTTTCTTGCGAAAATGCAGTTTTTATCATCTCCTACATCAATTGTTGCATTATCAAGGGTGAGAATCTTACTACTGGGGTCATACTTTACTGTTCCACTAACACCCTCAATGACGGAAAGGTCGTTGCAATTGTTCGACGTTACTCCAACCCCTGCTATATCGAGGTCGTATTTAACTGTGGGCTTTATGACAATCTTATTGGTAATATTGCCAGATGCATCACATACGGCATGCTTACTTTCGTTAAATGTCGCCCCTGCTGGTTCGGTGATTCCACAGCCCTCGAGCCTGAGTGATACCAAATAACAGATGGCACCCACCGTACCTTCTGCAGTTACGAATGCGTTTTTAATAACGAGTTTAGCATCGCTCGACTGATAGAATCCCGAGATGCCAATCGCACCTTTAGCATATATACTGCACCCATCAATGGTAAGAGTGGCACCTTGATCCAAGTTAATCGAACAGCTCTCGTTCGATTCAAGATAAAGCTCTCCATCTCCCGAAATAGTTGTATTCCCCCAAATATTAAGCGAAGACCAAGTGGTGGAAGCGAGTCTACATGTTCCTTTGACTACAATTGTAAGAGCTATAGCTCCCTTTCCTGCGAAAATGCAGTTTTTATCATCTCCTACATCAATTGTTGCATTATCAAGGGTAAGCGTATTACTACTCGGGTCGTACTTAACTGTTCCACTAACACCCTCAATGACGGAAAGGTCGTTGCAATTGTTCGACGTTACTCTAACCCCTGCTATCTCGAGGTCGTATTTAACTGTGGGCTTTATGACAATCTTATTGGTAATATTGCCAGATGCATCACATACGGCATGCTTACTTTTGTTAAATGTCGCCCCTGCTGGTTCGGTGATTCCACAGCCCTCGAGCCTGAGTGATACCAAATAACAGATGGCACCCACCGTACCTTCTGCGGTTACAGTTGCATTTTTAATAACGAGTTTAGCATCGCTCGACTGATAGAATCCCGAGATGCCACTCGCACCTTTAGCATATATACTGCACCCATCAATGGTAAGAGTGGCACCTTTATCCAAGTTAATCGAACGGCTCTGATTCGATTTAAGATAAAGCTCTCCATCTCCCGAAATAGTTGTATTCCCCCAAATATTAAGCGAAGACCAAGTGGTGGAAGCGAGTCTACATGTTCCTTTGACTACAATTGTAAGAGGTGCACTTTCCTTTTCTGCGAAAATGCAGTTTTTATCATCTCCTACATCAATTGTTGCATTATCAAGGGTAAGCGTATTACTGCTGGGGTCGTACTTAACTGTTCCACTGACACCATCTATCGCAGAGAGGTCGTTGCAATTGTTCGACGTTACTTTAACCCCTGCTATCTCGAGGTCGTATTTGGTCTGCGCTTTTGCCATGAAAGGCATTGCAAACATTACAATGAACAGCGTAGCTATCGCCACGGACATGTTCCTTAGTGAAAGATTTTTCATTTTATTGATTTGTTTCATTATTGTTTGTTATTAAAACCAGATTACCAGAAAATAAAGAACACAAGAGAGACTTTCTTTTGCAAATTTACATAGCTTTCAGTTAAATAGCAAAGTTTTGCTTTTTTAGAGTAGGTATTTTCTCGTAATAAGAGCAACGCCCATCAAGAAAAGTGTTACCTTCGCGGACAAGAAGAAAAAATAGCATTAAAATATCATCGATATGGTAGCCGTATTATTTCCTTTTGTATTAGTAATGTTTGCAGTATTTACTCGGAACAATGCTCTATCGATGCTCTATTTTTGTCCTAACAAGAAGAGGATATCTCAGAGAATACTCTATTATCTTCTAAGCTGAGAGGCTTTTCGAGCGTAGCTCTCTCGTAAACCGTAGAAACCTCACTGTATGATAGGAAACAGTGAGGTTTTTATGTATGTAAAAGTTGATTTTTAGGAGGGTTTAGTCATAATTCCGTATATACAGAAATATTTTTGCGTATATACGGATATTTTATTGCGTATATACGGATATTTTATTGCGTATATACGGAGTTATTTCTACGTATATACAAAGATTTTTCTACGTATATAAAATCATTTCTTTGCCTATATAGAAAAATTTCATGCTGTATATAGAAAAAAATCTGCGCTGTATATAGAGCAATCTCTATACTTATGTGCAGAAAAATCGTCCAATTTATAGAACAATTTGATAAAAGATTGTTACTTTCAAATGCTGTTATCTGGAAATTGATAAATAAATCCGTAAGCGCTATCGCATAGGGTAGCAAGGTTCAGGAGAAATAAAAAATACTGCGGCAAAATTCGATTTTGCCACAGCATCCTTTCCTATGTATTTCTAAACTATGTTTCTTAGAGTCCTCCTACTCAGTTCGGCAATAGAGATTTTCAAACCCGATTTTGAGGCGTAGGAGGTGTTATCTCCCCTCTTAACGCCAAGAGCTACTATGCATCACGAGCAGAGGCGTGCCAGCATGGAAGAGCATACGACGTGCCATACCGGGGTTAAAGAAGCGAGCAAAAAGGTTACGACGATAAGTGTTCACCACCACCAAACCAATCTTCTTTTCAGTAATAAAGGTGTTTAGAGCTTCAGAGAAATCTCCTTCATCGAGTTTAGAGAACTCAATCTTACTATTAGGATAGTGTACCCTATGATACTCGGTCATAGCTCTAAGCTCCAAGTCGCTCCACTCTTTGGCAGAACGAGAGATGTTGAAAAGGCGGTAGTTCGGAGTATTAGGCTCCATCAAATGCATCATACGATCGAACAAAACGAAATCTCGTTGATCAAAACTGGTAGCAACACCTACATTTTCAATCTTAGCGAGATCGGTAACTTGTGTCTCTTCTGGTACAATGAAAACAGGCACCTTAGCTCTATCAATAACTTCTGCAGCAACAGAACCTATCAAATCATCGTTGCGACGAGACTTCCCTCTCGTACCCATAACGATAGCCATTGGAGGAGCCTGACGAGCAATGGCAAGGATAATATCTTCTGCCACACCACCACGCACCATAGATTGGAAAGTAACTTTGGGTAACTCCCCTTTTTCGATATGTTCTTGAATCTCTTTTTCCAACTGTTCCATCTTTTTAATAGCATGTTCCAGTTCTCTATGCGTATTGAGCTCGGCTTTAGAAGGCACAGCTTGCACTTCTCCAAAAAACATAAGCGGAGAGGTAACTATCTGATTATAGCAGGCATGTAGCAAGATTACTTCCAAATTGCGACGAGCAGCAAAATGAAAAGCAACAGCTACTACGTTGGGGGTAAAATCACTAAAATCTACGGGGACCAACACATAAGGCACAGCACCAAGAGGCTTACCCTCTACATAGTTGTCCAATGTATTGAGTTCTTCCTTCACTTCGTGCGATGCCAATTACTATCTTCTATCAGCCCGAGTGCTTTAGGTAAATCGCTCTCTTTGATACGCACACGCACCCCTGCCGAAACAACGGGTAAAAGCTGGTTCACATTCTGAAGAAAAACCTCGATACCCTCAGTTTCAAGCATTGTTTTCAGTATCTGGCTTTCTCAAAAGTATGAATAGCCAACGTTACTAATTTCTCTTCTTGGTTAGGTGAGGAGTTATTGAATCCCTCTTGTGAATCTTTTTTCATAGCTAACGTCTCCTTTAGATTTTGTTGTTTATATTCAAATCCTTTCGCTTGAGGAAAGGGAAAGAGGTAGCGAATGAACTCCTTGGAGTAAACTCCTTCAATCAAATGGAGTATCGTTCGGAAGAGAAGCATCTCATACTTTTTAGTACAAGAGATTATTTGTAAAAAAGAGTTTCACAAACCCTCTATTAATTTTAGGGAGCGGTGAAACTCTTTTATTTATTTGCCTTGGAGCAAAAAAGAAGAAGTCTGTTTACTCGTTTTCTTGCTTCTTTTCACAGCCTTCTATCTCCGCAATGATTTCCAACGCTCTATCCAATATAGTTGTATCATCAATTTCTACGATGCCCCCGTCTGGACCAGGCTCTATATGGATACCAGCACTACGACCATCTTCGTAGTTGTCTCCACCGAAATAGTTCCGTACGGTTTCTACTCTGAGCCCCAATTCTTCTGCGATACGCTGTGTAGCTCCATCGGGAAGCCTATCCTTAATGCTTCTAAGTTCGTTAAATGTGATTGTCTTAGCCATATTCCAATCTTTGTTGTTTATAGGGTTTGTAATTATAGATTTCTTGTTCGTGCCTCTAAATTAGTCCAAATATCTGTATTTTCCAAACAATCAGACTTAAAAAAAATATTCTTTCAACACTGTTTTTCAACGTACATTAACAAGGAAGAAATATCTCCCCAACAATCACTTCCATTTAATATAAGCAACTAATTTCTGTGAGAAGAGCAGCGCCTCTTTCCTTATTCTACCTAATAGACACTGCTCTTTTGCAGACTTTCTACATGCTTTTTCGAAACGACCCGACAATAGCAATGCCTAAAAGCGACTTCCTACCAGTAACTTTCTATCCTCCAAGAAACAAGTTTTGAGCTTAAGAGGGGAAATAATTACCTTTGTTTCATATACAAAAGGACTAATGTTAAAACTATTTCGTCTATGAATATTATTTACTCGTTACGTTCACAAATTCGCATCACGCTACTAATCTTTCTTTTAGTTCTAACACCCCTTACAGCATCGGCACAGTATGAGGGGGGGATAGAGGTAGAGGGTATTCCTCTACAAGGAGAGGAAATGGAGCTCTATACCTCTGATTATACAATGCCGATCACTACCGACACAGATAGTATACGCCATAACCAGCCAACAGAGATAGAAGAGGGAGTAGATGTCATATTGGAACGTTTGCGCAATAGAAATCAACCACTATCCCATACCACAGCCTATACATCATGGCTTCCCGTTTGGCTTACTATGCCTCTCTCTACCTACATGGCAGATATTACTCACATAGAAAAGCCTCTTTTTTCTGTTCCTAACATTACTCTTCAAAGCAACCCTTCAAAACAGCAAAAAATCCTTTTTGAAGAAATTATTGAGGGCAACAAGATGGAGTTACAGGCACTTCGATGGCTACAAAACCAAAGACCAGAGTTAATTCAAGAAACAGAGAGCGACCTTTTGGCTCATAAGATAGAACACGTTGTGATAGCTCCCAGCGAAGCACAAATCACTCTGTCCGAACCTCCAAAGCCTACTGTACAAGACCCTCTTAGAGGTATCAAAAAAATCTTATTGCCTCGCCAATACTGGTCTTTCGGATGGAACAGTGTACTACAATTCTCTCAAGCCTATATATCGCCCAACTGGCACAAAGGTGGGAATAGCAACTTTAACCTATACAATCGTCAGCTATTCAAAGCAGATTACAAAAAAGAACAACTCTCTTGGAACAATGAACTTGAGTGGCGATTGAGCGTTTTTACAAGCCCTGCCGATACAGTTTCTCGCTATCGTGTAGCCGATGATCTTCTCCGTCTACGCTCCAATATAGGATGGGAGTCTCCTCTTAAAAACTTCTTCTACACACTTGATGCGGAGGTACGTACCAATTTTTCAAAATGAGAGAAGAAAATAAAACCAAGATTCTGTCTGACCTTTTTTCTCCCGTAATTACCACAGTGGGAGGGGGGATAAAGTATGTATACGAACACAAATCGTCCACCTACTATGGTCGCAAAGTGCGCTTAGAAGTAAACTTCGCCCCAATAGCCTACGACTTGCGATGGACATTAAATGGAAATATGGATTTGACTCGTCATGGATTTAAGAAAGGCGAACGTATCTATAGTGCCGTAGGATCTATGTTCCGCGCCAATTTGGACTTCGATATAACTCAGTCTTTTGCATGGCGTTCGCGTCTGTACTACAATACGAGCTACAAGCGCATCGAAACAGAATGGGAAAATACTTTCATATTTGCACTTTCGAAGTATTTCTCTACACGTCTCAACGTACACCTTCGCTTCGACGATGCTGTACCCAAAACACTTGAAAATCCCTACCGAATACAGATCAATCAACTATTCAGTTTCGGTATAGAAATGAATATTTAGACCTTTTGTAACACGAGGTTTCTTGCTGTGTACGAACAGTAAAAAGCCCCTCTCCTTACGAAAGTGGCTATACACACAGTGAGGTCTCACAAAAAGGCTTTTTGTTGCCTTTTTGTGAGACCTCATAACAAAATTTTAATGAGTAGGGATAAACACCTTAACAGGCTTTGCTCCTGTAACAACTACAAATAACAATCCCGAAGGTAGGTTGGGAAGTTCGCACTTGCCATTCACCAGTTGTCTCTCAACAACACGCTCTCCAAAAGAGTTAAATACTAAAACCTCTCCTTTCTCTCTCTGAGGGTGAACTATTGTTACATCATGTCCTTTTTGAGAAAGTTCCAACTCTATATTTTGATGGGTTCCTATTGTTTCAACTGCATTTATCTCTTTATTGTCGTACAAAAAGTCTACATACATATACAGCGTAGATTGAAAAGCCAAATAACCTACCGTGGCAAGAGTTTGAGTAGGAGTATGGTACATCTCCCACATATTACTCCCTACATTAATGCCTCTATCCTCGAAGCCCTGCTCTTTAAGCCACTTCCAGACAGCACTGACTTTTGGTACTTTTAGGCGTTCCCAAGAAGAGGCAATAAGTGTTTTGCGATAAAGTTGGTTTCTGGAGTTGAAGGTTAGAAGAGTCACGGGAAAATCCATATTCTGATTGAGAAAAGCCTCTATCCCGACACGATACTCTTCAGAAACATTGGGGTGCATATCCCAATAAGTTGAGGTAAATAGTTTTGAGCCTTTTTCTGTGAGAAGCGGAGTAATCAATTCACGAGAACTTCCCCAAGGCAAATCTATTGGGGGCATCACGAGAGGTACCTCCTGCTTCACTTCAACGGTAAAGGTAGCTTTCCCAATCGGAGCAGTCAAATCCGCCTGATCATTAGTGCCTGGCACTGCCTTATACGCGGTCATTGTCAACTGAGCTGTTCCAACAGATTTAGCAACAAAAGTATTTCCATTGGCTTTTACTATACTCGCATTATCGCTCTCGTAACGAATTACGTAACGCTTCTTTCCTGACACGTGATCCACCATTTTGCTACTGTACTCCTTAATAGGCATACGGTATAGAGAGCCTACAGGAATCACACAATGCTCCACCAAGGGAATAATGCGCTCTGTATTTTGCTCTTGAGCCATGGCAATACAAGAGAGATAAGAGACGAACAATGCCATCATCAAAGTTTTAAGAACATGTTTTTTCATAGTTTTCGAGATATTATAATTGGGGAACTATTATCTTTTGTGCAATACACTCTCCTCTACTACTAATAGCTCTCACCACATAGCAAGCTCCTTCTGTGAGAGTATCTGGATTGCAGACAGAACCATCCAAAGCATATACAGCAACGATACGAACTCCATCGGGAGATATCAGTTTACCTTTCTCTACCGTAAAGAAAGTATCTGTAACTTCAACCGAACCAATAGAAGAAGGTTTCCAAGAACCATCTCCAAAAGGCAAAGGAAAACCATCGTTCTTACCTTCAAAAATTTGCCATGGATAGAAGTCTCTTCCTAAATTAAGCCCCTTCAAAAGAGGCTCACCTTTCATCTCTTCCGTAGTCAAAGGCTCGCCAAGTGGATTTTCAGAAGGAGAATAGAGATCACTACTATAATAGCAATGCTCCAACTTGAAAACTTGCGAAGCTTCCACAGCTCCTATAGTAATGGGATAAACCTTTTCTGCTCCCTCTACAATACCTGCATTGTAACAATAGGTTACTGTAACTGCCGAGCGAATGCCAGGATATAATAGCCCAACTATCCCACATACGACAGCCTCATCACTTGATATTTTTCCTGTATTAGCACAGTCCTGAATAGTTAATGGGGCATCTTCTACATATCCAACAATACCAGAAACTTGCCCTCTTTTTGCATAAACAGACCCCATATTAACGCACTTAGAAATAGTTGTTCCTTGTGCTGCATTTACGGCAAGTATCCCTCCTGCTCCTATTGAGGCGACAACATCAATTGAGGCAGAAGTTGTACAATTCTCTATTGTAGAGGGAGCCTCAAAAGCACCACAAGCAATTCCTCCAGCATAGGGTTGCTTAGTAGCAGTTACGACAACACTTTTCTCCACATGACAATCCGAAATATGTGAACCCATAATAGCCGCAGCGATACCAGCTACAACAGCATCGGCTTGGATATTACTATCCGACAAAGTAAGATGTTCAATGCGTGCCTCTTTTAATATTCCAAACAAAGCAACCCCTATGTAGTTCTTTCCGCTAAAGTTAAGGGTCAACTTACTAATCTTATGCCCTCCACCATCATAATAACCACTAAAAACACGTTGGTCTGTTCCTTGAATTCCAAAGTTCGTTCCGATAGGTACAAGATTTTTGTAATCCGACATATCAATATCGGCTGTTTGTTTGAAATACTTTCCAGCAAAACTATTCCTATCTTGATCTACTGCAGTAGACAACTCCCAGAGATGTTCAGGAAGACTCATTAAGTAAGGAGACTCTTTACTACCATCTCCTCCGCCAAAAACATAAACTCCTTGTTGGCGTATAGCTGTAACACTAAGCAATAATTCAGCAGAAAGTTGACCAGAGACAACTAACAAAGAGGATTGGAGTCTACCCAAGGAAGAGGGAGTACAAGTTATTTCCAACTCTAAAGTTCCAGAAGCCTCTTGAGGAGTAAAAGTGTTTGGCATTACAGAAAAAGTCTCTTTTCCAGCTTCCGCAATGCTAATGGTAATAGGTTGATTCAAAAGATTCTTGTAGGCAAGCTCAACTTTCATTGTTTTACTTGCTCCCTTGTAAATTTCTCCAAAGGGTAGTTCCGAGTCACTGAAACTCAACATCGGCTGTTCAGGTTCTTCTGCTTCACAATCCGTAATAACGAGATTATCTATATTGAATGCCGAAGAAAAACTTTTTCCTGTCTTTAAGTCAAAAGAAGAATAGTCTGCACGAATAATCCGTATAAGCCCCTCTTCGACATTAACACGTCTGGACAATTTAGCAACCTCCATTGTTGGAGTAAAAGAGTTTCCTACAGGACTCCAGGTAGCACCCCCATCTTTCGACACTTCCAAGACCCAAGCAATCTGAGATTTCTCATGAGCTTTATAAGCACGATAATCAAAAGATACAGTACCAATCCCTCCTGGTTTATTCTCTTTCAATTGTAAATAGGGGTACTCTTTCATAGAAGCCTTCTCCCCATAGATACGTGCCGAGCCTTTACCATCTACATAATCATTAGCATCTCCATTGCATCGTAGCGAATAGCTCACCCATTTTAAGTTGTTGAGAGTCAGCTCCAACCTCTTATGTCGGTCGCCGATAGCCTTCTTAGCATCCTCAAAATCATAGCTCCAATTCTGGTTCTCCTGAGCACACAATTGCAACGAACAGAAAAGAAGCAAGCACACAAATAAAAATAAACTAGTAACTTTTTTCATTTCCATTGAAAATCTTTTAAGAGATAGTAATAAGAGGTTCTATAAATCACTTTATACCATACTTCGCTTTCAGAACCTCGTTAGACCAGCGTTAGTACAGCTCTACAAAGGCTCAAAATTAAAACAACTTCTCGAATTATAAAAGTATTTTACACACAATACGACAAAATAAATAAAAAACCATGCACAACAAGGCAACAACTCTCTTTATATTTTTATATATCACAGTATGACAATACTCTTCCACTACGGAGTTTTATTTATTTTCCTTTTACGCTTGTCTATTTGTGGTTTTATAACTAAATTGCGCATCGTTTTGAGAGAACAAGGAATAATATTACGCCTCGCTATCAAAGCAATATGTTAAACACTTAATAAATCCTTTCGTTATGAGACAATACAAAACAGAGGAGATCAGGAATATCTCGTTACTGGGAAGTTCTGGAGCTGGGAAAACCACTCTCGCCGAGTCTATGCTTTTCGAGAGTGGGCTTATAAAACGACGCGGAGATATTGCTTCCGCCAACACCGTGTGTGATTATTTTCCGGTAGAGAAAGAGTATGGATATACTGTGTTTTCTACCGTTTTTAGTGTAGAGTGGGCAGATCGCAAATTAAACTTCATAGATTGCCCTGGAAGTGATGACTTTACAGGTGCTGCCGTAGCAGCTCTACACGTTACCGACTGCTGTCTTATGGTAGTAAATGCTCAATATGGCGTAGAGGTAGGGCTTATCAATCAGTTCAGACATATTGAACGCATGAAGAAGCCTGCCCTCTTCATCATCAATCAATTGGATCATGAAAAAGCGGACTTCCATGCCTCCATAGCACAACTTAAAGAGCGATATGGTAGCAAGGTGGTCGTAACACAATATCCCGTAGCTTGCGGAGCGGGCTTTAACCAAGTGGTAGATTTACTTCGCATGAAAATGTACGAGTGGGGACCCGAGGGAGGGAAACCTCAAGTACTGGAAATACCAGCCTCTGAAACAGCTACAGCCGAAGAAATGCGCCAACAACTCATCGAATCTGCTGCTGAGCATGAGGAAACATTGATGGACCGCTTCTTCGAAAAAGGATCTCTATCTGAAGAGGAAATCATCGAAGGAATGCGCAAGGGCATTGTCCTAGGCGATATGTATCCCGTATTTTGTGTATCTGCCGCCAAAGATATGTGCGTACGTCGTACCATGGAATTCTTAGGAGATGTGGCTCCGCGAGTAAGTGAAGTGCCCTACCCTATTACAGACAATGCTGAAGAAGTTACTCCAGAAGCTAAAGGACCATTAAGTTTACACTTCTTCAAAACAACCATAGAACCCCATATTGGAGAAGTTTCCTACTTCAAAGTAATGTCGGGTACAGCACGTGAGGGGATGGACGTTGTCAATGCTAACCGTGGCTCTAAAGAGCGTTTAGGTCAGTTATTTATGGTAGCTGGTCAAACCCGTACCAAAGTAGATGCTTTAGAAGCAGGAGACATTGGAGCAACCGTAAAATTAAAAGATGTACGTAGAGGCAATGCTCTCAATGAGAAGGATTGCACTTGGACCTATCCAGAGATTGATTTCCCCGAACCCAAATATATAAGAGCCATTAAGCCAGCAAACACTGCCGATGCTGAAAAGATGGTCGAAGCACTCCATCGCATGAGCGAAGAAGACCCTACTTGGGTAGTAGAGCAAAGCAAGGAGCTACGACAAACATTAGTCAAGGGACAAGGAGAGTTCCACCTACGCACTCTCAAATGGCGTTTGGAACACAATGACAAAATCAATATCGAATTTACAGAGCCTCGTATCCCTTATAGAGAAACTATCACCAAAGCTGCAAGAGCCGATTATCGTCACAAAAAGCAATCGGGTGGTGCTGGACAGTTTGGAGAGGTACACCTCATCATCCAACCCTACGTAGAAGGAGAACCCATACCAGAATCCTACAAATTTGGAGGACAAGAGTTCAAAATTACGGTTCGAGACAAGCAGGAAATCCCTCTCGAATGGGGCGGCAAATTACTCTACATCAACAGCATTGTAGGGGGTGCTATTGATGCTCGCTTTATGCCTGCTATTTTGAAAGGAATTATGGCACGTATGGAGCAAGGACCTCTAACGGGTTCTTACGCTCGAGACGTCTGCGTTATTGTCTACGATGGCAAGATGCACCCTGTAGACAGTAATGAAATATCTTTCATGCTGGCTGGGCGTAATGCTTTCAGCACTGCCTTCAAAGAAGCCGCTCCGAAGATTTTAGAGCCAGTGTACGATGTAGAAGTAGCTGTTCCTGCGGATTATATCGGCGATGTTATGAGCGATTTGCAAGGTAGAAGAGGGGTTATCATGGGGATGAATAGCAAGAAAGGATACGAGCAACTTCTTGCCAAAGTACCATTGAAAGAGCTGATGAGCTACTCTACGGTACTAAGTTCTATTACTGGAGGTAGAGCCTCTTTCTCTATGCGTTTCTCCTCATACGAATTAGTTCCTATGGAAGTACAAGAAAAGCTTCTTAAAGCCTACTCTGAGCAAGAAGAAGCTGATGAATAACTCTCTTTGAATTGACTTTGACCCTATTAATAAGGAAGCACCCTCTTCGACTATTCGAGGAGGGTGTTTTTCGCAAATAGCTATAACGTTCATCTCCTCCATCCAAACACTCCGGGCATTTTTAATTCACCCTTTGGAAAGTATGTACAAAAAAAAGTACATCTCTCAAATCTTTCATTTAGCAACAAGCTCGAAGAGATTATACTCTACCTTTCAACCCTTTATACCTTTTCAAAGAAAGGTATAAGGGTTAGGAGCATTTACAAAGACCCTTTCTTTTGTTTACACAGAGGGTTAAGCAAAGACAGCCTCCTCTTTTCAAAGACTATTAAATACTATCCAGAATACCATAATTGTAATAACTGGAGATCAGTTTGCTTCATACACAGGAAGAATAGCCCTATTAGAAAGATTTGAGTTTGGAGAAGGAAGGAGAAAAGCTACACAACATAAATTAAACCTCAACAATAGTATAGTGAACACGGTAATATGAAACAGTTTTGTTAATCTCTCCTCAAAAATCAGATTTATATTAAACATTCTTGTCTTCTTTAGTTCATCTCTCTGTTGCATAGGGCTATTCCAGTTAGAACTAATTATTGTCAGTAAAAGATGTTATTAGCATTCGATAAACTACAACAGGATAAGAAATAAACAGAAGCGACAGATAGAAGGAAAGCGTGTTTCCATGTAATAATTGTAAAAAAGGTCTTTTTTCCCCGTTCTCATACATCTATAATAGTAGAAATAGCTTATCTTCGTGAACTGTATCCCTCTCTATGTCCTATTAAATCAAAAAGAGGTCACAAAAAAACAAACGAAACGACTTAAACATTTAGACTTGCATGAAAGAAAAGAACCCAACGCCCACGACAGTACATTTGGACGTAGAGGAAGATTTGCTCTTCGCAGATCATCCTATGGCTCATACCGATCATATAATGCGAGCCATCCAAGGCAAGCCCGTCTTGATACACTTATCCAAGGGACAAGAGCGAAAGATTGCTACAGAAGATTGCTATGCATTTCTTATACCGATTGAGGGAGAAATACTTTTAGAAGAACCTCCTTATGAAGAGCATGCTCCCTCTAAGCAAGAGATTTTTCTTCTGAATTATTACACAGAAATGACTGTAAAACCCGTGGATGAAGAAGTTCGCTTTCTTCTTATCACATTCCACCCCAGCATCCAACTGTGTGTAGGCATCTGTCCGAAAATTAAAGGCAGTTGCTCCTCAGGGAAAAAAGAAGATAATGAGAGCGCTCTACCGATGCGTTCAGAGATAAAACGTCTATCCATCAAACCAGCTGTACGTAGTTGGACGGAGTTAGTAGCCTACTACTTAATAGAAGGGCACTCCGGTCTACCCATATATGAATACAAACTCCGAGAATTATTTCACATCTTCCGTCGCTTCTACAACAATGAAGATTTGAGTGCATTCCTCGCTTCATTTCACTGCAAGCATCATGGTTTCAGAGCTTTTGTATATAATCACCATTTAGAATGTAGAAATGTAGAAGAATTGGCGGCCCTTTTAGAGATGTCTCTCTCTTCTTTCAAACGCGCTTTTAAGGCAGAATTCAACTGTGCTCCTCTTCAATGGATGCACAAACAAAAAGCTGCCTACATTTATCGAGATCTCCGAGAGCAACGCCATTCATTGAGCGAACTAGCAATAAAATACCATTTTTCATCGGTAAGCTATCTATGCGCCTTCTGCAAAAAAATGCTTAACGCAACCCCTATGCAAATTAGCCACCAAACAGAAAAAGAAACGGAGGAATAAAAAAAACAAAGAATACTTGCCAACTTTTTCACGAAGATTATTAACTATCTATCAAACAGTTAAATGAAGGAGTCTACTTTTCGAAGCAACATTTTATCGGAGAAGACTTGCAGGTTTCAAAAAAAGTAGTACCTTTGCATCGCTTTCGAAAAGAAAGTGCTTCTTCAAACAAACCCCTTAGAGGAGGGATTTGGGAGTGCTTCAAGAGAGCTTATATTGGTGCGGTAGTTCAGTTGGTTAGAATACCTGCCTGTCACGCAGGGGGTCGCGGGTTCGAGTCCCGTCCGCACCGCTCTTCTAAAATTAAATTGAGAGAGCATATAACAGGACAAAGCAGAGGCTCTGTCCTTTCTTATATCATAGAGAAAGAAGGAAATCGACAGTAGTCATTCTCTATAAAGAAAATGACACAAAAGCCCAAGTGGCGGAATTGGTAGACGCGCTCGTTTCAGGTGCGAGTGTTTAACAACGTGCAGGTTCGATTCCTGTCTTGGGTACTTTAGATAAACTTAGTACTAAGTGATATACACACAGATATTATTTGCGCGAGTGGTGGAATTGGTAGACACGCTACTTTGAGGGGGTAGTGCCGGTATAGGTGTATGAGTTCAAATCTCATCTCGCGTACATACATAACTTCGTTTTGTTCTACTCAGTCTATTGCAGGGCTGAGTTTTTTATTTTAGTGGATAGACCTCTTTTTTTTAACACAATCCTCATACTTCCAACAAGACTTCGCAAAAGGGCTAACTCGCCTTTTTCCGATACCCTATTATAGTTAGAGAGAGCTTTTCTATTGGAGCATAGCAGTTTTTTATTATCTTAGTGGTCAGTTTAGGAAAGCTTTAGCTTTAATCATAAAATTCCTATACATATACAGAACATTAAGACCAAGCGAAACAAAACGCAGAAACTATAATTATGAACCCAATAAATGCAACAATAACCGCTGTAGGAGCTTATTTGCCTGAAGACAAGCTAACCAACTCAGATTTAGAAAAGATTGTAGAGACCTCCGACGAGTGGATTATGACTCGTGTTGGTATCAAAGAGCGTCGCATCCTCAAAGATCATAGCTTAGGGGCATCCTATTTAGCTATACAAGCGGTAAAAGGTATGTTTGAGCGGTATAACATAGACCCCCTAACTGTAGAAGCTGTTATACTTGCCACTAATACGGCAGACTATCACTTCCCCTCTACTTCCTCTATCGTTGCATTTGAAACGGGTTGTAGCAACGCTTTTACGTTCGACATAAATTCTGCTTGTCCCAGTTGGCTCTACGCCTTAGAAACTGCTTCTAACTACATTCGCTCTGGTCGTTACAAGAAAATTGTAGTGGTAGCCACGGAAAAGATGTCTGCTGCGATTGACTATACAGACCGACAGACTTGTGTACTCTTCGGGGACGGTTCTGGTTGTGCTTTGGTCGAAGCCACAGAAGAACCTTATGGAGTTATGGATGCCCTCTTCCGCACAGATGGAGTGGGTAGAGAGCACCTCATTATGAAGTCTGGAGGTTCCGCAAGCCCAGCATCACAAGAGACAGTTGAACGTAGGGAACACTTTGTTTATCAAGAGGGAACTCACGTTTTCAAATACGCCGTAACAGGCATGGCAGAAGCTTGTCGTACAGTAATGAAGCGCAATAACTTGGCACAAGAAGACATTACATGGGTAGTACCCCATCAAGCTAATTTACGCATTATTGATATGGTAGGCCGTACTCTAAAAGTGCCTCAAGAAAAGGTAATGATAAACATAGAGAAGTATGGGAATACAAGTTCTGCCACTATCCCCATTTGCCTGTGGGAGTGGGAGAAAAAGCTCCGAAAAGGAGACAACTTAATCCTTACCTCTTTTGGAGCTGGATATACGTGGGGAGCCGTATACCTAAAATGGGGCTATGATCCAAAATAAGATGTAGACGGACAACGAATGATCGAAGAAAAAGATACTGAACAACAAACCGACCGTCCTTATCGCTCTGGTTTTGTAAATATTGTAGGAAATCCCAACGTGGGTAAGTCAACACTCCTCAACTACTTAGTTGGGGAGCGACTTTCTATTATAACCTCTAAGGCACAAACAACACGCCACCGTATCTTGGGCATCGTTAACACTCCCGACTTACAAATTGTCTACTCAGACACCCCTGGAGTACTAAAACCTGGATATAAGCTACAAGAACGGATGCGAGCTTTCTCGGAGCAAGCCCTCACAGATGCAGATATTCTTATCTATGTTACAGATACTGTGGAACAGGCAACCAAAAACAGCGACTTTCTCTCCGCAGTAGCACAAATGGAGTGCCCCGTTTTGGTAGTTATCAACAAAATAGACTTAACCGACCAGAAGCGTTTAGAAGAATTGGTGGCAACTTGGCACGAACTTCTTCCCAAGGCAGAAATAATCCCCATATCAGCGACCAATCGTTTCAACTTAGCCCCTCTCAAACGTCGTATAGAGGAGTTACTACCCGTCTCTCCTCCCTATTTTGAAAAAGATGCCTTAACAGACAGACCTGCTCGTTTTTTTGTCTCGGAAATTATCCGTGAAAAAATTTTGCTCTACTACACCAAAGAGGTGCCCTATGCCGTAGAAGTAGTGGTAGAGGAATTTCGCGAAGAGCGCAACAAAATAGATATTCGGGCCATCATTTTAGTAGAGCGTGAAAGTCAAAAAGGTATCATCATCGGACACAAGGGTATTGCCATCAAGAATTTAGGTATAGCTGCTCGACGTCCGCTAGAACAATTTTTCCGCAAACATATACGATTAGACCTAATCGTTCGTGTAGAAAAAGATTGGCGACACAATGAAAAAGATTTATCCAACTTTGGATATTCTTTGGACTAATACCTATACTCACTGAATAACAACCTACCCTCCATTGAGGGGTAAATATCTTTTTGGATATTGGATATATAAAAAGAGTGGAGCATTCCCTCTCTAAGAACAAATTGGATTAGAGACTAAAAACATATATGAGCAGTTTAGTAGCCATAGTGGGGCGTCCTAATGTAGGAAAGAGCACTCTATTTAATCGTCTTATTGGTAGCAGACAAGCCATCGTTACGGAAATAGCTGGCACAACGCGAGACCGTCAGTACGGCCATACAAGTTGGACTGGAAGAGACTTTTCTATTGTAGATACAGGCGGATGGGTCTCTGGCAGTGACGACATTTTCGAAGCCGAAATAAACAAACAAGTAGAGATAGCTATTGAAGAGGCGAATGTAATCCTCTTCGTGGTCGATGTTATGAATGGCATGGTGGATCTGGATAGAGAAGTAGCCGACCTACTTCGACGCTCCAAGAAGCCCATCTTACTTGTAGCCAACAAGGCCGATACTTTTGAAATCGGCTATCAGGCAGCCGAATTTTACGCCCTCGGATTGGGCGACCCTTACAGCATATCGGCAATAAACGGCTCTGGAACGGGCGATTTATTAGATGCTATTGTCAACGCTCTCCCTCCAGAAAGCTCTGCAATCGAGTTGAAAGAACTCCCACGACTTGCCATCATTGGCCGACCTAATGCAGGAAAATCATCACTCATCAATGCTTTCATTGGAGAAGAGCGTAACATTGTTACCAACCAAGCGGGTACAACACGTGACTCCATATACACAGAGTATAACAAATTCGGACTTAACTTTTACCTTGTGGACACAGCTGGTATTCGCAAAAAAGGCAAAGTACAAGAAGATTTGGAGTACTATTCGGTAATTCGTTCCATTCGGGCTATCGAAAATAGTGATGTTTGTATTGCGCTCATCGATGCTACTCGAGGCATTGAGAGTCAAGATGTGAACATCCTTTCTCTGGTGATGCGCAACAGCAAAGGACTCGTTGTATGTGTCAATAAATGGGACCTCGTTGAAGAGAAAAGCAATCAAGCTATACGTGTTTTTGAAGAGGCTATTCGTGCTCGCTTGGCACCCTTTTCGGACTTTCCCATCCTTTTCATCAGTGCTCTCACCAAGCAACGTATTTTCAAAGTATTAGAGACTGCCAATGCTGTCTATGAGCGTCGCTCTAAAAGAATTCCCACCCATCAACTCAACGAGGTACTTCTTCCTATCATCGAGCTACTCCTCCTCCCTCTTGGAAAGGGAAATACATCAAGATTAAATATGTAGCCCAGTTGCCTACGGCGGTACCTTCGTTTGCTTTTTATGCCAATCTGCCTCAATGGGTCAAGGAACCTTATAAACGCTTCTTAGAGAATAAAATTCGGGAAAACTGGGACTTCTCGGGCATTCCTATCAATATCTTTATCCGAGAAAAATAATATTTGTAATGAACGCTTTACGGGGCGTTCATTCTCTTTTGTATCGCATTACAATGTCTACACCTTGTTGCTTTATAATCTGCAGGGGGTAGGGGGCTTCGCTTCGGTAGAGAACTACCCAAACAGTTCTCTCTTATTTTGGGCAAACCTCTTATTATGTATACTTTAGAGCGCATTGCCCCTTTCGCCTCACAGATCATTTTAGCACTCCCAAACGACTATTTCGATTACTGGAAAAAACTCTGTGAGCAATACCATTTTACGCTTCCTCACGAAGTAGTTGCTGGAGGAACTACTCGTTTCGAATCCGTGTACAATGCACTACAAAGAGTGCCTCACGAGGGACTCGTTGCCGTACACGATGCAGTGCGTCCTTTGATAGCAAAGCATACCCTTACCGCCCTTATAGAGACAGCCGAGAAAACAGGAGCGGCCTTACCCTATACTAACATGGTAGATTCGGTACGAAAACTCTACTCAAAAGGGTCTCAAGCTGTAGATCGCTCCACATTGGTACAAGTACAAACTCCTCAAATATTTCAAGCCTCCCTTCTCATTAAGGCTTACCAATCCGTTATTGGAACTAATTTTACGGACGATGCCTCTGTGTATGAAGCTCATTTCCATCATGCGCCTACTCTGGTAAAAGGCAATGTTGAGAATATCAAAATAACACGTCCATTGGATGCTTTATGGATGGAGATGCTTCTAACAAAAAGCAACTAAAGCTACTCCCTATCAATAAAGAGATGAACTATGGCTTCTGAGTATTTCGACACTCCTCTTCTCTACTTACCAGGCATTGGAGAAAAGAAGGCTCAACTCCTCTACTCAGAGCTTTCTCTGCATTCGTATGAAGATCTTCTATATTACTTTCCCTACCGATACATCGACCGTACTCGAATCTACACCATCGGAGAGTTGCGAGACGACTTGCCTGAAATACAGATTCGAGGTACACTAAAGCACTATGTACGAGAGGGAGTAGGACGCAAAGCTCGCCTAAAAGCCTATCTGACAGATGCCACAGGCACAGTCGAATTAGTTTGGTTTCGTAACACTCAATACTTTATCAATCACTATCCCGAAGAGAGAGAATACATCGTCTTTGGCAAATTCAAACGTTACGGACAGAGCTATACGGTAGCTCATCCAGAGGTTACACCCATCGAACAGGCTCACACTGTTACGGGAGGCTAATGCCCGTGTATCACACCTCTGAAAAGATGAAAAAAGCCTACCTCGACTCAGACAATATTCGCTCTGCCTTGGCACGTATTTGTAGCGTGGCACATCTCTATATAGAGGAAACACTCTTACCGCTCATTGTCAAGCATTATTCCCTTATGCCTCTACCACAAGCCTTGGTAGAAATTCATTTCCCAAAAAACACCTATTCTCTGACTAAAGCTCGAGAGCGACTCAAGTTTGACGAACTTTTCTATCTACAGCTCTCTTTACAACTCACCAAGAGCGAACGCAAAGCTCGCTTCAAGGGCTATGAATTCAGTTCGGTAGGCACCCTCTTCAAACAACTATACGATGCCTTACCTTACGAACTAACAGAAGCGCAAAAAAGAGTACTACGAGAGATTCGAAAAGATACTCGTTCGGGGTTACAAATGAGTCGATTGGTACAGGGAGACGTAGGTTGCGGAAAAACTTTAGTAGCCCTCTTTGCCATGATATTGGCAGTAGACAACGGACTACAAGCCTGTATGATGGCACCCACAGAGATATTGGCACGCCAACACTTTGAATCGCTACAAACCCTTGTAGCCCCTCTGAGAGTGTCAATAGCCGTACTAACGGGTAGCTCCACTCGTGCCGAACGACAACAAATTCTATCTGACTTAAAATCGGGAGAGCTATCACTACTCATTGGCACTCATGCACTCATCGAAGAGGGAGTGGTCTTTGCCCACTTGGGACTTGCTGTTATTGATGAACAACATCGCTTCGGAGTGATGCAACGCGCTCGGTTATGGGAGAAAAGCCCTTTGCTTCTTCCACACATTCTTATTATGAGTGCAACACCTATCCCTCGCACATTGGCAATGACTCTGTATGGTGATTTAGATGTCTCTATCATCGATGAACTTCCCCCTGGGCGTAAACCTATCAAAACTTTCCATTGCTACGATGATGAAGCTCATCGAGTACACCATTTCTTGCGAGAGCATATCCAATCGGGACAACAAGTCTATGTCGTCTATCCCATGATTGAAGGAACAGAAGAGTCGGACTACAAAAACTTAGAAACAGGTTACAACCAATTTGCCGAATTGTATGGTTACCACAATGTAACGTGGGTGCACGGTAAACTTAAACCACAAGAAAAGCAGGAGCGTATGGAGGAATTTGTCTCGGGCAGGGTGCCTATACTCCTCTCCACTACAGTGATTGAGGTGGGAGTCAATGTGCCCAATGCCACACTAATGATTATTGAAAACTCTGACCGCTTCGGTTTGGCGCAACTACACCAGCTGCGAGGGCGTGTGGGACGTGGAGGGCAACAAAGCTACTGCATTTTAATGAGCAAGAGGAAAATATCTTTCCCTGCCCAGCAGCGTATTGGCGTTATGTGTGCTACGAATGATGGATTCAAAATAGCCGAAGAAGATATGCGTCTAAGAGGAGCGGGAGACATTGAAGGTACTAGACAAAGTGGAGACTTCCCAGGGCTAAAAATAGCAGAACCCACACGCGATATAGTTTTGCTCCAAGCAGTTATCGAAACTGTTGCCAATCTTCTCAACAAAGACCCTCTTTTAGAGTTAGAAGAGCATCAACTATTCCTCCGTCAATTAGAAAAGCTCTACCCCAAAGACCAACAATGGGGGAAGATAGGCTAAGGGTATGTCCTCTATGTATAATACATTTTTCCCTCCTCTATCCTTACGTACTGCCATAATCATTACCTTTGCGGATATGAAAAGAAGCAATCTTACTGTAACCCTTTTGGTTACCTTTTTTTTATCTCTATATACAACTGCAACAGTCGTTGCACAATCTGAAAATCGTGAGCAACGTGATCGCAAAGAGTACTATGATGCCCTGCAAGTAACGGGTACTATACTCTCTGGTGTACAACGCTACTTTGTAGACACCATAGCACTCCCCAAAGTACATGCCTTAGGTATGAATGCAATGCTCCAACGCTTAGACCCTTATACCGAATATATGTCTCCCGAAGAGGCAAAAACTTTTCGAGAAGCAACCTCAGGGAGCTATGCAGGCATCGGAGCTATCATAAATCAACGTCCCGACAGTGTAGTTGTCATCAACGAACCTATGCAAGGTCAACCTGCGGATAAGGCAGGCTTAAAGACGGGAGACCGTATCTTAGAAATAGACGGAAAAGACTTTCGCAAATCAACCTCTTCCGAAGTAAGCAAGGCACTACGAGGAGAAGATGGTACCACGATAACCGTAAAAGTACTCCGCCGAGGAGAAAAAACAGCTCGCTCGTTTACTTTCGAACGCAAAAAAATATCGATGAATTCGGTTGCTTTCTCGGATTTTGTGCAAGAGGGTATGGGATATATTGCACTTTCTTCCTTCACACAAGATTCGGGAAAAGACGTTCGCGAAGCTATCGAAAAGCTAAAAAGTCAAGCTCCACTAAAGAGCTTAATTCTTGACCTACGCAGTAATGGAGGAGGAGTACTCCAGAGTGCGGTAGAGATATTGGGCTTTTTCTTACCTAAGGGTTCTAAAGTACTGGAGGTGAAAGGACGTAATGTAACAACCAACGCCTCATACGCAACAACAGAATCTCCCATCGTAGACAACATTCCTTTGGTCGTTATGATTAATGACGAATCTGCCTCGGCTTCCGAAATAGTGGCAGGAGCATTGCAAGACCATGACAAAGCAGTTATTGTGGGCGAAAAAAGCTTCGGAAAAGGGTTGGTACAATCGACTCTGGTAACCCCAGGTAATGGACTATTAAAACTCACTACAGCTCATTACTACATACCCAGTGGACGCTCTATCCAAAAGATTAACTATGATCACTTGGGAAGTACCGAACGTATCAAAACGGACTCTCTCGGAGTACCTTTCCAAACACTGGGAGGTCGTAAAGTATATGCTTCGGGAGGCATTACCCCCGATGTGGACCTCTCGGCAGATACTTTAGCGGGGGTAGTTACTTTCTTTGCCATAGATACTCTTGTAGCAGATTATGTTACCGACTACGTACGTACCCACCCTCAAATAGCCCCTGCCGAGCAATTCCGCCTCTCTGATACCGAGTATGAAGATTTTATCCGCCATTTGGAGCAGAACAAATTCTCTTACAAAACGGGAAGCACCTTTTATTTGGATAAGATGGAAGACCTTATGCGCCGTGAGCAACTCTACTCTGTAGCAGAGCAAGAGCTTCAAGCCCTTCGCAAAAAACTCGCTTCGGATGTACGCCGTGATGCCACGCTCTTTAAGGAAGACATCAAACAGTATATCGAAGGGCAAATAGTACGTATCGCCTACTATCGAAAGGGGTACTACCGCTATATATTGCCACAAGACAAACAGTTAAAAGCGGTACGCGAATTGCTCTCTACCCCCCAACGTTATGAGCAAATCTTGCATCCTCCTCTTACTCGTAAATAAAAACATTGCATAAAGTCTCTTATATTAGAAAGAGAGTTGAAACGCCACTGCACCCTCCCATCCAGTGCGAAGCATAGCCCCTTTCTCCTTGGAGGGTTGGAGTGATGTGTAAGAGAGTTTACCCTCGACAGCAGTCATTTTTCCAAAAGCTAAACGAAGATATCCATCTGCATAAATTCCCTTACCCCAAAACATAGCGGGCCGATGTTCCCAAGACAATTGATGGATGGGGAGCCATAAACGTGCCTCATGGTTGGCTGTCTGAAACCAAGCCAAGAGAAAACCATAGCGCCCTCGATGGTGCACCTTTTGATCTGCTTTTATCCCTACACTCCACCCCTTACTCCTCTCCATAGCAAAGGGAGCTTGTCCGTTGCGATAACGTACAAAAAGTATATATCTATCCTCTTTTGAAGGCGACCAAATCAACCCGCCTCTTCCATAAAAATCCCCCCTCTCTGTTGCTCCTTCTGATAACGTACAAGGACTTGCCAACTCCAAAAGGTACTGGAAGCGTAGGCCGTACTCCATTCCAGACGAATCCCTTTCGTTAAATTCTCTTGACGAAAACGTGGCTCTATGGATCCGTAATAATCAACTAAGAAACGCGAAGTCCAGTTCCTCCACCGAGGAAGTTCTCCCTCCACCATTACGCCCCATTCGTTGCCCGGAGCAGCAAAGTGGGTAAAACTCCTGCCATATAGAGTAGCGTAATGAGGGGTAAGGTAGCGAGCCACTAAAGCATAACGTCCTCCTTCAAAAGATTTCATTTGCCAGCGTCCCACAGCTGCCCAAGAACGATTAGCACTCCAAGCCACCTCTCCCATAGAAGCAATACGTCCCGAAAGTGTCTGATAGTGGAAGTCGAAAGAAAAGTTACTCCAATGCCCCAAAGGCTCTCCTGCTGTAGTTGAAGTATAGCGAGGCAAAGCACGAAGCAAATTATCACCCCAAGAGTGGGTAACAGCATTGAAACCTATACGCCAACCACTCTCACGGTAGCTCAAACGGCCTCCGAACGAAGACTCCCTTAGCCTTGCCCTACCTGTTTGTTCCTTATCGGTTCTATGCCGACCGCCCAATATGATGCCATAATACCCCTCGTCGTCATAATTAGCATCACGCATCTTGGAAGAGAAGAAGAGTAGAGAACGTAACCTATCGCCTCCAAACTCCACTGCTACTCCTCGCATCGAAGAGGCTTCATCATTGGTCAAAGCCTCTTTGAGAGGCTTTGATATGCCCGAAGAGAAATAATGCGTATAGAGACTACTCATAAACTGCTGGCGTAATACAAGCCCCTCCCCCAAGGAAAGGCGATAGTCTCCCACCACCAATCGCTGTACATAGCGTTGCGGTAAGGCAAAGGAAGCATAAAAGCTGTAACGATCAAAAAAGGGATACCCCTTTTGTAACAGAGGTTCAAAGAGCCCACTCGTAGCCATCACCCCCAAAGAATAAAGATTCTTCTGACCATAGTGCAACTTTCCCCGAAAAGTTCGTGGCTCTCCCAAAGGAACTTCGCCTGCCACCTCCTCCCGTGGGGCAACACCACTCCAAGCCATAAGTAAACGCCCTGCTCCTTTTTGTCTATACCATTGCTCTCGAAAAGAAGACTCAATAGGTACGATAGTTAGATAGGGAAGTAGTCGTTCAATAGAGGCTCTGTCCCATCCATTGATAAGTTTAAGATCTGATAGCGAATGAAAGGCTCCTCCTCGTCGATGCCGCTCTAAGAAAAAGTTCCTAATGGCAAGGGGCGATAGTATCTCAAAAGACTCTAAATCCTCTTGAGTAAGGGTGTTGATATTGAGAGGATTTTCTCTTAACAAGGTCCTTTCTGCCCTCCACTCTTGAGCAAGTTCTTCGAGAGTAGCATCGTCCTCAATGGAAGTTTCCAGCAAACTCTCTTCTATTTCCTCGACAAGCAGAGTATCAAACCCGATACTCACTCCCTTAGGCATAGACAATGTATCTCTCGACACAAAATACGAAAGTTGCCCTTTAGACGGCCAACTCACACTACACAATATGACAAACATCAAAAACGTAGCGAGAGGAAACCACCCAAAAGGGCAACCCCACAAACAAATAAAACGCATCTTCTCTGTCATAAAGCTCTCTCCGTTAGAGAGTACAAAGCTACAAAGAGCTCCGCAATGCTTATGACCTTTTCCTCAATCTTTCCCGTTAGAACACTCTTTATTTACAGTAAAGATTTATAGTAAGTTCGTCCAAAGACGATGCACTTTAATAGTTTTGCTTCATCGGCTCAAAGAAAGCCTGTGGATGTACACAAGCAGGACATTTAGCAGGAGCTTTCTTAGAGTTTACTACATAACCACAATTACGACACTGCCAGAGGATGGCCTCTTCGCGCTCAAAAACGGTATTGGTCTTTACTCTTTCCAAAAGAGTGCGATAGCGTTGCTCATGCTCAGCCTCTACTTTAGCAATCTGACGGAAAGCCATAGCAATTTCGGGAAAACCTTCCTCCTCTGCCACCTTGGCTGCCTCAGGATAGAGTACAGTGTGTTCCTCGTTTTCTCCCTCTGCAGCTGCTAAAAGATTTTCTGCCGTAGTGCCAATAATACCTGCGGGATAGGTTGCAGTAATTTCTACCATTCCTCCTTCGAGAAACTTAAAGAAACGTTTAGCGTGCTCCTTTTCCTGCTCAGCAGTTTCCATAAAAACAGCTGCTATATGTTCAAATCCCTCTTTCTTAGCCACACTCGCAAAGAATGTATAGCGAGAACGAGCTTGAGATTCGCCTGCAAATGAGGCAAGTAGGTGTTTTTCTGTTTTTGTTCCTTTGATTGATCCAGCCATACTATTATACCTATTTGTTATTATACATACACAAAAGTAGGTATATCTACAGACATACACAACATATTATACCAAAACATAGGTAACAAAGGAGTCGAAACAAAATAAAATTGTACAAATCTCAGCAAAAGAATCAACGAAACAGTTCTTTCGAGGGTTTACACAATAGTTTTAAGTGGTAAACAATAGATTTATAAAACCATTATTACAAACTCCTACAACCATCAGTGCAAACCCATGAAACCCTCTGTGCAAACTCACAAAACCATTATACCCTTGGAAGAGAGAGTACGGATAGCCCTTTCGCCCCCCTCTACAATAAAATAAAAAGCCTTTCGAGAAAGCTATTAGAAAATACAATGCTATTTTCTCTGTACCTTTGTTGTATCATAGCAAGAGACTTTTCCCTCACAGCAGGTTAAACGATATGAAGCAGAGTACCACTAACCCCCAATCGCCCAAGATTTTACTCATCTACACGGGCGGAACTATCGGTATGATCGAAGACCCTCTAACGGGAGCTCTACGAGCCTTCGACTTTACCTACCTTTTGGAACAAATACCCGAGTTACAGCGCTTTGGGTTCGAAATATCTTCCATACAATTCGACCCTCCTATCGACTCCTCTGCCATCACTCTGGATATATGGTTAAAACTTGCTTCAACTATTGAAAAGCACTACGACACCTACGATGGCTTTGTAGTACTTCATGGTACTGACACCATGGCATACACAGCCTCTGCCCTCAGCTTCCTACTTGAGGGTCTGGGCAAACCTGTCATCTTTACGGGAAGTCAGTTGCCCATTGGACGCCTGCGCACCGATGGAAAAGAAAATCTCATCACAGCCGTACAGATTGCCGCCGAACGCAATGCTGAAGGATTACCCATGGTGCCCGAAGTTTGCATCTACTTCGACACTCGTTTAATGCGTGCCAATAGAACCATTAAGTGTAGTGCTGAACAATTTGAGGCATTTGCCTCTTATAACTATCCTGCTCTTGCCAATGCGGGGATACATATCAATTACCAAAATATGTACATACACCGAGTAGGACAAGATGGACTTCACTCCCTAAAAGTGGGCAAAACAATGAATCCCAATGTGGTGGTGTTACGCCTTTTCCCAGGACTACCTCAAGAGATTGTACGCACCATTCTCTCTATCCCTTCGCTGCGTGGGGTTATTTTGGAGACATACGGAAGTGGCAATGCTACTACCGAATCATGGTTTTTAGATCTTTTAGCCGAAGCTGTTCAAAAGGGGATTATCATCGTCAATGTAACCCAATGTCTCTCTGGAATGGTAGATATGTCTCGCTACGATACGGGTATCCGCTTAGGACAAATAGGTGTTGTTTCTGGCTTCGACATGACCACCGAATGTGCCCTAACCAAGCTAATGTTCCTTTTAGGCAAAGGACTATCCCGAGAGCAAGTGGCAGCACTAATGCAACAACCTCTCTGCGGAGAGCTCACCCCTAATCTCAATACAACGCACAAGTGATTCGCTTTATCTGTATGGCAAGTGGTAGCAGTGGCAATTGTTACTACTTGGGGAGTGATGAGGGGGGGCTACTCATTGATGCTGGCATCGGACTACGTACCATAACCAAAACTTTGTCGGCAGAAGGCATTACCCTTACAGGACACATCAAAGGGGTATTGGTTACTCATGAGCATGCCGACCATATCAAAGGACTGGGAAAATTGGTCAAAGCCCATCACCTCTCCGTTTGGGGATCTGCCCCCACATTAGAAGCCATTAAACACTCTCGCACCTACGGTTACACCTTAGAGGGTACCAAACACATTGCGTTAGAACAGTTTGTTCCTTTTACTTTGGCAGGTTTTACCATAGAAGCTTTCTGTATACCACATGATAGTGCTTGCAATATGGGCTACCATATCTGTAGAGGAGACTTCAGCTTTACGCTCATTACTGATGCTGGACATATTACCGATGCTATGTACCACTATGCACACAAAGCTAAGTATCTCGTTTTAGAAGCCAACTATGACCCCACCATGCTACGTTTAGGCCCCTACTCGCCCATGCTCAAAGACCGTGTAGCAGGTCCTCGGGGGCACCTTAGCAATATAGAATCGGCACAGATGCTACAAGCGGTCTATCATGCCGATATGCAACACGTATGGCTTTGTCATCTGAGTCACGAAAACAATCATCCCGAACTTTGCTACAAAACCTTTGAACAAGAACTACTTGCCCATGGTATCTCTTTGGAGCAAGACCTTAACTTGGAAACTCTTCGACGCACCACCCCAAGCCGACTCTATCTATTACCCGAATAGTTTTCGCAAGAGCTAACTATCCACTTTATAGACACTTGGCAAACAATAGGTGAGCAAAAAAGCGTACCTTTGCTATGTGAAAACGACCAATTGGAATAGGGAGCAACCTTGCTATGTAATGGAAGAGGATTTGCTCCGTCGCAATCTTGCACTTATCCGATCCGTAGCTGATGCTACAGGAGTGGAGATAATTGTAGCTTTTAAGGCTTTTGCTCTGTGGAAAACTTTCCCCATATTTCGAGAGTACAACTTTGCCAGTACTGCGAGTTCTCTGTGGGAGGCACAACTCGGATTTGAGGAATTGGGGCAGAGAGCGCATGCCTTTTCGCCCGCCTATCAAAACAGAGAGTTCGCTCAGTGGGAGAAGTATTGTAGTCACATTACCTACAATTCACTCTCCCAATATAGTAGCCTTGGCACCCCCTCTCAAAATAATATTTCGTACGGACTACGTATCAATCCTAAATACTCGCCTGTAGAAACAGACCTATATAACCCTGCGATGCCAGGATCTCGCTTTGGTATCTCCGCACAAGAGTTAGGATTACATCTTCCCAAAGGAATAGAGGGGTTACACTGCCATGTACTCTGTGAGGGGAATAGCTTCCAATTAGAAAAACTTCTCTCCATAATAGAGCGAGACTTTGCCTCTCCCCTACGAGAAGCCAAGTGGTTAAATCTCGGCGGAGGACATCTGATGACTCACAAGGAGTACAATGTAGATCATCTCATAGCAGTACTCAAAGCTTTTCGTCAGCGTTACCCTCACCTAAAAGTAATACTGGAACCCGGTAGTGCCTTTGCATGGCAAACAGGCTTCCTACGTAGCCACGTGGTAGATATAGTAGAACACGATGGTATAAAAACGGCTATTTTGGATGTCTCCTTTACCTGTCATATGCCCGATTGTTTAGAGATGCCCTACCAACACTGTACGAGGGGCAAATAGTACTCCCGTAGCAGGACAACCCACCTATCGTTTAGGAGGAAATAGCTGCCTTAGTGGCGACTATATGGGAGACTGGAGCTTTGAACAACCGTTGAAAGTAGGCGACGAAATCATATTTGAAGATATGATTCACTACACTACGGTAAAGACTAATATGTTCAACGGCATAGCACACCCCGCCTTAGTACTACTCCGCTCTAATGGAGAGGAAGAGTTACTTCGCGCCTTCGATTACGAAGACTACAAACAAAGAATGGATTAATCGCCACACACAGTAACAAATCAATCAAGCAGTAGCGTTATGGGACTATTCGGACTGTTCTCAAAAAAGAAAAAAGAGACCTTAGATACAGGTCTTGCGAAAACTAAAGAATCTGTACTGTCGAAAATCTCTCGTGCCGTGGTCGGTAAGAGCAAAGTAGACGACGAAGTTTTGGACAACTTGGAGGAGATACTCATCTCCAGCGATGTAGGAGTAGACACAACACTCAAAATTATACAACGCATCGAGGCTCGTGTGGCAAGAGACAAATACGTCTCTACAAGCGAACTCAACGGTATCCTCCGTGAAGAAATCGAAGCTCTCCTTTCCGAAAGTGGAACTATTGATGGCGATAGCTTCGAGATACCCGAAAGCGAAACTCCCTACGTAATTATGGTAGTAGGGGTCAATGGCGTAGGCAAAACGACGACCATTGGAAAACTTGCCTATCAATTCAAACAAGCGGGCAAGTCTGTAATGATTGGAGCGGCAGATACCTTTAGAGCTGCTGCCATAGACCAACTCAGCGTATGGGCAGAGCGTGTGGGCGTACCTATGGTCAAACAGAAGATGGGTGCCGACCCCGCTTCGGTAGCCTACGATACTGTTGCTTCGGCAGTGGCACACAAAGCCGACGTCGTATTGATAGATACAGCAGGTCGTCTACACAATAAGGTCGGTTTAATGAATGAACTTAGCAAGATAAAACGTGTGATGCAGAAAGTAGTCCCCAATGCTCCTCAAGAAATCTTGCTTGTTTTGGACGGCTCTACGGGGCAAAACGCCTTCGAGCAAGCCAAGCAGTTTACAGCTGCCACAGAAGTAAACGCTCTTGCTGTTACCAAATTAGACGGCACGGCAAAAGGCGGAGTCGTGGTAGGTATATCTGATCAATTCAACATCCCTGTAAAATATATCGGCTTAGGAGAGAAGATAGAAGACCTGCAAGTATTCCGCAAGCAGGAATTCGTAGCATCACTTTTTGGCGAATGAGGAAGAACGAAGTCAATGTGATTACGTTAGGATGCTCTAAAAACCTTGTCGACTCGGAGCGTCTGATGCGCCTTTTTTCTGCCGCTGGCTACACCGTGCGCCACGACCCTAAGAGGATTACAGGAGAAATTGTAGTCATCAATACCTGTGGCTTCATCGGGGCAGCACAAGAAGAATCCATCAATACTATACTTAGTTTTATACGAGCCAAAGAAGAGGGACGCATCGGCAAACTCTTTGTTATGGGCTGTTTGAGTGAACGATTTCGTGGCGATTTGATGGAAGAGTTGCCCGAAGTAGATGGCATCTATGGCAAGTTTGACTGGAAGCAGTTAGTACAAGATTTAGGTCGCTCATTTACTCCCATTACCGAAGAGAGTCGCATTATCACTACTCCCAGACATTACGCCTACTTAAAAATATCTGAGGGGTGTGATCGTACCTGCTCCTACTGTGCTATCCCTCTCATCACAGGCAAACATAAATCGCGCTCTATTTCCTCCTTGGAAGAAGAGGTAATGCAACTTGTATCTGACGGGTGTAGCGAGTTTCAGCTCATCGCACAAGACCTTACGTATTATGGGCGAGACTTCGATGGTAAGGGACACCTTGCTGAACTATTGGATAGGCTCTCCAGCATCGAAGGGGTGCATCGTTTGCGCCTGCACTATGCCTATCCCGCTCACTTCCCCTACGAGATACTTCCGCTCATAAGAGAGCGAGACAATATATGTAACTACCTCGACATCGCGCTACAGCATGGCACCGACCATATGCTCCGTATGATGCGAAGAGGTATTACCCAACAAGAGACCGAAGCGCTTTTAGAGCGCATCCGCACCGAAGTGCCAGGCATTGTACTACGTACCACGCTTATGGTAGGGCACCCCGGGGAGACCGAAGAGGACTTTAAGGCACTTATCAACTTTGTTGAGCGAATGAAATTCGAACGTATGGGTGCTTTTGCCTACTCTCACGAAAAAGATACCTATGCCGAACGACACTATCAGGATGAAATAGCCGAGGAGACCAAACTGAGTCGCTTGGAGCAACTTATGGCGGTGCAGGAGTCTATTGCCGACCAATTCAGCCAATCGCTCGTAGGTAGTGTGCAGGAAGTAGTTATTGACCGTCGAGAGGAGGAGTATCTCATCGGTCGTACTCAATACGACTCACCCGAGGTAGACCCCGAGGTATTAATTCCTCTTTCAGAAGCTCATAGAGGATTACATGTGGGGGGGTACTACTCTATGAAGATAGTTGGCACCGAGGGCTTTGACCTTATTGCTCATCCTACAAAAAAGGGACGCAAAAATGATTGAGACAACACAATGGTTGGCGCAGATAACTCTCAAAAGCAATGTAAGTGAGAGTACCTGCAAACAACTTTGGAAACTGCTACTCGAACTGCTGGGCAATCGCCTCGCTTTAGGACTTTCCACTACTGTGGAAGGACTCCTCACGCTCTCTACTCAAAAGGAGTTAGAATACATCGCCCTACTTCCCAGTGGAGAGCGTTTGCTCGTACCTCCTCGTATCAAGCTCGTTGCCACGTCTCCCTCCCGTAGTCAGGCTACTGGTTCTATAACCAAATTACTCACAGAGAGTACCGAGGCGACCTCCGAGGCGGTAACCTCTTTTATGCAAACCATAGCAACGCTCTTCCAAGAGCACATGCTCAAAGGGCACGAACTCCATTTAGAACTATTGGGTGACTTTACTCCCTACGATGGAGACAAAGGGTTCATATTCAAACCCGCTCAGGAACTCATCAACAAAGTAAATAAGCCGTTCAAGTCATTTTCCATCACTCCACTACCCGAGGGTAAGGTGTGGAATGATTTGGAAGAGAGTGTCATTGCTGATGAAGAGCTGTTAGAGACCTCTCTTGCTCTAACCGTTTTATGGCAAGAAGATCCTACCACTTCCTCCGAGGAAGTAGCGAAAGAAAAAGAAGCGACGAAGACCATTATCTCCCTTTCTGTGCCTAAAGAGGAAGCAACAACCTCGAAAGAAGGAATACACTCTACCCCAGAGAATAGGGAGAACGCTACAACTCCTCCTCCCCTTCCCGTCCCCCCTCCTCTTCCTATCATTTTGGAAGGAGGAAAAGTAGGGAACTTATCAGAGGGGTCAGTAACACCAACGAACAGCACCATTCCCCATTCTCAAGTAGATCAATCAATCAAGAATGACAAAGAAGAGACGTCCTCCTCATCAAAGAAGTATCGCAAATGGGTGTACCTCCTATTTGCAATTGTTGTTATTGTCTCTGCAGGCGTAGGGCTATCCAAGTGGAGGCAAAGCAGTCAATCCACTCCATCGACAACTCCTCTTCCTCGAAAAAAAGAAATTCCTTCTACTCCCATGGACAGTATACAGGAAGCAAGCAATGTTGTCGATACAACCACGCTCCCTGTATCAGCACCTCTCCTCGAACCTATCGAAGAGCAATACATCGAAATTGAAAAAGGCAAAAGATTGGTAGATTATGCTCGCAAAACGTATGGCAACAAACGTTTTTGGATTTACATCTATATGGAAAATCGAACTATTATCAAAAATCCCGACAATATCCCAATAGGTACGAAACTGCGACTTCCACCAGCGCAGGAGTATGGTATCAATGCCACAGATACACTCTCTCTGCAACGTGCCGACAGCCTCATAAGAGCCTATCGCAACGGAGAGCTGTAAAACTACCGTAGCACGCAACGACAATAGAAAAGGCTACCCTCCACACATTCGGAAGGTAGCCTTTCTTCGTACAAAAAAATCTTACTGAAGGGTTGGATGCAAGGAAGTTTATTTGTTAGCCTTCTCCTCTTCGTTATTGTACCAATCTATGTAAGAACGAGTATAGGAGCGTCCATTATCGAGTAGCTCCTGCTTCTTAGCATCAGATATATTGAAGTCTGTTGCCTTTACACCCAATGTATCAATGTAGATGGTGCGTTGCCAGTCATCGCTATGCAAGTGTACATTGTCCTGAGCATCAAGAAGAGTTTTGAAAAGTGTAAGAGTATAGTCGAAGATACTATCAATCTCTGCATGAGGAGGTTCAGCATTGTCTCGAAACATTGCAATCTTCTTTTTGCCATCGAGGCGGAAACCTAAAGTCTCTTTATTAAACACATAGTCTGCCACCTTGCGCTCTCTACCTTTCAAACTATCATTAATCCTTTCGTAATACTCGGTTCGAGTCAAATTGCGGGTTACATATTTTACACGGTCAAATATCTTAATCGGATAATTGTCTAATACTCCTCCATCTACATACAAATCGTTGCGAAAGTTGCGGATAGCGGCAAAGAACAGAGGGATAGACATAGAGATACGAGCCGCATCAGCAATACAAACACGAGGAGTATGCTCTGCCGAGAAACATTCAGAAAAGCCCGTTGACAAATTGGTCCCTACGAGATAAATATCCAGAAAAGGGCGATTCTTTTGCAGGGCTTTAACATCGGCGAAGGTTGCTTCGCTATTGCCTGTCTTCTCTTCGATGAGCTTTCCAATCCAGTTCCTAAAGAAATCGCCTTTGTACCAACCAAATTTCTGAATCAATCGATTCGTATCCTGCACCACTCCCCACGAGTCGTCCATAAAGTTCGTGAAATCCAAGTTCCACATAATATCCTTTATCTCCTGTGGAGTATAGCCCAGCCCAACCAGCACCGCCACAATAGCTCCTGCCGAGGTACCTGCTACACGTTTGATTTTAGGAAATATCTTCTCCTCTTGGAGCACTTCAAGAGCTCCCACATAGGCAATGCCTTTTACCCCACCACCTTCAAACACCAAGTTTTTGAAAAAATAAGCCATAGTATATATCTCTCATTAAGAATTTTATTCGTTCTGTACAATCTTGATAAAACCTCTTCTAACAACTCCCTGTATGTTCGCATCACCTCGTATCTATCTTAAAATGAAAAGAAATAAGAAGCCTCAAAAAGTACACAAGCCTTAAGCAATAGAAGTCATTAGAGCAAACAATATGCTTTCGCACTACAACAATGCAAAAATATAACACAAAAACCAAATAAACCATATTAACCTCTTTCTTTTACAACCTGCAGATTCCAGTCTCAAGTGCAATG
>NZ_BAKX01000005.1 GCF_000614585.1 Porphyromonas gingivicanis JCM 15907
TCACACTCTTACCAGGATCTCCTTTCTCTCCTCTTACTGACACCTTAAAGAGCTCATCTTTTGCCAACACTGATGCGACAGAAAAAGAGTCAGGTATTATGGTTAATATTGAGTAGGGGTTATAGACAGATAGCTCTCCTTTTATC
The DNA here is from genome assembly GCF_000614585.1 of Porphyromonas gingivicanis JCM 15907. GTDB lineage: Bacteria > Bacteroidota > Bacteroidia > Bacteroidales > Porphyromonadaceae > Porphyromonas > Porphyromonas gingivicanis. The sequence goes on from NZ_BAKX01000005.1 coordinate 147, forward strand.
TCTTTGTCCTGATATATGTTTACGAGTACAGGAGGCAGGAAAGGGAAATGCCTTAGAACATCTGCAAAATTAATTTTACAAACAATCGATGCATAAATAGATACACCAGGAAGATCCTCTTTCCTTAAGTTGACCTCCCATCCTGTAGCGGTCCACTCGCTATCTGTAACACTCCAAAGGGGAGTTATATCCCTTAATTGAGATGTAAAGTCTATGCCATTAGCGGAGAAAAGACGTGCATTAAGAGTCGTTTCTTGAAGTCCTTGATTAAAATGTACTCCATTTGTCGATTCAAGTAGTAGCGTCCAACCTTGCGGGAGAAGATGTGTATAAGATTCCTCTTCTTCCGCATTTTGTTTATGCTTACTATAAATTTTTTTTGCCGCTCTGAGGTAGATCATTACTTAAACTGCAAATCGATAGAATTAAGCTGTTCGAACGAGATGTGATCTGCAAACTCCTCGTGACTGGCAAAAGGGAACTCCTTTTTATCTACTCTTGCCGATGACTTACAGATACAATAGAGGAGGATAGCTGAGTCCTCAAGATTGGATTCGTCGAATTTATCAAGTTCTCTACCCGTCTCTTTTTTGAATGATAGTAGTACTCCCATGCTCATACGCACGTTGTACTTTATACCTGCTACTTCGATGTAATTCTTTTTCTCCTGAGAGGTCTCTGTTTTTTTCATAATAAGGTCTATGTTGAATTGAAATTCAATGCAAACTTAAACCCTTAAACAGCAGATAATAAAACAGATAGGACACTATGTCCTATCCGTTTCTATGTCTGTTTGTAAAAGTCAAATTTTGCACCAGAAATAATGCAACAAATAATGCAACAAATAATGCAACAAATAACACATGAGAATCATAATTAACGATGAATCGGTTACAAATGATCGTGGCTGGAGACTATCGAATGCAGGGGTGGATTTGACTCGTTATAAAAACAATCCTGTTTTCCTACATGACCATGAAACCAAATACCTAATCGGTCGCTGTGTTAATCTACATGTAGAAGGGAGTCTTTTAGTTGGAGATATCGAATTTGATGAAGAAGACGATCTCGCCAAAGAAGTCAAAAGAAAAATGGAGAAAAACTTTTTACGAGGTATTTCCCCAGGATTTCACATCGAACAAATGGGTTTTGGAGAAGAGTTCGATACTGTTGAAAAGTGGGAACTCGTGGAGATATCAGCTGTAACTCTACCGTCTAATCGTGCAGCAGTTAAACTCTATTCAAGGCATGGTATTTCTCTTAATGAAGATGAGGTAAAAGAACATGTAGCACAACTAAAGTCAAACTTTAATCTTAATAATACAATGAACAAACAACCAGAACAGATTGCTCTTTCATCGGAAGCCTATATCGCTCTCGGCTTGGACACAACTGCAAAAATGGTAGATGTCTCGGCTAAAGTCATTGCGTTGTCTGCCGAGTGTGTAGAACTCAGACAAAAGTTACAAGCACAGGAAGATGCCGAACGAGATGCTCTTATTTCTTCTGCAGTAAGTGATGGGCGCATCAAAGAGGCGGACAGAGATACCTACAAAAAATTGTACGCATCAGACAAGGAACTCTGTAAGAGTGTGCTTGCTTCGATGACGCCAGCGACCTCTCTCTCTGCTCAAGTACATCAATCCTCAAAAGGTAGTTCTCATTACGAAACTCTCTCTTGGGATGAACTCGACAAGCGTAATATGCTTGCTTCCCTCAAACGAGCCAACCCAGAACTCTTTACAAAGAAGTACAAAGAACGCTTTGGAACTTCTCTATAACATAACCTAATAAATCTTACAACACATGCCAATTCTTGTAGAAATTTGGATTAATACATTGGTCGGTAATCTTTTTGCTGACGACTCCATCTTATCAAAAGCCGTTGACCACTCTGAATTTGTTTCTGGACATTCCGTACATGTCCCTAATGCAGGTGCTCCCGCGGAAATTGTTAAAAATCCGACTTCTTTCCCCGTTGAAGTCGGCAAAAGAGAGGATACAGATCTCAAATATGATATTGATACCTATGCGATTAAACCGATTCGTGTAGGTCGAACAGAAGAAGTCGAACTCTCTTATAACAAACGTGAATCTGTAGCAGGAGACGCACGTTCAGCACTTCGTGAAGAGGTCGCTGTCGACACTGTGAAAAAATGGTGTGAGACTGCGAAAAAGAAAGTGGTGAAAAAGCCATCCGAATCGGTTAAAGATTGGATCAAAACCGCGGCAAAACAATTCAAAAAGGACAAAGTCCCATTTGTGAACCGCTATGTCATGTTGACGGAAGATGGATATTATGACTTTTTGGATTCTCTTTCAGAAAGCGAAGCAACAGCCTTTTCTGCATCAGCTGATGTGGCAAAAGGAACCCTTGGTAAGTACTATGGATTTGAGATTGTGCAAGAAACAATCTTACCTACAGGTGTAGAAATGTTTGCTTGGCAAAAGCAGAGCGTTTCTGTTGCGAAAGGGGAAGTAGAACTTTTTGAAGATGAAGGCAGCCCCACAATGTATGGTGATGTGATTTCTGGACAAGTTCGTGCAGGTGGTTCTCTCGTGCGCAACGATGGTAAGGGTTCTTACGTTGTGAAGACTGCTTAATATGGGAGAAATAAAACGTAATAACCCTGGAAACATTCGCCCTGCAAAAGTAAAGTGGAAGGGCGAATGTACACGACCAGGACAACCCTTTTGCGAGTTCCAATCGATTGAATATGGCTGTCGAGCAATGCTGAAGTTGCTTTCAATCTATATGACAAAGCATGGACTTACAAGCATACAAGCTATTATATCAAGATGGGCTCCACCTTCGGACAACAATAATACACAGGCATATTGTGGTTATGTTGCTCGTATGACTGGCTACAAGACAACGCAAGTTTTAGTGTCAAATAAGCAAACACTTATCAATCTTGCAAAGTCTATGACCAGGGTGGAACATGGAATAAATCCCCCTGCAGATGATGTTTGGAATAAAGCATGGCAACTTCTTTAAGTAGCTTTTTTCTGCTCTTTATAACCTATATAGGTTTTTTCCAAAACCTATATACCTTTTGCCGAAAACCTATATACCTTTTTTCACAGACCTATATAGGTCGTTTAGGAGCTTAGCAAGAAGACTCTAACCACTATTTAATTACCATTTAACACACCAATGAAATGACACTGATTATTGCATTTTTCTTAGGCTTCATCTTAGGGTTCCTCTTAGGTTATTATACACGCTATAATCAACTTGAACGACGTATAGAAGACATACAACTTGCGCAAGAGTCTCTACACATAGAACTTCGAGAAATGCGTAATCAGTTGCCTCCCTTCTGATGAACGACTTAGTACAAATCATTATTTCCCTAATCGGAGGCGGAATTGTAGGACAGTTGATAAATCTAATCCTCTCACGACGAAAGCGTAAAACGGAAGGTATTGAGACGTATTCAGAGACAATAGATAAACTTCTTGAAAGTAACTCTCGCTTAATTCAAGAACAAATCAAGTTGAGAGAGCATATCGCAAGACTCTCTGTAAAATGTCCTGTCTCTTTTCCATCTGCTGTAAACCAACCCCTTTATATGAAGCGTCGTATCCCTCCCATTAAGCCAACACAATCGAAACCAATTGACTATGAAGAGAATTTACCCGTTGATGCTCCTGATGAGCCTCCTTAGTCTCTCTCTTATCTCATGCAAAACCCGCTACATACCCGCAGAAATACATCACTATCACACCTCCGATTCTGTACGTAGCGAGCGAGACACAATCCTAATTCGTGATAGTGTTATCGTGCAACTTGCAGGAGATACCGTGGTAATAAGAGAAGTAAGAGAAAAAGAGCGTATCAGAGAAGTAGAGCTAAACAAAAGACGAAATGACTCTATCTCTCCTCCACAACCAATTTCTCCAACTCTCTACACAAACTCAAAACCAACACAAGAAGTGCCCTTCTTCTTTTATGTAGTTGCTCTTCTTGTAATAGTAATCATGATTAAAAACAGATAAAATGGCAGGACAAAAAAGAACTGGATATGTAAACGGGAGTGATATCGTACTCCTTGTAAATGTTGCCAAATCGGGAGCGGAAAGCTATAAGGTACTCTTAGGGGCAAAACAACACAAACTCTCTGTTAAGTCCAACACGAAGACAATCGTGGATAAGGACATGGGGAATCCCAAATTCCAAAAAAAGTCTGTAAAGACAATAGACGTCTCTATCAGCGTCGATTGCTTTGTGAAACTTAGCGATGATGGTATTAGCGCACAGGAAATCGAAGACTTGCTCTATGAAGGAGCAGAAGTAAAGCTGCGCTATGGATTCCGTAAAACTCAGCAGGGAGACACGTACAGAGAAGGATTTTTTATCATTGACTCTTTCGAAGAAACCTCTTCCGCTCAAGAGGAGATGACATTTACAGCTTCTTTCTCCAACTCAGGAGAGGTAAAGCGAGTAGCAGCTTCCGTATAAACAATCGAGGGGACGTAAAAAGCCCCTCGCCTTCTATCCACTTGTCGCCAAACATTCTTGGATAGAACAAAGGGTGCCAAACCACCAGCGAGGGGAATATATCCCAGGGTGGTTTGGCACCTATTATTTTCAAAAAAGAATGTTTGGCACTACAAAAGTAGTGCATTTATACAGAACCTAAATCTTAAAACTATGATTAAATACACTGCTTCTGCTCCTCTTCCTTTTGCTGGTCAAAAGCGAAGATGGATAAAACCTCTTGCACAGCTGCTGCAGACAACCCCTCCTCCTAATGTTATTGTAGACTTGTTCGGAGGCTCTGGACTACTCTCGCGACTTGCAAAAGATATTTTCCAAAATACTCGAGTAATCTATAATGATTATGATAACTTCTCCGAGCGTCTTAAACATATTGATGAGACCGAACTTCTGAGACAAGAAATAGCAACTATCCTCTCACCTCTTGATAGAGATAAACGCCTACCTGATGAGTATAAGGCTCGAGTTCTACAATCTGTCTATCGACACCAAGAGCGTTATCTGTATGTTGATTGGGTAAGCCTATCAGGGTGGCTATTGTTTACGAACAACTTTGCTTACGACTTCGATGATTTCGCCTCCAGAGGATTTTACAACCACCCGAGCCGTACGGCTCTCTCAGATGCTAATGCATCCGAGAGATATTTAGATGGTTTGGAGATTGTCTCTCTCGATTATAAAGAGCTTCTATCTAAATATCGAGAACATCCTAATGTGCTCTTTATAATAGATCCTCCATACTTTGCGACGGAGTGCGGAGGGTACAAAGGACGTACTTGGAGTAACGATGATTATCTCGACCTTCTTGTCTCTATTCCCACCTCTAACTACTTGTACTTCTCTTCGACCAAGTTTGACCTGGTCCCTTTTCTACGACGTACATCCGCGTCATGGGGATATAGACATCCATTTGTTGATGCTGAGGTGCTAACTCGCTCGAACCCGTTCGGGAGTGGAGGTAATAATACCGAGATACTCTATTATAAACTCTGATTAACTACCGTTTAATCGGCTTCTAAAAGTAAGGAGGGACTTTTTTTGCCCCTCCTTTTTGTACTTTTTGTTTGCGTGTTTCTTTGTGTTAAATATGTACTTTTCGTTTTTCGACTTTGTACTTTTCGTTTTTCCGATTATATGTGGGCTGTTGAGAAGGGAGTGAAGGAGTCCTTTTTACTGCCCCTTGCTCCCCTCGATACCCTTTTTGAAAACTTCCGTAAGGCTCGCTATTTAGTGGTGGGCAGGTATGCGCACCGCTACCATCATAGCCGTGGCAGTTTTCTTATCGCCCGCCCACATCTCCATTTTCATAATGACTTTGCGAGCTCCCACTTCGGTAGGCGTGGCTATAATCCTAAGCTCTTGTTGCATAGGAGTGGGAGTCAAGTAATCGACCTCCAAGTGAGCCGTGACGAAGCGTTCGATGTTTTCTGCCGTAACCTCTATACCATGGTGCACCATGTAGAAGCCTGCCGCCGAACCCGTACCGTGGCAATCGAAAAACATAGCAATGGCTCCGCCGTAGAGGTTATGAGGCACTCCCCCCGTATAGTAGTCGGGCGGTGTGATGCGACACTCGGCTTCTGTGCCACTGTCTGATAGATAACTTTTTATATGTAGCCCCGTGGGGTGTATCTGTCCGCAACCAAAGCAGTGACTGTATTCGGGAGCGTAAAGCTCTTGTAGGGAGGTAGGGTATTTCATCGTTATGCGTAGATTAAGTTTTTTTATTGCGCCGACAAAGATACCCTATTTGCAAGGAGTCACAAATAGCGAGGGGCATAGCTCGTAGCGGTAGCCCTTCTTGGTAGGTTTACCAATATGTTTTAATATTTCTATTGTTCTTTTGATTTATTTTGGTGTATGTGATGGTTGATTTGGGTTAAAGGTATAACTTTGTAGAGCAGACTTGAATGGTGATAGATACCTTGGTTGTGCAGAAACAGTATACGGAGATTATGGTGATAAGAAGTAAAGTTTAATGCCTACTATTATGCAACAGAATAAACGAGACCCTTGGGTTATTTTTACTGCTGTTCTAGTTATTATTCTGACTTTTACTTTTCCTTGGATAACAAATAATGTTTGGGTTATTTTTACTACAGGGGCTGTTTTGGGGATACTAGGTCTTGCTTCTTTAATCTATTTTGTAGAGTTTGCTCTTAGAGAGAATGATACAATGACTCGTAAAAAGAATCGTTTGCTTATGATAGGACTTCATATAGCTTTTTTGGGGGCTATGTTATTGGGAAGGTTGGCTGTCGCTTTGATGTTAGACTTCCCTAGAGTAATCTAAGTATTCTATTGTAGGAGTAACCTTTTCTATTACATTTTTTGCATCGAAAAATTACCCCCTTGGTTTAATCTGAGGAGGTTTCTAATTTCATAAAAAACATTTTGATTACATTTGTATGACACATCGAAATTACAAAGAAGAAGCAGATATTTCACCTCAAACACAGATGGAAGAGAAAGAGTATAGAAAAGTGGATCCTTGGGATATTGTAGTCCCCGTTTTAGTTGTTTTATTGGCTGATTCTCTCCCTCGGATTATAGGAGATGCTTGGATTGTTTCCATTATAGCTTTCGTTGTGGGAGTTGCAAGTTTCTTTTTCTTAGCCTTTTTTGTGGGGAGAATTCTGAGAAAAAACAAACCTGTAACTTATAAAATGACACGCTTTCTTATGGTAGCTATTTTTGCAGGAATATTGTCCCTTGCTCTTTTGGCGAAAGTAGTTGTATCCTTATTGATGGACTTTCCTAAGCTAATCTAATAGCCTACTCTTCGGGGTGAACGGTAGAAAGCGGTTTATGAACTGAAAGAATAATACAATAGTAGTTATGGAGCAGAAAGAGTACAATGTAGATTTTTTTATGACGATTGTGGCTATGTTGGCCCTTCCAGTGATTTTTTTCTTACCTTTTTTTGTAAGAAATCATTGGGTCATATCCGTCATAGCATTTATCTTAGGCTTGGCAAGTTTTCTAACCTTAATGATTATTCCCGGTCGTGCTCTAATAAAAAAACGACCTATAACGCGTAGGTTGATTTATATCTTTATAGTCTCTGTCTTTGCCCAAATGGTCTCTGTGGGACTCTTTACAGATGTGATTATAGACGTTTTGATGCGAGGTTACAATCCCATCTAAATACCCTAACTTCCCGAATGAACAGTGGAAAGCGGTTTTTGAACTAAAAAATAATACAATAGTGGTTATGGAACAGAAAGAAAAGAGAATGGATGTGTGGAGCTTGGTTATTATAGCTCTGGCAGCTGTTGGGGGAGCTTCCTCCGATTTGTAATTTCTGACCCTAAGATACTCTTCGTGCTCGCTATGGTAGTGATGGTAGTACTCCTTTTCTGCTTGGCAGGCTATGCAGGGGCAGCCTTTAAGAGTAGGAAGAATAGCACTGCCAAAGAGCGTCGCATATCTGCACTGCTTGCGGCGATACTCCTCTTTTCGGGTTGTATATTCATACAACTCTTTTTCCCAACTTGTATGAATGGATGTGCCTGACGCTTAGTTCATACTCCTCCGAAATAGTGAAGCAATGATTGCCTTAGGGTGGTCATTGCTTTTTTTGTACACTTTTGAGCCTCCTTTATTTTCGGTAATATCTGCAAAAAGGCTATTTTTGTCCTGATAAACTGATAGAAATAAAGATAGTTACACAATAATGTCGTTACAATGCGGTATCGTTGGTTTGCCCAATGTAGGTAAATCGACCCTCTTCAATTGCTTATCCAATGCAAAGGCACAGTCTGCCAATTTCCCTTTTTGTACCATAGAGCCCAACGTGGGGGTTATTACAGTACCCGATGAGCGTCTCAATAAGTTGGCAGAGATCGATAAGCCTAAGCGCCTTATCCCTGCTACGGTGGAGATTGTAGATATAGCGGGTTTGGTCAAGGGTGCCAGTAAGGGCGAGGGCTTGGGCAATAAGTTTCTCGGCAATATACGAGAGACCGATGCCATACTGCACGTACTGCGTTGCTTTGACGACGATAACATCACGCACGTAGACGGCTCGGTAGACCCCATTCGAGATAAGGAAATCATCGACACCGAACTACAACTCAAAGATTTGGAAACGGTAGAGAGTCGTCTTGCTAAGCTCGAAAAGCAGGCTAAGACGGGCGGAGACAAGCAGGCTGCCCTTGTGGTAGGCGTTTTGCAACGCTACAAAGAGGCACTCGAAAAGGGACTCAACGCACGTACCGTGCAGTTTGACAAGAAGGAGGAGCAGGAAGCTGCGCGCGAGCTTTATTTGCTTACTGCCAAACCTGTGCTTTATGTATGTAATGTGGACGAAGCCTCTGCTATTAAAGGCAATGCCTATGTAGAGCGAGTGCGCCAAGCTATTGCTAGCGAGGGGGCAGGTTTGCTCATCGTGGCAGCGAAGATAGAGAGCGAAATAGCCGAGTTAGAGACCTACGAAGAGCGTCAGATGTTCCTCGAAGAGATAGGCTTGGAAGAGTCGGGAGTAAGCCGCCTTATCCGTGCCGCCTATGCGTTGCTCAACTTACAAACCTACTTTACTTCGGGAGCTGACGAGACCCGCGCGTGGACCTTCATTAAGGGGAGCAAAGCTCCTCAGTGTGCAGGCATCATTCATACTGATTTCGAGAAAGGATTCATTCGTGCCGAAGTAATTAAATACGAAGACTATGTTGCTTTGGGCAGTGAGGCAGCTGTAAAAGAAGCAGGCAAAATGAACGTAGAGGGCAAAGAGTATGTGGTGCAAGATGGAGACATTATGCACTTCCGCTTCAACGTATAAGAGCGACAAGAGAGAAGAGTAAACGAGATTGTTATCTGACTAAAGAGTAAAACCGATTAGTGCTAAAAGGCATATCCTATGGAATATAAGTGGATAAAAACGGTACGTCTGTGTTGCCTACTCCTTCTTATCGGAGGCATAGGGGCTACCTCCCTTTGGGCGCAACGAGGCGGAAAGAACCGCTTTACGGTAGTTATCGACCCTGGGCATGGAGGCAAAGATGCAGGGGCAGTAGCCCATGGTGGTAAGGAGAAAGATATTAACCTTGCTGTGGGTCTGCGTGTGGGAGAGATGATAAGCAAAAGATTTCCCAACGTAAAGGTGCTATATACCCGTAAAGATGATACTTTCATCGGTTTGCAACAGCGTGCCAATTTTGCCAATAAGAACAAGGCAGACCTTTTTATGAGTATTCATACCAATTCTGCCAAGTCTTCTGCTTCGGGCGTAGAGACCTATGTGCTTGGTCTGTGGCGTAACGAAGACAACTTGCGAGTGGCGATGAAGGAGAACGAATCCATTCTTTTGGAGGAAAACTATGAACGCACTTATCAGGGCTTTGACCCTTCTTCGAGCGAGAGCTATATCATGTTCGAGCTTTTACAGAACAAACACCTTGACCAGAGCATAAAGATTGCCAAAGCGGTACAAGACCAGTTGGGGGCAACATCGCTTATCAATCGTGGGGTACGTCAGGCTGGTTTCTTAGTAATCCGAGAGACTGCTATGCCGAGTATCCTTATTGAGTTGGGCTTTATTTCTAACCGTAATGAGGCTGCCTTCCTATTAAGTCAGCGAGGGCAACAAACCCTTTCTAATGCTATTGTAGAGGGGTTTAGCAATTACTACAAAGCCTATAACAAAAGTTTTGGACTTACTACGGTGGAGAATACTCAAGTTAATGAGCCTGAGCCTCCCGTACAAGAGCTCGAACCCATAGAGGAACCCTCGCCCGAGCCAGCTGTTGAGGAGCCCGAAGCAGAAGAGAAAGCTCCCGTTGCAACACCCTCTACCTCCGCCAAAGGGGAAACCTATGCCATACAAATCATGGCTTTGAAGAAAAAAGTATCGACCAAAGACCGTGATTTTAAGGGAGAGAAAGTTCGTTGTGAGCGCAACGGCAAGATGTACTGCTATGTGGTAGACGTAGTAGGTGATAAAGACAAGGCTCGTAAACAGCTCAAAAAGTATAAGAAAAAGTTCCCCGGAGCCTACATTGTGATCTATAAGAATGGTGTTCGAAAGGGTACTATATACTGACAACGTATAGCAATAAACAGAAATACACACCACAAAAACATAGCGATATATGAAGAAAACAACGAAAATAGCTCTTGTAGGATTTTGGGTAGTGCTTGCTGCTCTAATCCTTTATTTAGGTATAAATTATTTGAAAGGGCTCTCCGTCTTTAGCAATGAGAAGTACTATTATGCTCGTTTCAAAGATGTTTCGGGTATTGTGGTTGCTTCTCCTGTTCTCATCAATGGATACAAAGTGGGCACGGTGCAGGGCTTAGAGTTTGATATGGAGCATGATGCTACTACTTTGGTAAAGGTAAACATTGATAAGTCTATACGTCTGCCCAAGGCACATCTGCCACTGCTCGCCTCTCCCTCTTTGGAGGAGCACAGTTGGATTTGCATTTGGGTGCTTCTTCCGAAATCTTGGAACAGGGAGGATATTTGGAGACTGTTCCTCCCGATAATGACCCTATGTCTGTGGTTACGAATACTATCTTACCCACTGTGGTAAAGATGTTGCCCAAGATAGACTCTACCCTCTCTGCTATCAATACCATTGCCAACGACCCCGTAATACGGGCTACTCTCAAGGAGGTACATGCTACTGTACAGAGAGCCAATGTAGCAATGCAAGGTATAGAGGGTGTTGTTGCCAAGGTAGATGGTTATATGAAAGGAGATGTGGCGAATATACTCCGAGCTGCAGATTCTTCTGCAGTACGTCTTGAGCGTTTTACTCGTCAGCTGGACGAAATCGAACTCAAAACATTGGTGCAAAACTTAGAGACCTCCAGCGAAGAGTTGCGTAAGATAACTCAGCAAATCAACTCTACTGATGGTACTATTGGCAAGTTGGTGCACAACAATGAGTTGTATAACGAAATCAATAGCTTGCTACAAACCATAGATACCCTTGTTAAGGATATTAAAGCTAATCCGAAGAAATATCTCAAAATAAGTGTCTTCTAACGATGAAAAGAGAAATAGCTTTTGGGGTGGGTGTTGCCCTCCTTATGACCTTAGGACTGGGAGGCTGCTCCTCCGATAAGAAAGAACGTAAGCAGGCATTGGAGCAGTTGCAGAGTTATGTGGCAGAGGGGGCTTTTGTACAGGCGATAACCCTTGCCGACTCTATTGATAGCGTATGGGCATCTGACCTCGCTTTGCGAGAGGAGGCACTTGCTTGGCGTCGTAAGGCTCTTTCGCAGAAGTACACCTTTCTCTTAGACTCCATAGAGCAGGCTCTCGAAGGGCTTCAGGTGCGTTTAGATAGCCTCGAAGAAAAGATGGTTTTTATACCTGAGAGCGAACTCCAAGAGGCTAAGTATTGTGCGCAGAATCATAGGCAGGTTCCAACGCAGATGGGTAATTATCTCTACGCTTCGGCACATCCAAAGGGCTTTTTGAGCCTTACACATTATTATATAGGTAGCAGACCTTTGAAATATGATGCTATCGGACTGACCTCTTCGCAAGAGATTGCCGTGCGCTCAAGAGTTTTCGACACAGGAGATGACCATAACCACACCTTTACGGCTGGTGGGAGGCATCATGCTACATTACAGTTGCCCCCGAATGATAGTTATGCTTTGGGGCTTTATGTATATATGTGCTATCAAGATAGTGTACCGCTAAGGGTGGAGCTACACCATGAGGGAAAAATAGTTACTCGCTATACTCTGAGCCGTGCGGATCAGAAGCCCTTGGTGGAGACTTTCCTCTTTGCCCAATGGGTACAGCAGAGAGAAAGTCTCAAAGCACGCTATACACGTTATCAAAAGGCGTTAGGACAAGTAACTGAAAAAGACCCCCTCGCGCCTCGAAGCTAAATCATTGCTACTGCTATGCCCTATGCTTACTTTTGGACAGGACAGATTATCTATGACGTTGCTTATCTGTTGTTGCTCTTAGGGTTGCTCTTTTTGGGGTTTGCATCGTATCGTATCCCTCGTCTCTACCCTCGTCTTTTTGAGGCAGCAGTTTACTATAAAGAGAGTATCTTCTTCGAAGAGATTAAAAGGTATATAGCTCCCTCTTTCTTCCTTCTCTTGGGGCGCTTGCAGTTTACGCTCTCGCTCTCGCTTATTGTCTACCTTTTTTTAGATGCCAAGGGGCGTTTGGTAGGTATAGCTTTGGAAGAGACATTGCTGGTGCTATCGTTACTCTTTGTGGGCATATATCTCTATTTCGTTTTGCATAGGTTACTCTATCGGACTTTGGGGTATGTGTATCTCACCCCCTCTCTTTACAACTCGTGGAGAGACGGCTATAATCTCTTGGAGTGGTTATGGTCTTTTCCCCTTTACATCGCTATTCTTATGATGACTTATTCGGGTGGTTTCGAGATAGGTATATGGCTCGCCAGCATTACGTTTGTGCTTTGGAGGCTCTTTATTATACGGCGTACGTTGAGTGTGTTGAAAGAGACAAATATTACATATCTACAACTTTCTTTGTACCTTTGTACCCACGAAATAGCACCCTTTGCCCTATTGGCTTGGATGGCTATACGGGGGTAGTATTAATTTTGTAGTAATAGAAAATATGACCACACCGACCAAAAAGATACTCATATCGCAACCAGAACCGACTTCTGGACGATCTCCCTACTACTCTATTGCCGAAAAGCATGGTTACTCTTTAGAATTTCGTCAACTCATTAAGGTGGTTACGGTAGAACCCTCAGAGTTTCGTCGACAGAGGGTAGATATCCTCTCTCACACAGCGGTAATCCTCTCTTCTAAATCGGCTATCGACAACTTCTTTACCCTTGCTAAAGAATTACGCCTCACTATACCTGAGTCGATGAAATATTTCTGTCCGAGTGAGTCTATTGCCCTCTATTTGCAGAAGTATATAGTGTACCGTAAGCGTAAGGTCTTCTTTGGAGACAACGGACAGCTTGCAGACTTGGTGGCAACCATTGCCAAGCATCCTAAGGAAACCTATTTCCTTCCCGTTTCGGAGAATGCAGAGAATACGCTCTTTGATATGCTCACGGAGAAGAAGATCACCTTTAACCACGCTGTAATGTACAGAACGGTAACACGTGGTTTGGATGAAGAACCAATGGCTTTTGACCACGATATTATTCTTTTCTTCAGTCCTTATGGAATCAAAGCTCTAAAGGAGTTGTGTCCTAACTTTGAGCAAGGAGACAAGGTGATAGGTGCTTTCAGCGATTCGGCTGCAGAGGCGGTTGAGCAAGCTGGCTTACGACTGGACTTTGCAGCGCCCGTACCGGGTGTGCCCTCTATGCCTGCCGCGCTTGACCTCTATCTCTCTCAGCATGCAGAGTAGTAGACTTCAGAAATCAGAACGAATATATTTAAGAGATACCCTCCGCAAGCTCTTTGCAAGCGGAGATACTTTTGTGGCATACCCATTTAGGGTAGTCTACCGAGTGGTTCGAGAGAGGGGTAGAGAGGCTCCGCTTGCTCTACTTATAAGTGTGCCGAAAAAACGTTTTAAGCACGCTGTAGACCGTAATAGACTCAAAAGGTTGGTGCGAGAGAGCTTCCGCCTTCAGAAAGCTCCCCTCCGCGAGAGTTTGGAAAAGGCTGATACTTCTCTGCATTTCGCAGTATTGATGATAGCCGATGAGATGCCTTCTTATGCCACGGTCTACAAGGCTATGGAGAAGATACTCCGTAGGTTAGAGCGAGAGTGGCTCAAGAGAGAGGAACATCGCGATAACGATTGTCCACCCAATCCCTCTGTAGAAAAGAGCATAGATAGCACCACAGCACTTCAAGGAGAGGGCGATGCGTCAGAAAATCCTTCATGAGTCAAGTAGTTTCTTATCCTACTGCTATGAGTAAATTAGCATCTTTTGGACAGAAAGTTTATCGGGCATTGCGCCACCTTCTTGTGCTTATTCTCTCTTTTCCTATTCACTTCTACCGAGGGGCTATATCTCCTCTTTTTCCTCCCTCCTGTCGTTTCACTCCTACTTGCTCGCAATATGCTTTAGAAGCCTTGCGCAAACATGGGCCGTTCAAGGGGCTCAAACTCACTATTCGACGCATCTTGCGCTGTCATCCTTGGGGTGGAAATGGTTACGATCCAGTACCTTAATCAATAAATCAACACTTCGTTATGGCTCCATTTATAGATCTGCATACCCATTCTAAAGGTTCATTTCATCTGAAGTCTTAGCGATAAAAAGCATAGACCTCTGTACTCAGGGAGCAGATGATATAGGAGAACAGCCTGTTTCCGTGGGCTTACATCCATGGCATATAGAGCAAGCAACACTTCAGAAGTTACTCTATCTCCTTGAGCACTATGCCCAACAGGAGAATATACTAATGTTGGGAGAGATAGGTTTAGATCGTAATAGTCGAGTCGATATGGAGTTACAAAAGAGTGCTTTCGAGATGCAGTGTCAAATCGCCTATCAGCACCATTTGCCTTGCATATTGCACATCGTTAAGGCGTGGGAGGAGTTGTTTGCCACGCTAAAGAGGTTGGGGCGAGAACAACCCCTTTTCATCATTCATGCTTTCGAGGAAAGCCCGATTTGGCAAAGAGTCTTATTGACAAGGGGTTTTACCTTTCATTCGGAAGCCACTATTCGCAAGAATCTTTGCTCGTAGCTTGGCAGGCACACCATCTTTTCTTAGAGACCGATGAGGCAGAGCTTTCGATAGCTACCCATTATCAGCAAGTAGCCGAGATGTTAGGAATCACTTCTAAAACCCTTAGAGAAACTATTTTTGAACAGGGGGCAGAACTCTTGCCCTTGCTCCCTTACTTGCTCTCTTCGATGCGTTGAAACCTCCATGAGTAACTTTTGTTAGCTTCTATTAGAAATAAGAAGGAGACCATTTATAAATGGTCTCCTTTTTTTGTATCTATGTAAAAGTGCAATGCTTTCGTATGGTCTCAATTACATAGAGTAGTATTCTTTTTTACGCTCTTCTTGAGGGATATTGCGAGCCTCGTCCCACATTTCATGAACTTGTTCTTCAGTGAGTTGGAACTCCTTAGCAATATCTTTGAAAAAGATATTGAGGGTTTCCTTGTCATTAGGATGTTTGGTTACGATGCGCACAGGTATCTTAAAGCTACATAGGGTCAAAGCATTGAACGATTCCTCCCAGGCGAAGGCATTGCGATGCTGATTGCCTTTCATCTTATCTTTTGGTGTTGCAAAGCGAACAAAGTGATATACAAGGTCGAAAGCTACATAGCTCTCACGCACTCCAATAAAGTTTTCGGCTTTTTGGGTAGCAGGATTGTTGAAGTAGCCCTTGAAGCCGATGTTGGCGTTAGAGAGTTCTACTTTTTCGTCGTCATCGTGTCTTAGAGTACCAGCGTGTGCATGGTCTCCATGGTCATGATCGTGGTCTCCGTGGTCGTGGTCATGATCTCCATGATGATGTCCATTCTTTTTTCCGAACATAAGATGCTCTGGATTGGTGTCTCTATATACAAATCCGCTCATCATCATCTCTAACGACTTGTTGAGTGTAGCACCTTCTTGTGCTTGTCCTGGGGTATATTGACGCACATTTTCTGCTGTCAAGAAGAACTGGAAGAGGTCTTTTTTGTCATTTGCAGTATAGTAGCCATTCAAACGCTTGTTGTCACGATCCGAGAAAACAATCTCCGAAGACCACACACGATTGGCTATTAGGCGGATAGGCTCATTGCTTAGAGGCTTATAGCTTTTGCCATCAGCTTGCAATTCGAGAGTTACGAGAGCTTTGTTTTTGAGTGGGAAAGCGACTTGCGATAGGGTAGCATCGGCATGAAATAGCGAGCCATGCATGTGTCCACCTCGCATTTGTAGCTCGATTTTTTGAGGCATAATTCCTTCCACCTTGTTTGTAATCTCTTTTTTCTTACAAGAAGAAAAGGAGAGCGCTACGCTTGTCGTGAGCGCAAGCATAAAAATGATTTTCTTCATAATCAAATATAAATTGTATTGAGTAAATAGTAGTTTATTCCTGTACTATAATAGGTATTTGTAAATCTATATCAGTAACTCCTAAGAGGTGTTCGCCCGGTTCGTCAAAAGGATAGTAGCTACCCTCCTTGCTCTTTTTAGTAGCGGGAGGTACTACGTGTACCAGTTGGGTGCGCAAGTTAAAGTCCGTGTAGGCAAGCTCTTCTTTGAGGCGAAGCACTCCTTCAAATCCGATGGGTTGTCGCTCTCCGCCGGAAGGAGCAACATCCATATACTTGTAAATGACTTGGCTTGCTATTTTGGAAGGATACTTTTGAGAAGTATTTTTCAATCGAGTGCATACGAAGAAAAATTGATGCATAGATGCCTGTTCGGGGGTCAAGTATTGTGCATTGAGACGCACCTTGGCTTTGTTGTAGAAGTTTATATTTACCTTGTACCATTGGTTCTTTGCCAAGCGGATAGGTTCGGGCTTACGGATAGTACCATCGCTATCGTCGGTGGTAATGGTGTAGCTGAGAGTTTCTCCTCCAGAAGGGGTAAATCGTTCGGCATAGAGCGTTGTGGTGTCTTGTGCTGTACCTGGGGTAAAGAGAACTTCGATACTCCAAGGGAATTCGTGCCCTCTTTCCTCGACATGGTTCTTTACTTCAGGGGCTTTACATGCCAAGAAAAGGAGCGAAAATAGGCTTCCCCAAAGAAGGGAGGCAAGATGCTTTCTATTCATATCTATTGTTTGTTGGTTTATTCTTGTTATAGCGTGTAGCTATAGAGAGTTGCACATCTCTGCCCTTTTCATGGGCATAGTAACGAAATCGGTTGGTGTATTCTTTATAGAGTCGGTTGAGGAGATTTTCTCCCTTTAATCGTACCTCCAATAAGCCTTTACCTATGGGAAAAGAGGCTCCTACAGAAGCTCCGAAAAGATGATAGGCAGGAGGTGTTTGAGGAATGAAATCTATATCGGGGTCAAAGCGTGTTTGTTGCGTTACGTAGAGATGTTGGAGTGCAAAAGATAGCTCTCGAATGTTTTTTAGTGATAGGGTAGGGCGCCAATCGATGCGTTGTGAATAGCGATCCGAGGGGATGTAGGGAAAGAACCCTCTGGTCTCTCGGTTGATAGCTCTTATCCACTGTCCTTCTACATGATAGCTTATGCCTTTCCAAGGTTCGAGGGTTAGACTCATATCGCCTCCATAAAATAGGGCATTGGCCTGTCGATAGCGAAATACGGGAAAGACTCCTGCAATCAATTCTTTTACTTCGGCTTTACCCGTAGAGGTATCTTTTTGAGGAGCGTCATAGATGTAATTTTTTACCCATTGTGCAAAAAAACTCGTCGTGAGCGAGAGGAAGCCAGTATTGTAGTTAAGCTCATTGTTCCACTTCCAAGCGGCTTCGGGAGCAAGGTTCGGGTCTCCTATTTCGTAGGAGGCGGCTCCGTGATGTAGGCCATTGCTGTAAAGTTCGTTTACATCGGGTGCTCTCCATGCTAACCCTAAATTGCTGCTAAAAGAGGCTCTGTCGCCCAAGCGTCTCATTGCAGATAGTGAGAAAGAAGGACTCTTAAATGTACTTTCACCCCCATAGAAGCGACCTAAGTTATCATATCCTTTGGCGTCGAGATACTTATAGTCATAGCGCACCCCTACTTCCAACTCATAAAGGCGTTGGATATACTTGGTTATGGCATACCCTCCTATCGAAAAAGAACCGTAATTGGGGATGAGAGGTACAGCTCCAGTATCGTTACGATTGGCATTTTGCTGGAAATTGAGAGAAGTACCTACTATGAAGCGTAAAGGGATATGCTTGTCTGACTCCCAGCTTAAATGTCCCGAATGGGTCGTTAGGAAGAGACCCATCGAGGGAGCATGCTGGAAGCGACCAGGGCGATTTTCAAACTCGTCACGAGCATTACTCTGTACGTCATATTGCATACGTATCAAGCCTTTTATGCCCATGGAGTACTCTCCAGAAAGACGCCCAATAAGGTGAAGTACTTCTTGCTTGGGGTGTTTGATAGCGTAGGAAGCTGGTACGGTGTGCATAGGACGTCCCTTTTCAAAACGAGCCAAAAGGTCGTCCAGAGTGCCGATATGCGCTCCATAGAATACTCCCAGCTGTGCATAGTATAGGCTGGCAAAAGCATCTATGGAAAAGGTGGGGCGTTTGAGTCCAATAGCTATTGTAGAGCCAGCTTCGCGAACCCCTGTGTTATTTAATACATATTCTGCTGTTTGGTAGTCTCCTGCGTAGAGCGAAGAGGCTTGCAAACGCCACTTTAGTCCATCAATAGGTTTATAACCTCCGTAAGTATCGGCATTTATGCCCCAACTTCGAGCGTTGGAGGCTCCTTGTAACGAGAGTTTCCCTCCCCATTGACTTTCTTCCGGTAGGGTAGCAGTGTTCATTAGTATTACCCCTCCTATGGCACCAGCTCCGTAGCGGATAGATTCAGCTCCCTTAATAACTTCCATGTCGGTTACCGAGGAGGCATCTACCTCGGGCGCATGGTCGGCACCCCACTGTTGCCCCTCTTGGCGCACCCCATTGTTGATAAGTAGTATCCTGCTACTGTGCATGCCTTGAATAACGGGTTTCATGATGGTAGCTCCACTGCTGATGCTACTCATCCCCGGTACTTGTTGGAGGATTTGTGCTAAGTTTTTACCCACATTCTCTTTGAGTTGCGCCTGACTCATACGTACCGAGACTGTGGTTCGCTCGCGCTTTCTTTTATCAGTGGTAACGACGACTTCGTCGAGGACTACATTCTGTAAATAGAGGGTAAGAGGGGCATTGCCCACTTCGTCATAGGTAAGCTCTTTTTGTAATTCTTGGTAGCCCACGGCATGTACCATAAGGTGTGCTTTACGCCCCGAGGGCCATTGGAGGTAGGCTATACCTTGTGGATTGGTGATTGTATGATACTCTTCTATACGCACTACAGCTCCTGGGATAGCTCTTGGGTGTGTGCTTCCAAGATGACTATTTCCAGCTGTTTGCTTACTTTGCTCTGAGCAAAGAGGGTATGAGGTGCCAGCAAAAGCAATAGAAGAGAAGCAAGGCATTTGGCGTACGGCATCAGTGTATTATATAGGCGTCTCATGACGGGTTTCGGGCGGTGGCGGTAAATAATAGGTGGAGTTTTGTTCTCTTTGAGACTATTATATACAGGTTTCTTTGGTCGATTTTCGATACATCTCTTTCGTAAGAACTAAAACAAAGATAGATGATTTTTGGGCTTTTTGCAAATGGTAATTATAAAGTTGAGGTTTTGAAATCTCTTTTAGCTCTTTATAATAAAGGATTTTCCTGTTTTTGAAAAAGAACTTTTTTTATTGCTTTTGTTCTTGTAGAGCAATACTTTCTTTAGTCTGAATTCGATATTTTATCCTCTTTTCCTACCTCTCTGAAAGGGTAAAAGATCGTGGAAAAGTGGTAGAGTAAGTGGACGAGAATTGTAATGGGCAGATAGCTTCCTGACACTACCTTTAGCCCCAACATTTCAAACCCTCTGTGTCTATTTTTTAACCATCCGAGCAAACTCTTGAAACCCTCCGTGTAAACTTCCAAAAGGGTTAATCCTTTTGTTCCTGACCTTTATACCTTTTGTTACTTTTGAGAATAGTCTTTTGTATAGCCCTCTCGTCATCGAAATCGTCCCGCATAGAGAAAATGTATATCTTTGGAGTGCGGAAAAACGAGAAGAGTTTTGCTACATCCCCCGACACAAATTATGAATGTACGCATCGAAGAGAGTTGGAAACGAGTCTTGTCCAAGGAGTTCGAGAAGTTTTACTTTACTGCCTTGACCGACTTTGTGCGTCAAAGTTATACCACGGGTAGGGTCTATCCGCCTGCCAAGTATATCTTTAGGGCTTTCGATGCTTGTCCGTTCGATAAGGTGCGAGTGGTTATATTGGGGCAAGATCCTTATCACGAGCCAGGGCAAGCTGAGGGATTGGCGTTCTCCGTGCCTGAGGGTATTACTATTCCACCCAGTTTGCGTAACATACTCAAGGAGGTCGAAACCGATTTGGGTCGCCCCTCTATCATTCGTTCGGGGCATTTGGGACCGTGGGTAGAGCAGGGAGTGCTCTTACTTAACGCCACGCTCACAGTGGCTGCGCATAGTGCTGCATCGCATCAAAATAGAGGTTGGGAAACCTTTACCGATGCTGCCATAGAGGCGCTCGCCAAGCAGCGAGAAGGTCTTGTTTTTATGCTTTGGGGGAGTTCGGCTCGGCGCAAAGCAGCGATGATATCGAGCAGTAAGCACGCTATACTCGAGGCACCTCACCCATCGCCTCTGTCGGCTTCGCGTGGCTTTATCGGTTGCAAGCATTTTAGCAAGGCGAACAAATATCTCATAGCACAGGGCAAAGAGCCTATCAATTGGTAACTTTCGTGCGCCCTCTGTCCGTTTCTCCCATCTGCAGGGGCTAATAGAGGGGAGACAGGGGGTTATACATCAGAGGATATATTTTCGATTTTTAACCGAAAAGGTTTATCTTTGTTCTGTTATAGGTGTCCCGTAATTCGGTGATGGTCTTTAACTTTTTTCTGAGGTGTACCACTTGTTAGAACAAGAAAGATGAACGAAATCAATAATAACAATCCGTTAGAAACTGCCAAAGAGGAGAAACGCTCCTTAAACTTCGTAGAGCAGATTGTGGAAAAAGATTTAGCAGAAGGAGTCAATGATGGTCGTGTGCAGACACGTTTTCCACCAGAACCTAACGGCTATCTGCACATAGGTCATGCCAAGGCGATATGTATTGATTTCGGAATGGCTCAGAAGTATAATGGGGTCTGCAATCTTCGTTTTGATGATACCAATCCGACAAAGGAAGATGTTGAGTATGTCGATGCCATTGTCGAGGATATACATTGGCTCGGCTTTCAATATGGAGCTATTTACTACGCATCGGATTATTTCGAAGATTTGTATGCTTTTGCCGAACGTTTGATTATGGAGGGGCATGCTTATGTAGACGAACAGAGCGCCGAAGAGATTGCTCAGCAGAAGGGTACGCCCACACAAGCAGGTGTCGATAGCCCTTATCGCAATCGTCCCAAAGAGGAGAGCTTGGACCTCTTCCGCAGGATGAATGCAGGCGAATTTGAAGAGGGAGCTATGACTTTACGTGCCAAGATAGATATGGCATCGTCCAATATGCACTTCCGTGACCCTATTATCTACCGTATTATCAAGCATCCTCACCACCGTACAGGTACGCAGTGGAAGGTGTATCCGATGTATGATTTTGCACATGGACAGAGCGACTTCTTCGAGGGTGTAACGCACTCGATTTGTACGTTGGAGTTTGTTCCTCATCGTCCGCTTTATGACTATTTCATAGACCTTCTTAAGGATAAGGATAGCCATTATCGTCCTCGTCAGTATGAGTTTAATAGATTGAACCTTACTTACACTATGATGAGCAAGCGTAAGCTGCTGCAGTTGGTCAAAGAGGGATTGGTGAATGGATGGGACGACCCCCGTATGCCCACTATATGTGGTTATCGCCGTAGAGGTTATACTCCTAAGGCTATCCGCAATTTTATTGATAGCATCGGCTATACGAAGTACGATGGAATGATCGATGTGGCACTCCTTGAGCATGCCGTGCGTGAGGACTTGAACAAAGAGGCTATTCGTGTTTCGGCTGTTTTAGACCCTATTCGTTTGGTAATAACTAACTATCCCGAAGACCAAGTGGAGTACTTCGATGCAGTCAATAATCCTGAAAATGAAGCCGATGGTACACACTCTATCGCTTTCTCACGGGAGCTGTGGATAGAGCGAGAAGACTTTATGGAAGAGGCTCCAAAGAAGTATTTCCGCCTAACCCCAGGCAATGAGGTGCGTTTGAAGAATGCCTATATAATACGATGCACAGGCTGCAAGAAAGATGAAGCGGGTAATGTGCTCGAAGTATATGCCGAGTATGACCCCGATACTCGTAGCGGATTGCCAGGAAGTAACCGTAAGGTAAAGGGTACGATACATTGGCTCTCTACCCAGCATTCAATAGATGCCGAAGTGAGACTCTATGACCGTCTTTTTGTAGACGAAGACCCCTCTTCGGTGGAAGGCAAGACATTACAAGAGATGCTCAATCCTAATTCGCTACAAGTGATTTCCAACGCAAAAGTAGAAGAGTACCTACAAGGGGCTTCTGAGGGAGATAAATTCCAGTTCCAACGTACGGGCTACTTTGTGGTAGACAAGGATAGTACTAAAGAGCACTTGGTGTTTAACCGTACCGTATCGCTCAAAGATACGTGGAGTAAGATTGTCGCCAAGCACTAAGCTGTTGTAACCCTCACAACTCTTTATCGTTATGCAGGCTTTTATAGCGTGGTATTTATCGCATATTAATTACCTGACAATTTTTCTCTTGATGACTATCGAGAGTAGTTTCATTCCCTTCCCGAGCGAGGTCGTAGTGCCTCCTGCTGCCTATTTGGCAGCTCAGGGAGAGTTGAACGGAAGTCTTGTTTTGTTAGTTTCCACATTGGGAGCTCTTTGTGGGGCTGTGATCAACTATTTCCTCGCTTTATGGTTGGGGCGTCCGTTGGTACATGCTTTCGTTCGTAGTCGTCTGGGACGCGTTTTGCTCTTGAGTGAAGAGAAGTTGGTACGTGCCGAACACTATTTCGACCGCAAGGGAGCTGTCTCTACCCTCATAGGGCGGTTGTTGCCCGGTATCAGGCAGTTGATTTCTATACCCGCAGGTTTGGCTCGTATGCGCCTCTTATCGTTTATGCTCTATACGACGTTAGGAGCAGGGGTGTGGAATGTTATTCTCTACATCTTGGGTTACTCAGTATCCAAAATACCTGGTATAGAGACCAAAGAGCAGTTAATCGAAAAGGTGACGGTATATAGTCACCAGATAAGCATCGTTATCCTTATCCTTTTTCACCTTATTATTATACCATTGGTACTAACTAAGGTGTACAAAAAGAGGAAAAATAGAAAACAAACTATTGTGCCTTCTAAAGATGACTCTCCAACAACTTGAATACCTCTTAGCTTTGGACAGACATAGACAGTTTGCCAAAGCAGCTGCCGCTTGCGACATAACGCAACCGACACTTAGCACTATGATTCAACGGCTCGAAGAGGAGCTGGGCGTTACTCTTTTCGACCGTACCCAACAGAGGCCTACTGAGATAGGGCTTAAAGTAATCGATCAAGCCAAATGTATCCTACAAGAGGCATCGCAGATTAGAAGTATCATTGACGAAGAAAAGCATACTATACAGGGTACTTTTACTCTGGCGGTGTTGCCTACCATAGCGCCCTATTTGCTCCCTATGGTATTGCCTAAGTGGAGGACCAGCTTTAAGGATTTAGAGCTTAGAATTGTCGAAATGAAAACGAGCGACTGTCTGAAGGCCATTGCCGACCGTACCATAGATATGGCCATTATAGCCTCCGATCCTGAACACACAGATATTCGTTATTCGCAGCTTTATTTTGAAGAATTTTTAGGCTATGTATCTCGCAACGAAAAGATATACCGCTCTTCAGTGGTACGCACAGCCGAGGTAGACGCTCAGCGTATGTGGTTGCTTGATGAGGGACATTGCTTTAGAGATCAATTGGTACGTTTCTGCCAGTTAAAGTCTCAAAGCAAAGCGAAGTTGACCTATTCAGAGGGTAACCTTCTTTCCTTTATGCATCTCGTAGAGGCTGGGCAGGGACTTACCTTTATACCGAAGTTGGCAGAGCGCTATCTTGATACAAATCAACGTACGCTAATACGACCCTTTGCAATACCACGTCCCGTGAGAGGCATTTATCTTGCTTATAGAAGAGATTTTGTACGCCAGTCTATCTTGGCACTTTTCGAGGAGAGCATCCAAAGCTCCGTACCCCGAGAGATGCTCTCTATAAGCCCAGAGCAGATGTTGGCTAAGTAAAAATAGCTCCTGAGAGATAGTTAGAACCTGTCTTTCAGGAGTTTTCTATACACTCCACTATGGGAAGTAGGAAAAAGTACACACCACATAACCACAATAACATGAAAGCTTTTTTTCGACTCTTCCAACTCACTCCGAGAAGAGCCTATTTGCTTATGGCTCTCCTCTGCTGGCTACCTACTTGGATTATAGTACTCTCGGACAAGCAAACTTCGGAAAGTATCTTCCTTAGCTCTGCTCTTTTGGTCTTGGCAGCTCTATGTGTAGGGATGTTAGGGGCTATTGGAGGGCGCATTGCTCCTATCTTAGGGGCTGTTTGGCTTCTTTTCTTTCCAGCAGAAGTAGCTTCGTATGTCTTGGCGGGAGAGCCTGTTTCTTTTGGTTTGGTACAAGCTACATTTCAGACCAATTCGGGAGAATTGATGGAACTCTTCGGGCTTTATATCGTGATTGCAGCGATTACTTTACTTTATTGGTTTATGTACTATTGGGCTTTTTTGGTATGGAAAAAGCGACCTATTGTACTCTCTGCCAAAATTCGCTCTGCCATTGCCGTGGCTTTCTTTCTTTTCTTAGGAGCAGTTGCGGTACAGATGTATAAGCTCCCCAATAAGCGTTCCACCGTGGCATTCAAACTCGACTTTGCAGTTACCTATACGGCATCCAAGCTCTGCAAGGTATTCCCGATAGATATTCTTTATAATACGGGGCGTTACATATCGGTGCGTCGGGAGGAGAGGTTCTACTCCAAGCAGATTGGTGATGGTGCTTTTGAGATAACTTCTTCTCCTATTACGGAGCAAATGCCTGCATCGGAATATCCAATTGTAGTATTTATTATCGGAGAGACGGGCAATGTGTCGCACTGGCAACTCTATGGCTACGAACGCACGACTACTCCTCTTTTGGCGCAGAGGGAGCGTATGATTATTTTTTCGGATGTACTCTCGACAGCGACACTTACCTCTATTGCCGTGCCTATGATGATAAGTAGGTCTACACCGCACGACTTCAAACGTTGGCAACATGAGGGCAGTTTGATTCATTTGTTTAATAAGGCGGGTTTTTTGACCGCATGGCTGGGCAATCAAGCCTCGAACTTTGCCATTGTTCGTGCTTCTTCCAACAAGGTAGATTATTACTTTAATACGGGTAAAGATGTCGAGAATTTGGTCTCTTATGATACTGTCATGCTCGCTCCTCTGGATGATTATTTGACCTCTGTTGTAGAGCGCAAACAGCCGGCTTGTATCGTGATGCATACCATGGGAAGCCACTTCCGCTACGATGCTCGCTATCCCATCGAGTTTGAATGCTTTACTCCTACTACTCGTAGCTATAAAACTACTAATAGCGTGCTTCATCCCTCTAATCACAAAGCCCTTATCAATAGTTACGATAATTCCATTCTTTATACCGATTTCTTCCTTAATGAAGTTGCAAAACGCATTGATGCACTCGACCGACCAGCCCTCTTTCTCTATGCTCCCGACCATGGTGAAGGATTAGGAGAGATAGACCCTCGAGCTCTGTTGCATGGGTCGGAACACCCTTTGAGAGATGAGCTTCAAATCCCCCTCATTATCGTGTATAACAAAGCCTATGAAAGGCTTAATGCTCCGCTCGTTCGGACTTTGCAGGAGAAACGAAATACCCCTATTAGCAT
This sequence comes from Porphyromonas gingivicanis JCM 15907, assembly GCF_000614585.1. GTDB lineage: Bacteria > Bacteroidota > Bacteroidia > Bacteroidales > Porphyromonadaceae > Porphyromonas > Porphyromonas gingivicanis. The sequence continues at coordinate 26,194 of NZ_BAKX01000005.1, forward strand.
AGTCGATATACCTCCTTTGTTGGTACGACTTTCGGGTATTGCTTCGCCCGACTTTCCTATCTCGGTGGCAGATACTACCTATCGCCCTCGCAAGCGTTACTATTTGAGTCCTAATCTAAAGGTGCGCTCGGCAGACGATACACTGCATTAAAGATATAGAACGAGATGCTTGTAACGACCGAAATAATACGTAATTTTGCACTGTCCTTTTGAAAGGCGTAATATAGTACTAATCAATCAAGCGTAATGAAAAATATTCTCATTATCGGCTCTACCGGTCAGATCGGTTCAGAGCTTGCTCTGAAGTTGAGGGAAACATATCCCTCTGGTAATGTTGTAGCAGGATACATTCCTGGGGCTGAGCCAAAGGAGCGTTGGCAGAGACTGGTCCTTGCGAAGTGGTAGATATTACCAATGCGCAACAAATAGCAGAAGTTGTAGATAAGTATAAGGTAGATACGATTTACAACCTTGCCGCACTTCTTAGTGCCGTAGCAGAAGCGAAGCCTCAACTCGCGTGGCACATCGGTTTGGGCGGACTTTTCAATGTTTTGGAAGTAGCTCGTGAGAAGAAGTGTGCCGTATTTACTCCCAGCTCTATTGGAGCTTTTGGAGAAGATACTCCTAAGGACAAGACCCCTCAAGATACTATTCAACGCCCTAAGACAATGTATGGGGTAACCAAAGTAGCAGGAGAGTTGCTCAGCGACTATTACTTCAAACGTTTCGGAGTAGATACTCGTTCGGTACGTTTCCCTGGGCTTATTTCTAACGTTACGCTACCCGGTGGTGGTACTACCGATTATGCGGTGGATATTTACTATGCAGCGGTAAAAGAGGGACGCTTTGTATGTCCTATCAAGGAGGGTACTTACATGGATATGATGTATATGCCCGATGCGCTTCGTGCTTGTATCGAATTGATGGAAGCAGACCCTACACGTTTGGTACACCGTAATTCATTCAACATCGCATCTATGAGCTTTGAACCCAGTCAGATTGCTGCTGCGGTGAAGAAGTTAATACCTAATTTCGAGATGACTTACGATGTAGACCCTCTTCGTCAAGGTATTGCCGAGTCTTGGCCTAACTCTTTGGATGATAGTTGCGCCCGTGCTGAGTGGGATTGGAAGCCACAGTACGATATGGACTCTATGAGCGAAGATATGATTCGCATCCTCAAAGAGCGTTACGGCAAATAAGTATTGATTGCTTTTCTTTCTCTCCTTCGGGGGTAGAAAAGAGCTACTAATAAACCCCTTGTTCTATGGTTGTAGAGCAAGGGGTATTTTTATAAGTGGGTGGTTAGAGGTCTTTTGGGAACTCTCTTCCCGAGAGTACTTTGTCTTCCTATTGTGAGAGCGAGGGATACCCTTCGAGAGGGCGGAAGTAGGGTTCTCTTTTGCTGAACCTATTCAGCCATGCTGGGCGTTACTCTTAATAGAAGAAGTGGGGGAATAGCTCCGTAAAATCGCCCTCCGTTGCCAAGGCAAACGTAAAAATCAAGTAAAGTGCGGAGAAGATAAAGCCGAAGATAGCTCCGAAAACGATGAGTCCGAGTGCTCTTTTGCTCTTTCTTTTTGCCTCTTGATAATCGCCTCTACGGTAGGCAGACTGCACTCCTGCCGAGCTGATAATGGCGAAGATGCCCAAGATTTGACAGCAAAATAGCGTGATGAGCACCGACCAAACCAAATAGGAGGGAGGGCAGGGTTCCTTATACTCTTCTACTATGAAATCTCTCTGTGCCGAGGGAGATGTATAGGAGGGTGGAGGAGTGGTGGGCTGAGGTCTCAAGTGTCGTGCCACTTCGAATACCTGCGAGGCTTTTTTCCAATCGGGCATACCCTCTGTCCATATTGGAGTGTCGAGGGTAATATCTCTTTTCAAAAGTTCCTCTAAAGTAAAGGGGCCCTGCTGTTGTTCATGCAGAATGCAGTAGTATAATTTATCCATAGGTCGGTAGCGACTAATCATTTGTCATTGTTCTTTTGAGCCTATTGCTTGGAAGGATGTGTGTCCTTTTTTCTATCCCAATGGTGGTAAGCCCTTAAAGTATTATAATTTTATTTCGTAAAGGTATATCTTTTTGTTGCAATAGAGATGTGTGCCAGAAGAAAAGGCAATAGAAAAAGGTCTTATCAGAAGAAGATATTATTCTCTTGATAAGACCTTATGAATAGGTATCGTATAGCTTGTTAGAAGTGCCTTTGGGGCAGGGAGAACCAAAGGTATAATCCTTCAGAGAGTTTGCACGGAAGGTTTTGCAAGTTTGCACGGAGGGTTTTGTGCAAAAGGGTCTATGCTTTTTCAAGAAACCATAGACCCTTTTGAGTGAAAGCATAGACCCTTTTGAAACGAAGGATTAAACCCTTGAGAACTTTTATTGCTGCCCTTGCTCCACCTCTGTGGAAACTTCTCGCCCTAAGAGTGTGGCAGACGTGGCTTCGAGTACCTCTACCTGTACGAAGCTACCGATGCGTGCCTTGACTTTGGGGAATACCACTACCTTGTTTTGCGAGGTACGTCCAAAAAGTTCGTTGGGCGACTTTTTGCTCACCCCCTCCACGAGTACCTCAAATTGCTTGCCTATATCGCTCTTGTTGGAGCTAAGGCTCAATTCGTTTTGTAGAGCAATCATTTCGTTAAGACGTCGTAGTTTGGTCTCTTCGGGTACATCGTCTTCGAGATATTTCGCTGCGTAAGTGCCAGGTCGTTCACTGTATTTGAACATGAAGGCAGAGTCGAAGTGTACCCTACGCATAATGTCGAGCGTCTCTTGGAAATCCTCTTCCGTCTCTCCACAGAAGCCACAAAAGGCGTCCGTTCCTATGGCACAGTCGGGCATAGCCTTGTGGATGGCAGCTACTCTATCGAGATACCATTCGCGAGTGTAGCTTCTCTTCATGAGTTTCAGTATCCGATTGCTACCGCTCTGTACAGGCAGGTGGATGTGCTTGCAGATGTTGGGGTAGCGCGCCATTATAGCGATGGTCTTGTCGCTCATATCCTTGGGGTGGGGCGAAGTGAAGCGGATGCGCATCTTGGGGGCACGCTCTGCTACGGCTTGCAGTAGGTCGGCAAAGTCGAAGAGGGTACCATCTTCCTGTTTGATTTGATACGAATTGACATTCTGCCCGAGGAGTGTTACTTCTCGATAGCCCAATTGTACCATGTGATCTATTTCTCGGAGTATGCTCTCTACCTCTCGGCTACGCTCGTGCCCACGTGTGTAGGGTACTATGCAGTAGGTGCAGTAGTTGTCGCACCCACGCATAATGGAGACAAAGCCCGTGATGTGAAGCCCTTCCATCTTGAGGGGGATAACATCGCGGTAGGTCTCGGTGCGTGAAAGCTCTATGTTCATCGCTTTTTGCCCCATTTCTACAGCAGCAAATAGGTTGGGTAGGTCGGCATAGGCATCAGGCCCCGCCACAATATCTACACCATGATTGTCAATAAGATCTTGGCGTACTCGTTCTGCCATGCAACCTAAAACCCCTATTATAGAGGGGTGTTTGTGTTTGCGACGGCAAGCATTATAGTATTCCAAGCGGTTAAGTACTTTCTTCTCGGCATTGTCTCGTACCGAACAGGTATTGATTAGCAAGGCATCTGCTTGCTCGGGCGAGTCTGTTATCTCGTAGCCCGCCATCTCCATGATAGCAGCTACTACTTCAGAGTCGGCTACGTTCATTTGACAACCATAGGTTTCTATGTGTACTTTCCGTGATATATTTTTGCTTTCTGTGGGTTGCATTTTATGTAATCTTGTTTTAATCGGCTCGTTTGTATGGGTGGATAGATAAAATATTATCTAAAATGTTTTTTGTAATATCAAATTAATTGTATATATTTGTAGTGAATAATAGGACTTTTCATAAGTTAAGGTTTTGGTTATGTTGGGAGGGGTGAGCTGAGAAGTTCGCCCTTTCTGTGTGTAGAGGGCATTGCGTAGGAGTGTTTGCCACAGTAGGCAAAAGAAGACCCCCCATGTTTTTATGAGGCACTGGGTACGCTGTAAACATCTCTTTGAACATTCTCTGCATTTTATTCCTTTACTACCAACCTATATTTCCTATAAAAGGTTCGGTAAAAAACATCCTTTTAGATAAGGATACTTTGATGAATACTTCGTATCTTTGGGTGTCCATACTCGGTACAAAAGTACAAAAGAGAATGTGAACTATTTAGAACAGAGACATGGCGCCTCTTAATACAAAATATTCATAAGGATAATAGACACAGAGGAAAAAGATGAAAACCAAAATTATGTCGGCAGAAGAAGCCGCAGCCTTTATTCAAAATGGAGATAACGTTGGGTTTAGTGGTTTTACTCCAGCGGGTTGTCCAAAAGTAGTACCCGCAGCACTTGCTCGTCGTGCCAAAGCAGAGCACGAGGCAGGGCGTCCTTTTGCCATCGGGATGTTTACCGGTGCATCAACGGGCGATCGTCTTGATGGCGAATTGGCTCGTGCTAATGCAATAAAGTTCCGCACACCTTATCAGTCCAATAAAGATCTTCGTAAGTTAATCAATACAGGAGGTACACAATATTTCGATATGCACCTTTCTATGCTGGCACAGGAGTTACGCTATGGGTTTTTAGGTCCCGTAGATGTAGCTATTGTAGAGGCTGCCGATGTAACCGAAGATGGTCAGATCGTACCTACTTCGGGTGTGGGGATACTCCCCACTATATGCCGCATGGCGAAAAAGATTATCATCGAGCTTAACGAGAAGCACCCTAAAGAAATTCGTGGTATCCATGATTTGGTAGAGCCTCTCGACCCTCCTCACAGGAAAGAGTTACCTATTTATACGCCCAGCGACCGTATCGGTAAGCCCTATATACAGGTAGACCCCGAGAAGATTGTTGCCATTGTACATACGAGCGAACCTAACGATGAGGGCGATTTCGCTCCCTTGGACGAAGTTACGAAGGCTATTGGAGACAATGTGGCTCGTTTCTTGGCCAATGAACTCAAGTGCGGACGCATTCCTAAAGAGTTTCTTCCTATCCAAAGTGGGGTAGGTAATGTGGCGAACGCTGTTTTAGGTTCATTGGGAGACAATGAGGTAATTCCTGCTTTCGATATATATACGGAGGTTATTCAAGACTCTGTAATTGCATTGATGAAAAAGGGGAGAGTACGTTTTGCCAGTGGTTGCTCTCTTTCGGTGAGTCGCTCTGCTATAAAAGAGGTATATAGTAACCTCGATTTCTTCCGCGACAAATTATTGCTCCGTCCTGTAGAGTACTCCAATAGTCCCGAGATTGTACGCCGATTAGGTGTTATTACCATCAATACCGCTCTTGAAGCGGACATCTTCGGTAATATCAACTCTACCCACGTTAATGGTACTCGTATGATGAACGGCTTGGGTGGCTCAGGAGACTTTACTCGCAATGCCTTTATATCTATATTCACCACCCCCTCTACCGCCAAGGAGGGTAAGGTAAGTGCTTTTGTACCTATGGTATCGCACGTAGATCATAGTGAGCATTCGGTAAAGGTTATTATCACAGAGTATGGTATTGCCGACTTGAGAGGTCTCTCTCCTCGCCAAAGAGCGCGTTGCATTATTGATAATTGTGTACACCCTGATTATAGACCTCTTCTCAATGAGTATCTCGAAAGAGGCATTGAGGGGCAAACACCACAAGACCTCGACAACTGTTTTGCTTTCCACAAAGCAGCTATCGAGAAAGGGGATATGCGCTTGGCGGAGTACTCCAAGAAGTAAATGACCCTGCGAATAGAAAAGATTGAACATACATTTTATAAGTAATAGATGATGAAAACACCAGATTTAAGTAAGTACAATATCCACGATGCTGCCGAGATTGTCTACAATCCCTCGTATGAGCAACTCTATGCAGAGGAGACCAAGCCTGAATTGACAGGCTATGAAAAGGGACAAGTGACAGAACTCGGAGCTGTTAACGTGATGACAGGAGTCTATACAGGACGTTCGCCCAAGGATAAATTCTTCGTAATGGACGATACGACCCGTGATACCATTTGGTGGACTTCCGACGAATACAAGAACGATAATAAGCCCATTACTCCAGAGGCTTGGAAAGAATTGAAGCGTATTGCTACGGAACAACTCTCTAACAAACGTCTCTTCGTAGTAGATGCTTTTTGCGGAGCTAACCCCAATAGCCGTCTTAAACTCCGTTTCATTATGGAGGTGGCTTGGCAGGCACACTTTGTGAAGAATATGTTTATCCGTCCTACCGATGAAGAGTTGGCAAATTTTGGAGAGCCTGATTTCGTTATCATGAACGCTTCTAAGGCTAAGGTGGATAATTATAAGGAGTTGGGATTGAACTCAGAGACAGCCGTAGTTTTCAACCTTACTGAAAAGATCCAAATCATCTTGAACACATGGTATGGTGGTGAGATGAAAAAGGGTATGTTCTCTTATATGAACTACCTAAATCCGCTCAACGGACGTGCTTCTATGCACTGCTCTGCTAATACCAGTCTTGATGGTAAGGAAACAGCTATCTTCTTCGGACTTTCGGGAACGGGTAAAACCACACTCTCTACCGATCCTAAGCGTCAGCTCATCGGAGATGACGAGCATGGATGGGACGATGATGGAGTCTTCAACTACGAAGGTGGTTGCTATGCTAAGGTTATCGACCTAAGTAAAGAAAGCGAACCCGATATTTATAAGGCTATCCGTCGTGATGCTTTGCTCGAAAACGTTACCGTAGATGCTAATGGTAAGATAGACTTTACGGATAAGAGCGTTACAGAAAATACGCGTGTGTCCTATCCTATCTATCATATCGATAACATCGTTAAGCCTGTTTCTAAGGCAGGACATGCCAATAAGGTTATCTTCCTTTCGGCAGATGCTTTCGGAGTGTTGCCTCCAGTATCTATACTCACTCCAGAGCAGACACAATACTACTTCTTGAGTGGATTTACGGCTAAGTTGGCAGGTACAGAGCGTGGTATTACTGAGCCTACGCCTACTTTCTCAGCTTGCTTTGGTGCAGCCTTCCTCTCACTCCACCCTACTAAGTATGGACAAGAGTTGGTAAAACGTATGGAAGCTGTCGGAGCTAAGGCTTACCTTGTAAATACAGGTTGGAACGGAACAGGCAAACGTATCTCTATTAAGGATACACGTGGTATTATTGATGCTATTTTGGACGGTTCTATCGACAAGGCACCTACTAAGAAGATTCCTTTCTTCGACTTCGAAGTACCTACTGCTTTGCCCGGTGTAGATAGCAATATTCTCGATCCTCGCGACACCTACAAAGATGCTTCCGAATGGGAAAACAAGGCGAAAGACTTGGCAGAGCGCTTTGTGAAGAACTTTACTAAGTTCACAGGCAACGAAGCCGGTAAAGCTCTTGTAGATGCAGGTCCTAAGGTAGACTAATTGCTATCATTTGAGCGTCTCACTTAGAGACTTTATGAGCTAAAAAAGAAGGGAAGCAACATTGTGTTGCTTCCCTTTTTCTTTCAATAGAGGATTGGGATTTGCTCTTATACCAAGAGGAGAGCGCAATAATTGCAAGAGAGCGCTCGATAGCCTTTGTTAGTTACCGAGCGGTAAGTCCTTGAGTAGGGTGTCGGCAGAAGTCTCTTTGAGTCCGCTACGTGTTGCCAGTGTAAGTTGCCATTCGGTAGCATAACGTTGGCGATCTACTTTGAAATTTTCACTCCCCTTGGCATCCAATAGTTGTACTATATAGCCTATGCTAATTTTATCAGGGTCGAGAGCTGGATAGTAGTAGCCTGTTTTGAGATCTTCGGGGTAGTTTACTTCGATGATGATACCCAGTTCGATGAGTTCTCGGATAATAATCATAGTGAGTCGAATGGGTATCTTGCACGTATTGGCAATGCTCTCTGCTGTGTGTGGTGTCTGTGTGGAGATATCTACAAAACGCTGTATGATGTGCCCTGCTACAAGGATAGTGAGGAAATCGCTATACCTTCTGGAGACTAAAGTTGTCTCCTTTTCGTAGTAGAATTTATCTACATTCTGTATCGCATAGCAGAGCTTGGCGCAGAAGAGTATGATAATCCACGTAAGTTGTATCCACAGAAGTAAGAGAGGGAAAGCAGCGAAACTACCATATATGGAGTTGTATTTTGAAATCCACATCATACCGTTGATGTACATCACTTGGAAGGTTTGAAAGGCAATACCTGCCAAAATACCCGACAGCAATGCAGGTAGGAAGCGTACCTTAACGTTGGGCATGGCCATGAACATACCTACAAAGGTAAAGACGATAAGTACGAAGGGTATGAGGTGCAGTACTAATTCGGAAATAGGTCCTATGATGATGTAGTCTTTGATAAAGCTATTCTTAATAGTGCTCATGGTGAGTGTCAATCCCGAAGATACGGTAATGATTACGGGAAGGAGAAAAAGCATTGTGAAATAGCTTGTAATCTTTGCTTTGAGCGGACGTCCTTTAGGGGTTTCCCAGATGTCGTTGAAAGCACTCTCTATAGTAGAGAGTAGGTTGAACACAGTGTATAAAAGCAAAAGCAACCCGAACCCGAGGAAGATGCCACTACGTACCTGATCTAAGTAGTTGTCTACAAAGCCAAAAGAGCGGGTTAGTTGCTCCTGATGCGAGGGAAAGTAGTCGAGCAGAGCTTTGTAGAATATATCTTGTATGCCAAATCCCTTGGCGATGCCTAAAAGCACTGCCAGTAGGGGTACTATCGAAAGTACTGTGCTATAGGTTAAGGCAGAGGCTTTTTGGGTTAAGTTCTCTGCAACAAAACCCTTAATAGCCATATAGATAGACTTAAGCGCATTGATGTAGAGTCTATGAATACCGCTTACCTCATGCTCTCGAATGTGCCACATATCTTTCGTAATGAAGAAGAAAATCCTATTGAATAGATAGGTGCACTTACGGAAGAAGCGATTTTTTTTCTTGGGGGTAACTGGTTCCGAGCGTTTTGCTTTTTTCTTCATAGGGATATATTTAATAGTTAGATGGCTAAGAGGTAGGTAATTGGGGATAGATGGTTTGTTTCTTTTGAGTGGGAGAAAAGAGAGGTATAGGAGGAGAAGTTGCCCTCTTTGAGAGGCTTAAAGGGTACGCAACCCCTCTTGCTGTATGCAGGAGCGGAGAGTAGTGCCGTCATCGATACTTGCGATGCCTTGCTCCAAAAGGTAGAGCTTATCGCTTAGATTGAAACGAAGCAAATCACGTACCGATTGTAGTACGCAGTAGTCTCCAGCAATACCTGCCACCACTATGTGTGTCGCCTTTTGAAGTAGAGGAGGAAGTTCCTTTTCAAAGGCACTATACGCATCTTGTTCGGCAGTCGTTGCTTTTTCTACCATTTGGTAGGGGATGCCTCGGACTATCACCTGCTCTATGAGTGGAATAAGCTCGGGTGTGAGAGCTGCTCCTATGGTGTGACGGATGCAATGAGGAGGCCATACACCTCCATAGGCTTTGAAGCTACAGTGATTCCACGTGTGCTGATCGGAGGTAATAATAAGAGCTTCCATATCTTCTATATGGAGGTTGCCCCACTCTGTTAGTTGCTCCATAGCCTTCGCCGCATGCGGTACTGCTAAAGAGCCGCTAACAAAGTCTACCTGAGGGTCTACGACCAGCAGCGTATAGGGTTTAGGGATATTCATCGTAGTAATACTTGAAACTCTCCGTCTTGCGATAGATTGGCAAACTCTTTGTCTACACGTAGGCGATTTACCATATTGGGGTTACGACGTAGGGCTTCACGAAGATAGTTCATTGCTCCTCGTTTGTCTCCTATTCGGTTGCTTACAATCGCTTTGAGGTAGTCGGTAGTGGCGTTGCTTCTCTCTACGCTTTCGAGTATTTCAAGGGCTTTTTTATAGTTTTTCGTGAGAAGCTGTGCAATGGCTGCATTGTTGCTCTTTGTCTCACCATAGGTGGCTAAGGCTTGCTCATACTTACCTTGTTTGAGATAGAGTAGAGCGATTACTTCGTTGCTTCCTTTCGAGGAAGTCGCTACGGAGGTACCGATTAGTTCTTCGGCACGTTTCAAATCACCTTTGTCGAGGGAGAGTAAAGCGAGGTTCAAACGAATCTCTGGGAGGTCTTGTACCGAACGTGCGCGTTCATACCATTCGAGGGCTTTTTTTTCTTCGCCCTTTTGGAGATAGAGCGAACCTATATTGTTGTAGGCACGAGCATCTTTGGGATAGAGTTGAGAGGCTTTTAGGTAAAGACGTTCTTGATTGGAGGGATTACCTTCGAGAGTTACGGCGTAGAGTAATTCCTCTATGCTGAGCGTTTCGGGAGAGGTATGTGCCAAACGACTTAACTCCTCATCGCTTTTTCCAATAGTTTCGATATTTGCAGTGAGTCGAGAACGACGTAGGCGAGGCAAAATCTCTTTAGCCAATTGATCATACACGACGCTTATGTTACGAATCTCCTGTTCACGCTCTTCAGGGTCGCTGTACATAGAGAGTACACGGAGGATGAGTTCCTTGTCTTGGATAGAACTTTGCTCTACAAAGGTGCGGAAGCCTTCCCAATCTTGTGCCGTGTAGTGGGCATTTATGGCTACGTTCTTCTTCCACTCCTTATTGAGGGCAGAAGTGGTGTTTCGTTCTCTTTGTGCAGAAAGTTTCTCGTTGAGTTCTACTCCTCCATCGGGAGAGGCATAGGCTTGTACCTCTACCGAAACACGCTGATTAGGTGTTTGTTGAGCATTTTCCACGAGTTCTTTCCATTCTTGTACATCCTCTTTCTTCCATTCTTGTGAACGTATGTTGGCCTGCTGTATAAGAAAGTGGATATCCGCATCGAAACGTTCCTTAATAATCCTTTGAAAAGCATCGGGAGCAATAATAGGCGTAGCTCCCGAAGCATCTGCCAGTGTCTGTGTGGCAAGAGTCCCCTCTCCGATTTTTACTTCGGGCAGCTGCACAGTTTTGCCATTGATAGTGGCATTGAAAGTCATATAAAGGTCACTTTGCATTAGGCGAGGGTCGCTGTAATCAAAACGAGTGTTTACTCGTATGATACCCCCATCTACATAGCTTACCGAGCGATGATTGTCCAAAACTTTCTCTCCTTGGATAGTTTCGGTCATGCCCCAAGTTTCTCCTCCTGCATAGCGTAATACGGGAAGGAAAGATACTTTGGCCTTTTTGTGCATCCATTTAGTGGGGATATTGACCGATATAGTGGTCGGTATGTACCCTCCGACCAGCTCTAAGGGGTGAGGTTCGGCTGTGAACTGCTGTTCAGAAAGTGGCTTTAATTTGGGGCTACATGATGCCATCATTAAAGCTGTAGTCATACACAATGCGGTTGTATGCAAAAATCCTCGAGACATATTGGGTTTATTATTTAGTGGTTTTATTAGTTCGAAAACTCCTCGCAGATTGGAAAATTGTGCCTAAAAGGAGTAAGAAGAGTAGGATGAGAGCGACGAAAGCAATCCTTTCGGTTGTGGCAATAGATGTAGGAGCAAAGGTGAAGCGCACTGAATGTTTGCCCGCAGGTACGATGATGCCCCTAAGTGTATAATTGACTCGGATAATTGGATGTTCCTCTCCATCAATGGTAGCTATCCAACCCTCGGGATAGTATATTTCGGAGCAAACTAAGAGGGCATCTTGTCTGTTCGAAGTACTGTACTCTACTCGATTGGGTGTGTGCAGGGTAAGCGTTACCTCTGCTATACTATCAGTAAGGGGTAGCAGTTGTTGGAGCTTATCGTCTACAAAACGTTTATCAACTATTGCTGTTGTGCGCAAGTCTTCTGTATCAAGGGCTTGCATCTCGCTGTTTGCATTGGGCACTACCTTTATTTTTTGTGCAAACCAAGCAGGTCCATAGGCTTCTTGATTAAAGAAGGGGATAGGTACTCGGGTCTCTGGGTCGGGTTGGATAATATAACGGGTATTGAGCATATTTACGACCCCTTGATTGCCTTTGAGCAACTGATGCGTTATGATGTCTTGATACCGTTGTAGTTTGGCTGCGTGGTAGCCCCCAATACTTTTGTGCCAACGGCTGGTCGTAGCATCGTTGAACGAATTGACAGACATATTCCAAACACGATAACCAAGGGTCTTGTCGTTCAAAATAATACGATCTGCCTCTGTTTGTGGGGTAGCCATAGCCTGCACTTGCGTGGGTTGTTGGTACATAGCATCGTGTAGATAACGCTTATCTACCTGCCACAAGTCGACGAAAGTGATAACTCCTAAGAGGATGAGAACAGGTGTAGATTTTAATTTTCCCTTGGTGTAAAGAATAATTACTCCAGCCGAAAGGGCGATAATCACTATCGAGCGAAGTGCATCGCTACGGAGCATCTCTCTACGTATCTCTACTAAGGCATCTCTAAGTCCCATGTATTCGGGATGGGAAAGAATGAGCTGACCGAATTGCTCCTGCTCTTCCGAAGAGAGAAAGCTAAAGAACCAGTCGGGGAGTATAACAAAGAGTAGCAACGCCACCATCGGTAACCCTACAGCGAAGAGCGTAGCCCATTTTTTCTCTCTTAGTATGTTGGGTGTTTTGATCACCTCAGCTAAGCCTAAAATAGCCAGTACAGGGATGGTAAACTCGGCAATTACCAAAATTGAAGAGACTGCTCGGAAGTTATTGTATAAGGGAAAGTAGTCGATGAAAAGCTCCGTCAGGGGCATAAAATTTTTACCCCAAGAGAGGAGTATAGAAAGTAGGGTCATGGCAAGCATAGCCCACTTTATAGGGCCTCGAACTAAAAAGCAGCCGAGGAGAAAGAGAACACAAACGAAAGCTCCTACGTAGACAGGACCCGATGTGAAAGGTTGTTCTCCCCAGTAGGAGGGTGTACCTAAGAGCAACGGACGGTATATCGAAGGAACGTTGTTCAAGCGTTCGGCTTCTGTGCTTAAAGGTACAGAAGCACCTCCTCTGATATTCGGCACGAGTAGACTCCAAGTTTCACCCACTCCGTAGCTCCATTGAGTAATGTACGCTTTATCTAAACCGCTACTATTTTCCTTTGTGTGTTGTGGCGTTAAGAGATCTTCGGAGGAGAGAGTCAGCTCGCTACCGCCTCGCATGGTCTCTTGAGCGTAGCGATAGGTATGATATAAGTTCGATGCATTAACGGCTATACCGATAAGCCCTGCTATAAGAGCTACCCCCGTGGAGCGGAGAAAGTGTCCTATACGCTTTGTGCGTATCGAATCTATACACCAACCTATTACCATAGAACCCATAACGAAGAGAAAGTAATAGGTCATCTGTACGTGGTTGGCGAGGAGTTGTAACGCTGTGAAGAGAGCCAATACAAAAGCTCCTTGCAACCATTTACCCCGATAAATCCATACCAGCCCTGCGATGGTTGGAGGTATGAAAGCCAATGCCATGAGCTTCCAAATGTGTCCTGCCGCTATGAGGATAATAAAGTAACTCGAGAAGGTCCACATAATAGCTCCTATTGTGGCAGGAATATTCTTTATCTGTAACGATTTGAGCAGTAGGAAGAACCCAATTAGCATGGCAAAGAGTAACCATGGAGAGTCTCCCATAATCTGTAAGGGCCAACGCAAGGTGTATGCTTTCTCGGCTATTGATAGGGCTTCTGTAGAGGGATAGGAGGGAGATATTTGGTACATCGGCATCCCCCCGAAGAGACCATTGGTCCAGTAGGAATGCTCGCCTGTAGCTACTTCATGGTCTCGCACATCTTGTCCATTGCCTGAAGCCCCCGCTACATCTTGCTGAAAGAGTACGCGCCCTTCCCACGTAGCTGGCATGAAATAGGCAGTGGCTATAATGCCGAAGAGGACTACTATAACAGCATAGGGCCATAATGCTTGAGGCGTTGTAGGAGTGTATTCTTTGAGGGGAGAGTCATATTCATACGTAAAGAGCTTGATGCTTATTAGTGTATTTATGTGGAGTGTGAAAAAAGAGCTGTGATGAGTCCTAACCCATACCCGAAGATTTGAATGAAAGAGGCTATAACGGCACAACCCGCTACTTTAAGGCTTCGGGTTTGCTGGAGTGCATCTAAAAAGAAGAGAAGAGTAAGCCCCCCTATTGGCAACCATGACCAAAGGCTAATAATTCCTCCCAAGAAAAGGAGAGAGAGACCTATTGTTCCCACAGAGGGGAGTAGATGAATGGGGCGGAGAGAGCTCGATGGCGACGACTGAGTGCCACTCGAGCACCGCCGAACTTGAATACTTGTCGGTAAAATTGTGCAAAAGTGCTACGTCTTTTATGGTATACAAATGCCTCGGGTATGAGTCGTACGTGCGCCCCTCTCTCGTGCAAACGCATACTAAAGTCGAGATCTTCACCGTAACGCATAGAGGTATCGAACCCGCCCATCTCTTTATAGAGTGCTGTACGGCAACCCAAATTGAAACTTCGGGGGTAGTAATGACTGATGCGCTTCTTTCCGCCTCGTATGCCTCCAGTTGTAAGGAAAGAGGTCATCGAGTAGTTGATAGCCTTCTGTATGGTAGTAAAGTCGGTATGTGCTGCATCAGGCCCTCCAAAAGCATCTAAAGGTTTCCCCTGCTCTTGGTAGCATTGAAGGGCTTGCTCTATAGAGGCTATGTATTGGGGGGGGAGGATAACGTCGGAGTCTAAGATGATAATATACTCCCCCTCTGCCCACATACTCCCTGCATTACGAGCCTTAGATGGTCCTCCATTAGGAATGCTGTGATACTGTATGGAGAGATGCTCTTTGTAGCGGTCTACCTCCCCATGGCAGGGATGGGAAGAACCATCCTCTACGATAATCACCTCGAACGTTTGTAACGTTTGTTCTACAAGACTTTGTAGTAACTCTGCCACTTCTTCGGGGCGGTTGTAGACCGGTACGATTATAGAGTAACGAGGAGGAGTAGGCATAGTTGCATCCTATGAATAGCTTATTCGTTGAGTTGCCATTCAGCACCCTCTTTGGTATCTTTTATAGTAAAGCCGAGTTCTGTCAAGGCATTTCGGATTTTGTCCGAAGTAGCCCAATCCTTTTGGCTCTTAGCAGTTTGACGGATGTCAAGGAGCAGATTGACCGCTCCCTTGTAGGCTTCGGTGCCTGTACTACCCGATACACGCTCGTCTTTCATACCCAAAATGTCGAAGAGATAGAGGCGATAAATGCGCTTCAGTTCATCCAAATCTTCTTGAGAGATCTGCTCTTCGCCATTGCGGAGGCGGTTGATGAGCTTTGCGGCGTCGAAGAGGGTGGCAATAACGATAGGCGTATTGAGGTCGTCATTCATAGCTTCGGCGCATTGGGTAGCTATCGAAGCTATATCATAACTGCTCTTGCTACTAGTGGTGAGCTTGTCGAGTTGGTCGTTGGCATCCAAAAGACGTACTAACCCCTTGTTGGCAGCCTGCAACGCTTCGTTGCTAAAGTCTACTGTTCCTCTGTAATGCGCTCCTAATATAAAGAAGCGGATGGTCATTGGAGAGTAGGCTTGTGTTAGTTTGGGGTGATCGCCTGTAAAGAATTGGTCAAGAGTGATGAAGTTGCCCAAACTTTTTCCCATCTTTTTTCCCTCGATAGTAATCATGTTGTTGTGCATCCAATAGCGCACCATCTGATGTCCTTGGGCGGCTGTGGCTTGGGCTATCTCGCACTCATGATGGGGAAAAACCAAGTCCATACCTCCTCCGTGGATGTCGAAGTTCTCACCCAAATATTTTCTACCCATAGCAGTACATTCGCAGTGCCAACCGGGAAAGCCTTCGCTCCATGGTGCGGGCCAGTGCATAAGGTGCTCGGGTTTGGCACATTTCCACAGGGCAAAGTCAAGCGGATTACGCTTTTCATCCTGCCCATCTAAGGTACGAGTATTGGCTATCATATCTTCTATGTTACGACCACTCAGGATACCATAACCAAAATCTTTATTGAATTTCTCTACATCGAAGTAGACCGAACCTTTGCTTTCGTAGGCATAACCTGCTTGTAGAATCTCTTCAACCAACTGAATTTGCTCTATGATATGACCACTTGCCATAGGCTCTATGCTTGGCGGCAACACGTTGAGCGACTCCATAGCATGACGGTAGCGAGTCAGGTAGTATTGCACCACTTCCATAGGCTCCAACTGCTCCAATCGTGCTTTCTTAGCCACTTTATCCTCTCCATCATCGGCATCGGCTTCTAAGTGCCCTACATCGGTGATATTACGTACATAACGTACTTTGTAGCCTAAATGGGTCAGGTAACGGAATAGTATATCGAAAGTGATTGCTGGGCGAGCATGCCCCAAATGTGCATCTCCATAAACCGTAGGACCACAAACGTAAAGTCCCACATGAGGGGCTGCGATAGGGATAAATTGCTCTTTGTTTCTACTGAGCGTGTTATATAGAAAAAAAGGATGTTCCATAATTAGCTACTATTATGCCAAAATATCTATACAAAGATACAGTTTATCGGTCAACTAAAGTAGAGACTATGGGCAGAGGTCTTCAAAAAGGAGGCATACTCCCTTTTCATGGAAGATGTGTCAGGGTAAAATGAGACAAGGGTTTGAGAATGAGGGGAGAATATGGATACTTTGTAGCACTTTCTGAATGTAATGCCACGAGCATGCTGTTGGATGAAACCAGAAGTTCAGGAAGCAAGACAGGAAAACGAAAAACGTTGCCTCTATAACATATAGAAAAAGGCAACGCTCTCTAAACTCATTTATTTCCTTAAGTTGCGGGGAGAGGACTCGAACCTCTGGCCTTCGGGTTATGAGCCCGACGAGCTACCACTGCTCCACCCCGCGATATAGTCAAAGCAGATTGTAGACACAGAAAAAAATAAGGTCTTTTGGTCTGATTTGCTCCACAAAGGTAGCCCTTTATTTTGAATTGACCAAATGAAGGTGCTGTATGCTATTTGTTGTAGATTCCTGTATCAAGTGCTACTTCTCTCTTGGAGAATGTATTAACATGCGCTATGAATTGAAAAACGGAGCTTCTACCCATTGATAAAAGCCCCGTTGTAAGAGAGGTTTGTAGTCCTCTACTTATTGTTGTCAATCAACATCGAACTCAATATAGAGTACGTAGCTATCGTCGTCTGTGCTGAAAGAGTAGGTTACTTTGTTCTTGTAACCCGATACCAGTTCTTCTAATGGGAAGTGGAAAGCCAAGTGATGCTTGCCTGCGCTGAGATTACCTTCGTATATGAAAGGATTTACATCGCCAGGTTGACCGAAGCACGCATTACCCATGCACCATTGAAGTGCATTTTGGAAGTTCTTTTGGTAAGTAGCCTTAGCCTTGTAACCATCTTTGGGGAACTCAAGGTCGATTACAGGAACGTATTCGCTACCTTCGTTTGCCATAACGGTGTGTACCTTTATAGTAGCTCCATTAGGGAGATCTTTCCCGAAAAGACTTGCTTTCATCTTAGAGGCGGGTAGAGGGGGTTCTACGAGAATGATTTCGTCAGCTTTGCCTACAATAGCTTTAGCTTTGAGAGGAAGGCGGAATGTTTTGCCTCCATACTTGGCCACCAAGTCCGCTTTGAATTCCCCTGCTTTTTTTGCTTTGAAGATAACTCCTACGATGCCAGATGGAGCAGCTTTTTTCTTTCTATCTTCTATTTTGTCATGACTGATTTGGAATAGGTTGGCATCTACACCCTCCAATGAGAGTAAAATAGCCTCTCCGACTTCACCTCCCTTGCCATCAAGGCGGATGTTTTGGAATACATCAACGCCTGAATAATTGGCAGGATACTTAGCTTCAAAAGTTGCTTCTTCTACAGTGCCGTTGATAGAAAATTTTACCTCACTATCATTAACGATAGGGGTGGCAGATACCTTAGCTTTTAGAGTTACCTCTTTAGAGAGAGCACCAGCTACTACTTTGAGTACAGCGGTAAACTCGCCTTCGGTTTCTGCTTTGGCTGTAACCTCTATTTTGCCGCCCTCTTTAGGAAGTTCTTGAGTATTAAGGGCAAATTGATTGGCATGAGTGCCTTCCAATGTGAGTTTAATACCACTTGGTAACTCTTTACCTGTTACAGTGATTTCTTTCTTAGCAGGTTGGTTGTGTTTAATATCGCCAAACTCTACGCTTGTAGGGGCAACATCGAGAGATGGATTCTTCAAATCGGGTCCACAAGCTACGAGCCCGATGGCTGTTGCCAACAGCATAATTACTGGGAGCAGAAATTTTTTGCCTTGTTTCATCATACTTTATTGTTGTTTTTGATTTTCTTCCGAGCGCAAATCTAATAATAATATACTAATGAGCTATTATTCAAATTGTTAATAATACATTAAACCTCTACTTGATAGAGGTTTATGTATTAAACAAAAAGAACTACCCCATCTACACTTTCCTTTTCGGTAAAAGGTAGGTGGGGTAGTTGTCGTATTGTTATCTCCTGTTTAAGAGTGCATTATGAATTTCTTATTTGAGCGAATTGGTTGCATGCTATCACTTAAAGGAGCGTAGAGATTTACTTTATCACTCTTGCAATAATACCTGATTGGCTCTTAGGAGTGGCAGGTGCAGATTGTGAAGTCAAGGTTTTGAACTCTACTTTTGTCAATGTCCCCCATTGGTTGTCTGCATTCATACCCATAGCAATAGCATAGTAAGAGGTGTTAGGGGTTAGTTCTGACCAAGTAAATTCGGAGTCTCCAAATTCGAAAGGTAAGTTGATGTTTTCTGGAGTATTTTTGATGAAGTCCATAGCAAACTCTTCAGTGTACTTATCTTTCTCCATTACAAAGTAGCGATACTCAGAAGTATTTGCATCGGGTTTGCATTTGACAGTTGCTTTAGTAGAGGTAACATTATCTACTGTTACTGTAATAGTAGAGGTTTCAGATGTACCTGCTTTCTGAGTTTGTACTTTATGCTCAATTAGTTCCGACATCTGACCATCTGCATCAACCATAACTACATTGATTACATACTCCTTACCAGGGCGTAAGCTATTAAAAGTTTGCTCCTTGTTGCCAACGTGAGGTTTTCTGGTTCTGAAGTCTGCTCCGAAAGCTACTACATAATGCATCATGTCGGGTATGTGCATCATCTTCATAGTCTCTTCGATACCAGGATCACCTTTCATTGTAAGAAGGTAGTAGTAGCCAGCGCAATCTCCATTGGGCTTAAGAGCAACTGTAAACTCTCTTTGTGTTATATTAGAAAAAGTTACACCTACTTGAGGATTGCCCTTAAGAGGTCCCTTAGCTACTTGGAACGCTTGGCTGGAAACAGGTCCTATACAGCCATACTGATCCATTGCATAGATAATTCCAATGTAAGAGTATCCTTGCTGCATCCCTTTAAGCTCAAACGAAGTTGTTCTTACATTAGGATCTAACATATTTACTCTATAAACACTTTTCTCAGGCAAACGAGATACGAGTTTTATCAGTTCGTTTTCTGACAGATTTTCTGGCACCAGATGTTTTTCGGGGAACGCCATGCAGATCTTTTTTACATCTTTTCCTACGGTAACATTGAGCTTAACTCCACCTGTTACCCCACTCAAAGGAGATGTAGTCATAGACGAAGTAAGGTCTACTTGATCTGTCAAGAACATTATGCTATCGGTATGGTCTACTCTTATACCATAGGGGTCTCCTGTTTTAGGGTAGATAATCATGCGCTCTTTTACCTGCGCAGTAGCCATAAGAGCCGAAGCAAAAACGGCAAGAGTTACAATAAATAAAGTATATATTCTTTTCATTGTTTTACGAACTTGATGGGTTGGTTGTTAATGCTTATCAGATAAACGCCGGCACTCCAAAGAGAGGTGTCGATAGATTGAGAGGATTGGAATTGCTTTGCGGTGTAGATGAGACTACCCGATACATTAAAGATGCGTAGATTGTAAGAAGTTTGCGCATCCAAGCCGTTGAATTTAAGCCTATCTTCCTCTTCATAACAAGAGTAAACTCCTTCGTTGGGTACGATGGCTTCGTTGTCTGTGGTAGGTAGCTCGGTAGAGAAGGTGCATTTTTCTATCTGTTTGAGAGGGAAAATCCCATTCTCTGGGAGAGACCATCCGTTTTGCATTGTTACGTGCATCTTACCTGCTTCGAATGTTATCTTGTGCAACTGGTGCAGATAAAAGACCTGTGTAGGTTTGCTTTCAAGTCTTTTTATGACTAAGGATGTGGGGTATTCGCCCTGTCCATAGGCACACGAAACAGTTAAGAGTAGCCCGAACAACAATAATAACTTATTCTTTTTCATAGGCAACTATAATATAAATGTGTGATAATCGAGACAAAAATTCTCCATCTTTGCAAAGGTACTTTTTGTTCGGCGATGTACCAAATGCTACCTAAGAGTCGCATAAAAAGAAGAGGGCTTTGTATTTTCAGCCCTCTTCCAAATAGTCCCTATTTAATCTATGGATTCTAAATGAATGGTAGCATTTACAACGCTTCGTTAATGGAACTCACAATACCTCCACTAACAGATCCCTATTGTCGGGTTGCTCACAACCACAAAAATCTTTGTTTGTACAAAGACTCATAAAAAGTACCTATGGGGAGCATCTTGATAAGTTTCGTAATCTAATGCTATTCCTTGACTTGCCGCTTAGACTTCGATTTAATAAGTAGAAAGAGAAAGGCGATTAGGAACAAACATCCAGTAAGGATGAATCCATAAACGAGGCTTGTTTTGATGTCGCATAAGAGGTTTACGATAAGCATTCCAACCACAGCGGTTATGAGTGCATATATAAGTGCCAATAAAGCAATTCTAAACAAGGGTTTCCTCAAGAAGGGAGAAATCTGTCTTTCTTTCATTTTCAGTCTTTTCTTTATTGATCGTCTTTTTGACGTGGTTAATTACTTGTTTATCTGCATTTATAGGGAAGGGATATGTTTTGACGAATATACCCTTCTGCTCTTATTGCATTATTTGTTGTTCACCACAATCTTGTTAAACAGTGCGAAAATATAAATGATTTTTCTAAAAGCCATACCTTTAATCTTAGGGTTGGTTGATTTGTATTTTTAGGTAGGGTTGATTGTTTTTCTTGATAACTGTTGTGCTATCTACTGGGTTGACAACCAAGTTATGAAAAGAGGATTGATAGTTGCTACTAATAGGAAGTAGCTCTCGAATCTTTTCTTAGCCCCCTTTTTTACGTTCCGATAGAGTTTTTTGCGTTGCACTTACGACTCAAAAAAATAAAATGCCCGCTCTTGAAATCTATACAGTATATAGGTAAGGCGGGCAAGGTATAATGGTTACGTGTAAAAGGGTCTATGCTTTTGGACAAAAGGCTCCGTGCAAACTTGGAAAACCATCCGTGTAAACGAACGAAAGGGTTAATGGTTACTTAGCCTGCTATCCATCCTTTTGAAAAGGGAATGTAACCCTCTCTTAGAGAATAGAGAGGGCATACTTGCGCCACTCGTCGATGAGCGACTGCATATCTTCGGGTATGGGCACTTCAAAGCGCATCGTCTCTTTTGTCGTGGGGTGCACAAAACCCAGTGTGCGGGCGTGTAGAGCCTGTCGAGGGCACAGAGCAAGCATTCGTCGAGCAAAGGATAAATAAGCAGAAGTGGGGCGACCTCGCAAGATTTCGTGTCCGCCATACTTTTCGTCGGAAAATAGGGGATGATTGATAGACTTCATATGGGCACGTATTTGGTGCGTGCGCCCCGTTTCCAAACGGCACTCGATGAGCGACACGAAAGCAAATGTTTCGAGTACTTTATAGTGCGTTACGGCAGGCTTGCCCTCCTCTCCATCGGGAGGGAAGACCAACATGCGAGTACGGTCTTTGGGGTCTCTGCCGATGTTACCCTCTATGCGCCCCTCTTTTTCGGAGAAAGCCCCCCATACCAAGGCATGGTAGGTGCGTTCGGATGTCTTCTCGAAAAACTGCTTCCCCAAGGCGGTTTTGGCATCGGGTCGCTTAGCCACTACGAGCAGTCCACTTGTATCTTTATCAATACGATGTGCCAAACCAACGGCAGGATCGTTAGGGTCATAGGTAGGATTGTCTTGTAGATAGAAGGCTAAGGCATTGACCAAAGTGCCCGTATAGTTGCCATTGCCCGGGTGGACTACCATACCTGCGGGTTTATTGACCACTAATAAGTCGTCATCTTCGTAGACAATATCGAGGGGGATCTCTTCGGGCAAAATGCCTTTCTCAAAGGGTGGACGTTCCAAACGCAGGGTAATAATATCTCCTGGGCGTACTTTATAGCTACTTTTTATAGGTGTTTCGCCTGCAAATAGGTGTCCAGCCTCTGCCGCTTGCTGTATGCGGTTGCGTGAGCTATGTTCTAAGCGGTCGCCCAAAAACTTATCGACACGAATAGGGGTCTGCCCTTGGTCTACGATTACTCGAAAGTGTTCGTAGAGTTCATTGCCTTGCCCTTTGCTCGATGCAGAGGGGAGGTCAAAGCTTTCCTCATCGTCCCAAAGCTCGTCAGTATAGTTCTCTTTCATACTATATAGATGCTATCTTACCACCAACTCTCTTCCTCCTCTGGAGAAGCGGGGGGGATGGGAGCCTCTTCGGGCATCACAGGTTGGTCGGGCGTTGTGGAGAGGTCTTCGAGTCTGAGGGGAGTATTCCCTGTAACTAAGAGAACGAGCGAAGACTGCGCTTCGAGCTTGGTGCCGGGGGCTAAAGAGAGCCCTTTGGTGTCTTCTACACCTACCGTAAGTCCTTCAAACTCTCCCGGCACTTGGCGGATCTGTGCTATCCTAAAGCCTAAGCCTTCTAAGGTCGCTTTCGCCTGACGCATAGACATTCCCTCTAAATTGGAGGGTAATTGTACCAGCTTCGGTGAAGTGGCATTAACTGTCAAGAAGATAATGCGACCGGGCTTTACTTTGGCTCCCGCTTCGGGTAGGCTTTCATAGACGCTACCTGGGGCTAAGTGTTCGTAGTAATTGGAGTCCACGACTTCGCCTCGCAACCCTTGAGCCTTGAGTTTTGCTTCGGCATCTTGCCAACTAAGCCCTTGAAGAGGAGGAACAATCACAGCATCTCCATGCTTTGTATAGTGTCCTAATCCGAGGAGTAGTATGATAACGATAGCTATACTAACAGCAATCATCAGAAGAATGTTGCTTATAAGAGGGTTTTACGTAAAAACTTCATAACAAAAACAGGTTTATTGCAAGCCTATATTGAGTAGTAGAGGGGTATAGGTAACTTATCGCATCTTGAGAGTAGCTACCGATAGTGCCGCCAAGATAATAGCTATAAGCCAAAAACGCACTACAATTTTGTTTTCGGCAATCTTCTTGTGTGGATGTTGTATGATAGACTTTATTTGGTCTGCATCTCCCTTTTGGAAATGGTGATGTAGGGGAGCCATGCGTAATATCCGTCGTGGTTCGCCATAACGTTTGCGAGTATATTTATAATAACCCACTTGAAGCATAGTAGAGAGCCCCTCAATGATAAAGAGTCCACACATAATGGGGAGCAGAAACTCTTTGCGGATGATGATAGCAAAGGCGGCTATAATCCCCCCGAGAGCGAGGCTACCCGTGTCTCCCATAAATACTTGTGCAGGGTAGCTATTGAACCAGAGGAAGCCGATAGTAGCTCCTACAAAAGCGGCAGCGAAGATAACCAGCTCTTCTGCCCCTGGGATATACATAATATTAAGGTAGGAAGCCATCTGTATATGGCTCGAAACGTATGCCAAAATCAATAGCACCAGTCCGACAGGTGCCGAAGACCCCGCCGCCAGTCCATCCAATCCATCCGTCAAGTTCACACAGTTGCTCAAATAGGTGATAATCAAAATCGTTATCGTTATAAAGAGCAACCAGCCAACAACCTGCTTGTATTGGTCGGGAACGGGAAGGATGTCGGCATAGTCGAAGTTGTTGTTTTTGAAGAAAGGAATAGTCGTTTTAGTACTTTTTACTTGCTCCTTCTCAAAAAGAACATTCTCAATAGTTCCCTCATTACGTACCTCTTTGTTTTCCCGAATAGTAGCTTCGGGACTTAAATAGAGTACCGTGCCGATGATAAGCCCTAAGATAACTTGTACCAATATCTTATACTTGCCCTTTAACCCATCCTTATTTTTGCGAAAGACCTTGATGTAATCATCCAAAAAGCCTACCATGGCCATAAGTAGGGTGGTGATGATCATTAAAATAACATAGATGTTATCGAGACGAGCCCACAACAAGGTCGGGATAAGGATAGCTAAGATGATGATAATACCCCCCATAGTAGGTGTATTCTTCTTGGAGGCTTCGCCCTCTAAGCCTAAGTCTCTTACTACCTCTCCTATTTGGTGCTTGCGCAGATAGTTGATAATACCGCTCCCTACCCAAGTTGCCAAAACGAGAGCAAGTATAAATGCCATAGTAGCTCGGAAGGAGACATAGTAGAAAAGTCTACTACCAGGGATTTGCCATTCGGTTAGTAAATCGCTTAAATAGTATAACATAGTGCGTAGTACGTTAAGATGGATTGTTCAGTAAAGAGAGAGCTGTGCGAAGCTCCTCACGGTCGTCGAAGTGATGGCGTACACCCGCTATCTCTTGATAGGTTTCGTGCCCTTTGCCTGCCACAAGGATAACATCACCCTTCTGTGCCAAGCGACAGGCGGTGCGTATTGCTTCTTTTCGATCTTTATTGATGAGTGTTTGTAGCTGCTCTTGAGGGGTAAGACCCTCAAGCATATCTTGGATTATTTGTTCGGGTTCTTCGTTGCGGGGGTTGTCGCTGGTCAGCAAGAGCAAATCGCTACGACGGAATGCCTCTTGTGCCATAATGGGTCTTTTGCCTTTGTCCCGATTGCCCCCTGCTCCAACTACTGTTATAAGGCGCGCTCCCTCGGAGAGTAGGGGACGGATGGTCTCTAATACCTTGATTAACGCATCGGGCGTATGAGCATAGTCTACGATGGCGGTGCAAGTGCCCGAATAGACTACTTCGAAACGCCCCTCTGCGGCTTGTAGATTGCTAAGAGCAGTAAGAAGTTCTTCGATAGGTAAATTGGGGAGTAATAAGCGAGTGGCAGCGTAAACTACTCCCATATTATAGGCGTTGAAGTTGCCTACTAATCGGCTCCATACTTCCTTATTGTCTAAGAGTAATGCCGTGCCGTTAAGGTCTCTCTCGATCACTTTTATAGAGAAGTCAGCAGCCCTATTGAGAGAATAGGTGTAAACTTGAGCACGACAGTTTTGTATCATAGTGGCTCCGTTCTTATCGTCTGCGTTGATAAGAGCGAAGGCTTCTGTAGATAGGCTATCGAAGAAGCCCTTTTTGGCACGAATATACTCGAGCATAGTGCCGTGATAGTCGAGATGATCTCTTGTCAAGTTGGTAAAAATGCCCCCTCGAAAGAAAAGAGAGCCTATGCGTCTCTGTACCACCGCGTGCGAAGAAACTTCCATAAAGACATACGAACAGCCCGATATGTACATTTGGTGAAGTAAGGCTCCTAAGGATATGGGGTCGGGAGTAGTATGTGTGGCGGGGATAACCTCTTTGCCAATTCTGTTCTCTACAGTACCGATAAGCCTGTTTGGTAGCCTAATTGAGAGAAAAGGCGGTAGAGCAGTGTAGCAGTCGTTGTCTTCCCATTGGTGCCTGTTACCCCGATTAATTGCATCTTTTCTGAAGGGTAGTCCCAATAGAGAGCTACTAAGGCGGCTAATGC
This sequence comes from Porphyromonas gingivicanis JCM 15907, assembly GCF_000614585.1. Classification (GTDB taxonomy): domain Bacteria; phylum Bacteroidota; class Bacteroidia; order Bacteroidales; family Porphyromonadaceae; genus Porphyromonas; species Porphyromonas gingivicanis. The sequence goes on from NZ_BAKX01000005.1 coordinate 51,823, forward strand.
CTCGGGCGAAGAGGAGACTTGAATATACACCACATCGTGCGTAGTGAATAGCGTTTGTTCCTCTTGGGTTAGTGTAGGTTCTCCTACAATCAGACGGACTCCACCCTCTACTACTTGGGAAATGAAGCTCCACCCCTCTACAGCCACGCCAGAAATGGCCACGAAAATACCTCCAGCAACCACTTTGCGAGAGTCGGAGGCTATGTTAGAGAAAGCAAGTTCGGGAACTTCTTGTGGTTTGCAACTAACGAACCATGGTTGCAGGCTCTTGATAATCTCCTTTAGGGTGATACTTCTTGGAGAAGTACAAGGGTATGGCTTATCGTTCATTTTGCTTATCTGGGGTCGAAATATCTTTGGGGGGAGTGGAGGGGCTATGCCTGGGCTGTAAGTGAAGCAGTACCTTTTCGCCTTTCCCTATTTTACTTCCGCTCGGTTTAGACTGTGCTACTACCTCTCCCCTGCCTTTGAGCTGTACAGACAAGCCATGGTTTAGGAGCAGATAGTAGGCGTCAGAGGCAGACATCCCTATCACTGAGGCATAATCTCTTGTCGCTGTGCGTTGATAGGCACTAAGTCTATTTTACTGTCCTTTTGTGTTTGTGGGGCTACGTAGGATGTTTTTTGATGTTCTTTATCGGAAGAGAGAGAGAGACCCGCCTGCTCTGAAAAACCTTCAACAGAGGGCCTTCTGCCCGAGAGTAGATGGGGAGCAATGGGAGAAACTTTGCTTGCGTTCAAATCTTCAAAATTGATTTGCTTCTGACGCTGAGCATCGGCAATGGCAATAGCTTTTACAATAGGACCTGCCATCAGTGCTGCGGCAGGGCGTCCCTTGGGGTTTTGGGGACGTACTATATTGGCATAGACTGTATAGCGAGGGTTTTCGGAGGGAAAGAAGCCACAAAAGCTCACCACGTGTTCATCGGGGATATAGCCTCTTCCAGGGTCTGTGTAGCGTGCCGTTCCTGTTTTACCACTGATAGACACAATGGGTGTCCGCAAATGTTTTGCTGTACCCTCGGTTACTACCATACGTAGCATAGTGCGCACGGCATCTATCGTGGAAGGCGTAGCAATGTCAGACTTCAAAACAGTAGGCTTATTCTCCAAAACAATCTCTCCTTTAGAGTTGATTACCCTATCTACAAGGTAGGGGCGCATGATGCGTCCGCCGTTAGCAAGGGCGTTATAAAAAGTAAGGATATATATTGGAGGGAGTTGCATAGCATATCCATAGGACATACGAGAGAGGGTAAGTTTGTCCCATGCCTTACCTCCTGGAGAATGGATAATAGGTATTGAGGGGTTGGGAATGTCGCTTCTAAGAGAGTCTCCAAAGCCCAACGCTCTAAGACTCTTTACAAATCGTTCGGGGCGATGTTCATAGCCTGCTGTTATCATTTTCGCAGAGGCGATATTACTGGAGTTAGCAAGAGCTTCCTCGTAGGTTAATACCCCTACATTATGATCTTTAATGGGCTTGCCACGATAGTGCCATACCCGATTGTTACCAATATCAATGGTTTCTTTGGGGTGTACCAACCCATCGTCCAAGGCAATAACCATACTTGCTGTCTTGAGCGTACTTCCTGGCTCTATAAGGTCTAAGAAAATATGGTTCCCCGTTTCCTCGATTTTATTCGTCTTTAGATCTCTTTTCTTATTTGAAATAGCTACAATACGTCCCGTATTGACTTCCATAACAGCTACAGAACCTCTATGGGCTTGGTAGGAGTCGATTTGTGCTATAAGAGTCTCTTCGGCAATGTCTTGGAGCGTCCAATCAATGGTTGTGTAGAGGTCGGCTCCGTCTATGGGAGGAGTTTTGCGTATGGTAGTAGAGCGTGTGGTGCGGAAGCTCTGCTCTTTGATGCCAAAAGAGCCTGCTAAATACTTGTTGTAATACTCCTCAATGCCTCCCTGTGCTACAGTAATGCTATCTTGTGTGCGCTCTAAAACGAAGCCGAGGATAGATTTAGCCATATCCCCATTGGGAGAGCTACGTTTCGATATTTTGTCCGAATTGAGTGCTAAATAGAAGGGGCTACGACCTTTCTTCTTGCCATCTTTCTTGTAGGTCCACATAAGAGAGTCCCTTTTCAGAGCTTCGTATTCGTCGAAGGTTATGTTATACCATATAGGTCTGCTCCTCTATTACCCTTATTGGACTGTTTGAGCCAGCGTTGCACCAAAGCCTCTTCTGTGTTGGCTTTGTCCAAAGTGCGCAGACGGGGGATACTACGAAGCGAAATCTGTGCCAAGGTTTTCAAAACCTCTCGTTCGTTGCATCGATTGCTGTCGCAGAGAGCAAGATACCCTTCGGAGCGGAAGTCGAAGCGCATACGGAAAAGAGGAATGGAGACACGAAGCAATTCGCCCGAAGAGGTGTAGATATTACCTCGTTTGGGATATTCTACTACATCTTTAACTGGGCGATGTGCTCGCTCTATGCGTCGCCACTCTGCTCCATCTACACCAGCTATCCAGTAAAGACGTCCCCAAACTACAAATGCCACAATAACGAAAACCCATGCTATTGAATAGAAGCGAAGTACAATCTTTTTGTGAGCACGTCTATTCTGTTCGATGCGTTCTCGTACAGAGTGAGGTATATTATCTTTTTCCGTGGGCATAGAGAGCGAGTTGAGAGGTTAGTTATTATCTTCTTCGTATAGTCCCTCGGGTTCTACAACATAGAGCAAAAAGGAAGATTCGTTAGAGGGAGCAAGAGTAGAGCCAATGGTCTGCAAACGTAGTTCCACTTCGTCGGGACGTATAGCTGAGTGGAGCTTGGAGCTAAGTTGTTGTTGCTTACGATAGGTAGTTTCCAATTGAGTCTCTAAATGATCTATACGAGATATGAGATTGTTTGTTTTGTAAGATTGCCATATTCCCAACGTACTCCAAAGTGCCACTACACAAAATATCGTAATAGCCCATGGGTATTGGCTCAAAAAAGCTCCCGACAAGATTTGAAAAAGTTGTCCTCGTACCGAAGCCTTAGGAGTCTTGTTGCCGTTAGATGGAGATGAAGTATTTGTCTTTTTGTATGAGGTTTGGGGGTGTGATGCTCTTCGCTGACCTGTTGCTTGTATTGGCGCAATAGTTTCCTCCACTGCTTGCTCTTCTTCGTTGTGTGGAGAGGGTTCTATGCCCACTGTCAAATCTTCCCGAATAGAAGAAGTTGTGTCGTTTCTCTGTAAGTCCATTGACTCCTCTTGAAGGCACTCTTCGGGCATATAATCCGCCGAAGAAAATGCATCGTGAGGCTCATTACCTCGATAAAGGTCGTCCTTATTTTTTTCTTCCATAAAACAGATAATTGCTTTAGATATACCCTACTGAAAAACCATACAAAGGTAATCATACTAATAAGGATATGCAAGAGATGTAAAAAGAGATAAGGATTTCTTTTTTAGGACTTTTGATGAGAGCTTGTAGAACAGCGTAGTCACAAGATGTTGCTACCAAAATTAAAAGAAATGTACAGAAGTAGCTACCATAAACTAAATGTCGATAATAGCGCAGTATGTGCAGTAGTAGACAATAGTTTCTATCCTCTATACACAAAAGACTCCTCCATTTACATCAATAGAGAAGCCTTTGCCGAAGTTGTATGCAACAACTTTGAAACAGGTACAAAATGTTTTATCTTAAGGAACCAGCACCTTGTAGCTCTTTGCACCCACCTGTACCACATAGTTGCCCATAGGAAGAGGTAGACTATTCTTGCCTTCTATCGAAACAAACTGAGCAACTTCCTGACCAGCTAAATTATAAACCTCAACTCTCTTTCCTTTTGACATCGTGAGATTAAGTACTCCTTTTCCTAAAGAGACTATAACCTCTTCACTTCTCACATCATTGAGGTCTACCGTTCCTCCCATAAAACTAAATGAAACTTTTTGCTCTTTCTCAGTTATAGCGGTAATAGGTTTACCCAGATAACCTCCGCTGTACAATGAGGCTGCAGGAATTGAGGTGTCGGTAAACTCCGTTTTATTTAGTGGCCCAGGGAAAAGGTCTTCCGCTTCATCATTGTAAGAAGGAGAATTATCTGCTGCTACTATCTGAAAACGGGGATGGCTATTGCCTGTTCTATTAACGCTGTTGCTTTCCCAAAAAGATTGAGAATAATCAACATGAGTAATCATCAAACCATTGCCTGGAAGGTAAGCATCCCATCCTGTTTTTTGTCTATTCTCAAAAAGAAAATATTCATTAGGGTTGGCATCGGAGTGAATAATGCAAGCCTGATTATGAGTGTTAATAGGGTTTAGTATTACAAGTGTAGGTCGAGTCAACTGCTTGGGTTCTAACCAACCTACAAACATACGCTCGTAAGAGGTGTAGCCTGCGGGAGTGTGCGAAGAGTTGTTATAAGAACCTCTGTCCATTAAACTCCAGCTACCCACACCATAATTACCCGAAAAAATCGATGCCGTATCATAAAAGTCAGGAAGCCCCAAACAGTGAGTAAACTCATGACAGAAAGTACCAATCCCATCTAAAAAGGCCCCAAAAGAACCCTTTAACTCTGAAGTGCAGGCGTAACGATCTACTTTTAAATCTCCCAGTTTAACCCCACTGTAACCCGCTTCGGTCAAAGTCCATGCGTGGGGCCAAATAGATGCTGAAGGTCCTCCCTGCGACTCACTATATCCAGCGTATATGAGAAAGACCAAGTCTATGATTCCATCTTTGTCATTATCGTACTGACTAAAATCGATGTTTCGTTTCGAAAGCTCTTCACATGCCTCTTTTACCATTTCTGGAGCATGCGCATCATACTTCAGATGGGTTCTCTGTCCGTAATAAGCCATAGGTCGTTTTAAAGTAATGGGTTCAGTTACATCGAACGAGGGAGTGAATTTTCCATACGATTGATCTGAGAAGTAATCAAAGGCACTGCCCGTAGCATTGCCCTTCTTATAGCCTTTCTCATTCATTTGCGCATCAATTGCCTTTTGAGGCTCTGCGATTTGGAACTTTATATCTTTGTATTGGACTAAAACAACCAATCCCTTAGGGCTTCCCGTTGATGGGAATTTACCCCTTGAAAACTTCTCTCGAAGAGGGCTTTCTGCACGTTTTTGGTACACAGCCCTTTTAAAGTTTTCCACAGACAAAGATGCAAGAAAAGAACGCTCCTCTTCGGAACGATGGGCAGGATCATGACCCACAAAAGAAGAAACAACAATGTCGTAATTTTCAGTAACAGTAGCATACTTCATATAACCATCTGCATCTTCAAGAAGCATAAATCCATCGGAAGTGCTGTGATAGTTAAAATGCTCATCACCTTGCAAGAAGATGGTAAGGGTACTACCATCGGGCTGGGTAAAAAGGCGTATTACTCTATCGGCAGGAGCAGCCTGTACAATGCCTTGCACTAATAAAAAAAGGAAAGAGAGTAACAAGCCTTTATGCACTTGTAGCAAAAAGTTATTCTTCATAAGGCAATACATTTTACGATAAGTAGAAACACCCTCAGAGATTTTTATGATGATTCGCTGAGGGTGCTTGTTCTTTTATTTTACAAGTAATTTACGCACAAGGCGATTGTGCCCATCTGTTAGTTGCACTACATAGTAACCAGAAGAGAGATTAGACGATGCTATACGACGTCCTGAGAGGTCATATACAGCAACTATCTCAAAACCTTTAGTTGCCTGAATAATCCCCTCTGAATACCATACTTGCGCCTCAATATCTGCAAGGATTCCTTCGTTGCTTGTGCCTTTTTTAACACTAAATTCTGCAGCGTTATGTACACGAAGATCTTTGGGCGTAGCACCATAATCATTTACGAAAGCTACCACACGAAGATTTTCTCTATTCCACTTAGAATCAAGCTGGAGGGTGTAGTCTTTTTGATAGTTATAACTACTCAAATCCAACTTATCTCCCCATGTAGAGGCATTCAAAATAGCTCGAACGACCCCATTTTGGATGTATTCTTTCTTTCCCAACTGAGTGGTAGATTTAATAGAGTCTTCTACAATGAGAACCGTAAGGCGTGGTTCTTTAGCAAAAGGCAACTCTTTCGCAGCAGACTCGCCTTTAATTCTAATATCCAATCGATTTGTTGCCTTGTCGAGTTTAAGCTCTCCATTTACGGAAATAAATGCAGGAAAAGAAGCTCCGTTATTTATGACGAAAGTCGTTAAGCCCTCTACACCAACAAAATAAGCAGGTCCTCTCTCTTCAAGCCCTGGATATATATCTCTGTTTATAGCTATTGCAGGGAGGAATGTTTTATTATTTTCAAAAAATACAGAAAGATCATTTGTATAGGGCAAGGAGTAAGTATCTTCGTATAGATGGTGCTTAATCCAAACCACATCCTTACGTTTATTAATAGCAACAGCATAAAGAGAGTCTGCTTCGGGCATAGCCCTATGGCGCTCAGAAGTGAACTGCTCGAAAAGGACTTTCTTAGACATTACACTACCACCTTCTTTGAAAACGAAGAGGTTCTTCTCTAAATGGTCATTCCCCTTATTACTATCAAGTTTTTCATTAACAGTAAGTACATCCAACTCGATGGTATGGTTGCCTTCTTCGGGAAATTTTATGCCTCCCATTGTAATGAAAGACTCCAATCCTATGGGTAAATTGAGGGTGTCTACTGTTATCTGCTGAAATTCTTTTCCATCAGATTTAAGAGAAAAAGTTACCTTTTTGACATTACTCTTAGAGTAGTTACGAAGGCAGAAATCAACGGACGAAGGCGTGTTGCGACTCACGAAATCACTCGACTCCAATCGTCTTATACCCACATCATTCAAAGGAGCATTATCTCCCTTGGCATAGGCAAATATGGCGATGTTATAGTCAAGAGGAAAACGATCTAAGGGATCCCATTTAGTCGCAGGGGGACCTAAGAAAAAGTTTGCTCCACTCTCTCGAGCGCCGCGAGTAAAACTCAACTGAACAGCAGGAAAATTACCAACACTATAATGTGCAAATATCCCTATGTAGAGAGGCTTGTCGGCTTCGATAGGAATCTCGCGTTGTAGCGTTACTACATTCCAAGCATTTTCCTTGAGATTTTCGACTTTTTGCTTTAGAGGAAAGTTGCTGAACCCCATATCTAAGTCAGGAGTTACAAAAACGTATATCGCATCTAAAATACTTTTTTCCAAAGAGGGCTGGTAGAATACGATATCGGTCAATGTATTGCCAGCATACTTATTAACGATTTCTTTTTTTAGTAGAACAGCTGCACCTTGATCCACAGGTTGATCAGACCATTGGAGCTTCAATGTACCGCCTACGCGGTCTTCGGTGTATCCAATACGTAACTTACTTTCATCTGTTCGAGGGCTTTTTATAGTATTTTTTCCCGAGGAAGGCTCAAAGAAAACACCGCCATTCCCTTGAGACCACCCTAAAGTAGCCCCAGTAGAAAAGAGAGTAAGTAGTAGTAAAAGTTTCTTTATCATAAGTTCTTGATTATACGATTTGGAGGATAGAATCGACAACAATCCTATCCTCCGAAAAATATAAATATTATTGATTTACACTAACCTTAATACTGGCAGTAGAACCATCTACTCCTTGTGCCGTCACTACGTAAACGCCAGGAGTCAAGTCTAAATCAACTTCATAATTACCCTCTACGACATGCTTCTTTTCGATGAGACGCCCCGTCAAATCGTAAACACGTACCATACTTGCATTAAAATTACCAAGCTGAAGTTTCTTTGTCATAGAGTTATAAGAGATAGCAGCTCCTACAACAACTTCTTGTACCCCCGTACCTCCCTTGATAGCCAAACGAAGTTGAGGTACCCAATCTAATAAAAGCATAGCTTGTGCATTGGGGTTAGATGGATTTAATTCATTACGAGCCATGTAGCGCATTGAGCGAAGCTCTCCACTCCCTTTTCCAAAAGTTACAAACTGAGCAGGGTAACTATTTCCTGTTGTTCCTTCTTTCCACACTTGGATGCAGAGGTGTTTGTCTTTTTGGTATTCAAAATCTTTAGAGAAGTTGAACTCCATTCGATTAACTCCATCCTTGATACTTAACTGTCCTTCATACACGAGTGTCATATCTTTTGGATTCATACAAGCCGCAACTGGAGTAAGATCTTTATAGTCCTTTATGTCTACGTTTGCCATATAAATCTTAACGTCTACATCTTCCACAGAAGCTACCCCATTGATATAGTCGTATGCCATACGGGAAATCAGTGCATCTTTTACCAAAGCAAGCTCTTCTGCATGGTAGATGGTTTGGCTCACAGAGTATTGTCTTGAGAAACTCATTGGGAGAGTCGTTTCGTGGGTAATAGAATTTCTCGTAATCAAGTGACTCCAAGGAGCAGTGCCTGCGGGAAGGATTTTCACATCAAATGTTTGAGAACGATTGTTATTCTTTTCTCCGTCGCCTTCCAAGACTACCTCTGCTGCCAACTTTATCATTCCTTCTACTTGAGGATTGTAGTTAATAAAGCATACTGCGCCCTTCTTAGATTCTATAACGGGAACGTCCGAAGTTTCTGCAAGGATAGTAGCATTATCTCCCTTCACTTCGAGAAGCCTTACTTTGTAAGAGCTTTGAGCTTCAGAGCCTTCGTTGTAAATTTTGACAGCCACTTTATTCTCTAAATCTTTGATCAATTCACTAATTTCAAATTCTTCTACAGAAAGGTCTTTCTTGTATAGTTCTTTGACCATAACATCTTGTATAGAGAACTTGTTACGAACCTCCATCGTACCAACTGAAGTACAGTGAATGCCAAGATTATAATTTCCATCTTCGGAAATATCTACAGTCATCACCTCTGTTTGAATTTGATTGGGCTTCGATGAAGTGTAATCTTCAAATTTTTGAATTTCTTTCTGAGCAGCTACAGATGCTCCTTTGCCAATATTCACAGAGAAGTTATGAACAGAGTAAGCTATATCGAGCTGTGTTTGAATGATGATTTCGTAGCGCTTACCAGCTTTCAATGTGATAGCTGGAGAGAAGAGCCAGTCATCAGCTGCTTGTTCGTAGGGTGCTGGATCAAGAGCCATACGTTGGAAGTTGTCGAAACTTCCTCCTAAATACTCAAAAGTCTTACCATCTTTGTTAGCATCAAGTACAGTCCAGCTATCTGCATCGTCTTGGGTTTTGAAAGAAGTGTGATAGGGAGTTGAGTAAGCCTGTCCTGCTTTAATCTTCTCCGATTCCGTTGGAACACCTTTACCCACATCGTTTTTGGGGACGATAATGTAAGAGTAGGCTTGTATTACTCCCAAAGTATTGTCTAAGAATGTTGTTTCTTTAGTATTCTCTACGACTACTTTTTGGTCGGGCATACGTATAACAGAGTAAGAAATCTTAGATGGATCAATCCACCCCTCGTGTCCACCCTTAGTAGGCGCAGACCACGTAATTTCTATATCCGAACCCTTCTTTTCTCTCTTTAGATTTTCTACCTTTCCAGGGATGTCTTCGCCTACATAGCAACGAATACTATCCAAAACACCCATACCAGCACTGTTCTCTACCTTTACGTAGTAGGTATGTATACCTTGTGGTACATTGGTATCTATCCATTGCATTGTAGCTCCAGGATACCCTCCTGCTATGCTACTAACGATATTGCTTCTTTTGTCTCGGGCAATATAAACCTTTTGGATAGAAGGCAACTCTGTTTTATCCCATGTTTTAGAAGGATTCTTCCAAGTTATTTTAGCGTTATTCTTATTTTTTGAATCAAAAGTAGCACTCAAATCTTCAACACGAGCTGGAGCCTTTCTTTCCGAAGCGACTTCATAGGGGATATAAAGACCTGTAACAATATCTCCAAAACCAATAGAACCCAAAAAGAGAGACTCCCCACTTTTAGGATCTACCTTTACTGCATACTGTATTCCCGAGTTGTCGGATGCCAGCCAGTAGAGATCGCCCGTAGTATGATCAAAATCTACAGTATGGGTATAGTTAGGAATAATTGCACTATTGTCTCTCTTTATCTCTTTTTTAGTTGATTCTATTTCTTGGAAATTGGTGGTATCAAACTGTACGATTTGGCTTCCTACATAATTGCCCTCTGCATTAGGCTTCCCAATTATTCCATACAGGTTGCCATCATAATCATAGGCTGCTCCAAACACATAAACATCTAAATCCTTTACAAAAGTAAATTCTCCTGTATTCGTGTTTATCTTGTAGACAGCAGAAACTGCTTTGTCTGTACGCTTGCTACGTCCCAATCCCCAACATTGTTTATTCTTATGGTCGTAAGCCAACTCATAGATTGTAGGCCAATTTTGAGACTCTGGAGATTCGTACACATACTGTCTGATAGTTTTTATCTCTCCCGTATTAGTATCTATTTCCACAAAAGCATGTGGAAGGACCTGATGGGTATAGAGGGTTACAATGTATCCGATATACTTATCTCCAGTATAAGTCCCTCCATGGAGTACCTTGATTTTGAATTCGTTTTTCTCTGCTATAGGACCAAGGCGTTCTATATCTAATGTCTTTGTAGAGTAAAAACGCACTACACTCGGATAGGCAACTCCGTCTTTGAGTGTTGTCCCGAAAAATAGTACGCCTTTTTTTGCACTGCTCCCATCATCCAAACGAAGTTGAGGTCTGGATCTTTGGGCGCAGTACTACTCTTTTCTGTCAATGCAGGGTAGGTACCTTGCTGAGGCATACTCCCCTCTTTTTGAGCAAAGAGAAGACTAAACGAGGCACCTAACAAAGACAAACAAAGTAAAATCTTCTTTTTCATCTTGTTCTATCGTTACTAAAAATTAAACATATTTATCCACTCACTGAAGTTTTGCACTCTACCGTGTGTCATTACGACAGTGATTATACAATGTCGTCGAAAGGAGTTTGACCATTGCACAAGACACTTGCAGTGTATGTACACTGTCGGTCTCAGAAAGCTCTATTATTAAGTCTTTCCGATCATCAAAGATTATCATTTCTCTCTACCGTCTTCACAAGGATTACTCCTTCGGGAGAGAAGATTTTGAGAAGTGTATTGCAAAAAAACTTCCCCTTTTCCACATAATATATCGCTATACGCCCATCTAAAACAAAGGTAGCAAAAAGAATGATAATAAGAGAATGGATAGCAAGTCTTCTTCTGTTCATTCTCTTCAAACTATTGTTTTTGTCAAATTATTTGCTACCTTTGCACTTGGATTTGAAATATCTTATGCGGAAATAGCTCAGTTGGTAGAGCATAACCTTGCCAAGGTTAGGGTCGCGAGTTCGAGTCTCGTTTTCCGCTCTCGGGTTTGGCTCTCCTATCTTATCATTAGATGGGGGAGTTTTTTTGTCAAATAGAGTTTCTACATACAAGTATAGAGAACCTGTCCCTCTTGCTCGCTCAATAGTTCTGAAGAAAAAATATTGAAAAAGAATCTCTTGTTGGCTATTACCTCCTCTTATACTATCGGGAATGATTTCTCCACGATGTAGCCTTATCTTAACCCCCTCTATTTCTATCTTTCATAACCATTATAGCTTTTCATCGTAACCCTTAACCCTTTTGAGCAAAAAGGTCTGTGCTAAGTCTCGAAAGGATTAACCCTTTGTTTTTCCTCCTACAATGGGAACTGTTGTACACTGCCCTATTTAGCGCATTACTGCCTGCATACAGGCTGGTTATCTACTTGTGTATACTCTCTTTCTTATCATTATCAGTGATTTATAGTTATGGTTAATTGCAAAGTCTCATAAAAGTTCACGCAATCGCCTCAAGGCAAAGGAAACACTCACAAATACCTAACCCGAACAAAACATCGGCGACAACTATAACGAACAGATAGCAAATAAAGCCTCTAAAAGCTATTTCAACAACTCTTTAGATTGTTCTTGCAGGGTTATCCCCACCTTCTGTATTTTCATCGTACTATCCCCTACAAGCCAAAAGGAGAGAGGTTTTCTCTAAGAGAAAAAGCCTAATTTTGTTACCATAATATTGAAATAACTCCGTTTCCTTAATATGTTGGATGAGAAAAGTTTAGCACAAGCCATCAATACACCTCTATTTCACCTCATCGGAGAGGCTGCTGACGAATTGGGAGTTGAAGCCTATGTGGTGGGGGGGTATGTACGAGACCTAATACTGAATCGTCCCTCCTACGATATTGATGTGGTTTCAGTGGGGAGAGGGATTGACCTTGCTCGTGCTTTCGCCAAAAAGTGGGGCAGAGGAGCGCACCTTTCCGTATTTGCCAACTTTGGTACTGCACAGGTCAAGAAAGGAGGTAAAGAAATTGAGTTTGTCGGGGCAAGAAAAGAAAGCTATCGTAAGGATAGCCGTAAACCCATTGTAGAAGACGGCACACTTGAAGAAGATCAAGAGCGTAGAGACTTTACTATAAATGCTATGGCTCTCTGTCTAAATAAAGAACGCTATGGAGAGCTGGTAGACCCTTTCTATGGCATTGAAGATTTGGAAGACTGCCTCCTGCGCACCCCCTTAGACCCCAGCATCACGTTCAGCGATGACCCGCTGCGTATGCTACGTGCTATTCGCTTTGCGGCACAATTGGGCTTTTTCCTCCACGAAGAAACTTTTGAGGCTATCGAACATAATGTAGAGCGTATTTCCATCGTATCTGGCGAGCGTATTATGATTGAATTGAATAAAATCATGGCGTCTCCACGACCCTCCATAGGGTTGGAACTTTTAGAGCAAACGGGGCTTATGAAAGTAATTCTACCAGAGTTACTGGCTCTAAAAGGAGCAGAAACGAAAGATGGTATCGGACATAAAGACAATCTGACGCACACCTACCGAGTAGTGGATAATCTTGCTATGAAGAGTGACCACCTATACTTACGGTGGGCAGCTCTCTTGCACGACATTGCCAAGCCTATAACGAAACGTTTTGACCCTAAATTGGGCTGGACTTTTCACAATCACAATATCGTGGGGGCAAAGATGGTTCCTCGTATTTTCAAACGTCTTAAACTCCCTATGGATGGCAACATGAAGTACGTCGCTAAAATGGTAGACCTCCATATGCGCCCTTCTACGCTGGTAGATGAGGGAGTGAGCGACTCTGCCATACGACGCTTACTATTCGAGCTGGCGATGATATAGATGATTTGATGCTATTGGTAGAGGCTGATATTACGAGCAAAAACCCTCAACGAGTAAAGCGTTATTTAGATAATTATGTTATAGTACGCCGAAAATTGAAAGAAATTGAAGAGAAAGATCGCATCCGCAACTTCCAACCTCCTATATCCGGAGAGGAGATCATGGAACTTTTTGCTCTCCCCCCCTCACGCATTGTGGGTACACTTAAAGAGTCTATCAAAAATGCCATCTTGGATGGTGTTATTCCCAACGAATATGAAGCAGCCTTCCAATATCTCAAAGATAAGGCAAGTAGTATGGGGCTTGCTTGTAAGGATACCCAAAAGTGAGTAAAAAGAGGTGAGCTTTTGACAGTTTTTTGTATATTAGCCCCCAAAAAACAACATATAATATCAAAAGTTATGAGACACACAGAAGACCACAAACATCCTACCTCTTGTAGCTCTACCCATGAGCATGAGGCACACAAGCATTGCCACCATCACGAACATACTCATGAGCATGGAGTGCATGAGCATCATCACCACCATGGGCATAGTCACATTTTAGGACATCACCATCATGGGGCAGAGGGCAATATCAAGATGGCTTTCTGGCTCAACTTGGCATTTGCGCTTTTTGAACTTATTGGAGGTTTTTTTACACAAAGTATAGCTATCCTTTCGGATGCTCTACACGACTTTGGCGATGCGCTTTCCTTAGGTGTGGCATGGTACCTACAACGATTGAGTGGCAAGGGGCGTGATGCGCGCTTTAGCTATGGCTACAAACGCTTTTCTCTCCTTGGAGCCCTCTTCATCTCCACAGTGTTGTTGGTCGGCTCTCTATTCGTTATCACAGCAGCCATACAAAGACTCTCTGATCCTGGTGAACCCAAGGCGGGGTGGATGATTGTTATAGCTGTGGTGGGGCTTGCAGTCAATGGAGTAGCTGCACTACGAGTAAGCAAGGGAAGTAGCCTTAACGAGAGGGCTGTGATGCTACATCTATTGGAAGACGTATTAGGTTGGGTCGCAGTACTTGTGGTAAGTATTGTAATGAATTTTGTAAACTTGCCTATCTTAGATCCTATCCTCTCAATTGCTATCTCCTGTTGGGTACTTTTCAATGTAGTTCGTACCCTATTGAGTACCTTCAAAGTTCTTCTTCAGGGAGTGCCTGCCAACATCTCTTTGCATGATATTGAGGGACGACTTACTACCCTGCCCGAAGTCGTTTCTATGCATGACTTACACCTTTGGAGTGTAGATGCGAGTGGCACGTACTAACGATTCATGTGGTGTACAATACTACCCTCTGCAACTCTGCCCAAGAGGTTTTGGCTCTTAAAGAGCGTATTCGTCAAGAGATTACCGCCTGCGGAGTACAGCATGCTACCATAGAAATGGATGCTCCCGATACCGATTGCGGTATGACCTCTTGCTGTCAATAAATCTTACCTATATGACGCAATTACCTATCCCACAGGAAGAAGAGGAAGAGGTTTTCGACTTTGCCTCACATCGTTTCAACGCCAGCCACTACTCATTAGGGCGCGTCATCCCCTTCTTTCCGTGGGATGCCCTTTTTCGCCACCTCGATATGGAGGGCGAATACCCAGCACTACTTTACACGAACGAGGAGGCAGAGCAGATTTTCGAGTCGCTCTCCGAAGCCCTCTCTTCGCTGGTTTTAGAGCCGAACATCGAACTAAGCATTTCGCTGGACTATACAGAGGCGACTACCCCATCGGGGCAAGAGCAACTGATGGGTGTCCTACAAATTGAATGGGAGGATAGTAGCCGTTGGAGAGATGAACTCTCTGACATTATGGAGTATGATAAACTGATGCCTTTCCTTATCGAAGCAGTGGTACGCCACATTATCTGCGAAGAGGGATACGGACAGCCTTTAACGCCTCAACTTGAGGAGTACACGGCTATGCAAGAGGGAGAGAAGTATCGTGTCAAAACTCTATATCATTTGCTCTCTCCCTATCTTGATTTTAAGATTAATGGAAGGGTAGAGTGTTAAATCAATCTTCTAAATGGCCAAAACGTCCCTGATTAACATCATCAAAAGCCTGTAGTACCTCCTGTTTACTATTCATAACAAAAGGACCATAGGCTACAATCGGTTCATTTAGGGGCTCTCCACTCATTACAAGTACTATAGTATCAGGTTCAAGGGCTCGGAGGGTAAAAAGCTCACCCTCGTTTTCAAATTTGAGCAGATTATCGGTAGGCACATCGTACTCCTCTACCTTTATGCTGCCCTTCACAACCAGCAAAGCCGTATTGTAGTGGGCAGGAAAAGAGAACTCTACTTCGGCTCCCTCTTGCAGTTTAGCATTCATCAAATGAATAGGCGAGTGGGTTTTAGCTATCCCTTCTATACCTTGGAAAGAACCTGCGATAACTTCCACAAACCCTCCTCCATTAGCGAGGGGTACTTTAGGAATATCTTTATTGGAAAGAGCTTGGTATCTGGGGGCTGACATTTTATCCTTTCGAGGCAAATTGGTCCAAAGTTGCACCATTTGAAAAGTACCTCCTCTTTGCGCCCATTCTTTGGCATGATACTCTTTGTGGAGAACTCCACGAGCAGCCGTCATCCACTGCACATCTCCCCTTCCTATCACACCTCTATGCCCCGTGCTATCATGGTGTTCAACCATACCTTCGTAGGCAATGGTTACTGTTTCAAAACCTCTGTGGGGATGCACCCCAACTCCTCCAGGAACAGCGCTGGGAGGTACTTCCATCTTGGCATTATAATCCAAAAGGAGGAAAGGTCCATCTCCTGCATAGAGAGTCCATAGACAGAAGGCACAAAGTTGTGTACCCGAAACCCATCTCCTACCCAATGAGAAGACTGTGGGTAAGTAACGAAAGCAATCTTCTTGTTTGTCATAACACTAATACTTTTGTTTTAATTGTACAACAAAAATAGCTCGACAAAAGAAGGTGTACATTGATCTATATTAAGAGTTTCGAGGGGGAGTATAGTGCCTCTCGGCAAGCTCCCGACGAATACGGCTCAAGCTCTCAGGAGTAATGCCGAGATAGGAAGCTATCATCAGTTGAGGTACGCGCGACATAATCTCCGGATAAGTTTGAGTAAAATAGAGGTAACGCTCTTCGGCAGAATCGCTTTGTAAAGAGGTTATGCGTCGTTGCAAGACTTGAATGTGTTCATAGAGAAGATTTTTAGTAAAGTTGTCAAAGGAAGAATCTTCTGCTATCAGGTGTTGAACTTCATCTTCATCTAAGAGGAGTATTCTGGAGGGTTCTATTGTCTCTATGAAATAGTCTGATGGTTGATTAAAAAAGATGCTATTCACATTCATTAAAAACCAACCTTCGATGGCAAAATGCAACAGATGTTCTCGCCCCTTCTCATCTATAGAATACTCTCGAACAGCTCCTTGTTCTATAAAAAAACGATGTTTACAGAGCTGACCCGGAGTAAGTAGAAACTCGCCTTTTTTCGGCATTAACACCTTGCTACGCTTAAACAATTGCTCCATTTGTTCGTTCGAGAGCTTAGTAGAGGAGCGTAAATATTCACTAAATAGGTATTCTTTCATCTCCTATCTTCTCATAATAATCCTATAAAGAACAAAGGTAAAGAAAGGAAACAAAGAAGAGACTCTTGCTTTACACTACACTCGCTACATTATTGTACAACGCTCTCTATTGATAAAGGGTATAATGGTTAGAAGCAAAAAGATTAACCCTTTTGATCATTTGCACAGAGGGTTTTACCAATTTGCATTAATGGTTCTAATTACAATGGTAGAAAACAATCTCTGCTCCCATCGTTCCCTTGAATCTTGGAAAAAGCAGTAAATTATTTTGGACAAGCCTTCTTTGGGTTAAAATATCGTACCTTTGCCTCATATAGGGCATAGGGTATGACCCGACTACGTTAATGTAGCCTATATTTTAGATAAATTATTTCCATTATTATCTTCATCGTATGAGCCGTAAGCCTCTCGTTTTAGCGCTCCTTTGGAGCCTTCTTTTTTTAGGGTTAAACCTCTCTTGTGGTCGTAACCACTTTATCAAAGATAAGGATATAAGAGAGCGTGTAACAGAAGACTTTCGTCAGAGAGACTCTCTTTTGGGAGGGCAACTATCACAACAATTTCAGTTTGCTGAAGAAACTCCCACCCAAGAAGAACTCGAAGCCTTGGAGTTTCTCTACGCTTATATGCCCCTGTCTGACATTATAGATTATAGCGCATATGATCATCTATATGATGTACGTGCTAGTTTTCAGGCTCGCAAGGAGTTACCTTGGGGCAAACTTGTACCAGAAAGAGAGTTTTTACACTTCGTACTCCCTCAAAGAGTCAATAACGAAAATTTAGATGGAGCACGCCCTCTTTTCTATAAGGAGCTTAAAGAACGAGTAGAGGGACTTTCTATGCGTGAGGCTGCTCTGGAGGTAAACCATTGGTGTCATGAGTGGGTAACTTATGCTCCAGTGATGCTCGCACACGCTCTCCTCTGGCCACGAAACGTAATGCCTTAGGACGTTGTGGCGAGGAGTCTACCTTTACTGTTGCAGCCCTACGTGCAGTAGGTATTCCTGCTCGACAAGTTTATACCCCTCGTTGGGCACATACCGATGACAATCATGCTTGGGTAGAAGCATGGATTGAGGGTAAGTGGTATTTCTTAGGAGCTTGCGAGCCTGCTGCCGACTTAAATATAGCTTGGTTTAACTCTTCCGTTGTACGTGCCATGTTGGTACATACGAAAGTATTCGGCTACTACGATGGTCCCGAAGAGGTGCTTGTCCGCACGCCCAACTACACTGAAATCAACTGTATAGATAACTACATAACCACTCGCAAAGCAGAAGTACGAGTAGTTGATCAAGAGGGGAATGCTGTGCCCAACGCCACCATACGCTACTGTATATATAACTATTCGGAATTTTTCCCCGTGGCTAAATTAGAAAGCGATGCAGAGGGAGGAGCCTCTCTATCGGTTGGTTATGGAGATATGCTCATCTGGGCAAGTAAGGGAGATAAAATGGGCTATGTACTCTCTAAATCTGACCAAAAAGAGCCTTTGACAATCACTCTTGGTGCTTTCGAAGAGTTACCTATTGCAGCAGAGTTCTCTATTATTCCTCCAAAAGGAGAACCTCTACCCTCAACTGCTTCTGAAGAAGCTATTGCCTTCAATGACAAACGACTTGCAGAGGAGGACTCTATACGAAAAGCTTATGAAGCAACCTTTGCTCTTAGCGATGAACAGCGTGCCACCTGTGCCACTTGGGGATTGCCCCAAAAAGAGTTGGATGCACTCTTCTCTACGGCAAGAGCTAATGCGCAGACCCTTTACGACTTTTTGTCTCAAGAGGGGAATAAGGAGTTAGCCTTTGCTTTCTTACAAACACTCGGCACCAAAGATTTAAGCGATATAAAGCCAGCCCTACTACGGGAGTTTTTTGAACAAGTACCACAAGGGGCTACCTCTTTCGAGCTACAATATCTCTACAATCCTCGTATTCAATATGAAGAGCTGTCGCATTGGCAAAAGGCATTGGCACTCTTCGATGGAGTACCCAGTGATCCTCAAACAATCTTCGATGTTTTGGTCCAAAAAGTAGTGGTAGAAGAGAAACAGAATACCAATGGGGCACCGATCTCTCCTGCAGGAGTCCTCGCCTTGGGATATTCAGACACACGCTCTCTAAAGATAGCCTATGTAGCAGCACTGCGTACTAAGGGTATCCCTGCGCGTATCAATCCCACTACAAGAGCAGTCGAATACTCTCTCGATAAGGGAGCTAATTGGCATAGAGTAGACTTCGAAACACAGAGTATTACCCTACCTAAAAAGGGGAAACTTGACCTTATGCGTCATACGGACACGACTATTGAACCGAAGTATTATAGCCATTTTTCTGTGGCGCGGGTAGACAATACTACATCATTCCCTACTACTATTTATTATGACGAAGAGGGTGCTACCGAACTAAGCAACCTTTTTGCCCAGCCACGAGAAGTAGAGGAGGGTAACTACTTGGTTGTTTCGGGTACTCGCATGGCTTCGGGTACGGTATTGGCACATATAGAAACTTTGAAAATCGCCGAAAAAGAGACCACAAAGCATACTGTAAAAATACCCTCTGATCCCGATGATGTATCGGTTATCGGTTCTATAAATGCCGAAGCGACCTACCTCTCTGTACCCTCTATGGAGCCTACCTCTATCATATCAACAACGGGGAGAGGCTATTTTGTATTGGCTATTCTCAAACGAGGTACAGAACCGACTAACCATGCGCTTAAAGATTTGGAGCGTGTGCAGGCACAACTTAATGCTTGGGGACGCCCTTTCTTGCTCCTCTTCTCCAACGAAAGCGAGTACAACGGATACAAAGCAGAAGAGTTCCCCGCGCTACCTAATTTATTAAGCTACGGTATAGATGCTAATGGAGCTATCGAAAAGATGGTTCGAGAGGCTGTGAATAGTACTTCTAAAGACCTACCTTTAGTCGTTGTAGCTGATTCTTTCGGGCGCGTTGTGTTTGTTCGACAGGGCTATACCATCAGTTTAGGCGAGCAAATCCTCTCTATTCTACCTAAGTTGTAAGCCTAATTTTTCACTTTCAAAGATAGATGCTTTCTATGCGTTCTGTTATAGCAGTGGTTGCGGGTGGATATTCGGGAGAATACGAAGTTTCTCTACGTAGTGCCGCCAACATTATGCGTTCGATAGACCAAGCCCTCTTCGAACCCTACTTAGTATTGATAGGCAAAAAGGCTTGGCAAGTACG
The DNA here is from genome assembly GCF_000614585.1 of Porphyromonas gingivicanis JCM 15907. Lineage (GTDB taxonomy): Bacteria > Bacteroidota > Bacteroidia > Bacteroidales > Porphyromonadaceae > Porphyromonas > Porphyromonas gingivicanis. Next base: position 71,685 of record NZ_BAKX01000005.1, read on the forward strand.
AATAGGGGATAGCTATTACCCCATAGATAAGAATGACTTCTCTTTTGAAGAAGAGGGGGTAAAACGTCGCTTCTCTTACGCCTTTATAACACTACATGGTACTCCGGGAGAAAATGGACTTTTGCAAGGGTATCTGGATATGTTGCAAATACCCTACAACACAGGAGGGGTACTCACCGAAGCTCTTACCTTCGATAAATATTGTTGCAATCGTTACCTCTCTACTTTTGGCATTCGTACAGCTCAATCTGTACGTCTATTGGCGAGAGAAGTGTACGATATAGAGTCCATTGCCCGAGAGATTACACTACCCTGCTTTGTTAAACCCAATGTAGGAGGTTCCAGTATAGCCACCAGTAAGGTAACAGATAAAGAACAGCTTCAGCCAGCTATAGAGCGAGCCTTTCAAGAGGCCCCTGAAGTCATGGTAGAGCGTATGATAGTAGGCACGGAAGTAACTTGTGGATGTTATATAGTCGGAGGAATTGCCCATGCCCTTCCTGTTACAGAAGTAGTAGTACACGATGTAGAGTTTTTCGACTACGAAGCAAAGTATTTGGGCAAAAGTGATGAGATAACGCCAGCTCGTATTCCTGATGAACAAACTCAGCAAATACAACAACTTACCAAAGATATAGCACGCTATATCCAAGCTAATGGTATCATTCGTGTCGATTATATTATCGAAGCAGATGGTAGACCGACCCTCTTAGAGGTAAATACAACTCCGGGTATGACCGATGCCAGTTTTATACCACAACAGGTACGAGCTGCCCAAATGGAGCTGAGCAACCTTTTTACAGAAATTATTCAAGATAAACTTCAGAAATGATGGATAATAGCCATTTGACAGCTTCCGTACTGGAGAGCATACGCCCCTATACCGATCAAGAAGTAGAGGCTGCGGCAAAAGCCCTAACGCAAAACCCAGAGTTCAATATGGTACTACGGCTTGCCACTCCAGAGCATGCCGATGCCTTTATTGCAGCTATCCAAGCGGCACGTACCATCAAAGATTTTAAGCTCAATTTTAGCTACAAACTCATAAAAGGGATTGTACAGGGTAACTCTTTCAGTTGCAATATATCGGGTCGCTCTCGGTTAGGTGCAGATGTCCCCTATACATTCATCTCAAACCATCGAGATATTGTGTTGGACTCTGCCCTCCTTAATATATTACTGGTCGATATAGGGTATCGCCTTCCACGTATAGCCATTGGTGATAATCTTCTGGTACGCCCTTGGGTCAAAGACTTGGTACGTCTCAACGACAGCGTTATTGTGCAGCGTTCGCTCCCTCCGAGACAATTCTTGACCTCTGCACAGACATTATCGCAATACATCCGGTTCTCTATACAAGAGGACCAAAGTTCTATGTGGATAGCCCAGAGAGAAGGAAGAGCAAAGGATAGTGATGACCGTACACAAATAGCCCTCCTCAAAATGATAGCCTTATCGGGAGAGGGAGAGGTCATAGACCGTCTTAAGAGTATCAACATAGCCCCCGTGAGCATAAGTTACGAATACGACCCCTGTGACTACCTCAAAGCACGCGAATTATACCTACGTAAACGTAACCCTGAGTACAAGAAACCCGATGGCGAAGATGTACTCAATATGAAAGAGGGGATAATGGGCTATAAAGGGCGCATTCACTTTGCCTTGGGAACACCTCTCAACCAACTCTTAGAAGGTGTAGAGTTGCCTAAAGCGAGTAACGAACAGTTGCAACTCGTAGCGGCAACCATCGACAGAGAGATACATAAGCTCTATCGACTCTACCCAGGCAATTACATTGCCGAAGATTTACTTTCTGAAACGAATACCTATGCTCAAGCGGGGCATTATAGTACTTCAGAGAGAGAGCATTTCGAGAAATATCTTGCTCAACAAATAGATAAGACAGGGCTTCCCGAAGAGGCACACGAAGAGATTAGGGCATGGCTTCTCTTGATGTATGCCAATCCTCTGCGCAATCAGCTCAAAGCCACCGAGGTAAACGTGTAGGTCGGAATAAAGAATTCTTCGGAGATAAATCGCTATTTTTGCAGAGCATTTGTTTTCTCTGCTCTACACTCGATAGAAGAGAGAGGCGATGCTACGACTCTGAAAGGTTTGGCTTCGTAGTTCAACGGATAGAATAGTGGTTTCCTAAACCATAGATTCGGGTTCGATTCCCGACGGAGCTACTTCTCAAAAAGAGACAATCGGTCTCTCCTTGAGCGAACTTAGGATTTTCTCTACAATAGGCTCAAAGAGCATTGTAGTAGCCCCCTTGTTTGCTCTCTTTTATAGTATTTTTAGGCAATGTCATTCTTAGTATTCCGTTGGGGTACTAAGGATTTCTTTTAGTATCTCGACTCCTTGTTGTACGGATGAGACATAGCGAATGCGAGCTACTCTATGCCCTTTCTTACCTTCCTCTATGAGACAGGTCTTGGTGTGTTGAGTGATATAGACCAAAAGCTGGGAGAAAAGTTCCGATTGATAGTAAGCATTGGAAGAGTCTTCGGGTAAGAAAAGATTCATTCCCCCCTTGCGAAGCGTTATTTTGATTAAGCCCAAACGCCGTCCAAGGGAACGTAAAGAGGGCACCCGTATTAGCTCCTCGCCCTCTTGGGGTATTGGCCCAAAACGATCTTTGAGACGCAAACAAAACTGTTCTATGCTCTCCTCGGTAGTTAAACTATCTAATTCTCGATATAGGGTAATACGCTCGGCATCTTGAGGGATATAATCAGGCGGAAAAGAGAGGGCAAGGTCGCTCTCGAAAATTGTATCTAAAGGCTCTTCCAGAGCCTCTTTATCTTCGGTAAATAACTCTGCAAACTCCTCTCTCTTGACTTCTCTAACCGCTTCTTCAAAGACTTTATGATAGGCATCTATACCCATATCGGCTATAAATCCGCTCTGCTCGCTGCCAAATATATTGCCCGCCCCTCGGATATCTAAGTCCTGCATGGCAATACGTAAGCCACTCCCCAAGTCGGAGTACCCTTCTATGGCACGTAATCTTCTTTGAGAAGTGTCGTTCAAAAGCGAAAGGGGTGGAGCAATTAAGTAGCAAAAAGCCTTTCGGGAAGAGCGTCCCACTCGTCCTCTCAGTTGATGCAGACTACTCAACCCATAGTGATGGGCTCTGTCGATTATAATCGTATTGGCATTGGGTATATCAATGCCGTTCTCAATAATAGTGGTTGCAACCAAGACGTCGTACTCATGGCGAGCAAAGTCCAAGATAAGCTCTTCTAAGTCGGAGGGTTGCATCCGTCCATGCCCTACAGCCACTCGACATTTCGGTACATTACGACGTATCATAGCGGCAATGTCCTCAATGTCCTCTATGCGGTTGTGTACATAGTACACCTGTCCTTGACGACTAAGTTCGTAGTTTATCGCCTCGGCTATAATCTCGGTATTGAAATCTATTATCTCTGTATAAATAGGGTATCGGTTAGGTGGAGGCGTAAGTATATTGCTTAGGTCTCTTGTGCCCATTAGAGAGAATTGAAGGGTGCGCGGAATCGGTGTAGCACTCATGGAGAGAGTATCGACATTGACCTGTAACTGGCGTAAAGCCTCCTTGACTTTGACGCCAAACTTCTGTTCTTCATCAACGATGAGTAGACCTAAATCTTTGAATTGTATATTCTTGCCCACCAAACGGTGTGTGCCGATGACAATATCTATCTTTCCCTCTGCCAACTCTGTAAGAAGGTTTTTAGTCTCCTTAGCTGTTCGAGCTCGCGAGAAGTAGGCTATTCGTACAGGGAGGTCTTTGAGTCTTTCGTTAAAAGTGCAGTAGTGCTGATAGGCGAGCAGAGTAGTAGGCACCAAGACAGCTACCTGCTTACTATCGCATACTGCTTTGAAAGCGGCTCTTATGGCGACTTCAGTTTTTCCAAAGCCTACATCTCCACACAGCAAACGGTCCATAGGACGAGCTTGCTCCATATCTCTTTTAACAGCTTCGACTGCTTTTAATTGATCGGGAGTCTCCTCATAAATGAACGAAGCCTCCAGTTCTCGTTGTAGATAGGTGTCGGGCGAAAAAGCGAAGCCCTCCGATTCTTTACGAGCTGCATAGAGTACAATAAGCTCCCGAGCTATATCCTTGATCTTCTTTTTAGTCTTCTCTTTGATGCGTAGCCACGCTCCACTTCCTAATTGGCTCAATTGAGGCTTGCCATCATCCTTAGCCCTATACTTCGAGAGCTTGCGCAGATTGTGTAGGCTCACGAGGATATAATCGTTGTTTCGATACACGATTTTGAGAACTTCTTCCTCTTTCCCCTCTCTCATCATAGTAATCAACCCCGCAAACTGTCCGATGCCGTGATCATAGTGTACGATATAATCGCCGGGGCTAAAGCTATTCAAGTCTTTGATGGTGAGGGAGACTTTTCCCAAACGCACCTTATCGCTCTTGAGTCGATACTTGTGATAACGCTCAAAGAGCTGATGGTCGGTGAGGAAAACCTGACGTGTAACGTGATCTTCAAATCCCTCGTGGAGCGTAATAGAAAGTATGTGAGGGAACAAATCCTCTCGACCCAAATCTCGTAAAATTTCACTCAAACGCTCCGCTTGATTAGCTCCTTCCGAGAGAAAATACACCTTGTATCCCTGTTCTCTATAACGCTCCAATCCCTCTATGAGTAATTCAAAGTTCTTATGAAATAGAGGTTGTAAGACCGTTTGAAAAGCTACTTCGGGCATTGAGGGTAGTGTGCGAGTCGTCCGCAAATGCAGCGTAGAGAAGGATTGCATCTCTTGCTCCAGTTGAGCAACAGGAAGCAATCGAGCTTTCATATCGTAGGTAGAATCGAATCCCTCCCCTCCCTCAACCACCATAGCTTCGGTGTCTTGGAGTAGGAGAAGGCTCTCTATGGCATGGTCATAGTCGGAAAAAACGAGGCGATACGTGGAGGCAAGGAGAGAAAAGAGCGAATGTTTCTGCTCTGTTCCCATTGACGAGAGTTTAGAAACGATACTTACCGTTTCCATTTTTTTCTTGGAGAGTTGGGTTGATGGGTCGAACGTACGGATGCTTTCTATCTCATCGTCGAAGAAATCTAAGCGATAGGGAAAGTCATTGTTATAAGAGTAAATATCTACAATGCTCCCTCTGAAAGCCACTTCGCCCGGTTCATAAACGTAGTCCGTTAGGGTAAATCCCTCCTCGACAAGCCAAGCCCTAAGAACTTTAAGATCGTACTTTTCACCCACGACACAGTGTTGTATGCGCTCTGATAATTGTTCCTTAGCAGGAATAGCCTCTGCCAGAGCCATTGGGTAGGTTATGATAAGCGGTTGCTCCCCATCGCTAAGAGCCGTAACCAATTCTGCACGAAGTACCTCATAACCAGCGTCTACGTGACCATACTTTATGTGTCTTCGATAGGAAGAGGGGAAGAAACAAACCCTCTCTTTAGCTGTCAATTGTACCAAATCACTGTACAAATAGCCTGCCTCTTCTTCATCGTGTGCCACTACGAGTAGAGGTAAAGCTCCCCATTGCTCTTGTTCCCATTCGCCTCCTCTATACAGAGTGGCAAGTAGTGTAGCTACGGCAGAACCCTGCAAGCCCGAACAATGTAGGGCAGGCTCTTGTGTTTTTTCAATACGCTGTATAGCAGACTGCTGAGTCCATCGTGCCCAGTGGCTGTTATTTTTTACACTCTGCTCTTCATCAGTTCTGTGCTGGGGGAATAAGTCGCTCTTTAGCTCGCTCATACTATACAGGATTTGGTGCCCTAAAGTTACGTCTTTCTCAAGAGAATATGTAGTTTGCCCTTTAGGAATGAGCGAGGGGAGGGAATGATTCGATACAAAAAAGACCGCTATTCATCGGTCTTTCAAAAAGTGAAATAGGAGTATAAAGGCTGTACAGCCTACCGAAATTTATTTTTTGAAGAGGGTCAAATAAGCCGTCTTGAGGAGCAATTTGAGGTCTCCCATCATACTCCTGTTCTTGACATACTGCAAGTTCAATTCTATCTTCTTGGGCATTATAACCTCTCTAAAATAGGTTTCGGGGTCTTCTACACTGCCCAAAAGAGCATTTTCGTCTCTAAAATAGATTGAAGCCTCACTGGTTATGCCCGGACGTACCGAAAGAATTGGTTCATATAGTTTGGGGTAAAGCTCTACTTGCTGGCGCACTAATGGACGAGGGCCAACGAGACTCATGTCGCCCTTCAATACATTAATCAGCTGTGGGAGTTCATCTATTTTCATACGGCGCAATACATACCCAGCTTAGTAATACGAGGGTCATTGTCTCCTACGGTAAGAAGCTGGTCTTTACCCCAATCTTGATACTCCATGGAGCGGAATTTATAGAGGATAAAGTCCTTATTGTAACGCCCAACACGAGGTTGACGAAAGAAAACCGTACCCTTGGTATCAAGTTTTATCCAAATAGCAACGATTAAGAATACAGGAGAGAGTAGGATAAGTCCTAATAAGCTGACAATTATATCAAGTAATCTCTTCATTCGGTGTTGTTGGTGCTTATGGGCTCTTTAGGCTCTCTTTTTTCTGTGTGTAAAGGTAGTAAAATAAACCTGCCCTTAAAAATAGCAGGGTAAACTTTTTACCAAAAGGTGGCGCATAGAGCCCTGACTCGTTTTGCAAAATTAAATACTTTGTGTGATAACTAAAGAATTGTAGGTAAGAAATATTCGCTGTGAAGTGCTTTTCTCCTCGCTCCATTGGAACTATTTGTCTCAGTATCCAAAAAACAAGGCTCTAAGAAGTAATAAGCAACACATATTCTCTTTACCTTTGCGTACAAATGAACCCAGAGTTTGACATCAGAAACGAATCGTTTAAGCCTGAAACCGAAGAGCAAATCGAAGCTGCTCTCCGTCCCATTAGCTTTCGTTCTTTCCACGGACAGGAAAAGGTTGTGGAGAACCTTTCCATATTCGTCAAGGCTGCTTCATTGCGAGGCGAGGCCTTAGATCATGTATTACTACACGGTCCTCCCGGGTTGGGTAAGACTACTTTATCCAACATTATCGCTTCGGAGCTTGGGGTAGGTATCAAAATAACGTCGGGCCCTGTGCTCGACAAGCCGGGAGATTTAGCAGGGCTACTCACTTCCTTAGAACCCAAAGATGTGCTTTTTATAGACGAGATACATCGTCTAAGCCCCATTGTGGAAGAATACCTCTACTCCGCAATGGAGGACTTTAGGATAGATATAATGATTGATAAGGGGCCTGGGGCTCGCTCTATCCAAATAGACCTCAATCCATTTACCCTCATCGGTGCTACTACTCGTAGCGGTTTGCTTACTGCTCCTCTAAGGGCACGATTTGGGATAAATATGCACTTAGAGTACTACAACGTGGAGACCATCAAATCCATCGTACTACGCTCTGCCACCATATTGGGAGTGCCGTGCGATGAATCTGCCGCGCTTGAGATAGCCAGCCGTAGCCGAGGTACACCCCGTATAGCCAATGCTTTGTTGCGCCGTGTGCGAGACTTTGCTCAGGTTAAAGGCGATGGTGCAATTGATTTGGAGATTGCCACCTATGCCCTTGAGGCACTCAACATAGATAGTTATGGTCTTGACAATATAGACCATAAATTGTTGGCGACGATAATTGACAAATTTGCAGGAGGGCCTGTGGGGCTAACCACTATAGCGACTGCAATGAGCGAGGATGCTGGTACTATCGAAGAAGTGTACGAGCCTTTCCTTATCAAGGAGGGATTTTTGAAAAGAACTCCGAGGGGGCGTGAGGTTACCGAATTGGCATATCGGCACCTGAACAGACCCTTTGCGGGAGTACCTTTAACACTCTTTCCCGAAGAAGAATAGCCCCTTACTCATAAGGTATAATGGTTTCCGTTCAAAGGGTTAATGCTTAGGATCAAAAGGTATAATGGTTTTTGGAAAAAGGTATAATGGTTTTGAGCTATCGGGGTATAGCTTGCAAAAAAGGCTACTAAACAGCATAAGTCAATGAAGATATTCACTCTCTTTGAATTGAATAGCTCTATTCGAAGAGCCTTTGACCACCATTTCAATGGGATGTATTGGGTTAAAGGAGAGGTTAGTGGGCTTATGCGTTCGGCAACGGTACAGAGTTGCTACTTCGATCTTATAGAAAAGGAAGAGGGTTCTCCCCGTATCAAAGCTAAAGCCTCTGCAGTCATTTGGTCTTCCATAGCCTCCCAGCTTATACAAAAGTTTGAACAAGCTACGCAACAGCGTTTTCAGAGCGGATTGAGCGTACTACTACTCGTTAAGTTGCGTTTTCATGAACAGTATGGGTTCTCTCTCGATGTACTCGACATAGACCCTTCACATACCTTAGGTGGTATGGCTCTCAAACGATTAGAGACCATAAAACGTCTAAAGGTAGAGGGGTTACTCTCCCGACAAAAGAACTTACAACTACCTTTGCTTATCCGTCATATTGCAATTATTAGTTCTCCTTCGGCAGCAGGATATGGCGACTTTTGCCGTCATATTGTAGATAATCGCTACGAGTACCCTTTTCTATACCAGCTCTACCCTGCCACTATGCAGGGGGAGAATACGGAACGCTCTATTATTGAAGCCTTACAGCGTATCGTAGCCTCTGGTGTCCCCTATGATGCGGTTATCATAATCCGTGGCGGAGGTGCGGTGAGCGACCTCGTAGCTTCGATGGTTACGAACTTTGTGCCTCGGTGGCACGCTTCCCACTACCTGTTATTACAGGCATTGGACACGAGAGAGATCAAAGTGTACTCGATATGGTAGCCCACTTGGCTCAAAAGACACCTACTGCTGTGGCAGACTTTTTGGTACATAGGCGCAAAGCAGAGAGCGATAGAGTAGAAACCCTCTGCGAGCAACTCCGTAGGGCTGTGGGCGTAATGGTAGATATTAACGCGCGTTACTTGGACCGCTTACTGCTAAAACTACCCCAAGTAGTACATCATGTTACACGAAGAGAGGAACTCAATGTACAACAACTGGAGCAAAAACTCTTTCGAGAAATAGGATATAGCCTCACCCATCAACACAACAAATTATCGCTTGTAGAGCAACAACTTTCGCTCCAAACACATCGACTCAGAGAGCAAAAATACTCCGAACTACAACGTCTGAGTGATAAAATCGGCTACCTCATCCCAATAAAACTATCGGAAGAAAAGCAACGCTTGGCACATCTCGAGGCCATACACTCGTTATTAAGTCCACAAAGCACTCTCAAAAGAGGGTATAGCATTGTGCGTACTCGAGGAAAAAGCCTCTCCTCTGCCTATAACGTACAGCAAGGAGAGTCCCTTGATATTATCCTCTATCAAGGTCGTCTTGAAGCCATGGTAACAAAAACAACCCTCCCAGAAAATTCTGAAAGTTGATAAAAGGGAATAAACTCTATTGACGGTCTCTATTTAGTGCTTAGTTTGCTTAGTCTTACGCTTCTTGTCCGACCAATAAAGGATTACGATAAGCACTACAAAAGAGAGCAGCATAAGCCCCATTTCCAAGAGATAATCTAAGGGATGTACCCAAATCTCCTTAAATAAGTCCCAACGTCCGAGTATTTCCACAAAATTCCAAAAAATAATTACCGTTGGTATAGCATAGCGAATAGCTGCTCCCATATCTTGGATACGTATCAGTCGCATGAAAAGATAGAGCGACCAAACGAGAGACCCAAAAGCTACAATATAAGTAACAGGATGCCTATCGCCCAAAAAGGCTTGGTCATAAACATAGAGCAAGAGGAGGTAAAAAGTCCACAGAAGGATATTTAACTCCATGAACGTAACAATAGATTTGTTTTGCAACGATGGAGTAAAAGAGGATCTCCCTTCTTTGCGTACAATGCGACGCTGTATCCAATTCAAAAAAGTACATCCTGTACGAGAGTTAAAAAGATAGCCCATCATAGTCATAGCCCAGAAGCCTATGCTTGAAGGCATCAATAGGTATTCGGGCTTGGTCACAATCTCTCCTCCCTCCATTAAAGGCTCTATACCATAGCGACGAGCTATGTAAACGTAGCCAAACTCTATCCATCCTGTCCAAAAGAGCAACCCTCCAATGAAGCCAAGTAGGGTTTGCGGTCCCGTCTTCTTTATATAAAAACCTATCAATGTTACAATCAAACCTATAAGTCCCATTATAAAGGCTGCGATGAAGAGCTGGTCATCTCCGAAAAGATGTTCGCAGACAATCATCAAGGCATGCCCCAAAGGCATACTAAAGAGTACTATCAAAAAAGCCCATACTCCGTGCAAATTGAATCTTTTTGTATTGCTTTCCATTTGTTTTTACGAATCACTTTATTTTTTTATCTCCGCAAAAATAGTATCTAATTGTATTATTTCCCTGTTTTTGAATACGATTATGTTTTATTGTCCTCCTTGTCATTGCTTTTCTATTTCCCTAAAACGAAGGCGCAAACCTCTGTGCTACGCTACAAATAGGTTGATTGTAAAACAATTATCTAATAAAGCCAAACATACCCCTCTTCATATATCAATAAAAATAGGTACATTTGTCCCGATTTATACCCTACATAACAGGGACTTAATCTATACACCAAGTAATTAATAAGGATAATTGATAGAAAAATATGACAGATAAGGTAAGTTATGCATTGGGCTTGAGCATCGGCTCTAATCTCAAAGGAACAGGAGTAAATAACCTCGTAGCAGAAGACTTTTTGGCAGGTATGAAATGTATTTTCGAAGCCACGACTCCTGCTATTTCCCACGAAGAGGCACAGGCTGTTTTAGGAGCTTTTTTTGAAGACCTCCAGAACAAAATAAAAGATGCCAATCTTGATGCTGGACGCAAATATATGGAAGAAAACAAGGCTAAACCGGGTGTAATTACCTTAGAGAATGGTCTACAATACGAAATACTCAAAGAGGGTAACGGACCTAAGCCTGTAAAAACCGACACCGTAACCGTACATTATGAGGGAACTCTTATAAACGGAGCTGTTTTTGACAGTTCTATCAAGCGTGGAGAGCCTGCCTCTTTCCCTCTCACAGGAGTTATTTCTGGTTGGACAGAGATACTTCAACTCATGCCTGTAGGCTCTAAGTGGCGTGTAACAATACCTTCCAATATGGCCTATGGTGAGCGTGGAGCAGGTCAGATGATTGAACCCAATGCGACCCTTGTATTCGAAATCGAACTTTTGGCCATTGAAGACCAACGATAAGACTTTTAAGAAAACAATATCAGTTATGCGTTTTAAGAAATATTTTTCCTATCTGCTATTGGCTTTCCTTCCTTGTACAGCAATAGCACAAGAGGTGGTAACAACAGAAAAACAGGAGAGTAATCCAACGGAGCAACTTGATGCAGGTAGGGCAAGTTATGCCATAGGTGTCTCTATGGGATATATGATACTACAAAACTTGGCACAATTACCTGGTGGTCAGAATATCGACCAAAAAGAAGTTTTGAGAGGAGTATCCGACCTACTTGAGCAGAAAGCAACCCTCTCTCCCGAAGAGGCTGGTATAGCCATACGCGATTACTTTGACGGCATACAAAAGAAAGAAAACGAAGCTAATCGTGTGGCAGGAGAGACTTTCTTGGCAGAGAATGCAAAGAAAAAAGGAGTACAAACCACCAATAGTGGACTTCAATACAAGATTATAAAGAAAGGTAAAGGCATCAAGCCTACCGTTGAAGATACAGTAATGGTACATTATAGAGGTAAGTTGCTTGATGGTACAGTTTTCGATAGCTCATACGAACGCGGTGAACCCATCAAATTTAACCCTCTACAAGTAATCCCTGGGTGGACCGAGGGGTTATGCCTTTTACCCAAAGGGACCAAGGCAGAGCTTTACATCCCTCACAACTTAGCCTATGGTGAGCGTGGTGCAGGACGTAATATCCCCCCATTCTCTGCTCTGATTTTTGAAATCGAGATGATTGATGTCATCAAAGGAAAGCCCCTTCCCATAGCCACAGATGCCCCAATATCTGAGAGCAAGGAAAAGGCTTCTACTGCAGACAAGAACGCTAAGAAATAAACCAAATAAAATAAACAGAATAGACAATGAAAAAACTTCTTTATGCTACCCTTGCGGCAGCAACGATATTTGGAGCCTTCTCTTGCAATAGTGCTTCCAATACAGAGAAAGACCCTGCCAATGATAGCTTGGCTATGGCCCGCGGTTATGTAATGGGTACTCAGATGGGACAACAGCTTATGTACTCGGCTATGCAGGGTCAAGCCATCGACACTACCCTCTTCCTCCAAGGATTCAAAGATGGTGTAGCCAAGGCTTCTGACTCTACAAAGTTCTCTTACTTTGCTGGAGCTATTACAGGTCATCAGATGGGAACTTCTTTGGTAGAGGACAAAATTGACCAGAAGCTCTTCTTGAAGTACTTCGAAGCTGCTTTGATGGGCGATACAACCTCTATAAAGTGGGCTTCCGAAGATGCAATGACTTACCTCAACGAGGCAGAGCAAAAGTTTGAAGAGAAGAAACTCGAAACCAAATTTGGTAAGAATAAAACCGAAGGAGCAGAGTACCTCGCTAAGTTTGCCAAAGAAGAAGGCGTTCAAAAAACAGAGAGTGGTTTGGCTTACAAGGTAATGACTCCTGGTACAGGGGCTACTCCTACTACTACTGATCGTGTTAAGGTGCACTATAAGGGTACTCTTATCAACGGCGAAGAGTTCGATAAGAGTGGTGAAGAACCTGTAGAGTTTGGTGTAACACAAGTAATTTCTGGATGGACTGAAATGCTCCAGATGATGAAAGAGGGTGAAACCGTTAAGGTGGTTATTCCTCAAGAATTGGCTTATGGTAAACGTCAAACAGGCAATATCGAGCCTTTCTCTACACTGGTATTCGAGATTACATTGGTAGAGGTAGTTAAGTAAAACAACAAGTATCTACAATAACTTCTCCCAATGCTTCCAAGGCTTGAGAGAGTTGTTATGAAAGTCTTTAAAGGGTATGCGTATCATGAATGGTACGTGTACTCTTTTATTTTTGAAACTTGAGCCAAGGATTTCAAGAAGATAATTAAGACTGGATACTGAAATACAATGTGCTCGAGACGATACTTAACCATCTACAAAAAGAAAGGGCTGAGAGCTTTCCTCCCACCCCTTCAAGGTTGCATTCGGCAAATATGTCTCTACATTAAGATAGTGTTACAGCCCCGACTTCAAGGCTGAACATATATGGTAGCTTCTTTAGTATTGCTATTGAGATGGATCTCCTTGGCTTTTTTTACGTTCTCTACAAGCTCTCTCTCTGGTTCCAAATCTACATCATAATGTTTGCGAGAGTATTTATAAACAGAACCCGTAACAAGGTCTACTGCCCAGCCTATAAGTCCCGTGGTATTTAATACAGAAACAATGTTAAACTCTCTATCAAGAGTAACCACTTTGGTACGGTAGCCGTCTAAAACGAACTCTACCTCTTTGCGATTTATTGAACGATCTATGTGCTCGCTGCAAGGTGTTTCGCAAAGTTCGATACCATCCAAAAAGACCTTGGCTCCAGAAGGATTGGACTTAAAGGTTATACGATCCTCTGTTCCTGTAAAGATGGTAGCACAGCTACTAAAGAGTAGAGCAGAGGCAAGCGCAAAAGGCAAAATCTTCTTCATAAATACTTTTTTGTTTAATGTGTTGATACTATTGGTTACAATTGGCAGAGAGTTAGAGGCTACTCTGCCTTTTACTGTTGCAAATATATACTTTTTGCTTAAATGTTGCTACAAGGCTTTTTTTCAACTTTCTCGTTGTATAGAAACGGAATGAAATAAAACCTACTTTTCTTTTACTATGCTATTAAAGAGAGTAGTCAATACTTGGGGTATGTAACCTCTGCTCTACATATGTCTCTATAAAGAGGATAGCAGAGGTGCATTTTAGTTATTTGGGGCAATAAGGTATCTTTGCACACGTTTATTGTACAGGAGACTTCCTCACACGTACTTATCCTAAGTTCAATGGTTACTACAGATAGAGCTACTAACAGCTTGCGTAATGCTCGCTATGCCATAACTTTTTATATGCTGGGGCAAGTGGTAGCCCTCTTTTTTCGTCGCTACTTTATACAAGAGTTAGGCGATGCCCTTCTCGGACTAAATACCACCTTGGTGAGTTTCTTAGGTTTCCTCAATATGGCGGAATTAGGACTTGCTACTGCTATCGCCTTTGCCCTCTATGCTCCATTGGCAAAAGGAGACCAAAAAGCAGTGCAGGAAATCATCTCAATACAAGCATGGTTTTATCGTTGGGTTGTTCTCTTCATTCTAATAGGGTCTGGAGTATTGCTTCTCTTTTTTCCTCGCATCTTTGCAGAGAGTGGCATCCCTATGTGGTATGCCTATGCCACTTATGGAGTATTGCTCCTTAATGCGCTGTGGAGCTATCTGTTCAACTATCGGCAGATTATATTCTCTTCGGATCAAAGAGAGTATAAAATCACTTTCGCTGCTCAGTTTCCCAAACTTATTAAACAGATACTTCAAGTATTTGCCATTCTCTACCTGCCTCAACCCTATATTTGGTGGTTGGGATTAGAGGCTCTTTTTGGGGTCTTGAGTGCGTTACTTATTGAATGGATGATACACCGAAATTACCCTTGGCTCAAAGCAAGTGCATCTTTGGGGGGAGGGTCCGCAAAGAATATAGCGGTATACTCCGCCATACTGGTCAAGTAATTTATCACAAAGTAGGGTGTTTTGTGCTACAACAAAGTACTCCTCTTGTACTTCTCTTCATATTTAAAGCCCGGGAGGCTCTACCCATTGTAACCATATACCAAAACTATCTTTTTCTACAAGCGGGTATTATGGGGATTTTTAGTTCCATTTTCAACGGGCTGACAGCGAGTGTGGGCAACCTTATTTTGGAGGGCAATCATGAAAGGGTAGCGAGCTTTTTCGCCATCTTTATGCCCTGCGCCTTTGGCTCTCTGTAGTAGCTGCTTTTTCGCTTCTATACTATTCTAAAGCATTTATGATACTTTGGGTAGGAGGAGAACGATACTTCTCTCAAATTGATTTGATACTTTTTGTTCTCTGTCTTCTGCTCCAAATCACCCGACTTCCTGACCAGTTTCTTGCAGCCTATGGTATGTTTCAAGATATAGCAGCACCTATGGTCGAGGCTGCTCTCAACTTAGGACTATCCATTCTGTTGGGTCTCTATTTCGGGATAACGGGGGTGCTTTTAGGTATTGCGATAAGTCTTCTCATTGTGGTACATGGTTGGAAGCCTTATTTCCTATATTCTCGGGCTTTCAGGACTCCTGTTCTCCCCTTTTTCCTTCAGCAAGCCAAAGCATTAGTACTACTTCTATTGCCATTATACCTTTTCAGTTATATGCCCGAATGGTTTAGACCTGAGCGGACAGGACTTGTAGATTTGCTTCTCTCGGGTATGAGTGGAACAGCTATCTTTGCAGCAGTATCTGCCCTGTTATTGTACCTCTTCCATTCAGATTTCAGAGAGGGACTATTGATGTTACTCAGGAAAGTGAAGTTGGTTCGTACTCATTCTTAGGAGATATTATTAGACAATGGACTCATTCCCTTTAGTATCCGTTCTTATTCCCATCTATGGAGTCGAACAGTATGTTGAGGCATCGCTACGCTCGGTACTTCAACAAGAATATCCTAATTTAGAGGTTATTTTGGTAGACGACTATTCGCCCGACCAAAGTGTACCCTTAGCACAAAAGGTTATTGAGCGGGAGAACAATCGCAACCATACTATCCAATGGGTGCATCATAAGGTCAATCAGGGGTTAGCTGTGGCACGTCTTTCGGCTCTTCAAGAGGCCAAAGGTGAGTTTCTACTCTTTTTAGATAGTGATGACTATTGGAATACCCCTTCCATGGTAGGGGAGATAATAGCACAAATGATTGAAAAGAGTGCCGACCTTGCGCTATTCAACTACACGGAGCAACGGAGCAAGACTACCCGTAAGGTTAAGGTTTTGGAGACAGAAGTACCTTTGCAACAGACCATAGCTTGTCTCAAAGGAGAAACTCCCTCCTTTCTTTGGAATAAATGCTTCCGAAGAGATCTTTTTCTGTCTGTATCTGCCGTGTGGCTACCTACTTGCAATCTTTGGGAAGATATGCACAATGTACCCCTATACATCTTTCATACAGAACGCATAATTTATATAGACCAATACTATCTGACCTATCGCAGGTTGCCTAATTCGGTAAGTAATCAACTCTCACCGATAGCCAGAGCCTCCGTTTGGACCATACATCAAGATTTGGTACAGCGCTTCTCTGCTTTGGAATATAAAGATGAGTCTACCTGTCAAGCCTTATCGGAAGCTCTCGAAGTGAATGCCCTTCTAACCCATATGATACGACTCAAAACAAATTCTTTCAGAGAGTACAAAGAGATTGCTCAAGAGCGCACCGATTGGAAATGCGTTATATCCTCTCGTAGGGGATGGAGTGCGCGATGGGATGCTGGGGTACTATTCTTAAATCGTATCGGTTGCTATTGCTTAGGGTTTCGTCTCTTTCGTCTTAAAACTCGCCTTATTAGAATGATTTTATAACCTCCCATTATGGCAACACCTTTCCCTCTCGTATCGGTTTTAATCCCTGTTTATGGAGTAGAACTCTATATCGAGGAGTGCTTGCGCTCTGTGCTACGGCAGACTTATACCCCGTTGGAAATTATTTTGGTGGATGATGCTTCGCCCGACCAAAGTATCGAGTTAGCAGAAAGAGTCATTGCTCAGGACAATAGGTATCGTCATCAGGTACATATCGTACGGCATGAAAAAAACTTAGGTATAGTGGGAGCTCGCATTACAGCTCTAAAAAAAGCACAAGGAGAATTACTCTTCTTTTTGGATAGTGATGACTATTTCCTCTCTCCCTATGCCATTGAAAAAAGTGTGGAGTGTATGCTACGAGAGCAAGCTGATATGCTCATCTTTAACTACACTGAACTTTTCAAAAAGAGTCAGCGAAGAAGTACATTACCTCGAATATACGATTCGAAGAAGTTGGTCTATGCTCTCTTAGAGGGCACTACTCCAGCTTACTTTTGGAATAAGGTTTTTCG
This sequence comes from Porphyromonas gingivicanis JCM 15907, assembly GCF_000614585.1. Taxonomy (GTDB): domain Bacteria; phylum Bacteroidota; class Bacteroidia; order Bacteroidales; family Porphyromonadaceae; genus Porphyromonas; species Porphyromonas gingivicanis. Next base: position 88,754 of record NZ_BAKX01000005.1, read on the forward strand.
TCGAGATTTATTCTTAGAAAAAGCGAACTTTTTCCAGATGGGCAACAACATGTGGGAGGATATGCAAAATGTGGTACTTTATAGCTTAGTCACGCAACGAATAGTCTACTTAGAAGATAATTTCGTGGCTTATCGTCGTACCAACGAACGTTCCGTAACGCTGGACTTCTCTTCCAACAATATTTTATCGATGCGTCGAGTCGTTATATTTCTCTCTGAACATTTCAAAAAGCACTATACAGGCAACGAACTCGAATACCTTAACGAAGGTCTCAACAAAGCATCAAGTGTGGTAGACTTAGTGGTCCTGTGTAGTAGCAATTATCAGGGGATGCGCAAAGCCCTTACCGCATACCCCTCTCTACATACCTATGCTCAAGAAGTAGGAGGTGTAGGGGGTAAAATACTACGTCTTGCCTTGCTTTTTTACAGGAAGCGGATGCCTCATATAGCCTATGCTCTGCTACGCTTAAAAGCCTCATTACGACACCTTCGATAAATCTCTGTATGCCTTCCTATTCGATATTACTCTATTCTATATTCTTCGTTTCGACGATTATCCTCCTTTGGCACATTGCCCGAGATGAATATGGACGTCGCGTGCCCCTTTTTCTATTGGGTGTTGTCTTGGTGCTTTTCTCGGCTTTTCGTTACAATGTAGGGCGAGACTACTCCATATATATGCGAGCTTACACCCGATATTACTCATACGACTCAGAGCATATGGAGGGAGTTTGGAATCTATTCAAAGCACTATTGAACTTCTTTGAATTCGAGTTCCCTATGTGGACATTCCTTGTAGCGATTATATTCATTGTTATAGTATTCAGAGCCTTCCGACAGCAAAGCTACAACTTGGCACTTGCTCTGTTCGTATTTATCTTTATGTATCGTCTCTATTTTGAGTCGTTCAATATGGTGCGCCAAACAATGGCAGAGGCTGTTTGCCTTTTTGTAATACCTTACTTACAGAAAAAACGCTACATCCCAGCTCTCTTCCTTCTCATAGGAGCACTTTTGATACACAAGTCCGCTTTCATAATGGTAGCCATTACACCACTTCTTTTCATTCGCTATTCTCGTTATTTGGCAGGTGGAGTACTGCTTCTCTCGCTAACAGTTTTTCCTCTTCTCTTCAAGACTATACTCATTGCCCTTATACCTTATATGCCATTCGATACCTTTTATATCGAAACTATGTATGAAACCCAAGAGGGTAATGGTTCGGGGATAGGCTTTATTATCAATACTCTTTTGGCTTTCTATCTACTCTACCGACAGAAAGATTTGACTCAAAGAGATCCCCGTCTACTTCCTTACATAAACACGTGGCTCTTCGTATGTTTGATTAGCAACTCTTTCTCTTTCTTCCAAGTGGCAGACCGCTTGATGTACTATCCGCTGATGTTCTTCCCTTTATTGATATCCAATGTTAGCGTTCGGGGCAGTCATCGAGACCGAGTAGTATTCTTTCTCTTTATGGTCTTCCAAATAATGATTACGATAAAAACAATCGCAGATCCTCGGGAGACATTCCACAACTACAAGATTATTTTGAAGGACAAAGATGCTCCGAGCGACTTTTGGGTGGGCGAAAATCACACTACCAACTATTTCCTTATAGATGGAAATAGCCTCCTTTCGGTTGCAAAAAAACATGTGTAGAATGAAACAGAATGAGCCAAACGAACGTCCTTTGGTGTCGCTATTGATACCAATCTATGGTGTGGAGAACTATATTGAAGAGTGTTTACACTCCGTTTTACGGCAAACCTATACGCCCTTAGAAATTATTCTGGTAGACGATTGTTCGCCCGACAGGAGTGTTGAACGAGCAAAAAGGCTCATTGCTCAAGAAAATAAGCACAATCATCAGATACATCTCCTTCGCCACGAAAAAAACTTAGGTATAGCGGGAGCTCGCATTACAGCTCTAAAAAAAGCACAGGGAGAACTACTCTTCTTTTTAGATAGCGACGATTATTTTCTCTCCCCCTATGCCATTGAAAAAAGTGTGGAGTGTATGCTACGAGAGCAAGCCGATATGCTCATCTTCAACTATACCGAGCTTTTCAAAAAGAGTCGGCGAAGAAGTACATTACCTCGAATATACGATTCGAAAGAATTGGTTCATGCCCTTTTGGAGGGAGCTACTCCAGCTTACTTTTGGAACAAGGTCTTTCGTCGAAATCTCTTCCTAGAAAAAGCGAACTTCTTCCAGTTGGGCAACAATATGTGGGAGGATATGCAAAACGTAGTGCCTTATAGTTTGTCGGTGCAACGAATAGCTACATAGAGGAGAGTTTCGTAGCCTATCGCCGTACCAACGAACGCTCTGTAACATTAGACCCTTCGCATAAAAATGTAACCTCTATGAAAAAGGTGATAGGCTTCTTGGAAAATCTTTTTATAGAGCGCTTGGGAGAGGAGCAAGCTCAGACCTTTGCGGCCAGTTTTGCCGCAGCCTATCACACGATTGATATAGGAGTATTGTGCAATGCTTCGTACCAGGACTTTTCTACTCTAATACGTAACAACCCTGAGTTGCATGCTCATATCCGTCGGATGCCACGAATGAGTGGGTATTTCCTGCGTTGGGCACTTCTTTGCCACCAGCTTCATCTAACCCCTCTCTCCTTCCTTGTGGTGCGTAGCAAAGAATTCCTACAAAAAAGGCGATAGTCATAAAAACTATCGCCATCTTTTTATCTTTTCCTTTTGTTCGATTTTCAATCTAAATCCTTAGGTAGTTGTTCGTAAAAAACATCTATAAAAGTGACAAAGGAGCTTCTTGGGCAGGAGGCGTGGAGGCACTCGTAAAAGGATATTGCGCCAACACTCATAACGATTGATAAAGCCGATTTCAACGAACTTCTCCTGCAATTTTATTTCACTACAAATATACTTCCATCCCTTACGTCTTTGGTAGGTATTCTCGTCCATTCTAAAGCAGAGGAGCGACTCTGGCAGAGAATGAAAGCGCGCTCCGCTAACAATCATCCTTGCCCATAAAAAGTAATCCTCAAAGAGATAAAGATGCTGGTAGCTGCCTGCCTTATGATGGCACTTTTTCGGAAGACTACCGAGGGGTGATTTACGGGACAACGACGTTTGGCATAACGTACCAAGGCCTCATGTGTCTCGGGAAGGGTGCGTCTTGATAGTACCTTGTTGGGAGTATCTCGAAACTCATCAATCGTGCAGTTGAGCAAATCAATTTCAGGGTGCTTATATATGTAGTTGATTTGTCGCTCGAAACGATGGGGATAGGCTATATCATCGGCATCCATACGGGCTATAAGTTCGTATCTACAATGACGAAGACCTTCGTTCAAGGCTTTTCCTAATCCTCCGTTTTGAGGTAAACGAACTACCTTTAGCAGGTCAGGATAGAGTTCTTGATACTCTTCTATAATAGTGTCAAGAGCATCGGTAAGAGGGCCATCGCATACCAAAACTACCTCGGGAGGCATAAGTGTCTGCTGAAAAATGCTCTTTATACTCTCTCGAAAGTGTCCTGGCTCCTCCCCATGGTATATAGACATGAGTACGCTAAACCCTCTATCAAGATCTGGCGCCTCACGCAACGTTTCCACAGGAGCCATTTTTGTGCCCTTTGATGATGTGTTGTGGTGTGTCACGACTATCGTATAACTTTTTTAAGTAACGCAAAGTTATACCTTTTTATTATGGTTTCTGTTTTTTTTGCTCTTAATCTGTTAGATAGACGTTACTGGAGGAGGAGAATGAGCCTTGCTTTCTATGAGGAGAAATTTTTAGTAAGTTTGTTTCTATGAAACAGATAGAAGAGATTTCGGAGTTTCGCTCCTCTCCCGAACTTATTGAAAAGCTCCACAAACACAGTATCGCCAAGAGCTATGAAGCGGGTAGCGTTATCCTCAATGAAAATGCACATATCCGCTTTATCCCAATAGTGGTCAAAGGGGTGATGAAAGTATTCCGTACCGAAGAAGATGGCAGAGAGATTTTACTCTACTACATTAAAGCAGGCGAGAGTTGCATTATGTCCTTTTTGGGTGGATTACACAATGAAACCAGTAAAGTGCGCGTAGAAATCGAAGAAGATGCCGAAATACTTTTCCTTCCCGTCGATAAAGCATCGCTCTTTATGAAAGAGCATCCTGAGTGGGTAAACTATATCTTTCGATCGTATCACAAAAGGTTTGAAGAACTATTAGAAACCATCAACGCCATAGCCTTTAAGAAAATGGACGAAAGGCTCTTGGTACTCATCCAAAAGAAGGCTGAACTCATCGAAAACAACACCATCGTTATAACGCACGAACAGCTCGCCAGTGAGTTAGGCACTGCCAGAGCCGTTGTATCACGCTTGCTCAAACAACTCGAAGAGGCGGGGATAGTACGCTTAGGGCGCAATAAAATCACTCTTATGTAACCAAAGTAGCAGTATAAAGCTCTCTCTATAGCGACCTTTGCTCTGTTGATTGAAAATAGAGACTTTATGCATATCGTTGGTTACTTAGCATCTGTTTTAATAGGCCTGTCGCTCGGAATTATCGGTGGTGGGGGGAGCATTCTTACCGTACCTGTATTGGTTTATTTATTGGGGGTAGACCCTTTGCTCGGCACTGCTTATTCTCTCTTTATCGTTGGCATAACAAGTGCAGTAGGGAGTTACTCCTATTTTCGTCAATCATGGGTGGACCTCCCCACGGTGCTACTCTTCGGACCTCCCTCTATCCTCGCAGTGTTTCTTACCAGAGCCTATTTAGTGCCAGCCATTCCGCCCACTATTCTAACTATTGGTAATCTTACCATAGATCGGAGTATGCTGTTGATGCTACTCTTTGCCGTACTGATGTTGCTGGCCTCTATCAGTATGATAAAGCCTTCTAAGGAAAGCGATAAAAAAACAGCTACGACCTTACAAACCTCCAAGGGGAGATACCTTTTTATCTTTTTAGAGGGAGCTATTGTGGGCACGCTTACAGGTCTGGTAGGGGCAGGTGGCGGTTTTCTTATTATTCCAGCATTAGTACTCTTCGGTGGGCTTTCTATGAAGAAAGCTATCGGCACTTCTCTCGTAATTATAGCTGCTAAATCTCTCTTGGGATTCTTGGGCGAACAAAACCTTGCCAACCTTGATTGGCAATTACTCCTGACGGTAACTACGCTCTCTATGGTTGGTATTTTAATCGGCACTCGACTTTCGCAGTACCTCGATGGAGAGAAGCTCAAGCCAGTTTTCGGCTGGTTTGTCTTCGTTATGGGAGTTTACATCATTTTCAAAGAGATATTCCTATAAACACCACTCCCAAGGGTATTACAAAAAGTCTACGATTAGAGAGAAAGCAGAGGGTTAATGCTTTGGGTTGAAACCCTCTGTACAAACTTGCAAAAGGATTAAGGGTTAGCCTCAAAAGGTATAACCCTTTTTTATTCAAAATACAGAGGAACATAACAACATAAAAGAAAGAAAATTGCAGATACTACGCTTATGTGACTAAAGTAACTGTACGAGATGAAAAATAGCCTCATCTTTGTCTCTGTAAAATGAACGCTAATGCAAGCCATAGTATGAAAATAGAACAGATTTACACAGGTTGCCTTGCTCAAGGTGCCTATTATATCGTATCGAAAGGAGAGGCAGCTATCATAGACCCTCTACGTGAGATTGGACCCTATGTAGAGCGTCTCCAACGAGATGGTGTACAACTCAAATATATCTTAGAGACTCATTTCCATGCCGACTTTGTGAGCGGGCACCTCGATTTGAGTCGTGCCACAGGAGCTCAGATTATCTATGGACCCACAGCTCAACCACAATTTGATGCGATTGTAGCAGAAGATAACCAAACCTTTCCCTTAGGAGCAGTGCAGATAAAAGTACTCCACACCCCTGGGCACACGTTGGAAAGTTCCTGTTTCCTTCTCATTGATGAAGAGGGTAAAGAGACTGCTCTCTTTAGTGGAGATACGCTTTTCTTAGGCGATGTGGGTCGCCCCGACTTGGCACAAAAGGCGGCTAATATGACACAAGAGGAATTGGCGGGTTTACTTTACGATAGCTATACAACAAAATACTTCCTCTTTCGGATGAAATCATCGTATATCCCGCCCATGGAGCAGGTTCGGCTTGTGGCAAAAATATGATGCAAGAGACGATAGATAGCCTTGGTAATCAGAAAAAGGTTAATTATGCTCTGAACCAACCTTCCAAGGAAGCCTTCATCGATTCTGTAACGGAGGGGTTACTTCCTCCGCCGGGGTATTTCGGAGGCAATGTAGCGATGAACAAACAGGGGTATGATAGCTTTGAAAATGTCTTAGAGCGAGGGCTCTCGGCTCTATCTCCCAATGACTTTGAAACTCTTGCAGAGAGTGCTGGTGCTCTCGTTTTAGACACAAGAGCTGCAGGGGAGTTTGCCCAAGGATTTATCCCCCGCTCCATAAACATCGGTCTTGATGGAGATTTTGCCCCTTGGGTGGGGGCTATGATTGTAGATGTTAAGCAGCCCCTACTACTCGTTACAGAGCCAGGCAAGGAAGAGGATGCCATTACGCGCTTAAGTCGTGTAGGTTTTGACCATGTTTTGGGCTATTTACAGGGAGGGTTTGAGGTATGGAGAGCCTCCGGTAAAGAAGTAGACCATGTAGAGCGCATCTCGGCAGAGCAGTTAGCAGAGCGTTTCCCTCTCAAAGAAAGCATCGTAATTGATGTTCGCAAGGAGAATGAATATGCTGCCGAGCACGTGGAAGACGCCTACAGTCGTCCGCTGGCTTACATCAATGAGTGGATACAGAAACTCCCTAAAGAGCAACACTTCTACCTGCACTGTGCAGGAGGCTATCGTAGTATGATTGCCGCAAGTATCCTTTTGGCACGAGGTTATCGTAACTTCACAGACGTAGAGGGAGGCTTCGCAAGCATTGCACAAACCTCAATTCCTAAAACAGATTTTGTATGTCCCAGCAAAGTATCAAAAAAATAATTTCATATTCAATACCAGTAATCATTATACTCGTTATGTTCGGATTATTCAAAAACCTTTTCTCTCAGACTGACGATAAAGCCTTGGCAGAAGCTATACGCGAAGGAGCATTCCTTGTAGATGTGCGTACTCCAGGAGAGTTTGCTTCGGGTAGTGTCAAAGGCGCAGTAAACATTCCCTTAGACCAAATCGAAAGACGGATTGACGAATTCAAAGAGAAGAAAACCATCATCGTATTTTGTCGCAGTGGCGGTAGAAGCAGTCAGTCTAAGAGCATTCTTGAGCGTCATGGCTTTACCAACGTCCTCAATGGGGGTACATGGGACCACGTAGCTTCACTAAAAGAAAATTTATAAAAGGGTATTTTTAAGCTTCAAAAACCACCTTTAGAGCTTCGACTTCTAAGGGTGGTTTCTTTTTTTACTGTTGGACGGCATGATGATTACAGCTTGCTACGAAGCTTTGCAAAAAGTCGGTATAGAGGTTCCCATTGTATGAAATAAGAACATAGTTTGGCGATACCGAGAGACAAGGAGAGGTATTAGAAGACGTTGAGGCGGAGAACGAGAGGATTTTCTTACCTTTGTCTGTACGATTAGATATATAATATAGATAGTGTATGGAACGTGTAGTCAGTGGGATACGCCCTACGGGTAATTTGCATTTGGGTAACTACTTTGGAGCTGTTCGAGGTTTTATTGAGATGCAGCATAACTATGACAGCTTCTTCTTTATTGCAGACTGGCACTCCCTTACCACCCACCCACGTCCCGAAGATATTGTTCGCAGTACACAGACCATACTGGCAGAATACCTTGCTTGTGGCTTAGACCCCGAGGTCTCTACCATTTATAGACAGAGCGATGTCCCCGAGGTGCTTGAGCTTTATCTCTACCTAAATATGAATGCTTATTTGGGAGAACTGGAGCGTACTACTTCTTTCAAAGAAAAAGCCCGTAAGCAACCCGATAATGTAAACGCGGGACTACTTACCTACCCAACTCTTATGGCGGCCGATATACTCTTACATAGAGCTGTACGAGTACCCGTAGGTAAAGACCAAGAGCAAAACATGGAAATGGCTCGCAAGTTTGCTCGTCGATTCAATACAATCTACCAAACCGAATATTTTACCGAGCCACAATCTTGGGCCTTGGGAGAGAAAGCCATCAAGATACCAGGGCTTGACGGCTCTGGAAAGATGGGCAAGAGCGAGGGTAATGCTATATACTTAGTAGACGATGAGAAAACATTGACTAAAAAGGTGATGCGTGCCGTTACGGATAGCGGACCAACGGAACCTAATAGTATGATGCCCGAAGCCATTCAAAACCTTTTTACTCTGTTACAAATAGCCTCTTCGGAAGAAGTGTACAACCACTTTTTAACTGCCTATAATGATTGTTCTATCCGTTACGGAGACCTCAAAAAGCAGTTAGCAGCAGACTTAGTCGCTTTTTGTGCTCCCATTAGAGAGCGTATTTTAGAGATTGAAAAAGACCAAATACTCTTGGATAGAGTGGCTCGACAAGGAGCAGAAAAAGCTCGTGAAAGTGCTCGTAAAACCATCTGCGAGGTGCGTCAAATCATCGGGTTTAAACCTTTGAACTAAATCATCTTTTTGAAACAATAATTATATTAGATATATGGAAATTCAAGGAAGAATTATTTTCGTTGCCCCCGAGGTGGGTGGTACGAGTAAAGCTGGTAATCAGTGGCGTAAACAGGAATATGTATTGGAAACGTTAGGACAGTATCCTAAAAAGATTTGTTTCTCGCTCTGGGGCGATCGCATCGACCAATTCAGTATTCAAGAGGGAGAAGACCTTACCGTACAAATAGACCTCGAAAGTCGTGAGTTCAATGGAAGATGGTATACCGAAGTACGTGCATGGAATGTAGCTCGTGGGTTTAATTCTATGGAACAGCCACAAGCACCAGCTATAAACAATGACTACCTTAATCCTAATATAGGAGCACCTTCGTTCTCTGCAGCACCCCAAACTACAGCCACAGAGTTTTCAGCTTCTACCGAAGGAGACGACCTACCATTTTAAGTAAACCTAACGGCACCACTATTCGTAGTAGATGCAAATTCGATTGCTCGTAGTAGGACCTGTCCAGGAGCGCAATTTAGACGCTCTCATTGAGGGGTATACCCAGCGCATAGGACACTATCTGCCCTTTTCGATAGAAACTATCCCAGATATTACTCCTGTTGCTCTCCGCAAAGACCCTGAACGACTAAAGGTTTTAGAGGGAGAGCAGATACTGAAACGACTTAAAGCAGGAGAGGAGGTATTACTCTTAGACGAAAGAGGTAAGGAGCCTACCAGTCGAGAATTGGCGAATTTGTTACAAAAGAAAATGCTTTCGGGTATCAAACGTTGGACGTGGATTATAGGAGGAGCTTATGGTTTTTCTGAAGCTGTATATGCTCGTGTGCCGACACGTATATCGCTAAGTAAGCTCACCCTAACTCATACTATGGTACGGCTACTTGCTACCGAACAGCTCTACCGAGCCTTCACGATTTTGAACAACGAACCCTATCATCACGACTAAAAGTCTAAAAAGCGAACCTTTTCTCTACGAAAATGGAAAGCCAAAGAAGCCCAGAGTGGATGAATTATTTGGAAGAAGCTGACATCGCCATAACGATTTGCGACAGAGAGGGCAAGATTTTAGAGATGAACCAACAGTCCAAGGCAGTTAATCAAAAACCTGGACAGGAGTTGGTGGGTCAAAACATCTTAGACTGTCATCCAGAACCTGCTCGCTCTCTCTTGGTACACCTTATGGAACACCAAGAGAAACATGTGTACACCATAGAAAAGAAAGGTAAGAAGAAGCTCATCTACCAAATACCTTGGTACAAAGATGGCGTTTATATGGGCTTTGCAGAACTCTCTATGGTTATCCCTTTTGAAATGGAGCATAAGATACGCGGTTAAAAGCGAAATGAAAACAAACCCTCGAGAGCCTCGAAATAAAAAAGCCGCACTTCGCCGTATTCGATGGAGTGTGTTGGTTTTGGAGCTTTGGGGACTTTTGGTGGCAGGTTACGTCTTTCTGGTTAAAAAGTTGCCCTTTACTATGGAAAGAGGTATGCAACTTGGTGTCTCTCTTTTACTACCTCTACTGCTCTACTATATATACGTCAAGCGCTGGCAGATACGCTCCTCTAACTTTCAATCGAAAGAGGAAGACGAAGAGTAATTTTATCAGATAAATAAAGATTGCTATATGGACTCCATAGCCCTATACCCTCTTAGCTTTACGCCTATCTTTCGCCCTGTCCTTTGGGGAGGGACAAGGCTTATGGGGTATAAGCTACGCCAACAGCGATCAACCCATAGGAGAGAGTTGGGAGATATCACCCCTTGAAGAGCATCTCTCCGTAGTAGAGAGTGGACCTCTCCAGGGACTGACGCTCCAAGAACTGATGCAGACTTATGGAGAAGGGATACTGGGACGCCAAGATTATCGACGCTATGGAACGCACTTCCCTCTCCTTATTAAGCTAATCAATGCCGAACAAGACCTTTCAGTACAGGTGCACCCCGACCGAGTATTGCCCAAAAGTGAGATGTGGTATATACTGGGTACTTCGGGAGAGGCTCGCATCTCCGCTGGGTTTCAAGAGGGAGTAACGAAAGATAGCTATCTCTCTGCTATCAACGACCATCGAGTTTCCGAGCTATTACATTATGATACTATCAATGCGGGCGACCTTTTCTACATCCCAGCAGGACGTATTCATACCATAGGTGCAGGTTCTTTCCTCTTTGAAGTGCAGCAACCCTCCGATACGACCTTCCGCATATTTGATTACCAGCGAAGAGACCAAAAAGGAGAACTGCGTCCTCTACACTTACAACAAGCCTTAGAGGTACTCGACTTCACAGCCTCACCTCCCTATAAAGCAACGTATCACGAGGAGCATGATAGCCTCAATACGCTCCTCTCGACCCCTCATTTCGTTTTCAGTACTTTGAGACTCAATAAACCTTATATATTTACTCCTCCAAAAGGCGAAGAATGTGCTGTCTTTTTTATAGCCGAAGGTTCCATCGAAGTAGAAGATCTCTTTGGACAGAGGGTTCTCGTTGAACAAGGGCATAGTGTGTTGCTTCCAGCCCAGTTGATGCCTCTTACAATAATTCCTTCTTCCAAAAGCAAGATATTAGTCGTAACGTTGCCTTGACTTCGCAAGAGAAGCGCGTAGTACGAACATAAATCTCTTTTTCTGAATTACATATAAAGAAAAAGCTGGTCAGTCTTATCGACTAACCAGCTTTACATTTTTATTTTTGTGCCCAGAGCCGGGATCGAACCGGCACGAGTGTTACCTCATTGGTGTTTGAGACCAACGCGTCTACCAATTCCGCCATCTGGGCGAACGCTCTGCGAAAGTACTACATTAGTTTGATATATACAACAATGAGACTAAAAAATGGCAGAAAAATCTCCAATAGACCGAGCTACGCTATTTCCATTATTGTATCCAAATATCTATTCTTCTCACCTTTCCGTTAAAAGTAGACCTTTGAAGTTTCGTGTTATGGTCTCAAATAGAGTCTCTTTTCTTTTATTTCTTACCACTATACCTTTTGATTCAAATCATTACCCCTTCGGAGTCTTCTCTCGGAGGGTTTTTAGGCTTTGTTTTGATGGTGTTATATCTTAGTTTTTTTGCTTTTTTATATGTCAAAACAAGAAATAAGAAAAAAGGAGAATTCTCTTTGATGTATTTTTTATAACATTGTAGTAATATCGTTCTTAATGTCGATTTTTAGGGCTCTGTGAATAAAACTGAAAATAGATGGGAGTCTATATTTTTTACTATATTTGGCGCCAATAAACCTTGACTACTATACATAAGAGGGATAAAACTATTGGTTAATTTTTTTTCGCTTAGGTGTAGTATCATCTACAATATTTTTTAGTCCTTAGAGACCAAATTACTTAATTATATAAAATAGGAATAAATGAAGATGACAAGAAACATGTTACTTACAGTTCGTTTAAAAGCATGGGGTTGGGGATTTTCTCTCCTGACCTTGCTCGCATTGAACAGTTATTTTGCTACCGCTCAGGGGAGAATAACCCTCTCAACTCAGCTAGCTATTGGTAGTACATTGGACTTGAAAATGGAGGTGGCTCCAGGAACAGAGGTAGTAAGAGAGGGAATTGGAGTAGATAATGTAATAACGGCTCAAGAGATTACTCTTACAGGAGATTTTGTGAAATTTACGGTAAATACCTCTCGCGTAACAACTCTGAAGGCTAATTGCCCTAACCTAAAAGAGTTGGATGTTTCTTTTAATGAGCTTTCAGAGCTTGACCTGACGAATCTACCCAACTTAGAGTTTTTGGGGTGTTTTGCTAATAATATAGAAGAGCTAAATATCGAATCGTGTCCTAAGATAACGCGTCTTAGTTGTGGCTATAATGGCATGAAAAAGGTGCATGTGGGATCAAATCCTTTGATGAGGTATGTTAGCTGTCATACTAATGATTTTGATGGCTCTGCTTTTGAGAGTCTGTGTCAAAGTCTACCAGATCTCTCTGCTATCGAAGAAGAAGAACAGCGCGGTCAAATCATCTTGATTAATGCAGAGCATGAAAAAGAGAATAACCAGCTTACAGATCCTATACTTGTTGAGTTTCAAAAAAAAGGATGGCGCACATATCAAGTGATAGAGTCTCAGATTTATCCCATCGACCCTCTCAATAAAGATTCTTTCATAGGTTTGACAACCTCTGTTGCAGTAGGAGAAACAGTGGGTTTGGAATTAGTTCCCAAAGAGGGCTCTCCTATTCTTATAGAGGGGCTGGAGTTATTGGATTCTTATCCTTCTCACGAGGGATGGGCTGAATATAAGGTTACATCACAGGATATTAAGATTTTTGGAGAAATAGAGACTGTACTGCTTCAGAAAGATGACAACTTTTCTTTGTCTAAGATTGATGTTTCCACAATGAAGTCGTTAGTTATCTTTGAAGTTTGGGGAGGGGCACACTCTTTTTCATCATTAGATTTTACCAATCTTGAAAAGATCCAGAAAGTAAGGGTTGCTTCTGTTCCATCTCTTGAAAAGATTAGTGTGCAAAGATGTCCTCTTCTTGAGGACTTGAATATTCAAGCTTCGTCTCTCTCATCAGTAACAATCGCTGAGTGTCCTAACTTGAATTTTGTTTCTTGTTTTGAGAATAAAATCAAACTCGATAATATGAAAAAGTTAGTTTCTTCTCTACCAGAGCGTGGTGCCGATGAAAAGTATAGACATTTTTATATGGTGAACTCTTTGGCTGGTGCTGACAACGAACAAAACGAGTATAACAACGAAGTTTTGAAGATACTTAGAGGTAAGAATTGGATTCCTTTTGATTGGAAAAATGGAGAAGGAGCGGATGAAGAAAATGATATTCTTGGAGGTGTTCCTATTGCAGTAGAGAAACCTTCTGCTCCTTCATTGGAAAGAGTTCTTATCGCTAATGGAGAGCTTCGTGTAGAGGAAGTGCTACCAGGTACTGTTTTTACTCTTTATGACGCTTCTGGAAAAGTTATTGCTTCTGCTTCTACCTCATCGGAGGGTGTTGTGCGGTTTGATGTAAGCAACTTACCATATGGTACTTACGTTGTTGCTTCACCCCATTATTCTACCAAAATAACCATTTGATAAACATATATGATTATGAATTTACATCGACTTATTGATTGTGGAAGCAGAAAGATAGGCCTTTTTGTGGCTGTGTTGCTTTCTCTCTTTTCAGTGCACTCTTATGCACAGACAGCATCTCCCAAGGTAGTTTTTAAGACCAATTTAGAAGTAGGTCAATCGATAACTTTTGGGGCTAAGGCTAAAGGCTCTTTAACTATAAAGGGTGTAACAGGGGCTCAGTGGAATCCTTCTGGTGACGATGTTACTTATGAGGTAGGAGAGGGACAGACTATCACTCTGGAGGGAGATGTTACCCATCTTTATCTAAATGATGCAAAAGTGACAGAATTTGATGCTACGAGTGCTCTTTCTCTTAGCTACTTGTCTGTAGAACGCAATGAATTGAAAGCACTTGATGTGAGTAACAATGAAAAGTTAGAATATCTTTATGCGCGAGATAATCAAATTACCGATATGCTTCTTTGCTCTGGAGGAAAGATATTTCGCGTTTATTGCTCTCTTAATCAATTAAAAGGAGATAAGATGGAGAAGTTAATCGAATCATTACCCGATTATACAACCTCTCCTAATCCGGGTCTTTTGGCAATTGCCGATCTTTCTCAACCTGATAAAGAGGGTAATGTTTGCTCTAAAACTTTGGTACAAGAGGCTCTTTCTCGTAGGTGGAGAGTACAAGCTTTCAATGGAACTCAGTTTGTTGCTTATGAAGGAGTTGATGATGGAGGTAGTGGTAACCAGAAAGAAAAGATTGTTCTGAGAACTCTTAAGGCTAAAGGGGCTACTATTACAATGAAGATAAGTGCAAATGGAGAGGTTAAAGCCCAGGGCTTGACAGAATCTATAGTGCCTAATGCACAAAATACTTACACTCTTTCTTCCCAAGAGATTGTCCTTGAAGGGGAGATTACTGGATTGGAAGCTCCAAACTGTGAGTTGATCAATCTAAATGTGCGTAATGCTAAGAACTTGCAAGAGATAAATTGTTCGAATAACCCTCTTAAACGACTTAATTTTTCGGAAAACAAGTTGCTTAGAACCCTTCAATGTGCCGACAATAGTCTTGTTGAGTTGAATTTGGCTAATAATGCGGCTTTAGAGGAACTTAACTGCTCTAACAACTCTTTGAAACAATTAGATTTGACTTCTAATGTTAAGCTTCATAAGATTAATTGTAGCAATAACAGCATTAAGGGATTGGACGCAGATGTGTTGGTAAACTCAATTGTAGATCGTTCGGCTATGGGTGTTCGTGGAGAGTTGATTGCTGTTTCTCTACAAAAAGATAACAATAACATCTACAAGCATCATGTTGCTCAACTTAATAGTAGAGGGTGGGATGTGAAGGCCCTTAATGGAACAGAGCTTCAACCTTACGAGGGTAAAGAACAGCCTTACTTGTCTTTTGTAACTTCGAGAAATGTTGGTGAGAAGATTAAACTCAAAATTAAATCCGAAAACAATGTTACTGTTGAAGGATTGGAGGGAACTTGGATCAATGACCAACAAGTAGAGTATACTATTTTGAGTCAAAAAATTACGTTGCGTGGTGATATATACTTCTTACACTGCTATAGCAATGGGGTTACAGAGATGGATTTTTCTCATGCCGACTTTATTCAAAAGATAGATTGTTCTGACAACTTCATAGATAAAGACCATATGACAAAGCTCATAGCTTCTCTTCCTAATAGGGTAGGTATTGAGCCAATGGGAGAAATAACAGTGCGTGATACAACGAAAGAAAAAGAAAATAATGTTTGTACCCAACAGCAATGTTACGAAGCTCGTCAGCGTGGTTGGCAAACTATGAAGTACTCATCGGGAACTGGCTATTCTAAATACGAAGGAGATGATGAGTTTGATATTCCATCGACAAATAATATCATCAAATTCAAAACAGATCGTCCTGTGGGAAGTACAGTAACAATAGAGGTTAAAGTGAAAGATCCGTCTTCACAAGTAACGGTTATTGGGCTTAATGGTACTTTCGATACGGATATCGAAGTAGTTTATGAGATTGAAGAACAAGAATTCTCTTTCCAGGGGGACATTACTTCTCTGCGGTGTGTCGGTAATGATATTACAGCTATTGACTTGAGCGACTCTCACTCTTTGAAACTATTGAATTGTAGTCGCAATAAGATAACGGAGTTGAACCTCAGTAATCAACGTTTCTTAGAAACCCTATTTTGTCAAGACAATAGAATAGAAAAATTGAACTTTTCAGGTAATCCTAAATTAGAGTGGGTGAATTGTCATGAAAATAACATTAAGGAAGAGGGCTTTAAGGAGATTGCAAATACAATTGTAAGTCGTTTTTATTTTGAAGAACCAGGTTCAATTATTTTCTTTAATGCTTATGACGCCTCTTCTCCAGATAAAAATGTGGCATCTGCAGAAGATGTAGCAACTCTTAAGGAAAAGAAATGGGCTGTTCGTAAAATAGTTGGAAAAGAAGGGATGCTATATGTTTTTGAAGACTATCTCTTCTCGTCTGATATAACTCGTCCTTCTTTTTCTTATTATGTTGATCGAAATAATAGAACCCTTGTTTTGACGGGGATGCAAAGTGTTGATGCGATTGCTCTTTTTGATATGAATGGACGCTTGATCGAGATGTCTCATAGCAACTTTGATGGAAAAGCCTCTATTGATGTGCAAGCTCTTCCTTCAGGATGTTATGTCGTGAAAGTGGGCAAAGAGTCTAGAGTTATAATATTGTAGTATTCATTTGAGGGAGTGTGCCTCTAAGTTCGTTTTAGACACACTCTCCTTTTAATGAATTATAGTATTAGAGGCTTTCAGACAATTCTCTTTGTTGAGCTTGATTTTGAGTCGATAAGAGAGAAATAGATTGTTCTTAGTTTTAGAGGGGGTGGGTTAGAATTTTAATTCGACTCACCCTCTTTTTTGTAACTGGAATCTTTTGAAGGTATTTCTTTTCTCATATTTATTGTAGGGATAAGAATTTGTTGTATGTAATACATACTTGTAAAACTGGTAGCTACACGGCCTCTATTTGTCTATTTGTAAGAAGTTACCTATCTTAGCGCGGATATTATGCTCTTTGTATCCCTATTAATATATATGGAATGAGTTTTTCTAAAGTTGCGGAGGGTTTCTTTAGCTTATGCTTCCATAAGAGTATGCGTAACTATTGTATGCCTCGAGCTAATACATAGAAACTTATTAGATGATTTATAGGGATTGATGTCCGATTGGACGGACTTTTGGGGTAGTGTATATTGAAAAAAGTGTAACAATTATTTTTTGAAGAATGAAAAGACTAATTACAATTGCTTCTGTGTTAGTAAGTGCTGTACTTGCTTCGTCATTAGCCTTAGAAACGGCGAATGCTCAGTACACGTTTGGTGAGTCTCAAACATCTGTGAGAGAGAAGGTGCAAGGAAGAGAGATTCTCCCCTCTCAGGAACGTGTGAATATGTTTCTCTCCGATGGAGTGACTCCAGAAACCTATGGATCCAAGAAAGTGGTACTTAAAGAGACTTTCTCTAAGTTGACTACGGGGACTGAAGAAAAACCAGACATGGATACTAAAATATATGTAGGTTTTAACGAAACTCCTATTTCGGAATATCCTGTTTGGTTTAATATGAAGGCCGAGTATGCCGAAGATGGAAAGATTTGGGGGGCAGGTAATGTTTACCCAGCTGGGGGTAAACTCTATATGGCAGAAAAAGAGGCTAAGATTAATACACATCTTGTAGACCTTTCTAAAGAACAGGGGAACTTCTTTGTTCGCGTAAGGGCACGTGCATCGAGAGCTCTAGAGGAGGGAGAGGAAGGAATACTTCTTGTAGAGGCTGCTGAGACATTCAATATGTCCCCAACATGGAGAATAGGAGAGCCTATTCTTATAACAAATCTTTCTACGGAGTGGAAGGATTACTATTTCCTTTTCCAAGATGCGGGGGAAAGCATGATAGTTAACATTGTAAAGAGGGCGCAAAACGAAGATTATGGAATTCTTATCGATGAGATTGAAATTTCTCAAGTAGAGCCTTTTGTTGCTATGCCTACTCTTAAGAACTATCTCAATTATAAGGGGGCGAGTGTAGACCTCCGTTGGAGTAAAGTAGAGGGTGCCGATGGTTATCTTTTGAGTGTATATCACTTAGTGCCTACTGGAGAACCAGCTCCTCGTCCAGGAATGCCTGCTCCTACCAAAAAGGAATATATTGTAAAAGAACAAAAGATCGAAGGGGGGAATACGGAGATTTATAATCTCTCTGGATTAACTTCTGGAGAAGTTTACTTCTATACTCTTGCTGCGACTAAGGGAGATAAGAAGTCTATCGAGGCTCTTTATGCAGAGGTTTATGATTTGGAAGCTCCAGTGGTTAATCCAATTCAGAATAAGGCTGTTAATGGTGTGTTTAAGGCTTCTTGGGGTAAGGTCCCTTCAGCAGATGTTTACAACGTATGGGCTTATTATGATCGCACGGCAGAGCAGGATGGAGAGTTTGTAGTTACAAATGAAGATTTCTCTAACCTCAGAGATCAAAATGGAAATATTCCACAATGGACTCCTGAAAATCCAGATCCTGGGGCGCAGACATTTCAAGGTATAGGTCGTGCGCTTGAAACTGTGCAGGCAGGCTGGTTGGGTTATACATATGCGCCTTACAAGGGTGTTGTTTGTTTGGATGGATGGCATTATTACTCTGCGAGGACTAATGTTAGTCTGCAGTCAGAAGAGTTAGACCTTTCTAAGGATGGTGGTAAGTTTAAGGTTAAAGTGGACCTTTGGGGCGTTCTTGGTGAGGTTACAGATCAAAATGCTAACGTGCTTGAGCGTATACAGACAGAAGCTGCTATTGCACTCTTTACCTATGATGAAGAGCTGGGCAACTTCAAGCAAGTAGAGTTGATCTATCCTGAAGGTATCACTCCTAAGTGGAAAACTTACGAAATTCCTTTTACCAAGGGAACAAAGCGTTCTAAATTGGGTATTTTCGCTGTAAAGGGTAATGGTAACCTTTACATTGATAACTTGAAGATTACTCAAAATTACAAGAAGGGAGAGATTTTCCGAGATCCTTGTTATTTGAAACAATTTGTAGATGGGTTGGAGCATGAAGTGAAGATTGAGGGACCCGCTGCAAAACTCGTTACTCCTATTCATGTGCGTGTTGTGGCTGTTCGAGGTAAGGCTCCTCAAGATCAGTTCTCAAGCGTTAAAATTAAGGCCAGTGAATATTCTGATTATGTAACAGTTCAAAATACGGTAGGAGCAGAGACTGTTCATAATTTGGCAGAAGCTAATGTTTATGCTGTAGAGGGAGTGTTGCGCGTAGAGAACCCTTTGGAAGCTCAGGTTACCGTTTTTGGTGTGGCAGGAGAGGCGTTGTACGTGAATGCTTCTGGAGAGCAAGCTCTTGTAGTAGAAGGCTTGACATCAGGGACTTACGTAGTTACTGTGGGCAACGAAGTGTTCAAAGTGCTTCTCTAATTAAAAGTCAAGAGGCATGAAGCAAAGTAGCTCATGCCTCTTTTGATATATTGCAGTGTAGGGCTTCGGCAGACTCTTTGTTCTGTCGAAGCCTTTTTCTGTGCTTGGGCTTGTTTCTATTCTGTATAGTACTGTTATAAAGGAACTTTTGTCGCTATTAGCTCTTGGAATGTTTGGATTGTTCATTTTTTGTTTGTAACTTTGTCCCGCTTAAGCTATGTGTATAGCTCTGTAAACTATAATGTAATAAGTTTAGAAATAAGAAAAATGCCTACGATTCAACAGTTAGTTAGAAAGGGACGTGAGCGCTTCGATGAAGCTGGAAAATCTCCTGCTTTGGCGGCTTGTCCACAACGTCGTGGGGTTTGTGTACGCGTATATACTACTACGCCAAAGAAACCAAACTCTGCAATGCGTAAGGTGGCCCGTGTGCGCTTGACTAATGGTAAAGAAGTAAATGCTTACATCCCAGGAGAAGGACACAACTTGCAGGAGCATAGTATTGTTCTTGTGCGTGGAGGTCGTGTGAAAGATTTGCCGGGGGTTCGTTACCATATTGTGCGTGGTACATTGGATGCCGCTGGCGTAAATGGTCGCTTGCAACGTCGCTCTAAGTATGGGGCGAAGCGTCCTAAGGCTGCAAAGAAGTAATTTGAGCCTTTAGGTTGTTTTTGTTGGAGGTTGGGTGAATCTCCAAAGAAGAGGATAATAAATAAAGAACCAGTTTCGGGTTCAGTTGGATCGGCTATCTTATTATAAGGTAGGTTGAGTAAATGTCCTGGTGTGGATGTTGAAGACGTTCGGCTCTTGAGCTGAACCGACAACCGATTCGGAACAAATGATTTTGAAAAACAATGAGAAAAGCAAAGCCAAAAAAGCGTCAGGTGTTACCTGATCCTGTGTTTGGAGATCGTCAGGTGACTAAATTTGTTAATCACTTGATGTATGATGGTAAGAAGAATCTTGCCTATAGCATCTTTTATGATGCTCTCGAGATTGTGAAGGGAAAACTCTCTTCAGAAGAGAAGAGTGCTTTGGAGATCTGGAAATCTGCATTGGATAATATAACTCCTCAGGTGGAGGTGAAGTCACGTCGCATCGGAGGTGCTACTTTCCAAGTTCCTACAGAAATTCGTCCAGAACGTAAGGAGTCTATCTCTATGAAAAACTTAATCCTTTTTGCGCGTAAGCGTGGGGGGAAAACAATGGCAGATAAGTTAGCTGCGGAGATCGTAGATGCTTATAATAACCAAGGTGCCGCGTTTAAGCGTAAGGAAGATATGCACCGAATGGCCGAGGCAAACCGTGCTTTTGCACATTTCCGTTTCTAATTTTTAAGATAAAGCAAGCTATATGGCAAACGATAAGAATTTAGGCTTGACGAGAAACATCGGTATCATGGCGCATATTGATGCCGGAAAGACAACTACGTCAGAACGTATTCTATTCTATACAGGGCTTACCCATAAAATTGGAGAAGTTCACGAAGGAGCTGCTACCATGGACTGGATGGAGCAGGAGCAGGAACGCGGTATTACTATTACCAGTGCTGCAACAACTACTTATTGGAACTATGCTGGTGATAAGTATAAAATCAACTTGATAGATACTCCGGGACACGTTGACTTTACAGTGAGGTAGAGCGCTCTCTCCGTATTTTGGACGGAGCTGTTGCTACTTTCTGTGCAGTAGGCGGTGTGCAACCTCAGAGTGAAACGGTGTGGCGTCAGGCGGATAAGTATGCTGTGCCTCGCATTGCGTATGTAAATAAGATGGACCGCTCTGGAGCTAACTTCTTTGAGGTGTATGCTCAGATGCAACAAGTGCTTGGAGCTAAACCTTGTCCTATCCAAATCCCTATTGGAGCTGAAGAAACTTTCAAGGGAGCTGTTGACCTCATTAAGATGAAGGCGATTGTATGGAATGATGAGACAATGGGGGCCAACTATGAAGAGTTGCCTATTCCAGCCGAACTCCAAGCAGAAGCAGATGAGTGGAGAGACAAGATGTTGGAAGTTCTCGCGGAGTGCGATGATGTTTTGATGGAGAAATATTTTGATGATCCCTCTACCATTACAGAAGATGAAATTCGCACAGCTATCCGAAAGGGCACACTCTCTATGACTATCAATCCGATGTTGTGTGGATCTTCTTTCAAGAATAAGGGGGTTCAAACGCTTTTGGACGCTGTTTGTGCCTTCCTTCCCAGTCCTGTAGATACGCCTGAGGTAGAGGGGACAGATCCTAATGATGCGGATACTATTATTACGCGTAAGACCACTCCTGATGAGCCTTTGTGTGCTTTGGCGTTTAAGATTGCAACAGATCCCTATGTAGGTCGTCTTTGCTTTTTCCGTGTCTACTCAGGTTCTCTTACAGCGGGGAGTTATATTTTGAATTCTCGTACAGGTAAGAAGGAACGTATTTCTCGACTTTTCCAAATGCACTCAAATAGCCAAAATCCAATGGAGGTCATTGGTTGTGGTGATATTGGAGCTGGAGTTGGTTTTAAAGATATTCGTACAGGAGATACCATTTGTGATGAAAATGCTCCAATTACTCTTGAGGCAATGGAATTCCCCGTGCCTGTTATCGGTATTGCAGTAGAGCCCAAAACTCAAAAAGACCTTGACCGTTTGGGAGTGGGTTTGGCTAAGTTGGCAGAAGAAGATCCAACTTTCCAGGTTGCTACTAACGAAGAAACAGGTCAAACTGTTATTAGTGGTATGGGAGAGTTGCACCTTGAAATTATTATCGACCGCTTGAAGAGAGAGTTTAAGGTCGAGTGTAATCAGGGTCGTCCTCAAGTTTCTTATAAAGAGGCTATTACGAAGGCTGTTGAAATCCGAGAAGTTTATAAGAAGCAGACTGGTGGACGTGGTAAGTTTGCCGATATCATCGTTCGTGTAGAGCCTGCCGATGAAGATTTTGAGGGGGACTTGCAGTTTATTGATGTCGTTAAGGGTGGTAATATCCCCAAGGAATTTATTCCCTCTGTTCAGAAGGGATTCCAGCGTGCTATGAAGACTGGAGTTTTGGCTGGCTATAATGTAGATCGTCTCAAGGTAACTCTTTTAGATGGTTCGTTCCACCCTGTCGATTCAGATCAACTTTCATTCGAAATTGCAGCTATGCAGGCTTTTAAGAATGCTTGCGCGCAAGCTAATCCTGTACTATTAGAGCCTGTAATGAAGTTGGAAGTTGTTACTCCAGAAGAGAGTATGGGGGATGTTATTGGAGACCTTAATAAACGACGTGGTCAGGTGGGTGGTATGGAAGCCAGCCGTACTGGTGCTCGTATTGTTAAGGCTGATGTGCCTCTTGCAGAGATGTTTGGTTATGTTACAGCCTTGCGTACTATTACGTCAGGTCGTGCGACAAGTACTATGACATTCTCTCATTTTGCTGAAGTGTCATCTTCTATTGCTAAGCAAGTGCTTACAGAAGTTAATGGCCGTGTTGATTTGATCAAGTGATAATTAGAATAAAGATATGAGCCAAAAAATTAGAATCAAGCTCAAGTCCTACGATCACATGCTCTTGGATAAATCTGCAGAGAAGATCGTTAAAGCTGTGAAGGCTTCAGGTGCTATGGTTTGTGGTCCTATTCCATTGCCTACACATAAGCGTATCTTCACAGTCAATCGCTCTACTTTTGTGAACAAGAAGTCGCGTGAGCAATTCGAACTTTCGTCTTATAAGCGATTGATCGATATTTACAACGCTTCTAAGCAAACAGTGGATGCTCTTACTAAGTTGGAGCTTTCCAGTGGTGTGGAAGTGAATATCAAGGTCTGAGATTTGGAACATTAAAACAACAAAAGAAATGCCAGGATTATTAGGAAAAAAAATCGGAATGACTTCCGTTTTCAGTGCTGATGGGGTAAATCTTCCATGCACTGTTATCGAAGTAGGCCCTTGTGTTGTTACTCAGGTGAAAACAAGTGAAAAAGATGGCTATGATGCTATTCAGTTAGGCTTCGTTGAAGCTAAGGAAAAGCATACTACTAAGCCTCTTATGGGACACTTTAAGAAAGCTGGAGTAGCACCAATGAGGCACTTGGCCGAGTTCAAAGGTTTTGAAGGAGAGTATAAGCCCGGAGATACCATCAAGGTCGACATTTTTGAAAATGTTGGCTATGTTGATGTGATTGGAACCTCCAAGGGTAAAGGCTTCCAAGGTGTAGTAGCACGTCATGGTTTCGGCGGTGTGGGTCAAACAACTCACGGTCAGCACAACCGCTTGCGTGCTCCAGGTTCTGTAGGGGCTTGTTCATACCCTGCGAAAGTATTCAAGGGTACTCGTATGGCAGGTCAGACAGGAAACGAGCGTGTTACTGTTCAGAATCTGGAAGTGATTAAAGTAATGCCAGAGCACAATTTGTTGCTCATTAAGGGGAGTATCCCTGGGCATAAAGGTTCAATTGTAGCAGTTGAGATTTAAGCGTATGGAATTGTCTGTATATAACATTAAAGGGGAGGATACAGGCCGCAAGGTAGTCCTTGATGATGCCGTTTTTGGTATTCAGCCCAACGATCATGCAATTTATTTAGCTGTAAAGCTTTATCGTGCTAATCAACGCCAGGGTACGCATAAGTCAAAAGAAC
The DNA here is from genome assembly GCF_000614585.1 of Porphyromonas gingivicanis JCM 15907. Classification (GTDB taxonomy): domain Bacteria; phylum Bacteroidota; class Bacteroidia; order Bacteroidales; family Porphyromonadaceae; genus Porphyromonas; species Porphyromonas gingivicanis. Next base: position 112,498 of record NZ_BAKX01000005.1, read on the forward strand.
GTAGCGAGTTGAGTGGTTCTACCCGTAAGCTTATTCGTCAAAAAGGTGGCGGAGGTGCTCGTCGTGGTGATATTAAATCTCCTCTCCTCCATGGTGGAGCTCGTGTTTTCGGACCTCGTCCAAGAAATTATAGCTTCAAATTGAACAGAAAGTTGATGCGCTTAGCTCGTCGTTCGGCTCTCTCTTATAAGGCGATGAATCAAGAAATTAAAGTGGTTGAAACTTTTGATTTCAATGCGCCAAAAACTAAAGATTTTGTGGCTATGACAGTTGCTTTAGGGGTAGCTAATAAGAAAACCCTTTTAGTGATGCCTCAAGTGCCATCAAATGTTTACCTCTCTGCTCGTAATGTGCCTCAGGCTTCTACAATCAACGTGGATAAGCTTAATACTTATCAAGTGCTCGATGCTCATCGCTTGATTTTTACTGAAGATGCGGTGGCATTTGTAAATGAATCGTTTAAATCTTAATCAATACAGCAGGTATATATGGGTATAATTATTAAGCCAATTATATCGGAGAAGATGACAGCAACAACGGAAAAATTTCCAGAGCGTTATGGTTTCCGTGTTTCTCCTAAGGCAAACAAGATTGAGATTAAGAATGCTGTTGAGAGTATGTATAATGTAAAGGTTGTGTCTGTAAACACTTCTAACGTTACTCCTAAATTGAAAGTGCGTTATACTAAGAAGGGTATTCTCCGCGGTCGTGCTTCTGCTTATAAAAAAGCTATTGTTACGCTCGAAAAGGGACAGACTATTAATTTCTTTGCTAATATTTAATTGTAAAAATGGGAATTAGAAAACTCAAGCCCACAACTCCTGGGCAGAGACATAAGATTATTGGTGCGTTTGATAAGATTACTGCAAGCACACCAGAAAAATCTCTTGTAGTCGGAAAACGTAAATCTGGTGGACGTAACAACACTGGGAAGATGACGATGCGTTACATCGGGGGTGGACATAAACAAAAATTCCGCCTTATCGATTTCAAGAGAATGAAGGATGGTGTTCCCGCAACTGTAAAGAGCATTGAGTATGATCCCAACCGCTCTTCTCGTATTGCCCTTCTTTATTATGCAGATGGAGCTAAGGCATACATTCTTGCACCAGATGGTTTGACTCCAGGGCAAACTGTTATTTCTGGAGAGAATGTTGCTCCTGAAGTGGGCAATGCGCTTCCTTTGTCAAAAATCCCTGTGGTACTGTGATTCACAATGTGGAGCTTCGTCCTGGTCAAGGGGCAAAGTTCGCTCGTTCAGCAGGTACGTTTGCTCAGCTTGTAGCTCGAGAAGAAAACTATGTTGTGCTTCGTATGCCTTCTGGGGAGACTCGTCGTGTATTGTCCGCTTGTAAGGCTACTGTAGGTAGTGTCGGTAATAGTGACCACGCTCTTGAACAATCTGGTAAGGCGGGGCGTACTCGTTGGTTAGGTCGTCGTCCTCGTAACCGTGGTGTTGTTATGAACCCTGTAGATCACCCAATGGGTGGGGGTGAAGGACGCGCTTCTGGAGGTCATCCACGCTCACGCAATGGTCTCTATGCTAAGGGACTTAAGACACGTGCTCCTAAGAAACACTCTTCGAAGTATATCATTGAGAGACGTAAGAAAAAATAACTAATTAATCGAAGATAAATATGAGTCGTTCCTTAAAAAAAGGTCCTTATATCTGTGTTAAGTTAGAGAAGAAGGTACTCGCAATGAATGAAAGTGGCAAGAAGTCTGTTATTAAGACTTGGTCACGTGCTTCGATGATTTCTCCTGATTTTGTAGGACACACAATTGCTGTACACAATGGAAATAAGTTTGTCCCTGTGTATGTGACAGAAAATATGGTCGGTCATAAATTGGGCGAATTTGCTCTTACTCGTACATTCCGTGGTCACTCAGGAAATCGTAAGTAAGAATAGACGTCGAGTTTGTTGACATAACAAAAAGAATAGACAATGAGTAAAGTGAATAACAATACGATTAATCGCACTAAGGCCGACGGTACTATTCCTTGCTTTGCAAAGCTAAATGATGTACCCACCTCGCCTCGTAAGATGCGTTTAGTTGTGGATAATATCCGTGGTATGGAGGTAAATCGCGCTTTAGGAGTTTTGAGATTTTCTTCTCGTAAAGCGGCTGCTCTCCGTATCGAAAAACTCCTCCGTTCTGCTATTGCAAACTGGGAGCAAACTAATGGCCGTAAGACTGAAGAAGGGGAGCTTTACGTATCTCGCGTTTTTGTAGACGCAGGTGCTACTCTCAAGCGTCTTCGTCCTGCGCCACAGGGGCGTGGTTATCGCATCCGTAAGCGTAGTAACCATGTTACTCTTTTTGTAGATACGCTTAATAACGAAAATAACGACTGAGAGCATGGGACAAAAAATTAATCCAATAGCAAATCGCCTCGGATATATTCGTGGCTGGGATTCTAACTGGTACGGAGGTAAAAACTATGGACCTACTTTGTTGGAAGATAGTCAGATCCGTAAGTATCTGAATGCTCGTCATGCCAAAGCTGGTATTTCGCGTATCGTTATAGAAAGAGCTCTTCGACTTGTAACCGTTACTATTTGTACTGCAAGACCTGGTCTAATCATTGGCAAGGGAGGGCAGGAAGTAGACAAGTTGAAAGAGGAACTCAAGAACCTTACAGGCAAAGATGTGCAGATTTATATTTACGAGATTCGTCGTCCAGAAGTGGATGCTGTACTCGTAGCTTCAAATATTGCTCGTCAGCTAGAAGGTAATGTCGCTTATCGTCGTGCTGTTAAGATGGCTGTCTCCTCCGCTATGCGTTCTGGCGCAGAGGGAATCAAGGTGCTCCTCTCAGGTCGTCTTAATGGGGCAGAAATGGCTCGTGCCGAAATGTTTAAAGAAGGACGTACTCCTTTACACACACTTCGTGCCGATATAGATTATGCTCATGACGAGGCTCTCACTAAGGTGGGGATGATTGGTGTAAAGGTTTGGATTATGAAAGGGGAAGTATATGAGAAGAGAGATCTTGCTCCTAACTTCTCTCAAGGCGCTCAAAATAACCAGCGTCGTAATGATTCTTTCCAGAGAGGCAATGATCGTCGTCGCCGTAACAATCGTAAAAATAACCGCTAATCTTCAGGAGGATTAAAAGATTATGTTACAACCTAAAAAAGTTAAGTTTAGAAGACAGCAAAAAGGCCGTATGAAGGGCAATGCTCAACGCGGCAACCAGCTTGCCTTCGGTTCTTTTGGTATAAAAGCCCTCCAAAGTAAGTGGATTACAGGATCGCAGATAGAGGCTGCTCGTATTGCCGTAACACGTTATATGCAACGTCAAGGTCAAGTTTGGGTACGTATTTTCCCCGATAAGCCTATTACGAAGAAACCTGCAGAAGTACGTATGGGTAAAGGTAAGGGTAATCCTGAGGGATTCGTTGCGCCTGTTACTCCAGGACGTATGCTTTTTGAAGTAGAAGGTGTGCCTTTTGAAATTGCAAAAGAAGCACTTCGTTTAGCTGCTCAAAAACTTCCTGTAACTACTAAGTTTGTTGTTCGTCGTGATTACGACTCAGGCAGAGAAAATGCATAACAAGTTAGAGAGACGAAAGATCCTATGAAAATGTCAGAACTCAAGGAGTTAACAACTTCTGAATTGAACGAGAGGCTCGAGACTCTTACTAAGAATTACGAGCAAGATAAGATCAACCATGCTGTCTCTTCTCTTGAGAGTCCTGCTAAATTGCGCCAAATGCGTCGCACTATAGCACGTATCAAGACTGTATTGGTTATGCGTCAAAGTGAAAACCAATAATTTGAGACACAAAGATGAGAAATCATAGAAAAGAACGTATCGGAGTTGTTGCTAGTAACAAAATGGATAAGACTATTACTGTAGCGATCCATTGGAAAGAAAAGCATCCGATCTATGGAAAGTTCGTGAACAAAACGAAGAAATTCTATGCTCACGATGAAAAGAATGAATGCGGTATTGGAGACCGTGTGCGTATTATGGAGACTCGTCCTTTAAGTCGCCATAAACGTTGGAGATTAATTGAAATTTTAGAAAGAGCTAAATAATGATACAGCAAGAGTCAAGACTAAAAGTTGCTGATAATAGTGGCGCTCGTGAGGTACTTTGTATTCGCGTGTTAGGTGGCACTCGTCGCCGTTATGCCTCTGTAGGTGATGTTATCGTTGTATCGGTGAAGAGTGTCGTTCCAGCTAGTGATGTAAAGAAGGGGTCTGTTTCTAAGGCTTTGATTGTTCGTACGAAGAAAGAAATTCGTCGTAACGATGGGTCATACATTCGTTTTAGTGACAATGCGTGTGTCCTTCTTTCTGCTTCTGGAGATCTTCGTGGTACCCGTATCTTTGGTCCCGTAGCGAGAGAGTTACGTGCCGTTAATATGAAGGTAGTTTCACTAGCACCTGAAGTGCTCTAATAAGAAGTGTGTACTATGAGCAAATTGCATATAAAAAAGGGCGATACTGTGATGGTTAATAGTGGCGAAAGCCGTGGCCGTACGGGTCGTGTCCTTAAGGTAGAAGCCGATAAAGAACGTGCCATCGTAGAAGGTCTTAATATCCGAAAGAAGCATACTAAACCTTCTGCACAGCATCCACAAGGAGGAATTATTGAGGAAGAGGCTGGTATTCATATCTCAAACCTCAATGTAGTAGATCCTAAGACGGGTAAGGGGACTCGTATCGGTCGTAAGAAAGACAGTAATAACAAGAGTATTCGTTACTCGAAAAAGTCTGGGGAGGAAATTAAGTAATGAGTGCATCTACAACGAATCTCAAAAAAGAGTACAGAGAACGTATTGTTCCTGAATTGATGAAGCACTTCGGCTATACGAGTGTGATGCAGGTGCCTGAACTTAAGAAGATTGTTATCAATCAAGGTTTGGGTATGGCAACTGGAGATAAGAAGATTATAGATATCGCTATTGATGAGGTTACAGCTATAACTGGTCAAAAGGCTGTTGCAACTTATTCAAAGAAAGATATTTCTAACTTCAAGCTCCGTCGTAAGATGCCTATTGGGGTGATGGTTACCCTTCGTCGTGACCGTATGTATGAATTTTTGGAGCGTTTGGTGCGAGTGGTATTACCTCGTATTCGAGACTTCAAAGGAATTGAAAGTAAGTTAGATGGTCGAGGTAATTATACCCTTGGTATTGAGGAGCAAATCATTTTTCCAGAAATAAATATTGATTCGATTACCAAAATATTGGGAATGAATATTACCTTTGTAACCTCTGCGGCTACGGACGAAGAGGGTTATGAACTTCTTAAGCAGTTCGGCCTTCCTTTTAAGAACTTAGCAAAGTAAAAGAAATATGGCAAAAGAATCAATGAAAGCCCGCGAGGCTAAGCGCCAAAGAATGGTAGCAAGATATGCTGAAAAACGTCGTCGTCTTAAAGAAGAGGGCAACTATGAGGCTTTGCAGTCTTTGCCTCGTAATGCTTCCCCTGTTCGTTTGCACAATCGTTGCAGTATGACAGGACGTCCTAAGGGCTATATGCGCCAGTTTGGAATTTCGCGTATTCAGTTCCGTGAAATGGCTTCAAAGGGTCTTATTCCTGGAGTGAAGAAGGCCAGCTGGTAATATTTGATGAGAGAGTTTTAGTTTAAATATTGTCCGGGGTGTCCGGATCAATTTAATTAATTTTGATAATGACAGATCCAATTGCAGATTATCTGACGAGATTGCGTAATGCAATCCAAGCTGGTCATCGTGTTGTCGAAATTCCTTCTTCGCGCATCAAGCAGGAGATTACAAAGGTACTTTTCGACAAGGGATACATTCTTAACTATAAGTTTGAGAATGTAGATGAATGCCGTGCCACTATTAAGGTGGCTCTTAAGTATGACCTCGCTCAAAAAAATAATGCGATAAAGAATCTCAAGCGTGTATCACGCCCAGGTCTTCGTCGCTATGTAGGTTATCGAGACCTCCCTCGCGTCCTTAATGGATTGGGAATTGCTATTCTTTCTACCTCACGTGGCATTATGACCGATAAAGAGGCGAGAGAACTCAAAGTGGGTGGAGAAGTATTGTGTTATGTTTACTAATTTGAAGGAGGTGTAATATGTCTAGAATTGGTAAATTGCCCATCATCCTTCCACAAGGAGTTACAGTAATGGCAGAGAATAATCATATTACTGTTAAGGGACCTAAAGGAGAGCTTACTCAGTATGTTGATCCTCGTATCTCTGTTGCAATAGAGAATAATGAGATTACTTTAAAGCGTTCTTCAGACGAGCGTCAAGATAGAGCTATGCATGGTTTGTATCGCTCTCTTATTAACAATATGGTTGTCGGTGTTTCTGAAGGTTTTAAGAAAACTTTGGAGTTGGTTGGGGTTGGATATCGTGCTTCTAACGAAGGACAAATCTTAGAGTTATCTCTTGGATTTACCCACCCTATCTTCATGATGTTGCCTAAGGAGGTAAAAGTAGAAACAAAGATGGAGCGTAATAAAAATCCATTTATCTACTTAGAATCTTGTGATAAGCAACTCCTGGGACAGATTTGTTCAAAAATTCGTTCTTTCCGTATGCCTGAACCTTACAAGGGTAAGGGTATTAAGTTTGAAGGTGAGTATATCCGTCGTAAATCTGGTAAATCAGCTGGTAAGTAAGACTAATCATGACTAGAAAAGAAACAAGAAGACTTCGCATTAAAGCGAGTGTACGTGGTAAGGTTAGCGGTACTAAGCAACGCCCTAGACTAACGGTTTTTCGTAGCAATAAGCAGATTTATGCTCAGCTTATAGATGATGCAACGGGAACAACTTTGGCAAGCGCCTCTTCCCTTAAAATGGAAGTTGTAGCTCCTAAAAAAGACGTTGCTGCTAAGGTTGGTGAAGAGATTGCTCGCCGTGCAATTGCTGCAGGGATTGAACAAGTTGTTTTTGATCGTAATGGATATCTCTACCACGGTCGTATTAAAGAATTGGCCGATGCGGCTCGTAAGGGTGGACTTAAGTTTTAATAGTAATGGCAACAGCATTTAATAGAGTAAAGTCTACGAACGATTTAGAATTGACAGATCGCTTAGTAGCAATCAATCGTGTTACAAAGGTTACAAAGGGGGGACGTACGTTCACTTTTGCAGCTATCGTAGTTGTGGGTAACCAAGATGGCGTGATTGGTTTAGGACTTGGTAAGGCTGGTGAAGTTAGTACCGCTATTGCTAAGGGTGTTGAAGCTGCTAAGAAAAACTTGATTCGTATTCCTGTACACAATGGCACTATCCCTCATGAACAAATGGCGTCATATGGAGGTGCTAAGGTACTTCTCCGTCCTGCTTCTTTGGGTACTGGAGTTGTGGCTGGAGGTGCTATGCGTGCCGTTTTGGAGAGCGTCGGAGTTACCGATGTATTGGCAAAGAGTCAAGGTTCTTCTAATGCACATAACTTGGTGAAGGCTACTATTGCAGCATTGGCTGAGCTTCGCGATCCTCTTATGGTAGCTCAGGCTCGTGGTGTTTCTGTAGAAAAAGTCTTCAAGGGCTAAAGAAAGGAAATAAGACTATGGCTACAATAAAAGTTAAGCAAGTACGGAGTCGTATCCGTCGTCCCAGAAACCAAAAATTGAATTTGGATGCTTTGGGACTTAAAAAAGTGAACCAAGTAGTAGAACTCCAAGATACTCCTCAAATTAGAGGTATGGTATATAAGGTTCGTCACTTGGTAGAGGTAGTAGAGTAATCAAGCTAATAAAATAGAAGCTATGAATTTATCGAGTTTAAAACCCGCAGCAGGATCTACACATGCTCGTAAACGTATCGGACGAGGTCCAGGTTCTGGTCTTGGAGGTACTTCTACTCGTGGGCATAAGGGAGCTAAGTCTCGTTCGGGATATAAACATAAAATTGGTTTTGAAGGAGGTCAGATGCCGATACAGCGTCGCCTTCCCAAATTCGGTTTTAAGAATATCAACCGCATTGAATACCGACCTGTTAATTTAGATGCTTTGCAAACTATTGCGGAGCAGACTAACGCAACAACAATAAATAAGGAAGTTCTTGTTGAGGCAGGTTATGCTTCGAAGAAAGACCTTATTAAGATTTTGGCTTGTGGAGAGCTGAAGGCTGCTTTGGTTGTGGAGGCAAATGCTTTTTCCAAAAAAGCAGAAGAATTGATTGTCGCAGCAGGAGGATCCATTGTAAAAATGTAATTTCCTATGAGGTTGGTAGAGACATTGAAGAATATATGGAAGATAGAGGAACTTCGCAAGAAGATCCTCATCACCATCCTATATGTGGTTATTTACCGCTTAGGGTCGTTTATCGTGATTCCTGGTATTGATCCAGAAGCTTTAAGTGCTCTTCAGAAGCAAACTGAAAGCGGCTTGCTCGCTTTATTGGATATGTTCTCAGGAGGAGCTTTCTCTCATGCTTCAATTTTTGCTTTGGGGATTATGCCATATATTTCGGCATCAATTGTTATGCAGTTAGCTGCCATAATAATTCCCTCTATGCAGAAGTTACAACGCGAGGGTGAGAGTGGAAGAAGAAAGATTAACCAGTGGACTCGCTATCTAACGGTTTTAATACTCTTACTTCAGGCTCCCACCTACCTCATGAATCTCAAAGCGCAGCTTGCTTCCACGGGAGCTCAGTTGCCTATGGGCTTTTGGTTTCAAGTATACGCAACAATACTCTTAGCAGGAGGTAGTATGTTTGTTCTTTGGTTAGGAGAACGTATTACGGACAAGGGGATTGGTAATGGTATTTCTTTTATAATCTTGGTCGGTATTATAGCACGTTTGCCTCAGGCCCTAGCTGCTGAATTTGGTTTCAGATTGAACAGTGCTGCTGGTGGAATGGTTGCTTTCTTGGCTGAGATAGTGTTCCTTTTGTTTGTTTCTGCTGGAGCTATTCTTTTAGTACAAGGTACTCGAAAGGTACCTGTACAGTATGCTAAAAGAGTTGTGGGAAATAAACAATTCGGAGGCGCACGTCAGTATATTCCTCTAAAGGTTAATGCCGCTAATGTTATGCCTATCATATTTGCTCAGGCAATTATGTTTATCCCTATTACTCTTATGGGGATGACTCATGTGGGAGAGAGTACCTCTTTCTTTGCTGCATTGTCTGACAATACAAGTTTTTGGTATAACTTCCTTTTTGCAGTGTTGATTATTCTTTTTACCTATTTCTATACTGCCATCACAATCAATCCTACTCAGATGGCAGATGATCTTAAGAGAAACAATGGTTTTATCCCTGGGATTAAGCCTGGAAAACAAACTCGAGATTACATAGATGGGATTATGGACCGTATTACTCTTCCAGGAGCATTCTTTTTGGCTATTGTGGCTATTATGCCTGCTTTTGCCGAATTGTTGGGAGTAAGTCAAGGTTTTGCTCAATTCTTTGGCGGTACTTCTTTGCTTATTTTGGTAGGAGTAGTATTGGATACTCTTCAGCAAATTGAAAGTCATCTTTTGATGAGACATTATGATGGTTTGCTAAAGAGTGGGCGTATAAAAGGTAGAGCAGGCTCAGTTTCCGCATATTGAGTTGTTTAGTAGGATAGATGATTAATCTTAAAACTACCGAAGAGATTTTTTTGATGAGGGAGGCCAACCAATTGGTTGGTCGTACCCTTGCGGAAATAGCTCGTCATATTACTCCTGGTGTTTCGACACTTCAATTGGATAAGATTGCACATGATTTTATATGTGATCATGGAGCTACACCTGCATTTTTAGGTTATGGTGGTTTTCCTGGGAGTATATGTACTTCAGTTAATGATCGTGTCGTTCATGGTATTCCTAGAGCAAACGATATTCTAAAAGAAGGAGATATAGTCTCTGTTGACTGTGGAACCAAGCTAAATGGATTTACAGGGGACTCTGCCTACACATTTGCTGTAGGACAAGTTTCTCCTGAGGTCTTGTCTCTTCTGAGAACTACCAAAGAGTCTCTTTACAAGGGAATAGAACAAGCTGTCTCTGGAAATAGAGTCGGACATATCAGTAGTGCTGTTCAGTATCATGCGGAAAAAGCTGGATATGGAGTGGTTCGAGAGCTTGTTGGTCATGGTATAGGACGAGATATGCACGAGTCTCCCGAAGTGCCTAACTATGGAAGAAAGGGAACGGGGGCTTTACTCCGTAATGGAATGTGTATTTGTATCGAACCCATGATAAATATGGGAAGTAAAAATGTAGTTTTTGATAATGATGGATGGACGGTGCGTACGAAAGATGGCAAATACTCCGCTCATTTTGAGCATTGTATCGCTATCACTCAAGGAAGAGCTGAAATTCTGTCATCATTTGACTATATTGCCGAAGTTTTAGGAGACAGAGAATTTTAATTGAAGTACTAAATGGCGAAACAAGCTGCTATAGAGCAAGATGGTGTAATATTGGAGGCCTTATCCAATGCCATGTTTAAGGTAGAGTTGCAAAATGGGCATGTCATAACAGCTCATATATCGGGTAAGATGAGAATGCACTACATCCGTATTCTTCCTGGAGATAAAGTGAAAGTTGAGATGTCTCCCTATGACTTGACTAAGGGACGTATTAGTTATCGCTACAAATAAGAGATTGATAAGATTAAAATATGAAAGTTAGAGCATCTTTAAAGAAGCGTACCCCTGAGTGCCAGATTGTTCGTCGCAAGGGGCGTCTGTATGTAATCAATAAGAAGAACCCTAAGTTCAAACAACGTCAAGGGTGATCTTAAAACTAAGTATAATCAAATATAGAGTATGGCTATAAGAATTGTCGGCGTTGATTTGCCGCAAAACAAGAGAGGTGAGATTGCCTTGACCTATATTTTTGGTATAGGCCGCAGTAGTGCCATCCGTATTTTGGATAAGGCTGGTATTGATAAGAATATCAAAGTTAAGGATTGGACGGATGACCAATCTGCCAAAATTCGTGAGATTATTGGTGCTGAGTATAAGGTGGAAGAGATCTCCGTAGTGAAGTACAACTAAACATCAAGCGCTTGATGGACATCGGTTGTTATCGTGGCATTCGTCATCGTGCAGGTTTGCCTTTGCGTGGTCAAAGTACGAAGAATAACGCTCGTACTCGTAAGGGTAAGAAAAAGACGGTTGCAAATAAGAAGAAGGCTTCTAAGTAATAGTAATAAATTAGAGAGTTATGGCGAAGAAAACAACTGCCAAAAAGAGAGTGGTAAAAGTAGAAGCTACTGGTCAGGCTCATATCCATTCTTCTTTTAACAATATTATTGTCTCCATTACCAACAATGAGGGACAGGTGATAAGCTGGTCTTCAGCGGGGAAAATGGGCTTTAGAAGCTCCAAAAAGAACACTCCTTATGCAGCCCAAATGGCGGCTCAAGATTGTGCAAAAGTTGCTTACGATCTTGGTTTGCGTAAGGTGAAAGTTTATGTTAAAGGACCAGGTAATGGTCGAGAATCTGCTATTCGTACAATACATGGAGCAGGGATTGAAGTAACAGAAATCATAGACGTTACTCCTATGCCTCATAACGGATGTCGTCCTCCAAAGAAGCGTAAGGTATAAACAGAGTGGCATAAATTGTAGATGTGTGCTTGCTGCAGATAAATTTATTATTTGTTGATTACGTACATTTTCTGTTGTAATAAAGAGGAATGACCTATTCACTTTTTCCCTCTCTTTAGAATAGGACTGCGGCTGCCTCAATATTATACAGTTAAAGAGAAATAGAAGACAGGCACAAACAATACAAAAAGTTGATAAATAATTATGGCAAGATATACAGGTCCTAAGTCAAAAATAGCTCGCCGTTTTGGTGAGCCCATATTTGGTCCCGATAAGGTACTTAGCAAGAAGAACTATCCTCCTGGACAGCATGGAAATGGCCGTCGTCGTAAATCAAGCGAGTATGGTATTCAGCTTGCAGAAAAACAAAAAATGAAATATACTTACGGTGTACTTGAGCGTCAGTTCCGTAATCTTTTCAAGGCTGCTCAGCGCTCTAAGGGGGTTACGGGTGAAGTGTTGCTCCAGCTTTTGGAATGCCGTTTGGATAATATTGTATTCCGCTTGGGCATTGCTCCTACTCGTGCAGCTGCTCGTCAGTTGGTTTCACACCGTCACATCGTTGTAGATGGACGTGTTGTAAACATTCCTTCTTATTCTGTTAAACCTGGACAGATAATTGGAGTAAGAGAGCGTGATAAGTCGATGGAAGTAATTGTTGATTCTCTTACAGGATTTAATCATGGTAAATATTCATGGTTGGAATGGGAAAACAGCAGTATGAGTGGTAAATTCCTTAATGTGCCTTTGAGAGAAGATCTCCCAGAAACATTTAAGGAACAACTTATCGTCGAATTGTACTCTAAATAATAGGAACATCATGGCAATATTAGCATTTCAGAAACCCGAAAACGTTGTAAGGTTAGACGTTGGCTTGGACGAGCAATCGGAAAAGCAGGCGTATGAGCTTATTGGACGTTTCGAATTCAAGCCTCTCGAACCGGGGTATGGTATAACCATTGGCAACGCACTTCGTCGTATATTGCTCTCCTCGTTAGAGGGTTTTGCGATCACATCTATTCGTATAGATTCTGTTGATCACGAATTTGCTACTATTCCTGGAGTTACGGAAGATGTTACCAATATTATACTCAATCTGAAAAAGATTCGTTTCAAACAAGTCGTTGACCATGCTGATGAGGAGATTGTTTCGATTCAGTTCCCTGAGGATAGGAATGTAATTGTTGCAGGAGATCTTAACGACAAGTTGGTGAATTTTGAGGTTACTAATGTAGATCAACATATTTGTAGTTTCGACCCTTCTGTTACTAAGGGAGTGCAGATGGAGTTACGCATAAACAAGGGACGTGGATACGTTCCTGCTGATGAAAATCGTCGTCATGATGATGAAATCAGTGTTATTGCGATTGACTCTATTTATACTCCCATCCGTAAGGTTAAATACGAGGTAGACAACTATCGTGTGGAGCAGAAGACTGACTATGAAAAACTTACGTTAGACGTTGTTACAGACGGAACGGTTGAGCCAGAGGTTGCTCTTCGTGAAGCAGCTAAGATTCTTATAGAGCATTTCTCTCTCTTTGCAGATACAGCAATGCAAGTAGAGGTTGCTACAGATTCTGAGGATGTTGTTATGGATGAAGAGACAATTCGTATTCGTCAAATGCTCGAGAGAGAGATTGATTCGTTCAATTTGTCTGTTCGTGCTCGCAATTGTTTGAAATCCAATAATGTGTTTACATTAGCAGACTTGCTAAAACACAGTAAATCTGAACTTATCAAGTTCCGTAATTTTGGGAAGAAGACTTTGGATGAACTCTCAGAGTTTTTGCAGGAGATAGGGCTTGATTTTGATACAGATTTGAGTAAGTATAATTTAGATTTGGATTAAAAGAGTAAGTACCCAATGAGACATAATAAAAAATTTAATCATTTAGGTCGTACGAAAGCACATAGAGAAGCTATGCTTTCGAATATGGCGACTTCGCTTATCCTACATAAGCGCATTTCTACTACATTGGCAAAGGCAAAAGCACTTCGTGTGTATGTAGAGCCTATTATCACACGTTCTAAAGAAGACACTTCTCATTCTCGTCGAATGGTTTTTGCTGAACTTCAAAGCAAAGAAGCTGTAAAGGAGTTGTTCGGAGAAGTTTCTACAAAGGTGGCTAATCGTCCTGGTGGATATACTCGTATTTTGCGTACAGGATATCGTTTGGGAGACAATGCGAGATGTGTATAATAGAGTTGGTTGATTACAATGAGAATATGCTTGGAGCAGAAGCTAAGTCTACTGCAACTCGTCGTACTCGTCGTTCTCGCAAGTCTACAGCTACTGCAAAAACAGAAGAAAACCAAGCAGAAGCATAAGTTTTTCTTTTGATTTCAATAGAGAAAACCTCCTTGAATTTTATTCAGGGAGGTTTTTATTTTTGAGCTGTGGGTGATGTTTTGTTGCTTCGTATGTTTCCTTGGTTCTAATTGGAATGATTATTGTATTCTTAGGGGTAATTGCAATGAATGTAGGAAGAAAACTCTTCTTTGGAGCTGTCTATGAGAGGACTCTACATAATTGTAGAATACAACTTCAAAATATTGCTCAAAATTTTTGGAGGATTTGTATGTCATATAGTTAGTCTTTTTATGGATGTTTTTTTAGACAGAAAAGCAAAATACCATAGGGGATAATGTGGGAGTTCGAAAAAAAACTCTACCTTTGCGCTGTAACGATAGAATAGAACACTCGGAATAAAAAGAAATCAGATCAATAATTGAAATATAGTATGCAACTAAAAAGGTTCATGTTTGCGACGGTATTGCTCGTTGCAAGCTTTTTTTCTGTGACTGCTTTTGCTCAGCAGTTGGAACCACTACCTGTGGATCCTGCAGTTAGAATGGGTACTCTACCCAATGGTCTTACGTACATTGTACGTCACAATGCTAATCCTAAGAACAGAGCGAATTATTACATTGCTCAAAAAGTAGGTTCTATTTTGGAAGAAGATTCACAACGTGGATTGGCACACTTCCTTGAACATATGGCTTTTAATGGCACAAAGAACTTCCCCGATAAGAAACTTATTGGTTTTTTGGAGAGCATAGGTTGTCGTTTTGGTGCTGACTTGAATGCTTACACTTCATTTGATGAAACCGTTTACACGATTATGGATGCTCCTACGGATCGAGGTAAGGGGATCATTGATAGCTGTCTTCTCATTATGCATGATTGGAGTAATAGTATCTCTCTTGTAGATAAAGAAATTGATGAGGAGCGCGGAGTTATCCACGAAGAGTGGCGTTCTCGTGACAATGCAGGTATGCGTACCCTTACAGCTCTTCTTCCTAAAATATTGCCTAACAATAAGTATGCTGAGCGTATGCCTATTGGAACAATGGAGGTTGTAGACAACTTTAAATATAAAGAAATCAAGGATTTCTATCATAAGTGGTATCGTCCAGATCTTCAAGGTATTATCGTTGTTGGGGATATAGACCCTGATTATATTGTTGCCAAGATAAAGGAAATCTTTGCAGATGTACCAGCCCCCAAGAATGCTGCAGAGCGTTACTTCGTTCAAGTAGAGGATAACGAGACTCCCATTGTAGCTATGGCTAAGGATAAGGAGTCTACCAACACCATCCTTAAGATAATGTATAAACATGATGTGTTGCCTATGGAGATGCGTGGTACTATCGTAGGTATGATGTACAACTTCATCGACCAAGTTACTTCTCATGTGATTAATGAGCGCTTCGAGGAGTTACAAAGAAAGCCTACTGCTCCTTTCATGCAGGCTGGTGCTGCCGATATGGATTATATGGGTATTGCCAAGACTAAAAAGGCACTTCATTTTATTGCTGTACCTAAGGAGGGAGAGTTGAATCCTACCGTAGAAGTTATGGCGACAGAAATTCGTCGTCTTAAAGAGCATGGTATCACTCAGAGCGAATTTGATCGTGCTCGCACTAATATCTTGAAGGCTTTCGAAACCATGTTCAACGAGCGTAACAACGCTAAGAATGCTTCTTTCTGCGAAGAGTATAAGGAGTTCTTCTTGAACGGGGGCTATATTCCTGGTATCGAGGTTGAGAATGAAATGGCAAAAGCCTTGGCTCAGCAAATAACTCCAGCTATCATCAATGAATATCTCAAAGAGATTATTACTGATGGTAAGAATCTCGTTATTACGGTAGAAGGACCTGAGAAAGAAGGCTTGAAATATCCTACTGAGGCAGAGTTACAAAAACTTTATGAAACATCCTTTGCAAAATCGGTAGAAGCTAAGAAGGAAGAAGTTGCAGATACAAAGTTGATTGACAAGGATATCAAGGCTGGTAAAATTGTTAAGGAGAAAAAGAATCAAAAGTTCGGGGCTACGGAATTGACTCTTTCTAATGGTGTAAAAGTTTACCTTAAAAAGACAGACTTCAAGGATGATGAAATCCGTATGACAGCCTCTACCCATGGAGGAACTCGCCTCTATAAATCTGCTTCAGATATCAAGAATGCTAAGATCTTGAATAGTGCATTGGGCCTTGGAGGCTTGGGTAAGTTCGATGCCATCGCATTGGACCGTGCTTTAACAGGTCGCCGTGTTAACGTGTCTGCCTCTGTGGGTGCTTATACTACCGGAATTTCAGGTTCTTCTTCTGTTCAGGACTTCGAAACGATGCTTCAGTTGGTGTATCTCCGATTTACTTCTATACGTAAGGATGATGAGGCTTTCCAAACATTTAAGAACAACACTATTGAGCAACTCAAGATGAAGGAGCGCAATCCTCTTGCTTCTCTTGGAGATTCTATTATGGTATTGCTTTACGACAATAATCCTCTCTTTAAAAATCTTACTATCGAAGATATGAACACAGTTAGCTACGACAGAGCTTTAGCTATGGCACGTGAGCGTTTTGCGAGTGCTGATGGTTTCCAGTTCTTCTTTGTAGGTAACTTTGACGAGGCTGCTATTAAACCTCTTATTGCTAAATATATTGCCAGTCTGCCTAAGGGTAAGGCGGTTAAAAAGATGGATCGTACCAAAGAGCCTAACTCTCGCACTGGTATGAAGACTATGAAGGTGCAAAAGGAAATGGAGACACCTACTGGAGTCGTTGTTGATTTCTTGAAAGCTCCTGCTACTTATAATATGAAAGAGGAATTGACTTCTCAAATTCTTAGCGGAGTATTAGAGCAAACTTTGGTGGCTTCTATTCGTGAGCGTGAGGGAGGTACTTATTCTCCAGCTACAGGTACTGAGCTTGCCGACTATCCTAAGCCACAAGTTTCTACTTATGTGCAGTTCTTCTGTGATCCTGAAAGAGCAGAGCAGCTCAATAAGATTGTTTACGATGAACTGAACGCTATCGTGAAGAATGGTGTGAACAAAGAATACTTTGATAAGACTGTTCTTAACATCCAGAAACGTCACGGCGAAGTGGTTAGAGAAAATGGCTATTGGTTGAACAATATGAAGAGTTTCTTCTTCGATGGAGAGAACTGGGTAGATGGCTATGATGCTACCTTGTCTTCTATCACTCCTAAGGATGTTCAAAACATGTTGAGCCGTATTATGAATAGCGGTAACCGTTTGGAACTCTACTTCCGTTCTGCAGAGACAGCGAAGAAAAACTAATGAAATCAGCCCTTGCTGTTGAGTGAGGAGATTTAGACAAAAAGTTCCCGAGAGAGTGCAAACTCTTTCGGGAACTTTTTTATACCCTTAGGCCAGGGAGAAGCACTCTTTAATGTTCGGAGAAGTTGTCTTTGTAGGAGGCCCCCTTTATCTTGTTTCTGCTGGTTTTAATAGCTTGTTTCTCTCTTTTCAGATGCTCTCTTTTCAAGGGCTTAAGGGTGTTGTGATTTAGGATGGAAAGTTTCTTCTAAAAGCACGGGAGGTTTTGAGAGTTTGCTTGAAGGGTTTGCATCACAAGGACAGAAGGTTTTGAGAGTTTACTTTAATGGTTTTGTTGGAAAGGGTTGGTGGGTTGGGGTGGGATTTGTATGTGTTTGAAAATGAGTGGTTTAATTTGCTATGTTGACTGATGGGACTTTTGCAATTATAGAATGCCAATGTTGGGCAACTTACCTTTTATTATTCTTTTTTCTTTTCTTAGCTCCGCACTCTTCTACATTCGATGGGAGTATTAAAAAGAATTGTTGCTCTCGCTTATTGGGTCTTCAGAGCAAAATCAAATAAACCTATTGGGAGATACGAAGAGTTGCTCGCTTTTGCTGCCGTTCTTTTCGCCTTTCTGAATTCCTTTGCGCTACTTTCTGTTTGTTTCGTGTCTCTCTTATCCCTTCTTTTGTTTTGCTTCTTTTTGTTCTATTTCCTTTAAGTCTCTTCTCATTTTCTTTCTTTCTCTCAATTCTTTCTCTCCTTTTCTCTTTCTTGTTTCTGTTTTCTCTTTCTCTTTTTCGTTCCTATTTCTCCTCTTTCCTCACTTTTTTTGTACATTATTCTCCAAGATCTCATTCTGTAAATTATTGTTTTATAGCGTGTAAGTTCTTTTTAACACAATTTTCTTTGTGAATATTTGGATATATGGTATAAAAGGCAGTAATTTTGCATTCGCAAATGAGGGGAGGCCAGCGGGCTTCACTGAAATGTGGACGGGCTCTGAGTTACTCAGGGCAAGAAAAAAAAGACAAGGGTATTGCGGAATAGAAATAAAGTATTACCTTTGCACTCACGTTCCGATTGGGGCGTCTTCTCTGGCTCAATGGAGCTGGGAGTATG
>NZ_BAKX01000004.1 GCF_000614585.1 Porphyromonas gingivicanis JCM 15907
TCCTTTCATTCTTTCGCCCGAAGCCCATGAAAGAAAGGAGTGGGCAGCAAGTCTGCTGACCTTTTTTACTCTGTCTGTTCTTCTAGAGCAGTTATCCACCCCGTCTTAACTTCAGGTTGAGTGAGAAAATCCTAATTTACGTTCCAATTGGGTTTATTCTTTATACACTTAATAGGGGGCATAAAGTGCAACCATAACGAGAGCATAAGTCAGAATGTACACTGCTATTGCCAAAACGATGGTAAGGAGTAATCGAATGAGGAATTTTCCTGCACATATCCCTGCCAGCCAAAGCCAGACGCTTCCGCCCCAAAGGAGAGAGCCTGCGAGTGCAAGAGCCACCCAAATTGATATTCTGTATCTCAGTTTCATCTTGTCTGATTTTTTGATTTTATGCGGATTTCAGAGGTGAGGGAGTTTGAGTTTCAACTTTTCTTTTTCCCTGCTTCTCGCATATCCAACATTTTTTTTGCGTCTTTCCGTCGGGTCGGTCGTTTTCGTTTCAGTGGCGTAAAAAGGTCGGGCTTAGGACAAACAAGGTTTTACGGCGAGAATACTACCTGCAATGAAATGGAAGTGTGGAGATTGTCTTCTAAACGGCTTGCCGCCCCGACCTTTTTTGTCCGTAAAAGCCCGGAACTACCTTTGCCGCTGACAACAAACAACCGATCCCGACATGATATATGGGCATAAGTGGAGGATGTGCAGACAGAGAAACTAGGCGAAAACAGAAAACGCAGTCTCCGGAGACTGCATTTTATCATAAGAATAGAATACCCGAAAAACAAAAAGCAGCCCCAATGGACAGCTTTACGAAAATAACTTAGAGAAAATTCTTTTTTCTCACGACATACTCTTATCTTAGTAACTGACAAAGTGGTTCTTTGAAATGGCAAAATAAGGTAGCTTGTAGAAGCTCACTGGTTTCCTTATCGTTACCATCCCTTATAGATAATCAAACTAATCTACTGGTTATTTGATATTTACGAATTTCTCTATGCTTTGCCATGTGGAAGGTCAGATTCTTCTTGATTCCACAGATGTCGGCAATCTCTTTGAGGTAGGCATTGGTCTTCTGGTTAGAGAGCATCGGGAAGAGTTTCCCCTCTCGATAAGTTTGGTCGCCATATTTGGCGATGATACTTTTAGGTATGTCCAGGAGGAGAACATTGGTCGAAACACTAGTCTTCTGATGCTGCGTCATAATCCACCGCTTGTCGCCTATAGTGACGATGTGGTCGGGTGTGAGGTTGGCCACATCAATATAAGCCAGCCCTGTGAAGCAGGAGAAGATAAAAATATCCCGAACGAGTTCGAGACGTTGTAGTCCGAGTTGCTTGTTCGCTATTTTGAGAATCTCCTCATCGGTCAAGAAACCTCGATTGACAGGTTCCAAGTGGAAGCGATGATTGAGGAAGGGATCATGATGAATAACCCCCATCTTACCCCCAAGGATAACAATCGTCTTGAATGTTTTCATAGTCTTTGTCGCCGTGTTGGGATTTTGCCCAACAATGGTACGCAGATAGATGTCAAACTCACGAATGACCGTAAAGGTCAATTCTGATAGTTTGAGGTCGGAGCGTTTGTAGTTCTGCTGTAAGAACTCAGCAAAGCGACGCTTACATACATTATACTTCTGGAGTGTGGCAGGAGCGATAGATAGTCCGACTTGCTGTGCGATGTCTGCGTTGTGCTTATCGAAAAGTTGCATTATCGTGTCAATGTCAACTTTCTTCCCTAAGAATTCGGTTTTGATACGCTCCAAGCATAAGTCGTCGCTATCCTCCAGTTTGCGATAAATGTTTTGCAAGCCATTGCGGATATTGTCCAGCTCCAAGTTAATACTGAGGGCTTCGGTAGTACGTCCCTTTATTTTCTCGTTTACACAGTCCCACTGTGTTTACACGACAGCGATGCCCGTAGATCCAAGGGATAGACGCTCGTTGTTGAGGTAAATTCTCAACATCACAGGAGTCTTGCCATCCTTGTTGACATAGTTGCTTCTAAGATAGAAGGCTGTTCTAAAAATAGACTTCATACACATCTGTTTTTAAGAGTTGTAGCCAAGGCGAGAAGAATTGTAGCCACGGTGACTATAAATTGTAGCCAAAACGTGAAAACTAAACCTCTGTAACCATGCTACAAAGTTCCACATAATACTTTGAATAACAGCAATGTATGCGCACTCTAAACGAACTCTCTACATACTCTTGGCTACAATTTTCAATCGGCTCGAAAAAGTGTAGCCAGATTGTAGCCATTTGAGAGTATTTTGGGAGTATTTGCGACCTCTGTACGTACTCTGAGAAGATGTGTAGGTATAAAAGAAAAGTATCGTAACTCGTTGAAATTATGATACTTACTGAATTTGTTGGTATTTTCTGAACTCTTGTTCAGATTACCTCAAGCGGAGAGAGAGGGATTCGAACCCCCGGAACCTCTCAGTTCAACGGTTTTCAAGACCGCCGCAATCGACCACTCTGCCATCTCTCCTTGGAAACGAACTCTTCCTCATGTAAAAGTCATGAAGAGGCTTCCGAATTCGACTGCAAAGGTATATCTATTTTTTGAACTACACAATACCGAATGCATCTGTTTGTGAAAAAAATCTTTGATGTCCGAATATTCTCTTGATTGATTACTGGAACTAAGAAAGATGGTTTGTTTTGTATTTTATTATCTCTTGAAATAGCTTGTGAGCTTGAAACAACTTAAGAGGTAAATGAATATTTGACAGAAGAGAATTTATCGCTGACTGATAGAACTCCCCTATGAAATAGCTTGTGAGCTTGAAACGACTTAAGAGGTAAATGAATATTTGATAAAAGAGAATTTATCGTTGACCGATAGAACTCCCTTATGAGCTAAGATAGAGTTTTATGTTTCTTTGTTATAAGTACGCTTCAAGTATTGAATAGGCTATTTTGCTCTTTGTTTTAGTTTTGTTGAGCTTCACTAAGTTGAGCTTCACTAAAAAGAATTTGAATCAAATCCCTAAGGATTGCGAAGAGCATTCTATTGATAGAGTATTACAAAAGAGAAACAGAACTAAGATTGTCTTAATCCGCCATAAGGCTAAGTTGCATCTCGTGTAAGAAAAGTCTGTAAGTGTAATATGCGCAAGCAGTATTATCCTGTTAATATGTAATAATAGAAGCGAGTCTCTATGCAAAAGAAAAGAGCCCGGTGGAATGCCGAACTCTTTCTGTCATTAAGTAATGTTTAATTCCATCTGACTTTTGGAGGTGTTTGAAATCCTTAAGTCTATGGACTTTTTTGTTTGTGCAATTACTCTTGAGAAAGGGGGGAGTGATGCTTAATTCAAGTAAGCCGTAAGCATCCAAATTTCTTTCTCCTGCTCTGCCAAGAAATCTCCCATTAGAGCCACCGTTACTTCGTCGCCAGCCTCAGAAGCAGCACTCAAAGTTTCTCTTTCGAGAGTCATAAGTACTTTGTAGTTTTCCAATATTTCGGATAGAATCGAATCCGAATCGGTCATTTTCGTGGTTTCTTTAATCTTGCTTTGACCTATGAGGACACTCATTCTATTTTCGGGAACAACTTCCAATTGTAGAAGACGTTCGGCGATTTCGTCAATTTTTTCCGCTGTAGCATCATACCACTTTTCAAACTGTGCATGTAGCTGATAGAAGAGAGGACCACGTATGTGCCAGTGGTAGCCACGGAGGTTGTTGTAATAAACTTGATAAGAGGCGAGGAGGGTCTCTAATCTACTAACTACACCTTTCAAATCGTTTGAATTCAAACCTGTGATAGAAAAAATCTTGTTGTTCATAATCTTTCTTTTGTTTAATTGTTTATGGTCGCAAAGGTAGAATAAAAGAATATGGATGAAAACTATATTTTAGAATAGTAGTATAGATAAAAGCTATAAGGAGGCGAGTTGTTCTTTTTGGGTGCCAAAGAGGACTATACTGCTTGGTATCTTTGGTAGTTTTAGCTATTATTTTTGATGTCTCAAAGCTCTTAACTGCCGAGGGGGATATATCTTTGTCTTCATAAATAATTTCTTATGGTTTACGATTTTAGTAAAATAGAAATCCCCAAAGAGGCTGATAAGGTGGTGCTTCATACCTGTTGTGCTCCCTGTTCTTCTGCTATTATCAAGGCTTTGCAGAGCCGAGGGGTAGAGGTGATTGTCTTCTTTTATAATCCCAATATACATCCATTAGAAGAGTATGAACGTCGCAAGGGAGAAATAGTTCGTTATGCTAAAAGTAATGGAATCCCTTTTTTTGATGGTGATTATGATACGGATCAGTGGTTTAACTATGTAAAAGGTTATGAGGATGCCCCTGAGCGAGGAGAGCGGTGTGTGCGATGCTTTGAACTTCGATTGATGAGAACCGCAGATTTTGCCCATTCGCTGGGTGTACGCTACTTTGCCACAACTTTAGCTTCTTCTCGTTGGAAATCTCTTGTGCAGATAGAAGCTGCAGGTCGTAAAGCAGAGGCGATTTATCCCGACATATGCTTTTGGCATCGTAATTGGCGTAAGGATGGTTTGCAGGAACTGCGTCAGCAGATTATCGCAGAAGAGGGGTTTTATAATCAAACCTACTGCGGATGCCTTTTCAGTCGGCAGGGCAGGGAGTCAATTGTTACAGAGTAGTCGAAGCAATATTGAATAAGTTTGGAGACAGTGGATGCATCTGGCGTTTTTAATATCATGCTACTTTGTGGAGGCAAGGGTTAATCCTTTGTCTCAAAACCACTGACCCTTTTGAGCCTAACCATTAACCCTTTTGAAGGTTATCATTATACCCTCAAATTCGATAATAGGTTGTGAGGCGCAAATTATGGTATTGCTTGACTACATTAACGTTGATATTTTACCTTATTGACCTTAATGGATATGTTTCTTTCGTTCTTAATTTCAGGGTGTGTTTGTGCTATGCCTATTCTTTGTTAATGCTCTAAACAAAACTCGTTTCCCTTGTTTCGGAGTCTGTGTACCCCTCTTCTTTTGCACGCATATAATAGGTGGAGTTTGGAAGAAAAGAAGTACCTTTGTAAAGGAGTATGAATGGGTTTCGAGCTGTGAAATGGTATATGAAAAGTACCTTTCCCTTTGTAGTCCGATAATATATACTAAAGATACTTACATATATGACAGATAGGAATAATCCTGCAGGAAGTGAATATTCAGCCAGTAATATACAGGTCTTAGAGGGGTTGGAGGCTGTGCGCAAGCGACCCGCTATGTACATTGGAGATATTAGCGAGAAGGGGCTACATCACTTGGTTTATGAGGTCGTAGATAACTCTATTGATGAGGCTCTTGCAGGGCACTGTACCGATATCAAAGTTACCATCTTGGAGGATAACTCTATTTCTGTAGAGGATAATGGTCGAGGTATCCCCGTGGATATACATCCCAAAGAGAAACGTAGTGCTTTGGAGGTAGTTATGACTGTATTGCACGCTGGAGGTAAGTTTGATAAGGGTTCCTATAAAGTGTCTGGAGACTTCACGGTGTGGGCGTCTCTTGTGTTAATGCGCTTTCGAACCATCTAAAAGCAGAGGTACACAGAGATGGCAAGATGTATGTTCAGGAGTTCGAGAAGGGTAAACCTCTCTATCCCGTTAAGGAGATAGGACCCTCTAATCGTCGAGGAACGATTGTAACCTTCAAACCTGATGATACCGTCTTCACGGTAACAGAATATCAATTTAAGATATTGGCACACCGTTTGCGCGAACTTTCTTTCCTCAATGCTAAGTTGCGTCTCTCTCTTACCGATATGCGCAAAATGGACGAGGAGGGCAATCCTCTTCACGAGGAGTTCTACTCTGACGAAGGGTTGAAGGAGTTCGTAGGCTACATTGATCAAAGTAAACCCAATCTGTTGGGCGACATTATTCATATCAAAACGGAGCGTCAAGAGATACCTATTGAGGTGGCTATGACCTACAATCAGGACTATCAAGAAAATGTGTACTCTTACGTAAATAATATCAATACCATTGAGGGTGGGACACACTTAACGGGTTTCCGTCGTGCTCTAACTAAGACTTTGAAGCAGTATGCTACCGACTCTAAGCTCTTGGAAAAGGTAAAAGTCAATGTGGAGGGAGATGATTTCCGTGAGGGGCTCACTGCTGTGGTAAGTATCAAGGTAGCAGAGCCTCAGTTCGAGGGACAGACCAAAACGAAACTGGGCAACAGTGAGGTAATTGGGGTGGTAGATAGTGCTGTAAGCGAAGCCTTGGCTATCTATTTGGAAGAGCATCCGCAACAAGCTAAGGCAATTGTGGATAAAGTGATTCTTGCAGCCCAAGCTCGCCATGCGGCAACGAATGCTCGTAAATTGGTGCTCCGTAAGAGTCCTCTGACGGGAGGAGGTTTGCCGGGTAAGTTGGCAGATTGCTCCAGCAAAGACCCTGCTAAGTGTGAGCTTTTTATCGTTGAGGGAGACTCAGCTGGTGGAACTGCCAAACAGGGTAGAGATCGTGAGACGCAAGCGATTCTTCCGCTACGTGGTAAGATACTTAACGTAGAGAAGGCTATGCAACATAAAGTCTTGGACAATCAAGAAATACGTAACATATATACGGCATTAGGCGTAACGATTGGTACTCAGGAAGATAGTAAGGAACTCAACCTTTCTAAGTTACGTTACCATAAAATCATTATAATGACCGATGCCGATGTGGACGGTAGCCACATTGCAACGCTTATTTTGACTTTCTTCTACCGCAATATGCGCCCTCTTATCGAGAATGGGTATGTTTATTTGGCTACGCCTCCCTTGTACCTTTGTCGTAAGGGTAAGGATATGGAGTACTGCTGGACTGAACAGCAACGTCGTGCCTTTATCGATAAGTATGCCGATGGTAACGAGAATCGTGTCCATGTACAGCGCTATAAAGGGCTTGGAGAGATGAATGATGAACAGCTCTGGGAGACTACTATGAACCCCAATAATCGCATCTTAAAACAGATAACCATAGAGAGTGCAGCCAATGCGGATGTAACATTTTCTATGCTTATGGGTGATGAGGTGGCTCCCCGTCGTGAGTTTATCGAAGCTAACGCTACCTATGCACGAATAGATGCTTGATGCACCTACTATAGAACATTTGCCCCTTGCCCTTCGTAAACTGTACGAAGAGGCAGAGGGGCGTGTTATATCTGCTTTTGGAGTACAGACTCCTCCTCGTATAGGGCTGACGTGTCATACGACAGAGGTGGGATACTCGGTTAATCCTGCTTACGTGGAGGCTATCGAAGAGGCAGGAGGTATACCCATACTGCTCCCTACCCTCAAGAAGAGTGATAGACATATTGCCCTGTTGGAAACGCTCGATGGACTTCTCCTTACGGGAGGGGGCGATATACATCCCTCTTTTTTAGGCGAAGAGCCTATCCCCGAATTGGGCAAAATAGATTATGCTCGAGACCGATATGAGTTGGAACTGATTCTTTTTGCCTATCGTCGTAATATCCCCATATTGGTATTTGTCGGGGCTTTCAGATGCTCAATGTAGCATTGGGAGGAACGCTTATGCAGGACTTGTACAAAGGCTCTCCGCTCCCTCCCTCTCTTTATAAACGACTCTCTACCCCCATCAATCACTCGCCCGAAATAGACAAACAGGAGGGGGCGCATACGATTACCTTCACAAAAGGCTACTCTATGCTGGCAGAGATAATGGGTCATTCGGCAGGAGATGTTATGTGGGTCAATAGTTTGCATCATCAAGCTATTGGGACGCTCTCTAAAGAATTACAACTCGAAGCGGTAGCTCCCGACGGTATCATTGAGGCGGCTGTGGGCTACCCGAATAAACCTATTATTGGGGTGCAGTGGCATCCTGAACACATGGTTCGTGGGGGGAATGAAGAGATGAAGGCACTATTTGCTTTTTTTGTGCAAGAATCTGCTCTATTTGCCCAAGCTAAAAATATTCATTCTAAATCCATAGTTCTTGACTCTCATACGGATACTCCTATGTTGATGGATGCAGAGAGCGACCTAACTATACGAGGAGAGGGCAAAGTTGATGCTATTAAAATGGAGGAGGGCAAGGTATCTGCTACTATTATGGCAGCTTACTTGCCCCAAGGCAAGCGAACTTCTGAGGAGTTACTCAAAGCACAAGACTTTGCTCTTAATAAACTGAAAACTATCGAGAGCATTGTAGGTAAGCATAAAGATAGATTGTGCTACGCCACCTCTGTTGAGGAAATCAAGAAAGCTAAGAAGAATGGTTTACTTAGCATTATTCCTGCCATTGAGAATGGTTATGCTTTAGGTAAGTCACTTACTATATTAGAAGAATATCGCCGTAGAGGTGTGGTCTATATAACCCTTTGTCACAATGGAGATAATGACCTTTGTGATGCTGCTTGTCGAAGCAATCAAGAGCATGGAGGCTTGAGTACTTTCGGACGAGAGGTCGTTGTCAAGATGAATGATTTGGGTATTTTGGTTGACATATCTCATGCTTCGGACGATACTATTGCCGATGTGTTGGAGGTTAGTCGCTGTCCTATAATTGCCAGTCACTCCTCTTGTCGAGCTCTTTGTCCTCACCCTCGCAATTTGACAGATGAGCAAATTTGTCGTATAGCTCAAGCGGGTGGAGTGGTGCAAATATGTCTTTATGAAGATTTTATTTCGGAGCAACGAGGCTTGACTTCGGTGCAGGAGGTGGCCAATCATATAGATCACATAGTAGCTTTAGCAGGCTATGAGGCTGTTGGTATAGGGTCTGATTTTGATGGCGGAGGAGACTTACTGGGCTGTCATGGGAGTAACGACCTTATCAATCTTACCGTAGAGTTGCTAAGACGTGGCTATTCGGAAGAACAACTTATTGCCATTTTGGGAGGCAACTTCCTGCGTGTAATGGAAGCAGCAGGACGGTGATGTCTAAAGACTATACGACAGATTAAAGCAATGAACAATGTATCTTTGTTTCTGTTTTACCGATGAAAGGGACTTTTGGATATGAACAATAATAAAAATAGACTCAATAATAACGGAAATTTCAAAAAGGGGTTTCTGCGCAACCCTCTCTGGATTTATCTCTTGGTAGGGATATTTTTGGCGAGTACTCTCTTCTTCCGCACCACGGGGGTAGATAAGGAGCTTAGTTGGAACGAATTTCAAAATGTGGCAAAGAAGGAGGCTTTTGATAAAATCATTGTGGATCGTTCTTCCAACACTGTGATTGCCGACCTTCGAAGAGATAAGCTCTCTTTAGTTTTTACCAAACAGGAGATTAAGAAGTTCGAGAGCAATGATTTTTTGGGCTTCTCTTCTGAAAGTGCGATATATCGTATCAAAACCCAGATTCCTTCTGTCGATAAGTTCTCTGATTTTTACGATAACAATCAAATTGTGGCAGAGGTAAAGTATGAGACTAAGAAGTTTAATCTAATGTCCATACTTATCAACTGGTTGCCTATATTGTTACTGATTGGTTTTTGGTTCTTTATTTTCCGTCGAATGAATTCTCCCGAGGGGAAAGGCGGAGGCGGTGGAGGTATCTTCAGCGTAGGAAAGTCTAAAGCCAAACTGTATGATAAAACCAATATCAATGTAACCTTCAAAGATGTGGCAGGTTTGCAAGAGGCTAAGCAGGAGATAGAGGAGATTGTTCATTTCCTCAAAGACCCCAGCAAGTACACTGCCTTAGGAGGTAAAATACCTAAAGGAGCTCTTTTGGTAGGTCCTCCGGGAACGGGGAAAACACTTCTCGCCAAAGCGGTAGCAGGTGAGGCTCATGTACCTTTCTTTTCTATGTCGGGCTCTGACTTTGTAGAGATGTTCGTGGGGGTTGGGGCTTCACGTGTTCGGGATTTATTTGCTCAAGCTAAAGAGAAGGCTCCTTGTATTGTTTTTATTGATGAGATAGATGCCGTTGGTAGAGCAAGAGGTAAGAACAATAATATCGGGGGGAATGATGAACGAGAAAATACCCTCAATCAATTACTTACTGAAATGGATGGCTTTGGCTCTAATAGTGGAGTCATTGTATTAGCAGCCACCAACCGAGTAGATGTACTTGATAGTGCGTTACTAAGAGCAGGACGTTTTGACCGGCAGATAGCTGTTGAGTTACCAGACCTTAACGATCGCAAAGAGATCTTTGCCGTACATATGAAAAATCTCAAATTGGCTCCCTCTTGCGACATAGAGTCTTTGGCTCGTCAAACACCAGGTTTTTCGGGGGCGGATATTGCTAATGTTTGCAATGAAGCTGCTCTTATAGCGGCACGTAATAATAAGCCCGAGATAGATAAGGACGATTTTATGAATGCTGTGGATCGTATTATCGGAGGTTTAGAAAAGAAAAATAGGATTGTTACCGAAGAGGAGCGTAAAAGCATTGCTATTCATGAGGCAGGACACGCTACGGTTAGTTGGCGTTTGCGTTATGGCAATCCTTTGGTTAAGGTTACTATTGTTCCTCGTGGCAAAGCTTAGGTGCTGCTTGGTATATGCCGGAGGAGAGACAAATTACACATACGCAAGTGCTCTTAGATCAGATGTGTGGTCTCTTGGGGGGACGTGCAGCCGAAGATCTCTTCCTTAACAGAATTTCTACGGGGGCAGCCAATGACTTGGAGCGCGTTACCAAGTTGGCTTATGCGATGGTGGTGTATTATGGGATGAGTGAGAAGTTACCCAATGTTAACTTCATGGATAATTCAGGTGAATACACTTTCCAAAAACCTTATAGTGATGAAACGGCTCAAATTATAGATAAAGAGGTCTCTCGACTTATTGCCGAACAGTACAATCGGGCCAAGGAGATACTTACCCAAGATGCCGAGGGGCATCATCGTCTTTACGAAATGCTTTTGGAGCGAGAGGTTATATTTACGGAAGATGTGGAAGCCATTTTTGGCAAGCGCCCATGGGCTTCTCGTACCGAGGAGTTAGAGTCCGAGCAACCTAAGCAGGAGGAAAGAGACAAAGACACTGAAACTCTTTCCGAAGAAGCAGATCCTGCTGGACAACAACCTGTACCCCCTCCTTTTAAGGGATAACCCTTTGGAGCAGTAACGATCATAAATAAGGTATTCTATAGAAATGGCTTTGGATATAAATTCCCTCAAAGTGCGAGCAGTGAGCGGTATCGTTTACGTTGCTTTGCTGGTAACAGCACTACTCCTCTCTTCGGATGTTCTTTTTCTACTACTTTTTGCTTTTATGGGAGGTTCTATGATCATAGAGTTCAATAGGCTCACTTTAGTAAATAGATTGCATCCTTTTCGCATCGTATTGGATATAGTAGCTACTATTTGGGGGTTATATGCTACCTCTCGCTACGTTTGTGGAGCAGAGAGCATACAGATTTTTATCCCTTACTTCCTTTATATAGCATATGCTTTTTCAAGAACCATATTTGCCGATTTGGCACAGGGTACTCGTACGGTGGGTAATGTGCTTACTGCACAAGTCTATATAGCTCTTCCTCTGTTTATTACTACAGCCGTAAGCTATCAGCCTGATGGGAGTTTTGATGGTACATTTGCTCTTTTAGTTTTTGTACTTATTTGGCTTAACGATACGGGAGCCTATCTCGTGGGGAGTACTTTGGGAAAGCACAAACTGTATCCACAAGTTTCTCCCAAGAAAAGTGTCGAAGGCTTATAGGAGGTTTTTTCTTTACGCTTCTCTTTTCCCTGTTTATCCCCTCTATACTTCCTTCGTTGGAGCGTTTCGACCTCTTTACAGCCCCCTTGTTGGCTTAGTTGTTGCAGTAATGGGTACTCTGGGCGATTTCTTTGAGTCGGCTCTTAAGCGTAAGGCAGGTGTAAAAGATTCGGGTAAAATAATCCCTGGTCATGGTGGAGTCCTTGATAGGTTGGATAGTTACCTCTTTGCTCTTCCTATGGCATCGATGCTCTATTTTTGGCTTTATTAGTAAGCCTGCCAATTTATAGTATAAAGTCTTCTTTTAGAGATAATCTATAAAAAGCCTCTTTCTCCTTAAAGAATGGGGCTTTTTTGTTGTATATTTGTGAGGCAAAAGATTGTAGAGGCCGTTATACGGCTCTTATGGAACTTTGGGAATGAACAGTATGAAAAAGAAGATAATAATAATTCCCACATACAATGAGCGGGAAAATGTAGCCGCCATTGTTCAGGCCGTTTTTGCCCTTGAGGAGCAGTTCGATATTGTTATTATAGATGACAATTCCCCCGATGGCACGGCTAATATAGTTAAGGCTCTTATTGAGCAATACCCTCAGAGACTATTCTTGGTAGAGCGAGCTGGGAAGTTGGGCTTAGGAACTGCCTATATAACGGGTTTTCGATGGAGTATAGAGCGGGGATACGATTACATATTCGAGATGGATTGCGATTTTAGTCATCCCATAGAGGCTTTACCTCGTCTCTACAAAGAGATTCACGAAAATGGCTATGATGTAGCTATTGGTTCTCGATATGTACGTGGTGGTAAGGTAAAAGATTGGCCTGTAGGGCGTATCCTTATGAGCTATTTTGCTTCTGTGTATGTGCGTCTTATCACTTGGCTTTCCGTTGCTGATACTACGGCAGGCTTTGTTGCTTATAAGCGAGAGGTACTTGAGACTATCGATTTGGATGCCATTCATTTCAAGGGCTATGCCTTCCAAATAGAGATGAAATATGTAGCTGCTTGTTTAGGCTATAAATTGAAGGAGATACCTATTACGTTTGAAAATCGCAAGCTCGGAAGTTCCAAAATGAATAGCTCCATATTTGGAGAGGCTTTCTTCGGAGTCTTGAAACTTCGTTTTTGGCATATGTTTAAGGGTTACCCTCAACGAGATAAAAAGAGGTTACTATGAAATATTTACTTCTCAATGCAGAGATTATCAACGAGGGAGAAACCTTTTTAGGTTCTCTTTTGATACAAGGTCAATATATAGAGCATATATTTCGAGGGCGATTAGAGTTGGCAACGTTGCCCAATGAGGCGCAAGGAGCTACTATCGTTCCCTGTGAGGGGTTATGGCTTCTTCCAGGTTGTATAGACGACCAAGTGCATTTCAGAGATCCGGGACTAACCCACAAAGCTGATATAGAAAGCGAGAGTCGTGCTGCCATAGCGGGAGGGGTAACTTCGTTTATGGATATGCCCAATACGATACCTACCACTACCGACTATGACCGCTTGATGCAAAAGCATGAGAGGGCAGCAGCGGTTTCGTGGGCTAATTACTCCTTTTTTATAGGAGGAACCAATGATAATGCCCATGAAATATTTAAGATAGATGCTTCGCTTATCCCTGGGATAAAGCTCTTTTTAGGAGCTTCTACGGGCAATATGTTGGTGGATAATCAAGATACGTTGCGCCTTTTCTTTTCCGAAAGCCCTCACCTCATAGCGATACATTCGGAGTCGGAAGAGATTATTCGTAAGAACAAAGCGCACTATACGGCTTTGTGGGGAGAAGATCCTCCTATACACTTACATCCTCAGATTAGAAGTGAAGAGGCTTGCTATCGCTGCACATCAGAGGCGCTTGATCGTGCAGAGAAGTATAATACTCGTCTGCACGTACTGCATCTATCTACTGCTCGTGAGGCAGCGCTTTTCAGAAATGACATCCCTCTGCGAGAGAAACAAATTACGGCGGAGGTTTGCGTACACCATCTTTGGTTTACCGACCGATATTATGCCTCCTTGGGGACTGCTATTAAATGGAATCCAGCCGTTAAAACAGAGCAAGATAGAGACTTCTTGCGTCAAGCACTAATAGACAATCGTTTAGATATTGTGGCTACCGACCATGCCCCTCACCTGAAAACAGAGAAGGAAGGAGGTGCGCTCAAAGCCGCCTCGGGGGGGCCTCTTGTACAGCACTCGTTGCTCATGATGTTGGAACTTGCTCGGAAGGGAGTCTGGAGCAAAGAGTTTGTTGTAGAGAAGATGGCTCATGCTCCAGCCGAACTCTTTCATGTGAGAAAGAGAGGATACCTCCGTACAGGATATTATGCCGATATTGTGTTGGTGAATCCACGAGAGAATATAGAGGTGTCGGAAGCTAATGTTTTGAGCCGTTGTGGATGGTCTCCTCTTTCGGGAGTTCGCTTGAGTCATACTGTACATGCTACTTTTGTGAATGGTCAGCTTGTTTACTCCGAAGGCAAGTTCTTAGAGAGAGGGGCTGTACTTCCTTTGCTATTTGACCGATAATGGCTACTTTTGTCGCAAATTCTTAGAACAAACTAAATATAAGTTATGGAACAAATTGAATGGTCTTCATTAGGCTTCGGTTACGTTAAAACCGACTACAATGTACGTTGCTACTATCGAGATGGAAAATGGGGTGAATTAGAAGTTACTTCTGATGAATCAATCAACATTCATATGGCAGCAACTTGTCTTCACTACGGACAAGAAGCCTTCGAAGGGCTAAAAGCATTCAAGGGAAAAGATGGTAAGGTGCGCATCTTCCGTATGGACGAAAATGCAAAGCGTATGATTCGCTCTGCTGAAGGTGTTGTTATGGCTCCTGTACCACAAGAACTATTCGAGGCTGCTTGTATCAAGGCGGTTAAGATGAACGAGCGTTTTATCCCTCCTTATGAGAGCGGTGCTTCTCTTTACATCCGCCCTCTTCTCATCGGATTGGGAGCTCAAGTTGGGGTT
This sequence comes from Porphyromonas gingivicanis JCM 15907, assembly GCF_000614585.1. Lineage (GTDB taxonomy): Bacteria > Bacteroidota > Bacteroidia > Bacteroidales > Porphyromonadaceae > Porphyromonas > Porphyromonas gingivicanis. The sequence goes on from NZ_BAKX01000004.1 coordinate 14,629, forward strand.
AAACCAGCTCCTGAATACCTCTTTATCGTATTTGTAACACCTGTAGGTCCCTACTTCAAGGAAGGATTCAAACCTACCCCAATGGCTATTATGCGTAGCTATGACCGTGCGGCTCCATTGGGTACAGGTACTATCAAAGTGGGAGGAAACTACGCCGCTGGTATGATACCTACTGTTTTGGCACACGAAAAGGGTTACTCTGCATGTCTCTTCCTTGATGCTAAAGAGAAGAAGTATATCGATGAGTGCGGTCCTGCTAACTTCTTTGGTATTAAAGACAATACATACATCACACCAGAGTCAAGCTCTATTCTTCCCTCTATTACCAATATGAGCTTGATGCAGTTGGCAAAAGACTTGGGTATGAAGGTTGAGCGTCGTCCTGTGCCAGAGGAAGAGCTTTTAGAATTTGAAGAAGCAGGTGCTTGTGGTACAGCTGCTGTTATTAGTCCAATCCTTCGCATCGACGACTTGGATGAGCATAAGACTTACGAAATTTCTAAGGATGGCAAGCCAGGCAAACATTGTGAAAAACTTTACAATACACTCCGTGCTATCCAATATGGAGATGCTCCAGACGTTCATGGTTGGGTGAAGATTATTGACTAATCCTTATATCCTTTTGTACAAGGACTAATAGTAAGACTCCTCATCAATCTCGTGAAGGCGTGTATTGATGAGGAGTTTTTATATTCTTTACTTGCAACTTGCATTTATTTTTGGATTTGAATAGCTTCTTTATAGAGGTTGATACAACTGTTTTATCACAAACAACATTTTTGACTTGTAGTAATTATGTTGGCAGATAATCATTTTAGCACATCTACTATTTGCGCTGTTGCCACTGCCCCAGGAGTTGGGGGGATTGCTGTGGTGCGTATATCGGGTCCTCAAGCTCTTCTTTTCGCCCTTCGTCTCTTTCATTATAGAGGTAAGCAGCTTTTAATAGAAAAAGTTAAGCCTCGACACGCTTACTATGGAGAGATGATAGCAGATGGCGAACTTATAGACGAGGTTCTGCTGACCTATTTCCGAGCTCCGCACTCCTTTACAGGAGAGGAGACTGTCGAAATCTCCTGTCATGGCTCTGTTTATATCCGACGACGATTGTTAGAGAGCCTTATTCAAGAGGGCTGTGAGATGGCTACCGCAGGCGAGTTTACTCGTCGTGCCTATCTAAATGGGCGGATGGATTTAAGTAGAGCGAGGCAGTTGCAGATATTATTGCTTCCGAGAGCAAGGCGCAACATCAAATGGCTATGAAGCAACTAAGAGGGGGGTATAGCGAAGAACTGAATGCCCTTCGAGAGGAATTGCTCCGCTTAACGGGACTGATGGAGCTTGAATTGGACTTCTCTGAAGAAGATGTTGAGTTTGCCGACCGTACCGAGTTGCTTGCCCTTTGTGATACTATAGAAGCTAAACTCCGTAAACTCATCGATAGTTATCGCTTGGGGAATGCCGTTAAGCGAGGCATCCCCGTTGCGATTGTGGGGACTACCAACGTTGGTAAAAGTACCTTGCTCAATAATTTGCTGGGTGAAGAACGGGCTATTGTGAGCGACATTCATGGTACCACTCGAGATACCATTGAAGATACTATCCATATAGGCGGATATTTATTCCGATTTGTTGATACTGCAGGCTTGCGACAAACCGAAGATGCTATTGAGAGCTTGGGTATTGAGAGAAGTCGTGCCAAGATACAAGAGGCAGATATTATTCTTTCGGTGCTCGATGCGACCCGTTTAGACGAAGCTCATCAGTTGGAGCATCTCAAAGAAATTTGGGAAGATAGAGTCCATCGTGCTATGCTTGTCCTCATCAATAAGAGTGAAGATTTGGACGAAGCAACGCAACAAACCATGGCTCGAAGAATACACGAATCCATTGCCGAAGAGGTACCTTGCTTGTTTATTTCTGCTCGTTCGAGCTTGGGGATAGAAAGGTTACAACAGGAGTTGGTCACTATTATGGACGAAGCTAAGGCAAGTGAAGCCGATTTGATTGTGAGCAATGCGCGTCATCATCAACTACTTCAGGAGGCGTATGATGCACTTGGGCGGATGCGTTCGGGCTTTGATGCGGGATTCTCGACCGACTTGCTAACGCTCGATTTGCGACACGCCATTCATTCAATTGGTGCTATCACGGGACGGGAAATATCGAGCGATGACACCCTCCACTACATCTTCCAACATTTTTGCATCGGCAAGTAATAGGAAAATACGGGCGAATGACAAACAGATAAAGAAAAGTAAGAATAAACAAACAAGCTCCAACAGTACAAGGTTTTACGGAGAGTCTTGGAGGTAGCTTGTTTTTCTTTAGCTGTGTTGTTTATGTTGTTTCTTTGTTGTTATTTTGTTGCTGAAAAACATAATAACGCGATAGCAACAAAATGAGTAAGTCGAAAGAACCTGTCCGTCTGAGAAGACGCAAAATGGCATCTGGGAATATATCCCTCTATTTGGATATATACGTGGACGGAAAAAGGACGTATGAGTATCTACGCCTGTACTTGGTGCCAGAAGCGAGTAGAGCCGACAGGGAGACGAATAGACAAACCCTACAGCTCGCCGAGGCTGTACGGGCAAAGCGACTTGTAGAGGTGCAAAACGGGCGCTATGGCTTTGACGCTGCCTATAAGCTCGATACTAATTTTTTAGACTACTATAGGAGTCTGTGTGAGCAACGACTAAATAAAAAGGGGTCTTTGGGTAATTGGGGTAACTGGTGGTCTGCCCTTAAACATCTCGAGTTGTATTGTTCTCCATCGACGACATTTCGAGACATCACCCCCCAATGGATAAAAGGCTTTAAGCGATACCTTGACACTGCCACAAGGGTAAGGGATAGTAGAAAGAAAGTTGATACAGTATTTAATAAGAGACCATTGTCGCAAAACAGTAAGCTCTCTTACTTCAACAAGCTACGTGCTTGTATAAACCAAGCGGTGGAGGATCGTATCTTGCCACATAATCCCCTTCGTGGCATCGAGGGTTTTAAGTCAGAGGAGAAAGAGCGTGTTTATCTTACGCTTGATGAGGTACGAGCGATGGCAAACACAGAAACCAACTATCCTGGACTAAAACGTGCTTTCCTCTTTTCTTGCCTAACGGGTATACGGAAAAGCGATATACAAAAGATGACGTGGGGAGAAGTAACACAACAAGGCGAATACACTCGCATAATATTCAAGCAACAAAAGACGGGAGGGCAAGAGTACTACGATATAAGCCCCGAAGCGGTACTACATGGGAGAACGAAGAGGAAACGAAGAGCTTGTTTTCTACGACTTCAAGTACAGTGCTTATACATTGTTCGAACTAAAAACTTGGGCTGTTCGTGCAGGTGTAAATAAGAACCTCACCTTTCACTCTGGACGGCACACCTTCGCCGTGCTTATGATAGACCTTGGAGCAGATATTTATACGGTCCAAAAGCTCCTCGGACATAAGTTCTTGGCCACAACTCAAGTTTACGCCAAAATTTTAGACAAAAGAAAACAGTCCGCTGTCTCTATGATACCGAAAGTCAATATCCAAGAGGAAAAGAAATAAAAGAGAACCCCGAGAGCGTCTCCACCTCGGGGTTTGTTGTACTATCGGCAACTTACTTTTCGGGTGCCGTTTCGTCAATCCTTGATAAGGGTATCCCCTCTTCTTCAAAATATTTATCCCTTATTAGAAGACCCAGTAATCGGAGGTATAACTGCAGAGGTTTACCCTCCTTAAAAGCAAAATCTTTAACTAACACGATGCTGCAGTCGTCAAAGAAAGTACTTGGAGATACGGAGGCAGTCTCTATACAATAGGTTTGTATATCGTATGCGGTCTTGTGGTCTTTATTTAGTAGGTCCTTCCTAATTTTGTCCCAATTGGAAAGGATAATACCTTCCGCCTTTAGCTCCATTGCAACCTTTTTGCCTTCGTCAGTAAGAGAAATAGGACTATGAGATTGCATAAAAGGGGTGGTTCCCGCTTTGGCAATGTCGATAGTGCCTTTGATGTAAGCCAGGTCTCTTCTTATTTCATCAATGTTTGCCTCTGACTTCTCTATACCTTTTGTGATTTTATCGTGCGAAGAGTTTATCACTGTTACTTTTTTCGTTATATAATGTGTCAGCCAAATAACAACACCTATCACGACTAGAACGATGGCAAAAGAAGCTCCGAATGTGGCACTTATAAAATCAAATATGCGTTCTTGCATTATATTGTAGTGGGTTTTATAGCCTGTATAACAAATCTTTTTGCTGTGCCTCAAATGAAAGGCTCTTGGATGGGAGGAGGAGGAAGTAGCTTTTTGAACTTTACAATTCGATAGCTGTCTTTTGTTAGCATATATTCGTCTACTCCTGCATCGTAGTAATATGTTATCTCTAAGTCTGCCAACATACGACACCCCTTAGCAAATGCTTCCCCCATATCTATTTGCTTGAGTATATCCTTGTCTTTTACTTTTGCGGATATTTTTTGACCCTCGTATATAAAGTCCCACCCCAATTTTTCGTCAAAGCTGGGGCGAAGTATCTTTAGAGGAACATTTTCTATTGTTGTCGTCTTAGCCGGTTCTTCTTGGTTAGGCATTACGATAGGCATAGCTATAACAGGGAAATCCTGCTTAGGAGTATAAACTACCTCTTCTCTCGTTTGGAATCTAAAACCCGAAATATCTTCATAATCTTGCATTTGCTTAAACTGCTTTTGTATATGGGAACGAATTTCGGGAGAAGTGCCGTACACATTGAAAACTTGCTGGTTTATAACTACAGACCCTCCGCTTTGGTTCGTTATGGTAACGCTGTTCCCCTCTTTTGATATTTCCTTAGGTTTTTTGCCTCCAAGGAAATTTACAAGCTTGTATATTCCGCTTACGGTTTCTATGATATTTGCTACATATTCAACTCCTTGAGAGGAAAAGAGCGTAGCTATAAGGCCCTCTATAAGCTCTATATCGACTTGAAAGCTACCCTTTTCAAAGGCTTTCACTTTAATGTCGATTATTTTCTCTGGCCCTATAAGTTTATTAACCTCCGTAATAATAGAGGTCGTGTGCATAAGGCAGCCGATTAGTAACTCTGCACTAACCTCGTTTCTCTCGTTTTCAAAGACGATGGAAAAGTTGTTTTCGTTCATTTTCTGTACGTTTCCTGATAACGTAATAAATGGTTCGTGCAGTAAAGGTAGTCTAAAAAAATAAAGATGGAAGATGGGTGTGCTTCTATTCTTGTATCATCACTTCGTTTTTGCTGTAGTACTTGTATCCAGCCATAGCCCCTGAGTCGCAGAAAAACCTACCATCTTTGATAGAGTCCACTGTGAGGACTTTCCCGTCTCTTTTTCTTACTACCTTGTCGCCTGCCTTTATATCATCCAGTCGTGGGTCGTAAACCTCTATCTTCTTGTCCCCTTCTTCAGTAGTATCCTCAAAATGTATATCTTGCTCTCCTGTGCGACTATCGCTTTTTGAAGGGTTTAGGAAGTGGTCGGTTAGCTTCTTTACATTGTTGGTCATTCCCCATACCTTGAAAAAGAGTATAATTCCGAATATCCCAAATACTAAGGAGAGAACGAGGTACACAATTTCCTCAAAATCAGATTTCATAATTCTTTTTTGCTTTCGTTGGTATTTTCTGTTTTTATCGCATCTTCTATGGCGTACAGAGCGGTTATTATTTTGCTTCTGTTGGCGGGGTGTCTGTAAGTTGGTCCCCTGGTATATCCTTTCTACACATACCCGCATTCGTTAAGTATGTGCATCTATAGCTCCCGTCCTCGCGGATAGACTGGATGTCTACTTTCCTTTTTAACTCCAGAGAGTATACTTGATCTCCTACTGCGAAAGCCTTATCTCCTTTCGTGTTGACGTATTCTCCAAAGCGGTGTGTTCTTTTTAGCTTTTCATACTCGCCCCTAAAAAAACGTAGGTCTTGTGCGATCTGAAAGAATTTTACAATGATGATGATTTGTACGATTGCCACAATAATGGCGGCTAAAACATAGGCTTCCATACTGTTTATTTATTTCTAATTGTTTTTTTAAGCGAGAAGAGAAGAAGAGATAAAGCCTTTAACGCGAAATATCTTGTGTATGTCGTTTCCAGAAACATTGAAAGGAGCGTAAAGGTCTTTGTCGGGGTTGTCTGAAATACAGGTAATAATTATCCCCCTTCCTCGTCTATGCCTGAGGTACGCAACCTCTTAATCATCCTCTGTCCGTCTCTTGTTATTACAAGGTATATTTCTCCGTTCACTATTGTTTGTACGTCTTCGGGTACTATTGCTACAATGTCTCGCTCCTTTGCTGTTGGGTACATACTCTCCCCCGTGACGTTAAATGCTACGCATCCCTCAAAGTTAGGGAAGTTGATGCGCTTATAAGGCTGATTGATTTCGTTATCACTAATCCATATATCATTACCTGCCGTCGCGGAGAGTTCATAATAGTACTTCATACTATTGCTGTCGGGTTCCGAAGAGCTCTTTAACATCTCACCTTCTCCTGTTATAAGCCAGTCTAAATTTATTTTGTGTGACGACATTTCGGCAATCCTGCGTATTATCTCGTAGCCTGGAGATACTTCTTTTTCTCCGATTATGCTATTAATCGTGGTTCTGCTTATGAATGTACCCTTGGCCATTGCGGTTATATTGCCGTTATACAGCTTATTGGCTATTTCCCTAATCCTGTCATTTACAGATGTATACATATATAATTCAATCTTTTGTAAAGAAATTTGGCGAAATTTCGTCGAAAGGTATTGCGTATGACGAAATTTCGTCATACCTTTGCAACTGCAAAACAATACAAAGCAAATATAGAGAAAATGGCACAAAGTTTAATTAAGAAATGGGAAAACCTCGGGAAGAGGGAGCAGGACAAGGTGGCGTTCGAGCTGGCAGGACTGTGCAACGTGGCGATAGAGACGGTGAAGACGTGGGCAAAGGGGCAGAGAACTCCAAAGCCTGCTAACCAAGAAATCATTGAGAAGTATTTAAGTGAAAAGGAGGAGAAAGGAATATGAAAGAATTAAAAACAATCGTAACAATAACTGCGAAGCTATACAAGCAATCTGGGGAGGTTGTGGACGTTACCCCCGAGAACGGGACGGACTTCTCACTACAAGAGCTACAGGGCTATGTAGGCGGATATATCGAGACCCTCGCACTTAACCACAACCGCTTTATGGTGATAAACGAAGAGGGCAAATTCGCAAAAGGAGCAGAGCGCAATGAAAAGGCTACCGAAATAGCGGCGGAGAGCGGAGCTATTTGGTTTGAAGACTTCATTGTAGGAGATGCTTTAGTGTGCACTGCATCAATGGTGAAATGAATATGAAACAGATAAATAAGAAAGAGGGAGCTATTGCCTCCCTCGCAAAAGGACGCCTTTCCGAAGAGGACGAAGCGATACTAACAGCTGTAAACATTCTCCGCAAAAGAGCGCACGTGGATACCGTAGTAATGCACGACTTTATTATAGAAAAAGCATCAAGATTTGACGAGAGGGCGGCGAGGATGGAAAGGCAGATAGAGGAACTACAAAGGAAAGTAGAGGACGAGGTAAAGAAAAGCCGCATATGGGATGTGCTTGCCACTTGTACCCTCCTGATAGCATCGCTTATACATATAGCTCTGTTCGTTTTGAGGCTTGTTACAGGAACTTGATAATGAACTCTGCAATTGCTACCAATCCTGCAATACATCCTATTATGGAGATGAATGTCTTTATGGCTTTGCTCCAAATCCTCTTTTGAGTTTGCTTTTTCAAGGAGTTATCATTTAGCAGGGCTATGCACCTCTGCCCTTTAAGGGTTACTCGAAATATAACAGTGTCTACACCTGCTTGCTTCGTAATACAGAGTAGCCCAAGAGTAAACAGTCTTACGTATTTATCATGTACTGTTTTATCGGTAGCATTTTCAGAGAGAGGGTCGAGATTAAGGAGGAACTTTTGCTCTTCGGATTTCAGTCGGGGGTATTGCATAACAAAAAAATAGTTTAAGCGTGAGCACAAAGGTATAGAGTAAAAAACAACAGAAAACAGTATTACAACTAATATGAAGAGAATACAAAGTATAGAAAAGTGGGTGCTATGGGCGGTTTTCGTAGCGTGGGGTACGGGGGCATTTATCGTACTCATAAGCGACACGCTCCCCAACGAGGAGCTTACGAAAGAGCTCTTTCACCGCTTCATCTGGAACAAGATAAACGCTATCGTGCATTTAGTACTCTGCTATCTTCTTTACAAGATAGCGTACTACAAAAAGTGGGTACCTCAGATATAAACGCTATGGAAGTACAAGAAGTAAAAGCTCTGAATGATCGATTGGATCGAATAGAGCAACTCACACTGCTTGGAGTGAAGTCGGTGCTGGACATTCACGAGGTGGCACTGCTAACGGGGTTCACCGTTGCCCACCTCTACCAGCTCACCTCAAGGCGCGAGATACCGCACTATAAGAAAGGGAAGAAGCTCTACTTCAACAAAGAGGAGGTAGAGCGATGGATGACCTCTAAAAAGGTATTAACCAATCAAGAAATAGAAAGTAAGGCTACGACCCATGTAGCCATCCACAAGAGAGCATACTAATCAATAATAACTAAAAAGACTATGGTAATTACATTGCAAATCAGTGCAACGCCCGAGCTATTGGAGGCACTGAACCAACTAACCGAGGCACTCACGGGGAAAACGCTGGGCGCGCCTGCCGTTACAGCTCCTGCAAAGCCGACATCTAAGAAGTCTGCCCCTGCTCCCGAGAGTCCTAAGAGCGAAGAGCCTGCCGCTACTGCTCCTGCTCCTGCCCCTGCCCCTGCGGAAGCTCCTACAATCCATGAACCTGCCAACGCTACCGCCTCTACGCTCACGTTAGATGACGTTAAGCGCATCATTATGCAGAAAAACAAAGAGGGGCATCGAGAGGAGATAATCGCTATCCTCAAAGGGTACGGCTTCACCTCTGTACCCTCTATCACCCCTGACAAGTTTGAGGAAGTATTTAGCCAAGTGTCCGCCCTATGAACCCTGTACAAGAAATAACCCTTAGCCCATCGGCGCACGCTCTTTTAGGTCCTTCGGGGGCATCTCGATGGCTGGAGTGTACGCCCAGCGCACGGCTCGAGGAGCAGTTCCCCGACAGCTCCAGCAGTGCTGCCGAAGAGGGGACAATAGCGCACGCACTTGCCGAATTGAAGCTACGCCTCGCCATTGGGGAGATTGACGAGGACCTATTCAACGCAGAGCTGGAGAAGTTGGTCGCCTCGCCCTACTATAATGCAGACATGAGAGAGCATACAAGCGAGTATGCCACGGTAGTGTTAGAAACCTTTGCCGCTGCACAGAGGGCGACCCGCGATGCGCAGCTCTTTATAGAGTCTCGCCTCGACTTGACGGAGTACATCCCCGAAGGTTTCGGCACGAGCGATGCGGTGATTGTTGCCGACGACCGTCTCGAGGTTATAGACCTCAAGTATGGCAAGGGTGTAGCGGTAGATGCTCGGGAGAATAAGCAGATGATGATATACGCCCTTGGTGCGCTCTCGGCGCACGGCATCCTATACGATATTAAGAGGGTGCGTATGACCATCTACCAACCCCGCATTGGCAATTACTCCTCTTGGGAGTGTTCTGTAGAGGAGCTAAAGAAGTTTGCCAAAGAGGTGGTTATCCCCAAGGCGCAATTGGCTTTCCAAGGAGGGGGAGATTTCGTTAGTGGTGAACATTGTCGCTTCTGCCGTGCTAAGTGCCGATGTAGAGCGTATGCCGATGCGCAGCTCGAGGTGGCGAAGTATGAGTTCCGTGCGCCCGCGCTCCTCTCCGACGCAGAGATAGCCGACATCTTAGGTCGTGCGGAGGCGCTCAAGAATTGGGTTTCCTCCATCGAAGAGCATGCACTTACGGAGGCTCGAGACAACGGCAAGCACTTTGAGGGCTTCAAGCTCGTAGAGGGGCGAAGCGTGCGCACTATCATCAACCCCGAAACGTGCGCCTCTATCCTAATGGAGGCGGGGTACACGGAGGAGCAAATCTACTCTCGCGCTCTCTTGGGGATAACTGCCTTAGAGAAAGCAGTTGGCAAGAAGCAGTTCGGAGAACTGCTCGGGGCGCATATTGTAAAACCTGCGGGCAAACCGACCCTTGTCCCTTTGTCGGACAAACGCCCCGAGATAGGCTCCGTGTCGGGAGCTGTGGAGGACTTCTCATGAAAAAGCCTTACAAAGACGACCCCTACAAGCGTCTTGCACCTCCTGCAGTGCCTTCCAATAGTAAAGATATAAATATCGCCTACGACGACCCCGAGAGAGTGCGTGCCTGGTACGCAAGTGTCCGAAAGAGGATATACAAGAAGGAGTGGGCAACGAAAGAAAAAGAGTTCGAGGGGTGCTACTAAACCTACACAAAGGGGGGCGATTTTAGGTACCGACCAAAAAGAAATTAGAACGTACCAAAAACTTTTTTGAACGTACCAAAATGATTTTTGAACGTACCTAAATCTCCCCCTCTTACGACGGGAACTATTTAACAAAATAACAGTAACAAATTCAAGATTATGGCAAACAATCCATCTACAACGACAAAAGTAATCACAGGCATGGTACGCTTTAGCTACCTGCACGTATTTGAGCCCCACGCCATTGAAGAGGGACAAGAGAAAAAGTACTCCGTATCGCTCCTTATCCCTAAGAGCGACACGAAGACGATAGAGCTTATCCTGCAGGCGGTTAAGACAGCCACCGAACAAGCAAAGGCGAAAATGGGCGGTAAACTACCCCCTAAGTTCAAGCTACCGCTTAACGATGGCGACTTAGACCGCCCCGACGACCCCGACTATGCAGGGCATTACTACGTGAACGCAAGTGCAAAAGCGCGCCCAGGGTGGTGGATAAGAACCTACAGCCCATCATAGACCCCGAGGAGTTGTACAGCGGTTGCTATGGGCGCGCCTCTATCACTTTCTACCACTTCGACAAGGCAGGCAATAGGGGCGTGGCTTGTGGGCTGAACAACGTACAAAAGCTCAAGGATGGCGAATACCTTGGCGGTCGCACCTCTGCGGAAAACGACTTTGCGGACTCCTTCGTGGATGGCGACTCCACAGACGATTTCGACTTACCTTTCTAATCTTTCTTTTCTTTCCGTTGAGGAGGTAACCGTAAGGGGTTGCCTCCTCTTTTAACCCTCTTATTCTATGCAATTTCTATACATATCTCTCAAAGCCTTTAGCCCAGAGAACCCTGTCGCTGGTCTTACGCGCTTCGTTGCGCATGACGACTTTACGCTTCTTGTTGTAGCCTATCACCTCAATGATGATGTGCAGGGGTTAGTGCATACAGCGCAAGGCGATAAGCTGGACGACGAGGTGGTAGCCCTTTTGAGGAGCGACAGCGTGGTAAAAGTGGCACATAATACACGCTTCACCCGCCTCTGTTTAGAGCGTTATTTGGGCGTATCGCTCGATGCTCGGCAATGGTTTGACACCAAGGCGCATTGCACCGTCTCGGGACTTCCACAGGGTCTCCCCGAGATAGCCTCCGCGCTACTGTTCAAAATAGCCCCCTATCCCGAAGAGGCGACTCTTACTAAGCTATTCGCGTTGCCCAATAAAAAAGGCAAGCGCAACATAGCGCAACAATATGATAAAGATTGGTCGCTCTTTGCGGAGTCTGTTTGGGCCAATCTCTGCGCTACGATGCAGTTGCACGCATACCTTCTTACCCTTTACCCCTCTCCCTTGTTAGAGGACGAGCAAAAGGTCTACAAGGTGGACCAAGAGATAAACAGTAGGGGGATAGAGGTAGATGCTCGATTTGTGGCATCTGCGCTACGTATGTACGAAAAGCACCAACGTGCGCTCCGTGTACGCTTAGAAAAACGTATCGGCAACTCCGCCACCCCCACCTTCTTTAGAGACTATTTGGCTCGTCGCACGGGGCGTGTGCTACAGAGCTTAAGCAAGTCCGCTCTCAAGGCTCTGCTGGGCGAGCTGGCGGACGAGGCTATAAAGGAGGACATAAGGGACTACTTAGAGCTCCAGCGCACCGCCTGCAAGAAGTACTCCGCCATACAGAAGTCGGTAGTGAACGCTACACGCATCTACGATCACCTGCAGTACCTCGGCACGGCTACGGGTCGGTGGTCCAGTAGTGGCGTTCAGATGCACAACCTACCCTCTACCTCCTTGTCGCCTGAAGACCTGCACACCGCACGAGAGCTTGTGCTAAGCAGAGATGTGGAGTCCATCGCTCTTCTATTCGGGGATGTAACCGACACCTTGGCGCAATTAGTCCGCACCTCCTTTGTTCCGTCTGCCGATAAACTCTTCTGTGTAGCCGACTACTCCGCTATTGAGGCGCGTGTATTAGCCTGTCTGGCACAAGAGGAGTGGAGGTTGGAGCTATTCCGCAACAATGGGCTACTCTACGAAACCTCCGCCTCTAAGATGTTTCGAGTGGATATGGAGACCGTCCTGGCAGACCCCGCCCTCCGCCCTAAGGGGAAGGTGGCAGAGCTTTCGTTGGGATACGGAGGGGGCGTTAATGCTCTTATAGGAATGGGCGCGCTCGACAAAGGGATAACCCGTGAGGAGCTCCCCATCATCGTAAGCGAGTGGCGACGCGCCAACCCACGGATAGTAGCCTTCTGGGACAAGTGTATGAGTATGGCTTTAGAGGCTATACATGCGCCCGAAAATACTTTCTCACTCTTTATATATCAAAATCGTGGAGACGAAGAGAGAACGAAGATTGTAAACGTCTATCTCCACTTCTGCCTCATCAAGGGCAACCTCTGTATAGTGCTGCCATCGGGTCGGGCGCTGGTTTACCGTGGGGCTAAGCCCGACAAGGGGGGCTTCTCCTATATAAAAGATGGAGAGGAGGAATATGTTTTCGGCGGTAAGCTGGTGGAGAATATAACGCAGGCAGTAGCTCGGGATATTCTGGCTTGTGCCCTTGTCCGCATAAACCCTTTTTACGATGTAGTGCTACACGTCCATGACGAGATTGTAGCAGAGATACCCGAGGAGAGAGCCTCCGACGCTCTGCGACGGATTGCAGATAGCATGGCGACCCCTCCCGTCTGGCTTCCCGATATCCCACTACATGTAGAGGCTTTCGCAACACCCTATTATTGTAAATAGTATGACAACACTAAAACACGACGGCCCTTTGGATATCGCCATCGGTCGCAACCGTAAAGACACCGCGTGGCGTAATCATGAGATGCTATGGAGCGAACTCTTGATGCGCCTCTCGCTTACGCACCGTACGGCGGAGACGTTCGCCTCTTACTGCTCCTCCAACAAGTCCCGACGAGACGAAATAAAGGACGTAGGGGGCTTTGTGGGCGGTTATATCACAGGAGGGCGGCGCAAACATGGTGCTATCCTCCATCGCTCCTTAGTGTCATTGGATATAGACTTCGGGAATAAGGAGATTTGGGATGACTTTTGCCTCCTCTTTAATTGTGCTGGGGCTATCTACACCACGCACAGCCACTCTGCCGAAAAGCCACGACTTCGATTGATAGTGCCTCTCGATCGTCCTGTAGCTTGCGATGAGTATGTGGCTATCTCGAGGCGCATCGCTGGCACACTCGGCATAAACTACTTTGACGATACCACCTTCCAACCCGAACGCTTGATGTATTGGCCCTCCACCTCTTCGGATGGGGAGTTTCTATTCGACTCGGTAGATGGTCCGTTCCTCTCTGCCGACGAGATGCTCGGAAGCTATAAGGATTGGACCAATACCGCAGAGTGGCCCGTAAGCGACCGTGTAGAGGCGGTCGTGCGGAGAGAGGCTACCAAGCAAGGCGACCCTTGCGAGAAAGGGGGCATCGTAGGGGCTTTTTGTCGAGCTTACACCATCTCCGAAGCGATAGAGGGCTATCTGGACGATGTGTACACGGCTTGCGATATTCCGAATCGCTACACCTATCGAGAGGGTTCTACCTCTTCGGGGTTAGTGGTTTATGAAGACAAGTACGCCTATTCACATCACAGTACCGACTATAGTGGGAAAGCTCTGCAATGCTTTCGACTTGGTGCGCCTGCACCTCTATGGACTCCAGGACGAGGAGGCACAAGAGGGTACGCCTGTAAATCGTCTTCCCTCCTATATAGCTATGTGCGAGAGGGCGACTAAGGACGCCAAGGTGCGCAATCTATTGGGACAGGAGCGCCTCAAGGAGGCAGGGGCGGACTTTGCCGAGCAGTTCGAAGAGGAGGCAGACATGGAGTGGCTCTCCGAGATGGATGTAGATCGTAGGGGGGCTTACCGTGCTACCTCCGCCAATATTCGACTCATATTAGAGAACGACCCTCAACTGAAAGGCGCTCTTGCGCATGACGCTTTCCGCAAGACCGATGTAGTCTTGAAGGCGTTGCCGTGGTCTCCTTTGCCTGCTCCTCGAGACCTTAACGATACCGACGATGCAGGGCTGAGAGACTACCTCGAGACCATCTACAATATCACAGGCGTACAGAAGATAAAGGACGCTATGCAGATTACCCTCTCTAAGCATCAATTCAACCCGTGAGGGATTATTTAGAGGCGTGCAGGTGGGACGGCGTGGAGCGCATCTCTACTCTTCTTATCGACTATCTCGGAGCGGAGGATACTCCCTACACCCGTTCTGTAGCTGAGGTGTGTCTAACGGCTGCCGTGGCACGCATCTACCAGCCAGGGATAAAGTTCGACTACGTCCCCGTGATTGTAGGACCTCAAGGGTGTGGGAAAAGCTCCTTCGTGCGCTTCCTGGGGCGTAGCTGGTTCTCCGATAGCTTTGGTACTGTCTCGGGCAAGGAAGCCGTAGAGCAGATACAGGGGGCATGGATTATAGAGATTGGGGAGCTGGCAGGGTTAAAGAAAGCCGACCTTGACGTTATCAAGCATTTTATCACCAAGCAGACGGACCGCTTCCGTACCGCCTACGCACGACGTGTAGAAACCTTCCCCCGCCAGTGTGTCTTCTGGGGAACGACCAATAACCATGAGTTCTTGAAAGACCCAACAGGTAACCGTCGCTTTCTCCCGATAGATACAGGAAAGAGAGAGCCAACGAAAAGCATCTTTGCAGACCTCGAAAGGGAGGTAGACCAGATTTGGGCGGAAGCGGTGCATCGCTATAAAGAGGGTGCCTCGCTCCATCTTACCGCCCCCTTGGAGCTACTCGCGCAGAGCGAGCAGAAGCAACACTCCGAACGGGATAGCCGTATTGGTATGATACAGGAGTACCTTAATACGCCTATACCTCGATGGTGGGACCAGCTCACCATTTCGGATCGTATCCTATACCTTCAGGGAGGTGGCAATAGAGATGAATACGCCGAACCTCGTACCCGTGTCTGCGTGGCGGAGGTGTGGTGCGAACTCTTCGAACGACAACGCTCCGACCTCACAAAAGGCATTTCTAATGAGATTGCTAACATGATACTCGCCTGCGAAGGTTGGAAGAGAGAAGCGACCCCCTGCCGTATTGTAATATATGGTCTTCAGAAGAATTTTACCAATAAGACAATTAAGGATAATAAACACCTATTTAACTCTTCTACTGTTACCAACGATGACGCCCCTTTTTAGTAACATAATTATTAAAGTGTTACCAAGAAATTGTCGGTAACACCGCTTAGTAACACCTTGGTAACACCCTTTACTCTCTTATTATCAACTATTTATCTATATAATAAAGTATTTGTTACCAAGAAAGTAGAAAAAATAACACTATAACGGATTAGAGAGAATAGAGAGTATATATAGAGCCTAATACTGCCTAATGCGCCTAATCGCTTAGAGTATATAGAAATCTTGGTAGCGTTGGTAACAAGCACATAAGACACACCCGACAACTGCAAATAAATGTAAACGCAACAAGGACCCATGAAGGAGAAGTTATTAGAGAAAAAGCTAAGAGAGGAAGTAAAGAAAAGAGGGGGGATAGCTTACAAATTTGTGTCGCCTAATCACAGAGGTGTACCTGACCGCTTACTACTCCTTCCTAACGGTAAAACATTCTTTGCCGAGATAAAGACAACAGGAGAACGCCCCACACAGCTACAGCAATTAGAATTGAGACGTATAAACGCGCTTGGCTTTCCCACCTACGTGGTGGATGATATGAAGAGCCTCCAGCAACTACTAAACGATATAGACACCGAAAAGCAATGAAATTTACACCACACGCTTATCAAGAATACGCCATACAGCATATCATAGAGCATCCCTACTGCGGGCTCTTCCTTGATATGGGATTAGGCAAAACAGTATCTGCCCTCACCGCATTAAGCATATTGCAATACGAAACGATGGAGGTAAACAAGGTCTTGGTGATAGCCCCCAAGAGAGTTGCCGAGGACACTTGGACCAATGAGGTGGCAAAATGGGATCACTTAAAACACCTTCGTATTGTCTCCGTCCTGGGGAGTGAAAGGTCTCGCAAGGAAGCCCTACGAGCGAAAGCCGATATTTATGTTATCAATCGGGAGAATGTGGCTTGGTTAGTGGCACAATACCAAAACGCTTTTCCCTTTGACACGATTGTGATAGATGAGCTTTCCAGCTTCAAGTCGCCCAAGAGCCAACGGTTTAAGGCACTGCGCTTAGTGCGCCCTCGAGTGAGCAGGGTAATAGGCTTAACAGGAACACCAGCCCCCAACGGACTGATAGACCTCTGGAGCCAACTGTATCTACTCGATAGGGGGGAGCGATTAGGTAAGACGGTTACAGAATACAGGTCTACTTACTTCGTGCCAGGTCGTTCTAACGGGCATGTCGTTTTCGACTATAAAGCCAAAAAGGGCAGTGAAGATGCTATCCACAATCAGATAAGCGATATATGTATCTCAATGAAGGCGGTAGACCATTTGACTTTACCCGAGTGTATTCATAAAGAAGTGCGCGTTAAGCTAACACCCGAGCAGAAGAAGAGGTATGAGGAGTTCGAGAAGGAGCAAGTCCTTCAGCTGATAGAGGGGGAGGAAATATCTGCCATCAATGCCGCAGCACTTTCTAATAAGCTACAGCAATTTGCGAACGGAGCTATCTACGATGAGGATAGTATCTATCACGAAATACATACCGCAAAGCTCGAAGCCTTAGAGGAAATAATCGAGGAGGCACAAGGGAGCAACATCTTGCTTTTTTACAACTTCAAGCATGATGCCGAGCGGATAGAAAAGCGCTTTAAGAAACTGCGCCCCGAACGCATAAAGGGGAGCGAGGATATACGCAGATGGAACGAGGGCAAGATACCGCTTTACATCGCCCACCCTGCCTCTGCGGGGCATGGGCTAAACCTCCAGCAAGGAGGAGATATCATAGTTTGGTTTGGTCCTACTTGGTCGTTGGAGCTTTATCAACAAGCTAATGCCAGACTACACCGCCAAGGTCGCACGCGCCCCGTCTGCATAGTTCAGATTGTCTCGGAAGGGACTATCGACGAGGAGATAACAAAGGCAATAGGAAAGAAAGAGGGCGTACAGGAGAGTTTATTACAAGCCGTAAAGGCAAGAATAGAGAAGTACAGGAGGAGATAGAAATGAGCAAGAAGGGCAAACAAATAAAAGCGCATCTAAACGATGAAGAGGCAGAGAGCCTATCTAAAGTGCGCGCACGCTATGGGTTCAAAAGTGATTACCAATTTGTGCTATCCTGCGTGCGCTTATTCCTGCGTATTCTAAGCGACCCAAGGAGGGAAGAGTTCAACGGTTCGGACTATGACTACATAGAACATCTCTTTACGGAATATGCTAACGCAGAGTATGAGGAATTGTATCCAACCCCTGAAAGCTCTATAAATCGCCTACAATCGAATATCAGGTACAGGAGTGGGGATGACATCAAAAAGAAAGATAAAACGCAACAGAGCGCAAAAGAAGTGCGTTATAAGGAATTTGCCGACCGTTTCATACGAACACACTATAAGCGACTGCAAGACACTTTTGACGGTATGCGTATCAACCGAGCGAACTGCGAGGCAATGGATATATGCCAAGACACCCTACTTGCCCTTTACTATTGCCGTGAGGAGTTCTCAAGCTACGAGGACTTCGAGCAGTACGCCCTTGAAAAGTTCCACCTATCCTAAAAGATGAAAGCAAGAAACAAACAATACACGGAGCTCCTGAACTGTACCCGATGGCG
The DNA here is from genome assembly GCF_000614585.1 of Porphyromonas gingivicanis JCM 15907. Taxonomy (GTDB): domain Bacteria; phylum Bacteroidota; class Bacteroidia; order Bacteroidales; family Porphyromonadaceae; genus Porphyromonas; species Porphyromonas gingivicanis. The sequence goes on from NZ_BAKX01000004.1 coordinate 32,777, forward strand.
CAACCTAAGAAACACCTACTTAGTTAGCCAACCCCTCTGCGAGCGATGTTTACAGCAAGGGAAGACAACACCCGCTACCGAGGTACACCATATCCAACCGCTTGAGAACTACATAAACACGCCCGAGCGGATGAAGGCTTTAGCCTACGACCCCTCTAACCTACAAGCCCTTTGCCACGCTTGCCACGTCCAAGTCCATATCGAACTAAAGAGCAAATCCAAGAAGGCGACCAAGGAGCGTAATAAACAACTTACTGAGTTATTCGTCAAGAAGTTCTTTACTTAGTATCGTATCGTCCCTCTCTGTGTAGTCTAAAATCGACAAAGCTACCTTGCGGAAGTAGTCTTTGATGAGAGCAGCTCCCTCGGATTTAAGAGGGGGCTATCTTTTTTAAGAGGAGGGGGAGGCACCCAAACCCACCCCCGAGTCCTTTTACACGCACGAGGTCCAAAAAGGCTGTGGGGGTATAGTAAAAATGGCGTTTTTTTTTTGGGGGGGGGCGATAGCCTCCTTGTTCTTGTCTGTTTGTTGTTCCCCTTTTCTCCACACGGAAGGGGACTTTTTTTAGGTACGACCAAAAAAGATTTTGGTACGTTCAAAATTTATTTTGGTACGTTCAAAAAAGATTTAGGTACGTTCAAAATAAGCGCGCAAGTAGTACCAAAATCGGCTATTCTCTGCCTATATGTAGAAGGTCTAATGTATGGCGACGAAAAGAAGCACAGAGGTAGAGAGAATAAAGGGCGAGTTGCGCGAGGTAATGGAGGCTATAGGCACGTACAGCCCCGCTTTCGACTCACTTATTACTTCGTGCGCTCAAATCACGGCTTTACGTAACAAGACCTATGCGAAGTGCATAATGATGTCCCCAGCACTCGAGGAGAAGAGTCGGGAGAACGAAAAGCGTCTAAAGGCTAATCCTGTGTATGGTCTTTATATTGACTTATGCAAAGAGCAGCGCAACGTGCTAACCTCTTTACGGCTGACCGTTGAGGCGTCGGGAGTAGCCGAGGACGACGCATTAGAGGAGTTGAACAGAAAACTAAAAGAGCTTGAAGATGGACGAAAGTGAAAAACAGGCTCTTCGAGATTTGAAGGCACAAACCGTTCGAGAGCTACAAACCTTGCCAATTGACTTTAGGCTCTGCTCTTCGGTAGACGATCGTTTAACCTCGTACATCAAAGCGTGTATAGAGAGACCAGAAGCGCATAATCTCTACGAATTGTTGGCTATAAAGAAATTCCACACAATGACTTGTCGCTACGAACTACGCGCTTTGGAGGTTCAGAAGTTTATCCTTACCTATGAGTTCTTAGAGTTCCCGAGCGATGAGGGGGCAAAGCGGTACAAGCTGACCCCTATACAGGTATTCCAATTCACCAACATTGAGGGTTTTTTCTATCCAGGCACGGAGCGCAAAGTTATTACCGATGCACTTCTTTTCGTTCCTCGAAAGTTCAGTAAGACGACTTCAGTAGCGAGCCTCGCCGTGAAGGACTTGTTATTCGGCGATGCGAATGCTCAGGCGTTTGTAGTTGCTAATAGTAGCAAGCAGGCAAAAATCTGTTTCGATGTGATACGCTTTATCTTGAAACGATTGGACCATAAGATGCGGCGTTTCAAAATCAACAGGGAGCAGGTATTTAATCTATGTAGAGGGAAAAGCTCTTTTGCCCAATGTCTTGCCTCAGACGTTGGTACGCTGGACGGGTTGAATGCAAGCACGGTGATTGTAGACGAGTATGCACAGGCGGATAGTGCAGCACTAAAGAACGTCCTAACCTCCTCGATGGGGGTGCGTCTTAACCCCCTAACGGTGATTATCACCACGGCGAGCAGTAAGACGGAGACACCTTTCTATGAGATGCTCAAGACCTACAAGTCGGTGTTAAGGGGAGAAATAGAGATGGATAGTGTCTTTGCTCACATCTTCGAACCCGACGTGGACGACGACGAAGGAGACCCAGCAACGTGGTATAAAGTACAGCCACATCTTGGGGTAACGTGTCGGGAGGAGTTCTATAAAGACAAATGGGATAAGGCGCAACTCTGTGCGGAGGATATGCAGGAGTTCCGCAACAAGCTCCTGAACATCTTTGCTCATAGTGAGCTGGAGGACTGGATACCAACGAAGGAGATAGAAAGCAGAAGTATAAGAACAGATATAGAGAGTTTTCGAGGTGTACGAAGTGTAGCCTCTGTGGACCTGTCGGTATGTGATGACCTCTCTGCCGTTTCTTACTTGCTCTATATGCCTGGTCGTGTTCTCCCAGAGCGCACAACGGAAACACCTTTCCACTCCATAACACACTACTATTTCCCCGAGGGGCAGATAGCTACACATCCCAATGGGGAGTTGTATCAAAGATGGGTAGATGCGGGGTATCTAACGCTTTGCGAAGGAGCGGTGATAGATTATCGGCAGATAGTGAATGATATACTTTCTAAGCCGTTTTCAATTTTAGGTGTCGGCTATGATAGATATAAGGCGGAGGAGTTTATACGATTGCTAAAGTCCTCCCCAGGTGTCGGCAAAGAGCACCTTTACGAGATAGCACAGACGTATGGGAACTTTACCAGCCCCGTCGAGAGCTTCGAACTCTCTCTATATACAAATCGTATAACCTTCGAGGATAATCCTATTACAGCCTATTGCTTTGGAAATGCAACAATTGACGAGGATAGACTGGAGAATAGGAAGCCCATAAAAAAGAAGCAGAGCGGTAAGATAGACGGAGCGATTACCAACGTGATGAACTTTTGGATGCTGAACAATATAAAGATGACACAATAATGGGATTTTTTAGCTTTATGAAACGCAGTAAAAGCGTCAGTATAAACGACCTGCCTACTGTATGGAGGACGTTAGGAGTGCGCGGTGAGTCCGTACGTACAGAAGAGCAAGCTATGCGCCTCGATGTCGTATATAGATGCGTCGATATTTTGAGTGGTACCGTTGCCTCTCTACCTCTTCGCTTACAACGTATGCGAGGGGGTATTTTCAAGGATATAGAGAACTCCCCAATAAACAACATCTTTAACTGTGAGGCTAACGAGAGGCAGACTTTCTTTGTCCTACTGCAGAATGCTATTGTAAGCCTTTACTTGAGAGGTAACGCCTATATCTTAATACAGAGAGACGCTCGCGGAGAGGTGCAAGCCCTCTACTTGTTGGATAGCAACAGCGTACACTATGATGTGCGCCAAAATACCTACACGGTTTCGGATGCAGTCGGTGGGCGTTCGGATGTTTACCAGAGCCATGAAGTAATCCACCTAAAGAACAAGACGCTGGATGGTGGGTACATCGGAGTCTCTACTATTACGTATGCAAGTCGCACGTTGTCCATCTCTGCCAATAGCGACGAGCAAACCCTTGATACGCTCAAAAGAGGTAACAAGATGAAAGGCTTTTTGTCGGGAGGCAATCCTGTGCTGGGCATGGGGGAAATACAAGACAAGGAGCGCAAGAAGATAGCCGACAGCTTGGAGCAGGAAATAGAGGCGGATAGGAGTATAATGAGCATTCCAGGTAGCGTAACATTTACACCTATCACTATTAGCCCTGCCGATGCCCAGCTCCTCGAAACACGAAAGTTTTCGCCTTACTCTATATGTAGATACTTCGGAGTACATCCTGATATGGTCTTTGTGGAACGTGCGGGTAACTACAAATCGAGCGAGAATGCCACCTCCACTTTCTTAACGCAGACCTTAAAACCCCTCTTAACACAAATAGAGAAAGAATTTTTATCGAAGCTGATACCTGCTTCCCCTTCACACAAGAGTATGTACAGAGTGAGATTTGACCTACTCGACCTCTACTCTGCAGATATAAAGGCGATGGCAGAGGCTAATATGTTATCCATCCAATCAGGCACAATGACACCCAACGAGGCGAGAAAAAGAGAGGGCAGAGAGCCCGTAAAAGGGGGTGATACGGCATTTATTTCTTGCAATTTGATGCCGATTGATGGGAAAAATGAAGAAAAAAAAGAGGAAACGCCCGAAAAGTAGTACCAAAAACGGCTATAAAAATCCTATTAGTAGATAGACGTGTGTAGTATGGAAGAAAAAAATATAGAGATACGAAGTTTTGGAGGCATTGCCCAGCCCGTCGTTTCTGCTGAGGGCAGGACTATCGAGGGGTATGCTATTGTTTTTAACACTCCCAGCCAAGTAATGTACGATTGGTGGGATGGGGACTACTTCGAAGAGCGTATAGCCCCAGAAGCGGTAACGGATGCTTTTTTAGCAACACAGGACGTAAAGGCGGTTGTGGAGCACAATCCAGAGCGTCTCTTGGCGAGGAGTAATAAGGGAAAAGGTTCTTTAACCCTCACAGTAGACGAGAAGGGCTTGAAGTACAGCTTTGAAGCACCCGATACGCAAGAGGGGAATAACGCCCTTGAGCTTATCAAACGAGGCGATTATTCTGGCTCTTCTTTCAAGTTTAGAGCCTACTCGAAAGGTTGCGTAGAGAAAGAATGGAGCAAGGAGAAGCAACGATGGATACACACTATTCGCAAGTTCGATGGTATCTACGATGTTTGTATTACCACGGACCCAGCATATATAGAGACTACGGTAGATGTGCGCAGTCTACAAGCACCAGAGGGAAAGAAAAGCGAGGAGGAGATGCGTAGCTACTATGCCGAGTTAGAACAAAGAGCAAGAAGGTTTTAATCAAAATAACGTTATGACAAGATTAGAGATTTTACAAAAGCAGACAGAGAATGCACACGAAATGAGGTGTATTATCGACAAGGCTAAAGACGAGAAGCGTGCCTTGACACAAGAGGAGCAGGACAAATTCAATGCTCTTGAGCTCGAGCAACGTGCGTTGCAGATCGAGACGATGATGCAACAGCAACCAGGGGTTCCAGCTCCAGAGGGAGACAGTGTGGAGAAACGTTTTCTTGAGATGGCTTGCGATGTAGCAAGCGGAGGATCAAGTGGCAAGGCGTCGTTCAATGTTCGTTCGGTCGTGAACTTTGATAGCGTAAAGGAGACAAGTGTCCCTGTTGTTTTTCAGGACCTTTTAGACCCATTGGAAAAAGGATTAATTATATCCAAATTAGGATGTAAGGTACAAGATGGTCTAAACGGCTTGCCTATGAACGCGGAGGTGGACGCTCCAGAGGCTACAGTTTTAGGGGAAAATGAGAAAGTTTCAGAGTCTACTCTGAACTTCACGGGTGAAACCCCTACCCCAAAACGTATTTCAATGTCTATCCCCGTGTCCCGCACCGCTCTTAATGTAGACAATCGCAATCTCTACGGAATTGTGATGAGGACCCTTGGGGCTGGTATTGCGCGCAAGGTGAACAAGATTATGTTTACGACCACCGCTCATGGCAAGTTCAAAGGACCTTTTGTCGGTCTTACTGGTGCACAGAAAATACAAGGGACTGCCTCAAAAGGTTGGGACCAAGGCCTTATCGTGGATATAGAGCATGCGGTATTGGACAGCATGGTAGAAGCCTTAGGAGGAAACTCTGCATATATCATGAATACCAAGACGGCTGCCGCTCTTAAAAAGAAGCAATTGGTAGCAGCCGATAAGGAAATGCTTCTCCAAATGCACATTGACTCCAATACGGGATATCGCTATGGTTTCATGAATAGCTACCGTTCTGAGTTTACCAATTATGCTCCTGATAATACCATCTTCTTTGGAGACTTCCGCTACTGTGCGATAACGCACTTCGGGGAGGCATCTTTCATTATAGACCCCTATTCAAGAGCGAGAGAGAACATGGTAGAGTTTACGGTGAATATAGATATGGATATAACTCCTGTCCGTTCACAGGCTTTCTCTATGGCTGTTTTAGCGTAATGAGTACATAGCAGGGTGCGGTTTTAGTCCTGCACCCTGCACTTCTTAACCTAATGAGCTATGTATATCACCTTAGAAGAAGCAAAAGCGCACCTAAACGTAGGGCACGACGAGGACGATGTCTATATCACGAGTTTGATAGAGACAGCGGAGGAGCAGTTGGCGAACTGCATAAACCGTCCTTTCAGTGAAGTACTCAACGGGGACGGCACACTACCCGCCCCCCTGCGACACGCTATCAAGATTTTGGTAGCAAAGCTCTATGCCTACCGAGAGGGAGATGCACTGGGGAATGTGCGAGAAGCCTCTTTTACGTTAGCCAATCTATTCATGCCTTATAGGAGAGAGTTATGAGGGCTGGCAGTTTACGGTATACGTTAGAGATGCTTCGAATGGAGCAGAAGCAAAGCCCCTCGGGTTTCGTCTCCGAGGAGTGGACAACGCTCTACACCTGCAGAGCGCAAAAGGTTCGCCAATGGTCGCTCAGAGGGGATGGCTTCCAGGCAAAGGAACAATTCGACGGGGAGCGTCTACAGTTCCGTGTCCGTTACGATAAGCGACTCAACGAGGTACAGCGCATAAGGTTCGAGGGAGCGGAGTATAGGATAACGCTGAGAGACCCTAATGCGTATGATAACAGTGTGGTTTTAACATGTGTATTAATTGATGGGTAGACCAGCAAAGAGAGCAGAGTTCTTGGAAATAGGGCCAGAGCGTTACAGCTTTGCCCATGTAGATGAGACGCTTGGCACGTGGACGGCTTTGCAGACCAACAAGGCGTATCGGCGAGGGATGCGAGAAGCCTCTAAGGTACTTATACGAGGAGGGCGGCGGAGATTGAGAGACCGCCTCCTTCGCAACGGAAAATCTACGGGTGCATTGCTATCGAGTTTCGCCTTTCGCATCAAGCGGCGCAAGCCCGAGGCGATTGTAGGTTTCGGTACGCTGGGGCGACATGCTCACTTGGTGGACCGAGGCACGGAGATGAGAGAAACAGGGAAAAAATATAATCGAGGTAAGATGCGGGGCAATCTCTTCTGGAGTGTTACCAAGGACCAAGACGGTAAGGAGGCTATAGAGGCGATGAAGCGAGGCATCATAAATGCACTGATGGATGAGCGAGTTTAGTAGTAGCAAATTGCGATCATCTCAATTTATACGTGAGAGATTGCTCGCAGACCCCGAGATAAAAAGGCTTGTCGGGGATGCCATTTATCCCTGCCTTGCCCCTCAGACCGAGGGCGACTACATCGTGATGACGCGCACGGAGTACGGCACATTATCGGGCAAAATGGGCATCTACGAACGCAAGTGTACAGTGATATTGGAGATATTCAGCGACCATTACGACAGAGGCTGGATATAGCCGAAGCAATAGACAACCACTTCACGGTGCAGTACGAGATGTCGTTGGGAGGCGATGGTGTTTCGGTACAGTTAGTAGAAGCTGTCGAGGCGGTTGTAGATGGCAAATATGTACAGCTAATGGAATATAGTATCAATTAAAAAACAGAATTATGGCAACAGAAGCAAAGTATTTAGAGAGCAGAGACCTTGTCAAGAGTGAGAGTCTGATGCTCTATGTAGACGGGAAACTTGTCGCTTACACCACGAAGCACAGCTTTTCCTTACAGACCGACAAGCAGGATATTAGTAGCAAGATGTCGGGAGATTGGGACGAATCGCTCGCGGGTAAGCTCTCATGGAGCGTAGAGGCGGAGTGTTTGGTGACCAAGACCAAGGGGCACCTATCTAAAGACCTCCTCCTGCAGATGCTTGCCGAGCGTAAGCCCTTTAAGATGGAGATTGCCGAGGTAACGCGTGCTATCGCGGCAACAGGTGAGAAGACCATCACCAAGGGGGCGGTGAAGATGCAAGGGATGTGCGTCCTTACAGACTACAAGGAGGATAGTGCTAAGGGCGAGTACACCAGCGCCAGCGTCTCCCTTACAGGTACGGGACCTCTTTTTGATGGTGCGAACAAGGAACTCGGGTCCGCCGAGGCACGAGCTGCGCTGGGAGTGGGATAAAATTAGAACGTACCAAAATCTTTTTTGAACGTACCAAAATGATTTTTGAACGTACCAAAATAAATTTAGAACGTACCAAAATTAAACGATACAACTATGGCATTAAAATTCAGATTAGTACAGCGTAAAGTGATGTCGGGGAAGAATGCAGGGAAAAAGCTCTTCTTTGCGAGTCCCACGTCGCGCGGTAAAATTTCCTACGAACGCTTTTGCCGAGAAGTGGCAGAGGGCAGTACGGTAGAGACGGCGGATGTGAAAGCCGTAATAGATCGCATGGTGCGCGTGCTCCACCTCCACGTAAGCGAGGGCGAGAGCGTAGAGTGTGGCGAGTTGGGCATTTTCTCTACCACGTTTGGTAGCGCAGGGGTGGCAGAGAGCAAGGAGTTTGTGCCACATAGAGACATTCGGCGTCCGCGCATCGCATACCGTCCTTCGGGCTTCTTGCGCGTCCTTACCCTCTCGGGTTACGAGCGTGTAAATGAAGAGGGATGCAAGCCACAGAAGCCCCAAGGAGGAGGCGGTACACCCCAAGGAGGTTCGCCCTCTGGGGAGGACTCGGGCGAGGGTATCTAATCGTAACAGGAAGATGATAACCGTAAGGGCTTTAATCCTTTTTGAGCGTCTCTCGGGGCGCAGTTATCGTACGTTGGGAGCGGAGGAGCAGGACACGCTCCTCCTTTCTTATTCCATGCAGTGCGCCAAGGGGAGGTGTGAACTAACCTATGAGGACTACCTGGTTAGCCTTAGAGAGGCCAACCCCATACGGGAGCAGGCTACAAAAGCGTGTGAGCGTGCTATACGTTACATCGCACAGTTCATGCAGGATGAGGCAACGGTGGACACTCTCGACGGAGAACCGCCCACGCAGTTGCCCACGCTCACCGAACTTGCGCTCTCTCTTATCGCACGAGGGATAAGTCCCGACTTCGTATTAGACCGAATGGACTTGTGGCTGTTTGCCCCTTTGTTCAAGCAAATAGCCCTCAAAGAGCAGGAAGTGCAGGAAAATAAGAGACTCTGGGCGTTTGTCCACCTCTCCCCTTATCATCAAAAGGGGGCTAAGCCAACCGATCTAATCGTATTCCCATGGGAGGCAGAACAGGTGCAGAAGGAACGAGACGAGACGGCAGAGCAATCCATAGAAGACTTTGAACTATTAACGCAAGAATAAGTAATGGCAAAACTGGAGTTAGCAATAGCAATAAAGCTGATACAGCAGAATTTCCAACGAGGGGTTAGTCAGGTACGCGCCTCTCTCAAATCACTACAATATCAAGTATTGGCGATAGCATCGGCTATCGGGGCAGGGGGCTTTGCCGTTGGCGGTTTCCTAAGCCAACTAAAAGAGGTGGCACGCGCAGCGAGCAAGGCGAATGTAACGCTTCGCAACGTATCAAAAAGCAATGCCACTACGTCAACCAAGTAAACTTCTTGAAACGCGTTGCGCACGAGTACAAACAAAACCTATCGTACCTTACCGAGAGTTACGCTAAATTCAAAGCCTCCGCCGATGCAGGCGGTCTCTCCATAGCGTCGCAACAGCAGATATTTGAGAGCGTAACAAGAGCATTGACCGCTTTTGGTGTATCGGGGCAAGAAGCCAACCTTGCCATGAAGGGTATACAGCAAATGATGTCTAAGGGCAAGGTCTCTGCCGAAGAGTTGCGCCGTCAGCTTGGCGAGCAGTTGCCCATAGCCATGGAGGCGATGGCGCGAGCGCTGGGAGTATCAATGGGCGAGATGGAGGAGCTACTAAAGAAGGGCGAGGTGTACTCCGCCGAGGTCCTACCCAAGTTCGCCGAGGAGCTTAACAAGATGGTTACGGCAGTTGATACGGACAACCTTGAGACTTCCTTCGCCCAAATCGGTAATACCCTTATTGAGATCGTCGAGGAGTGGGGGCTTGTAGAGAAGTTCAAGGCTATTGTAGATGGCACGGTGAAAGCGCTCCAGTACCTTAAAGGGCATGCTGTTTCCATCGTCGCTACGATAGGGGCGTTCTTTGCAGGGCTTAAAGTCCCTGCCTTTGCCTCTAAGTTCGTAGGACAAGCGCAAATGGTCGAGACGGCCGAGAAGAAGCTGGAGGCCTCTAAGGTGCGCTTGACTGTGCAGTACGAACGACTCGAAAAAGCGCGTAGGAAACTGGCTGCTGCCCGTCAAGCCGAAGCCTCCGATGTGGCGCTACTCAAGAAAAAATATGAAGCCGAGCGCAGTCGGGCACAAGTCCTCTATCAATCCCGAGCACAAGCAGGGGCGGACCTAATACAAGCCAAGAACATTAAAACTTGGGGCGTAATCAAAACCAACGCCTTGGGGGCTATCCGTGCCATCGGCGGAGCGTTCAAAGGGATACTCTCGGCGTCTATCTACGGGTTGATTTTCGCAGCCATTGCACAAATAGTATCTAAGGTTGTGGAGTGGGTGAGCTACCAAAGGAGGGTAAACAATCTTGTAAGGGATTATAGAGAAGGCATTAAAAACATTGATTACGGACAGCAAGTAAGTGACTTGCAGAACCTCCGTAAGTTGGTAGAAGACCAAAATGCAAAAGAAGAAGATAAAAAGGGACTTCTTGCACAAATTAACAAGGAGTATGGCTATTCTTTAGAACTCAATCAAGATTTATCTAAGCAGTTAGAGCGACAAATCGGACTCCTCAAACAGCAAGAGCAATTAAGGTATCACAGAGAAAAGAGTTACGAAACTACCAAGAGGCAGGAGGAGATTCTTGGCTACTTTAATATCTCTGACGACACTAAAGCCCCAAACAGTAGGGAGAAAATCATAGAGAGGTTAAACTATATCGGCAAGCTACAAGTTGCTGGAGGGCAGCGCAACAGAATGTTAAGTTTTGAGGAGGCAGACAAAATATCAGATTTTTATAGTACTCAAAATTGGCTTTTACCAGTAAGGTCGGAGCTTGTAGCATTAGGAAAGGAATGGTATAATCTTAGCGAGGTCTCAAACTTGGCTTACAACGAGATTGCAAAATTGTCAAAAGTAGAGGAAGATACGACAATAACCTTCGCCCCCGTAAAGGATACCGACAAAGGCAAGAAAGAATCTCCTTTAGAACGTGCCGAGCGAGAGTACGCTGAAAGAGTAAGAGAGTTATCCAACCAAAAGCGACTCGACCTTATCAGCGAAAAGGAGTACCAAGAAGAGCTACAAGAAGCCTCACGGCGTGCCACCCTTGAAATAGGGGGACTACTTGGAGAGAAAGCCAAGGGGAACAAAACGTATAGAGAAGCCGAACAGCACGTAGTAGCTGGTCTTACTAACGAGGCTAAAGCCCTCGAAGAGGCAAAAGCGAGCATCGTAGACCATGAGCGCAGGGCAAACACGCTACATCTTACCGAGGAACAGAAGCGTAAAGAGCGCATAGAAGCTCTTAATACAGCAATAGATCGTCTGCTAAGGGAGGAGGAGCAAACCCCTGCTATCCTTTCTGCGATTAGAGGCTACGAGCGTGAGCGCAATAACCTACTACCAGTACCCCAGAAAGGCGAGAGGGATACCGCTTTCGATTATAAGAAGGGGGAGGACGATATAACAAGAGAAGAGATACAGCTTTTAGAGGAGTATGTACAGCAACTCAAAGCCCTACAAGAGGCGGGTCTAAATGTGGCGGATGCCATAAACAAAGCGCAAAGCGAAATCTCTACTCTGCAGGGGGCTTTACGACTACAGGAGCTAAAAAGGGATGTCGCCGACTTCAACAGGGAGTTGAGCGAAACAACCTATTCGAGTATTAAAAATATAGCGGGGTCTACTCAGTACCTCGTACACGCTTTTAAGTCTATGCGTAGCGCTTTTACCGATGATGATGCCTCACCATTCGAGCGACTTCTTAACGTCTTCAACGCCCTACAGCAAGCCGTTGATGGCGTATTAAGCACAATACAAATGTTTGAAAAAATCGGTGAGGCCTCTAAAAAGCTCGGCTTAGCGAGCCAAGCGGTAGACTTATTGACGTCCAAGCAGGAAGGCATGGCAGGTGTAGCCGAGGGCGTCGAGGATGGTATAACAGGAGTAGCCCAGGCACAGGGTAATGCCGTCGGCGAAGCCGTATCAGGGGCAGGCAAAGAGGTTGCCTCGTCAAAGGCTGTTACCAAGGCGAAGATAGAGGAGGCTACCGCTAAAATCTTAGCGGCTAACGCTGCACTTGGACCAGCGGGGGCAATGAAAGCAGGTGCGGAAATAGCCTTATGGTAGCAACCATCAAGGCAGCAGGAGCGGTGGCAGGATTTTCCAACGGAGGCTTAGTGGCGGGTGGCTCTCCTTGGGGAGATAGAACGCTCATTCGAGTAAACGCAGGTGAGCGAGTTCTTAACGCAGAACAGCAAGAATGGTTGCAAAGACTGGCGAAAGGGTTTTCGGCACAACCACAAGGAGGTAATGTGCGCGTGAGTGGTGAATTTAGGATGCGTGCGGGAGACCTCTACGCAGTAGTGAGAAACGAAGAAAGACGAAGAGCAAGATAGTATGTATAAAAAGCGATATGAATGTTTTTGCAAGTCGATAGAGGGCGACTTGTTTCGGATAGAGATATACAAGCGTGGCTTTCATGTATCGGAGGAGGTGCGTTTGGGCGAGGATATGCTGGTGATAGAGCGTACGGCGGAGGACCAATTGGACCCAATCAGCGTAACGAAAGCCACGGTTTTTCTATACACAGAGCGCGACGGCTTGTTCGAGGATTTGTATAGTTTTGGTGAACACGGGGCGATATGTAGGATATTCAAGAACGATACTTTGTACTATATAGGCTCTTTGGATGCGGAGCAATGGAAAGCCCCTTACTCCTATAAGCAAGGGTATATAACGCAAGTTACTTTTTCGGACTTATCGCCCCTAAAACGTCTCGAGTATGCGCCCCATGGCCTGGTGTCAGTAGTTGATTTCGTTAAGCAATGCATCTCCAAAGCCACTTATCCCGATAGCTTGTTCGGTAAGCCTACGCTACAACTATTAACTAATCTATCAGTATCGGGCTATAAGCATCAATGGGACTCGCTGATAAGTGCAGATTTGAGCAACATTTCCGCTTTGACCTCCTCGGAGCGACTCTCAATCGCAGAGGGTTCTCTTAGTACACTCAATCCGATAAAGGAGGTGAGTTCTTTGTCGAGAGCATATATTGACACAGCGGTTTTTTTAGATGAAGATAAAGGGGGCGACGACGAGCGAAAGGCGGTGTGGTGGAATGCTCTACAAGATGCGCTTAAGTCCCTATCACTCTATTTAGTACAGCGAGATGGCAAGTTTTATCTATTTGACGTGGACGCACTCAAGGAGAGAGGGGCTAAAGAGACGCTTGTTGCTATGGGAAATGATGCCGAACTTGGCATAGAGAAGACATATAATAAAATAAAAGTTGAGCTGGAAAAGAGAGAGCCAACTAATCTCTATAAGCATAAATTTTCGGAGAATGATTTCGGCACGGAGGTTACGAATTGGCGGTTTAATCGTATCGACTTGGAGGCAGACAGATTGGTCGCCTCTCATAATGTGGTTTTTCACACGCCAAAGAGCGATGAAACGATACGGGGTGGTGCACTGTATGCACAACTGATACCGCACACTATGGGGCGTGAAGAGACCTATGTTTGTCTTTTTGCTAAGCCGAGGCGCAGCTATGAGCATAATCCTGTAGTTGGTAGTTTTTACCATGAGTTGGCGCATACATTCCCTTTTGCAAAGCCTTACCCTATTGAAAAAATGGCGGACATACGCAACCTTCAGGGTGAAAACGGCGTTTACTGCACGCCTATGATACCGCTACCTACACGCACCGCCGATAATTTGGCAAAATACCAAATGGCGCTCTCTTTGGAGATGTTGGTAGGGATGGATTATTCGCTGACGCAGAAAAACTCGGATGATCCCGAATACGATAAGGCAATAGGTAAGCACATCAAGAAGATTATCCCTAAGAAGATACAGCACGCCTATGCCTTTGCCTATATACGAGCCTACGACAAAAGTGGTAATGTGGTGAAATATCTATCAAACTATGGCGGTGTGCCTACAGATAAACAGCCGTTTTACCGTCCTGTTTGGGTAGACACTCCGACTTCTTGCTGTATTCAATTTGGGGCGGAGGAGTTCAAGTTGGGTAGCTTTCAAAACCCGAATGAGCAGGTCTCTACTATGGATATAAGTACGAAATATGGAGAAGTGTACGACAGGCGATTTATTTTCCCTTTACCTCCCGTTGGTTACAGTATAGACGTTGTAGTGATAGATAAGATACACCTCTCTTTGCAAGAACCTAAGTATAATTTTTTTACATCTCTCAACGACTTGGTAAGGAAAGACGAGGAAGAAGCGAAATTACGTATTTTACAAGAGAGTTATGTTCAATGGGTGTTGATGAGGGGATTGGCGGTGGACTTGGTGCGCTATGACGGCAAGGACTTTGAGCACAAAAAAGTAGTTTACAGAAGTAGTGTATCGCCAGAGGCGCACGAAGAATTGGAGGAGACGATATTATTAGATACCTCTAAAGAGCTTTCGCCTACTTCTCTCTCTGCTTTGCGTGACAAGGAGGGGCGTAACCTTAGCCACGAATGCACACGAGGGCTGGTGCGAGGCTCTTTGGGCGAATTACGGGTGTTTCACGTCTTTAGCCGTTGTTCTCATCTGCACTATACTCTCTCGGGCACCTATCGCACGCCAAATACCTTTTCTAAGTTGGTGGACCCGCACAAGAAGAAAGAGTTTAGAGTGGTCGAAGAGACCGAGGAGCCGTTATTAGGGCAAAGCAAACTCTCTCTCGTGGAGATAAATCGGGACCGGGCTACGGATGGCGGTAGCCTTTATGATATATTGTGCATAGGCGTGGGCGATGCTGAATGGAGCGTTGCGCACCGATTCGATGGACGCCTGACGGGTGATGCGTATAAGGAGAGTATAGAGCCTGTAACCCTTATCTCTGGGCTTGTTGCCGAGCAGGAGGCGGTTGCGTATGAATTATCGCAGACACGGCAGGAACTCACCCAAGAGTTGGCCAAGAAACAACCTGTAGGGTCTTATGCTACTACCGCTCAGCTGGCTGAAGGATTACAGGATAAAGTAACTACTGCTAAGCTCACCCAAGAGTTGGCCAAGAAACAACCTGTAGGGTCTTATGCTACTACGATGCAATTAGATGGGGTGCAAAAGTTTGCAATAAGACCATCTAATGCAGATGTAGTAGGGTCGTCAACAAACAATCCCTTTGCTCCAATACTCGACCAAACGGGGAGTCGAAAGTCATCTCTCTCGATATAGTAGAGGGGACAGATTTATATCTTCCTCCCGCAAGGCTTTGCGCTGTTGGAACTAAGATTTTTCTAAGAGGCTCTACAATGAGCTGTCCTACTAATCCGTATCACCACAATACAACGATACGCCCTATTCGTATTTTCTCAAATGAAAGAGATGTCTATTCAGCAGGACGCTATTATTCGGGTAACAATTTAGTAGAAACATTCACGAACGCAGAATGGCGGGTAGACCTCGAATGTATCATTGCTGGTTGTGGATTAAAAGGTTGGTTTTGGGTTAACTCTGTCGAGTGCAAAAACTTATCTGAGTTTACCTCTTCGATTACTACAGCTATACAGGGTATTGCAGAAGCGAAACAAGAGATAAACAGGCTCAAAAATAGTGTACTGAGAAAGGGAGAGGGACTACAATTAGGCTTCTTCAATCTTGTAAATCACAATTCTGGGACCTATCATGTGAAAGCAACCGATTATCATATTGTGGCACGCAGGACTGCAAATGGGGATAATTATCCGTATATCCGTGTCAGCGAAAGCCTGCCAAACGGACATGAGTTTATCGTAGATATACCATTCAATGATTGCAGAGTCCGCTTTGTGATGCCTGCAGGTGGTGCAACTTGGGGCAATGGGGGGACAGAGTGGCAAAGTGGTTATCGATACCACGTTACCAAATCGCATACAAAGGAGTGGGGAGTAATAAAGACAGCATACGCACAATAATAGAACATAAATCAATAAAAAGTATGGAGAAAATTTTCACAACAATTTGGATCTTGCTGAGCATTTATATGCTGGTTTTCATCGCTATTCTCACAGACCTTTGGGCAGGTTTGCGAAAGGCAAGAAAAAATGGAATTATAAGGACTAGCTACGGATACAAGAGGACTGTATCAAAGATGGCGCAGTACTATAATCTTCTGTTTGCTCTCACGATTATAGATGCTATGCAGATGTCGTCCGTTTGGTATATGGAGACTTTCTACGACTATAAGTTTCCTCTGTTCCCCTTCATAACGCTATTGGGGGCGATAGGTCTTGGCTTTATAGAATTAAAGTCTGTGTATGAAAAAGCAGAAAGCAAGGTACGCTTTGACAGTGCAGCCCACCTTGTTAGTCAGGTTATTAGCAACAAAGACAATATCGAGGCTATTTCCTCTGCTGTTTCTGAATATATGCACAAAGAGGAGGAACAGAAAGATGGCAAATGTTAAGGTACTACTCCCGTACATTTTGAAATGGGAGAGGATTTGTGAATGACCCCGATGACCGAGGAGGTGCGACAAACAAAGGTGTTACAATAGCTACATGGAAGCGTGTAGGCTATGATAAGGACGGAGATAGAGACATTGATGTGCAAGACTTAAAACTGTTGTCTGTTGACGATGTTTGCAATCGAGTATTAAAACCTCACTACTGGGACAGGTGGCAAGCGGACAAAATCAAGTCGCAAAAAATCGCAAATATCCTTGTTGATTGGGTGTGGGGGTCTGGCAAATATGGTATCACAATTCCTCAAAGATTGCTCGGGGTTTCGCAAGATGGAGTTGTTGGAGAAAAGACCCTTAAAGCTATCAATGATGCAGGCCCAGACAAGCTATTTGATATGATTTTTGAAGCTCGCAAGAAGTACTTGCACGATATTGTAAATTCTCGTCCAGCAAACAAAAAGTTTTTGCGAGGGTGGTTAAACAGACTTGAAGATATTAAGCGTTTATAATTATGAGACTGATTATTTTGTTTTTGATGTTCTTGCTCTCTCTGTTCTCTTGCTCTTTGCGTAAAAAGAGCAGTACAGAGGTTACAGAGCATAAGGCGGAAACGCTCAAAGAAGAGCGCAAAACAGATGTGCAAAGCGTGTCGAACACAAGCACGTTTGTAGATAGCAGCAAAACACTTGTCTACAACGATGCAGTTAGAGAGGTTGTAGAGACATACAAATACACACCGCCCGACGAGGATAATGTGCAGTATATACAAGAGTACACACGCACTACAAGAGACAAACAGAGCAACGCTAAACAAGCGTCTAACGCAAGTGCTAAGTCAGAAATACAAGATAGCGTTAGCGTAAATACTGTAATCTCGAAAAAAGCTTATTCGGAGACTGAAACAAAGACAAAAACAAAACAGAGCGTAAAAAGCAATGTGCAGATTTTGCACTATGCTGTTGCATTTGCTTTTATAGCTGTCGTCGTTATAGCGTTTTGGTTGTTGAGGAAAAAGACGAAGAGATTTTTCTGGTCTTTGTGGAATAGATAGACCATTTTCAGGAGTCCACGAAAAAGGTAGGGAGATAAAAACCCCGTGGATGCACTCAATCCACGGGGCACTGTCAATAAAAATACCACAAAGAGTATCGAGTGCTATAATTCATCTGCGACACGACGTATTCTATTCGCTAAATCACATAATGCTCCTTTTAATTGTTCTTGCTCACTCTCTGTAAACTTGAAAGGAGTTCCTGTTTTGTTCAAATCCCTTTCATGTAGTTTGCTATACAGCCAGGAAGAGGACTTCCCGAAGTATCTCTTTGCTATTTGTTGCCAAGAAATATCTAATGCTATATCTTTGACAATCTCCATTGTACTTTTATTTACCTTCTGTACTGTTTCCATATCTCTTTTTTTTGCGTTTAACCCACCCCTGAAGGGGTGGCTTAAGTTAAACATCTGTTAGTTCACTTACGAGGTAGTCTATGTATAACCTCAATTCGAATTGCCCATTTGGGTAAGCTTTTTTGTAATTGCGGATAGCCTTTATTAGTTCCGCCTCTTTTTCGGATAATTTCATATTCTCTTTGTTTTTATTGACACCACAAAGATAATACGAAAAATCGTAATATGCAAGTTTTCAAGGAGAAAAGAAAAAAATAATTCTATAGTTGTCTATCTTACCATCTTAGTAAAACTTAGTGTGATACAAAATGGTTGTTGCGCTGTTGCTGTCTTCAAAGATTTAATTTTTATCTCGCTGATTTTAAGTAATATACGGAAATGAGTTACTTTCTGCATCGGCAAGTAATTTCTGATTACAACCGATAATCATATATCACCAAATATCGAAAAGGCGTTCATTATGAGCGCCTTTCTTTTTGCCCTATCTGTTCGTTAGGCCTCATTCGGAGCCATTCTTTCGCTCATTCTTGTACCTTATTTGTACCGCACGCAGCTCGCCAACCCTCCAGCCCCTCGTGTATATACCGAGATGCTGGACAAATGAGACACGGTGCAACACCAATAGACAGTACAAAACAAAAATATGGCGAAATGACAGCGAGCAAAATTCCAATAAAAAAAGTGTGTGAGCATTGCAAACAGGAGTTTATAGCTTTGAAGACGACTACCAAGTATTGCTCACATAGATGTAATAGCAGAGCCTACAAAGCTCAAAAAAGAGAAGAGAGGGTACGCAGAACAGAACTTTCTGAACAAGAGAAAAAGGTCAGTGATATTATAGACAAACCTTATCTCTCCATCTCAGAAGCTGGGCGATTACTTGGTATTAGTAGGCATACAATATATAGATATATCTACTCAGGGAACTTAAAGGCTTATAATTTGAGTTCTCAACGCTCAATCGTCAAGCGTGAAGACATTGAACGGATGTTAGCAGAGCGACCTTATGAGAAACGACAGCCCAGAGATGCAATCGTAATTACGGAATTATATACGACAGACGAGGTGTGCGATATCCACAACATATCTCGATCTTCTCTTTTTGCAATAGCCAAGCGAGAGAATATCCCTCGAACTTATAACAGAGGCAAGACCTATTGGAGCAAACGGCATATAGATGCCTATTTTGCTAAACAGGCTCCTGCTTCTCATATCGAAGAATGGTGTACAGCCGTGGAGATACAAGAAAGATTCGATATGACGCTTACAGCCGTTTACAACTTCGTCTCTGACCACAACATCCCCAGAAAGAAAGTTAAGGGTAAAAGCTACTATTCCACCAAACATGTCGAAGCAGCTAAAGGAGTACTTGATAAGGCAGCTCCAAGCTACTATACCGTTCGGGAGGCTATGGAAAAGTTTGGTCTTACTCGTGACCAGCTCTATCAATATACCAAACGTTATAATGTCCCTAAACTAAAGCAAGGTCGGAATGTCCTCATTTCTCAGCAAGAATTGGATGAAGTCTTCAAACCTCCCAGCATCACTCGATAAGTTATTTGTCGGTGGTATGGGACACCCTCTTATCACCTTATTCTTTTGCAACTGAATCAATAAATATAACCCTCTAATCAACAATTGTATGAGACATACTTGTCCCAAAGTAACGCTCCGACAGAGAGCTATCAAAAACGGGCGTATATCGCTCTATCTCGATTATTATCCAGCTGTGCGCAATCCCGAAACCATGCAAATGAGCCGTCGGGAGTATCTCGGCATCTATATCTACGCCCATCCTAAGAATGAGATGGAGCGAGAGTTTAACATGGATATGTTGAACAAGGCGGAAGCTATTCGATGTATTCGTGTACAGTCGCTTATCAATGAAGAGTTTGGCTTTCTCGATCGAACCAAAATGAAAACCGACTTCCTTGCCTACTTCCTGAAGATGTGCCGAAAGAAAGATCAGAAGTGGCGCATCGTCTATCAACACTTTTACAACTATGTGCAAGGACATTGCACCTTTGGAGACATAACGATAGAGCTATGCCAAGGTTTTCGAGAGTACCTTCTCAACGCCAAGCAACTCAAACGAAAAGGGAAAGTCTCCACAAACTCTGCATCTGGCTACTATTCCACTTTTAGGGGACTACTGAAGATTGCGTACCGAGATAAGTGGCTAAGAGAGAATATCAATGACTTTTTAGATAAGATAGAGGCTAAGGAGGTCAAGAAAGAGTATTTGACACTTGATGAAGTGAAGATACTTGCTCAGACACCCTGTGAGCATGATGTTCTGAAAAGAGCTTCTCTATTCTCTTGCCTTACGGGGCTACGCATCAGCGATATTCTCAATCTCCGATGGGAAGATTTCACTCTTGCACCTGACCAAGGCTATTGCATCCGCATCAGGACACAGAAGACCTCTACCGAAGCTACTCTCCCAATCAGTTATGAAGCCTATGAACTGTGCGGAGAGCCATCATCGGGTAAGGTCTTCAAAGGCTTGCAACGAAGTATGATCAATTACCCTTTGAAAAAATGGATTAAGCAGGCTGGGATTACGAAGCATATCACTTTTCACTGTTTTCGTCACTCTTATGCCGTGATACAAATTTCATTAGGTACAGACATCTACACGGTATCCAAGATGCTAACGCACAAGAACGTCTCCACGACACAAATCTATGCTGACCTTGTGAACTCGAAAAAGCGTGAAACAGCTGAGAAGATCTCCCTGAAGTAAGGAAGACTTCCCTTCCTTTTCCCTATAATTCCTGCTATTTCACTAAGTAATGAATGGTAATAAATACTTGCCTATGTTTGCATCAAAGCATAGATAAGTATGAAGCCATCAAGCACTAACGATAACTATATTCCTCAAACAATCACCCTCGGGTGTATTGTCCTATTTTCCCTTGCCATTCGTTCCGCTACTTTGAGTTGTGGAGCGGCCGGCTTTACTGCGTTCTGCGTTTTCTTTATTTGTTCCGTCGTATTCTTTTTGCTCTTTCTGGCGGTGCAATCATTGCTTGAAGATTTCTTCTGGCATATCTTTAGACATCAGGAGAGAGAGGTCATCGAACTTCCGAAAACAACTATTCCAATACCATCACCATCAAACTATGAACAGTTTCGTCAAGAGGCATTTCAAGTAAAGGCAAGAGAAGAGCAAAAGAAAATGGAAATCGTCACCTCCTATACCCAAAGAACATTTGCAGCCTATATGAGTGAGAAAGAACTGACAAAACTTTGCGAACAGATCATTCGCTATCTATCCTCTGAATGGAGTATCGAGAATAGCCAAGATATCAAAATCTCCTCCCAACTCAAGAGCATTGATCTAATGCACTTCGGATGGAACATATCTCGCCCTTTCGGAAAGAAAAGAGAAGATATAGCCTTTTTTCTCAAACACACTTTTGCCCATACCTTGAGAGATGTAGAGGTAGGTTCTATCCAACGAAAGCTCACCAATACAGAGGGGAAATACCTTATTCCTCTCTGTAAAGACCTTGTCATTGATGAGCATTCAACCCCATTAGAAAGTTATCCAAAAGTTACTTGAAGGTGTTGTAGCGCACCGAGAGAACACCGATTTCCTTTGCTCGCAAATAATCAGAAACCCGCAGGGCAACCTGCACAAATTTATTTGCGAACATGGACAAAGAAATTACATTCGACAAGTTACCTGAAGCGGTAACGTATCTGACCGAACAGGTCTCTGCCATCAAAGAGATGGTCTCGGCATTGCGTCCGCCTATACCTGAAGAGAAATCTCTCATTGGTATAGATGAAGCGTGCGAAGTCATTCAAAAAGCAAAACCTACCATCTATGCTCTCGTCCGTAAGGGGATTATCCCAGCTTACAAACGTGGCAAGAAGCTATATTTCTATAAAGAAGAGCTACTGCAATGGGTAGAAAGTGGACGTAAAGGTATCCTTTATGCGCCCTCCTCAGAGGAACAATTATCCTCCATAAGAGCAGGCATCCGACACAAGCCTAAATCATTCAAAGGATAATGGGCTATGGGAGAACAAACAATCGTGCCAGAAGTCCTGCTGGATAAAGCCATCGAATTGGGATTGTCATTCTCAGACTCTGCTTTTCCCATTGGTATCTTTCCCTCTGAGATACGAAATATCATTGCTGAAGTCCACGAGTGTCAAGGTTTTCCTATCGACTATATCGCATCGGCAATGCTGGTGGCTATCGCTGTTGGCATAGGGAATACGCATTTTGCCCAACTCAAACGAGGGTGGCAAGAAAGTGCAATGCTTTACGTGGCATTAGTCGGACGCCCTGGCACGAACAAAAGTCATCCGCTTAGTTTTGCGATGAAACCTTTTCTTGACTTTGACTATCAGGAGAATAAGCTCTACGAACAAGCCTACACTGAGTATGACAATGTTGCACGGATGAGCCGTAAGGAGCGTATAGAGGCTGGTCACTCAGAGCAACCGACAGAGCCTATACGAAGAAGATTTATCGTCTCTGACATCACGCCCGAAAGTTTGAGTTTTATCCATGCTCAGAATAAGCGAGGTCTTTGTTTGTGGACGGATGAACTTTCGGCTTGGTTCAAGAACTTCAATCGCTACAACAGCGGTTCCGAGGAACAGTTTTGGCTCTCTGTATTCAGTGCTAAGGCAACCATCAGTGATCGCAAAGGAAATCGGAGTTCCATTTTTATCAAGCGTCCCTATATCTCTGTTGTAGGCACTATCCAAAAGAAGATACTCGGAGAGCTATCCAAGGGGGAACGCTCCAGTAATGGTTTTATAGACCGTATCCTTTTTGTGATGCCCAATCTACAGCAAAAAGCCCGATGGAGCAGAACAGAACTTCCCGAAAGCACCGAAGGACGATGGTCGAGTATAATTCAGCAACTTATTGAGATGCCTTGCTCCAAAGACGAAGAGGGAGAACTACTTCCTGAGATTATCTCCTTTGCCGAAGATGCTAAGGCTCGACTTTATATGTGGCAAGAGGAGCATGCCAAACTCTGCGATACCGAACCCAACGAAACTCTCGTCGGAGTCTACTGTAAGTTGGAAGTGTATGTCATTCGCTTTTGCCTTATCATCCAAATGGCTCGTTGGGCGTGTTCCGAGGGAGATAAGAGCGAGATTGACCTTGTCTCTGTGGAACGAGCCATCACTCTTACTGAATATTTTCGCCATTCAGCACAGCAAGTGCACTCAGAGATTGCAGGTGTTCAGCTCACTCAGCAACAGCAGCAACTTCTTGCTGAACTTCCAGCATCTTTTCAGACTGCCGAAGCCCTGAGTGTTGCCGAGCGATTGGGGATGAAAGAGAGGGCTTTTAAGGATTTTCTCAGTCGCAATATCGGACACCTCTTCGCTAAGGAGCGACACGGACTTTACCATAAACTCAATGTTTAACCCAGCGCACTTTCTACATTATCAGCATTTCTCTACCCCTTAATTAAACCGAAAGTGTACAAAGTGCAGATAGTGTGCTATTCAAATAAAATTTATCAATGAGCAATTATAGATTCAAATTAGAACCATATAAAGGTGTGCGCACACGCCACACCTGCCCAGCGTGCGAACGTCCCAGATGCTTTGCTCGCTACATAGACACAGAGGGAAAAATCGAGTTCCCTGACAACGTGGGACGTTGCGACCACGAACAGAGTTGTGGTTACCACTTTACTCCCAAAGATTACTTTGCCGAGCATCCATTAGCAAAAGAAGAGTTGTATTCGTCTGATAGTACCGACTACAAACCGACACCAATCATTCTACCGCCATCCTTCATCGAGAAAGCAACGATGGAGCAGACCTTGAAAGGGTATAAGCACAATAACCTCTATTGCTTTCTTTCCGAACAACTTGGAGAGGACGAAGCACTCCAATTGGTACATCGTTATCACGTTGGCACATCTAAACATTGGGAAGGGGCAACCGTATTCTGGCAGATAGACACTATCGGAAGAGTCAGAACAGGCAAGATTATGCTCTACAATCCTGAGACTGCCAAACGAGTAAAGCAACCATTCAACCACATCACATGTACATAGTCTGCTCAAACGCCCACACTACAACCTTAGTCAATGTTTTTTCGGAGAGCATCTTCTTGATGTCGACAAGCGGAGGCCAATCGCTTTGGTTGAGAGCGAAAAGACGGCTCTCATTGCGTCTCATTATCTACCTCAATATCTGTGGTTGGCAACTGGCGGAAAGCACGGATGTTTCAAAAGCAATAATCTTGTTCCCCTCTTCGGGCGTCAGGTAGTTCTCTTTCCCGACCTCGGAGCAACGGACTATTGGCAGGAAAAACTAAAGATGATGCAGAGCCTCGGAATGGAGGTGCAACTCTTCGATTATCTGGAGAAAAACGCTCCTCTTCAAGACCAACAAGCAGGTTACGATATTGCCGATTATCTCCTCCAAATCAAAACACAAAATAGTGTACTGAAAGACCTCATTCGGCAAAATCCCAACCTTCAACTTTTGGTCGATAAACTCGGACTTCAAGTCGTGAAAGAGCAAAGATTAGCACAACCTCTTCCACAGAAGAGAAGACTGCATAGGTAGAGAAGCAAGTTTGTGTTTTGGGTTACCCAAAACCTCCTCAACGCCCATCAAACAGGACGAAATAATCCCGATGGTCTCATCAATAAAACAAAAGGAACAATGAAAACAGAAGACAAAAAGAAAGGGGGACGCCCCACTAAAAAACTATCCGAGAAGAGAAGCTACTCCGTCCTACTAAAACTGAATACGATGGAGTACTTCACTCTCAAAAGTAAAGCCTCAGAGGCTGGTATCAATAAGAATGACTTTCTGAGAATGCTTATCTCAGAAAGTCCCATCAAGCCCAGAATTACTCCTGAACAGATGCGAGAGATACGTCAGCTCTCTGGAATAGCAAACAACATCAATCAGATAGCTCATCGCCTTCACACTTTTGGCATCTCCACCATACCAACCGAACTACGAATGCTCAAACTTTTAGTCGATGAACAACTCAAAGCTCTGAAATCATGATAGCCAAGATAATCAAAGGGACATCCTTTTCTGGAGTGCTCGCCTATATCCTCGGGAAGCAAGAGGGAAAAGCAAGAGTTCTCTATGCAGAAGGAGTTAGGAGGGATGCTTCGTCCCACGAGATAGCCAGCGACTTTGCACTACAAGCCTCAATGCGTCCTAATGTGAAGAAGCCTGTCTGTCATACCATTTTGAGTTTCTCGGCTGAGGATGCTGAGCGACTGGACGACAAGACGATGAATAACTTGGCACTACAATACTTGCAAAAGATGGGCTATGGAGATACACAATACCTCATAGTACGCCATCTCGACAGAGAGCATCCCCACGTACACATCTGCATCAATCGTATAGACAACAACGGCAAGACAATTTCCGACAGCAACGAAAAGTACCGATCAACAAAGGTTTGCAAAGAAATCACCGAGGCTAACCAGTTGAAATGGGGCGAAGGAAAAGAGGCAGTAAAACGTGATCGGCTTCGAGGGAATGACAGACTTCGGTATGAAATCTTCGATACCATCAAAGCTGTATTGCCTCAGTGCAAGAATTGGAACGAACTCTCTTCTGCTCTGAGACTGCCAAGGGATAGACATACAATTCAAGACAAAAGGACAAACTGAGCAGGTCGAGGGCGTACTCTTCAGCAAAGATGGCGTAAGTTTTAGTGGTTCACACATCGACCGCTCGTGTAGCTACTCCAAACTCTCCTTTGCTTTAGAACAGAATGCAAAGCAAGCTCTTTCTTCGCCACTACCTTCCTCTGAAACAGGAAGTTTTATCGGAGAGCTGGGCGAAGCCATAGAAGACCTTGGTGAGAGGCTTTTCGATAGCAATGCGCCTGCCGTGGATGTCGCAGAACTCGTATTCCAACGTAAACTAAGAAATCAAGCTAATAAGAAACCAAAACGTAGAAGATTATGAACGAACAAATGAACATCCTTCTCGAAATACTCGAGGAAATCAAGCAACAGAACAGAGAACTCAAAACGAGTATCTCCAACCTTGCATCTCAACCAATCTCAACAACTACATCATCAGAAGAGGATGGCATCTCTCTTACGGATGTAGCACGCCTTATTGGGCAAAAGATTGAAATAGATGGCAAATTCAAGAGTGAACTGACAGATGTCGCTATCGTCCTAGGCAAACGAATCCGAGAAATCAAAGATGGCATCACAAAGACCCAAGAGCAACAAGCCGAAAGCATAGCCTCTCTATCCGAGAAAATTCAAGAAACTCAATCTCCTCCAACAGTCAAGAAGTACTACCTCTTTGATGTCAAGCGATGGGTGGAGTGGCTCATCTGGGGTATATCTTTTGTACTCCTCGCCTGTACAATTGGCTGGGCAGTATATCTCCATAATGCCAATCAGACTCTCGAAAGCTACGCCCTTCGCTACCGCATCCTACGTATGGAGCAAGGCTATAATAGCCCCACTATCGCCCATCTCGACAGTCTCTTCACTTCCGAAGACTCCTCCGACTCCATTCACCAACTCCGCCACCAAGTCAGCAACTACGAACTCGCAATCCAACGCCAAGCAGAGCTCGTCCTCCAGCAACAACGACTCACAGAGGAGCAAGCTATTATCTTCCAAAAACTAAAACGATGATTAACAACCCCAAAAAACATAAACAGGATTATTGCTGTCCGGTAAAACTCAAAATCACATATTTTTCCAGCCCGAAGGCCTTTATAATAGGCCTTCGGGCTTCTATTTTCAAAAAGCAAGCCCCCTAATCAAATAATGATGGCTCCGGTGGTGGTGAATTTTCCCTTTCCGCAAGAATGGCGCACTCATCTTTCATCGGATTCTCCATGAAAGCCATGAAGTCGGTGTAATACATCAAGGTCAAGCGGAGCATGGTCACGATTTGAGAGAAAGAGACGTACCTTTTTATCATCCTCGAGAGTATCGTACAGAGCAGATTAGCGATGAGCACCACCCAAGTTTGGATTTGTATGGCATTGACACTCTCTCCGTAGAAGAAATGCAGGGGGAAATTTTGTTTGAGCTGTTTGTAAAGCGTTTCTATCGCCCATCGGCGCTTGTAGATTTCGGCTAAATCTGTGACGGAAAGTTCAAAATTGTTGGTCAGCAAAACGACAGACTTCTTCGTATCCTTACTCCATAACTCTACGCATCTTGCTTGATGCCTTATTTCCCCTTTTTCAAAGAGGATATGCTTGTCAATATGCGTTACCAGTCCATCGGGAGAAACATAGGCCGTAGAAGACAACTCCTTGTATTTGAGGTTCTTCTTCATCTTTGTTACATAACATACTCCCTCCTCCGTCAGTCTCTGAAATTAGGCATAATCAATGTAGGCTCTATCCATGGCTAGGGTGGAATCTTTGGGAAGATGCACCTCTTTGAGCAGGTAGTGGTTATGTTTGGCAGCAGAGGTAAGTTGAACTACCATAGGAACGCCTACCTGATATTTCATGACCGTGTGCACCTTCATTCCCCCTTTCTTCTTGCCACTCTTAGGGTGTCGCCCCACTCCCTTTAGGATATTATCAAAGAGAGTAATGGTGGTTGAATCCATCATATAGAGCTGTTTTATCCATGGTTTTTCGTTGCCTGCAGAGCGGCTGTCCGCTAAAAACGGGCTGTAGCGTTCCAAGAGAGAGGCATAGACCTTGGCAAAGAACTCCTAGGGGCGACGTTGATTGGCCTCTGCCAATGTACTGCGACGCACAAGGTAGTTGAGTCCCAAGTGGGAGAGTTTCCTAGTTTCGGCTTTCATGCCAATCTCTAATTCACGCAGAGAATCAAAGTGTTTGAGGATGCCAAAAAGCATGATGATTAGATGATACCACCCTGTCAAACGTTTGACGTAACGCTCGCTACCCAAGGTATCAAGGCTTATTTGTTGGATTTTTGCCTTGTCCAACAATTTTATCACTTGACTATAGACCGGCTGTCCGGTAAAATATGTACTTTTGCCCACCCTACTCGTGTTTTTCTTTACATACAAAGTAGCAAAAAAGGTTGGAGACCTCCAAGAGGACTTCAGCCTAATTTTATATCAGAAGAAAAGTGTTTACCGGACAGCAATAAAACAGGATTTTTGCCTTGCGCCAAACTCCCTATAAGAAAGCGTATAGGTCTAAAGTAATTACCCAAAGATAGAGGACATATAAATCCACAAAAGGACTTGTTTCGCGAAACAAGTCCTTTTGTCATAAGTCCCCAATAATAACTCCTTATTCTATTCTTTCTTTGTTATTTCAGAATCCTCTCCTAGCTCCTTTAGCCATTCTGATATATTAACGCTTTCATCTTTACTGAGAATACCTGAGCCGAAATTTCTTGTATGTATATCACCCATACCATAGTATAGTTTTATTTTCTTGTTTTTGGGCAACCAAACAAGATGATGCTGATGAAGCCAAAGCAACATAGCAGAGATTTTCTTACTGAACAGTTTCTTAATACTTGAATATCTTCGAACAAAGTCTGAAGGTTCATAATTCCTGATTTTCTGATGTATAAAACCTTTATTATCCATATAAGCATAGCCACCGTTCTGAGCATGATTGGCTCCTATATCTTTTGGATAACGAATCATTCTCTCTGTTAGGATAGGCCAAAACATAGTCTTTCCGTTAGTATTTAGATACTCGAGAAGAAAATCTTTACGAACGAATAATGCTCTATGACCACTTGAGTACATATAGTTATCCAATACAACAACCTCGTTTTTACCATTTACCCATACTCCAGTATCATTAGAGAATCTCAACTGGAGTCCTTTAAATAACCACTCATTAGGCATCAGCAAATTCACGGACTCTTCTAATGAAATATCATCATCGGTTGAAAGCGTGTATTGTAAATAAGCAGGCTCAATGATAATACCATCGAAATTCTTGTGTCCAACAGAGAATGGTATCTTTTTGTAATACTCATCACTTACAACTTGCATATAAATTGAGGACCAATAAAACTCTCGGGTAAATATGTTATAAATATCGGAGTTCTCATGAAAGGAACGTCCTTCTATTCCTACATTGTATAAATTGTCGCATACTGTACTCAAATCCTCCTTATTGACAATATATGC
This sequence comes from Porphyromonas gingivicanis JCM 15907, assembly GCF_000614585.1. GTDB lineage: Bacteria > Bacteroidota > Bacteroidia > Bacteroidales > Porphyromonadaceae > Porphyromonas > Porphyromonas gingivicanis. Next base: position 61,628 of record NZ_BAKX01000004.1, read on the forward strand.
TTGGATAAAAGTCCATAAATCTCTTATAGAAGACTTATCGTCATTTGGTTCATGCACAAACCTGCTATACGAAAATAAATTTACCCATTCAATTCCATTTTCATCAGTAATAAGAACATACTCACTAATCCTTGGCATATTCTTCCATGCTTTCAACCATTTAACATCACTCTTTGGTCTTGATATATCAAATTTAGGAAGTTTATATTTGCTCTGATGATGTAATGACTTGCGTATAGGATATATCGTAGGATCGATAGTTCTAGCTCTTTGTACAGGAATAGACCATTCATTACTCCAATCTTTTTCTGGGTATTTATCCATCATTCGAGCCATAATACGATACATGGCTATCCATTGATATTTCTTTCCTATACGTTCAATCTTGTTGTGATGTCGGTTGTAACTATTGTTGGTTCTATCAAAATGAACAAAGATATTAGGATCATATCCATATTCTTCAAAAATTATATGTATAGCCCAATTTGACAACATCTCGATATCCTCCCCAAAACTAGAAAGATTAGATTGGAATACATATCTACCAAAATCACCATAGCTCCGCACACCATATTCAGGAGCCATAGATGATAAGATTGAATGCTGAACCCTGTATACGTCTAGTTCATTTTCTGGAATTGTTTTCCAATCTCTATCATACTTTGCGGTTATCTCATCATTTGAAGGGATTTCTGGTAAAGAACCATCCGTAAATGGTACATGTATAGATTTCTTATCTATAGCTACGTCTAAGCCATAGCTAAGACCAAGCTCTACAATATTACAAGCATAGTCGCGAACTAAAACATGTTCAGGAACGCACTTCTGAAGAAACACATTGTCGTATACCCACTTTGCTGTGGTACAACAACTTTCTCTATCTTGCATTAGGAGTAACACCCCATAAATAGCACACCAAAGACGCTCTTGAATGTAAGGGTCATTAACGAAACTATATTTCTCCAGCAATGGCAAAAGAAGATTCTTATGCTGAGTTAAGATATTCACAATAGCATGAGTGATGTAATCTCTCAGTTCTCTCCAAGTCGTGGCTAATCCCCAAATTAGAGTCTCAAGGCATGCTTTAGCAATCTGATTATCTATTGATTTAAGAGTGTCGACCGAAGCCCCACACCCCCATCGAGCCAAATCCATGAGTTGCTTGCCATGTGCCCATGGATCAGAAATAAAAACAGTCCATATTTCGTCTCTTTGCACCATGCTTAAATTCCACAGCACATCATAAAGAGTAAATCCATTTGAAGTTTCATCTGCTCTGTAAGGACACGATAAGATAATTTCAAACAACAAACTGTATTCTTTTGCATCCTTAATCCTATGTATTAGCTCCTGACCTTTCTTTGTAAAAATATCTCTCCATACCGAACTATTAATAAATGCTTGAAACGCCTTATCCTTATCCTTTTTCTCAACAAGTTCTATCAGCTCTGTATCTTTAGTCATTGGAATAAGAATAGCTAAAGGTTCAGTAAGATTACCCCAATGATAATCGAACCATTGCGATGCTGGAAGTTTAGAAATCATATATTCAGCAATGAAATAATCACCTAGTCTTTCAAAACCAAAGTTTACATAAGTAGTACCATTGTAGAGCTCCGTTCTTAATAACCCCTCATCAATCAGCAATTCAAAGAATTCATTGGGAGCCTTTGTATATTGAGCATCCTGAGCCAACCGCATCATTACGACTTGGTATTCGAGATACCAACGACTACCAGCTGTAACCATTAACTCTGCTACTGAACGCAGTGCTTTAATTACAAGATTTTGAGCTTCGTTATATTTAAAATCTATCGCTATTTCATGATTGGTATCATTACAGTACTCTAGAAGGGTTATCCAGAAATTTGTAAACACCAATGGACGATGACTTCTTTCATGATTGCGACAGTACTTGATTAAGAAAAGAGGATTTGAAAATTCCTCTCCATATATAGGCCAAGTCGGTTGCTCTATCCCGAAAGATGAGAACATGTACTCACAAGCTTCACGCTCATATCCTTTGAACCCATGGTGTTGATATACTGCGTATGCTGGATTGTGGGCAACATCATAAAACCAATTTTTACGATCAGATATGCGGAAACTTATAACAAGGCGCAGGTACTCACATGACTCTATTTCTTGCAAAAAGGCCAACAGAAATTTGCTCCATAACTCCTCGCCAGCTCCTTCATTAATAGCATCAATAAATATTACCACAGGTTCTCCTATTCTCCTTCCATAATTATTGAGTTGCGTCAATAATTTCTCCTTCTTGCACTTGATATCCAATAACTCTCGAATTTGGGAGAGAGGATCAGATGATAGTGTGAAATGTTGCCCCAAAAGTAATATGGATGGCTCGTGAATACGTTTTCGTTGAGTTACCATATCTCCTATGAGATGGGATTTTCCCGTACCAGCAACACCTGTAACTATAATTGTATGATATTTCTTGAACTCAATCCATCTATTGGAAAGCACTTTCTTTAGGGCATATCCATCTTCACGAATAGAATTCCCTTTTGTTTGAAATCCATCTCTATTGTTGTTCCCAGAATTATAATAAAGATCGTCAAATGCGGATAGAAATTCATTTACCGATTCTCTTAATTCAAGATAAGAAGTTACAGTTCCACTTAGGTTGTCCATATTCTCAACAAGAAGTCTACATTGAGCTAAAATTTCAGAATAAGACAGTTCTTTATCTGTATTTCTAATAAATGATTTTAATGTATCCCTGAACCTTCCTATATCCTTTTTTAGTAAAGGCTTGAACTTATCAGTGGTGTGCAATGAAGCCAATGCGAAATCCATATTTTCAAATGGAAAATTTCGTTCTTCGGAATAACGTTTGTCTAGATTCTTTATTTGCTTAGAATTTTGTTCTTCAAACCATTTCTGAGAAGGAGTGAAGTTAAATTCCTCATCAATCAGACTACATGCTTCAACTAGTTTTCGCAACTCTTCAGGTTTTCTCTTATTTGAATACCAAAGATAAAGATAATAGCCGACTGCAATTAATATGGCTATTCCAAAACTCAACCATTCAGAATTTTGGGACAGATACCCCAAAAAGGTTATTTCTTTATCTGCGGAACGGACAGAAATGTGAACTCTCAGAAGTTGAGGTATAATACCTGCAAGAGCCGTCTCTGTTGCCATAAAAGTGTAGAACACGTTACGCTCAGCATGCTTCTTCAGAAATCCTACAATTATATTAGTCCATTCCTTCCAATTTGCCCTACGCACCTCTTTTATAACAAGAGCAATAAAAGTAAATCTGGCTACAAACCACAGGAACAAGGAAAAGAATATAATAAATACAATAATCATTTAGTTGGTGTGTTTATACTCAATAAGTTTAGTTATTATAGTTATTATCGATAGCATCTATGAAGGATTTTAGTTCAATAATTAATGATTCTATACATTGGTCTTCTTGCATTATCATTGCTACTTCCTATTAACACTACCCTCCTTGGTGATTTTCCTTGAAGTGCTCCACCTGCTCCATCACTTGGTCGATAACCTCGTCATTGTACTGAGGGGGATAGCCATTTTGGTGGAGACAAATGAATATCTTGTTGTTGAGGTCTGCACGGATATTACTATTATTGAGCCAGTCGGTAAAAGAGGATTGGATGTCTATCAGCTCCTTAATCTTCTTCGCCAATATCTTACACTTGTCATTGAAGATAAAACCATTCTCCTCTTTATCCTCTCCATACTCGAAATTGTACTTATCTCGTAAGTGCATTAAAATATCATAGAATGCCTTTTCCTCAAAGGTCAGACCCAGATGTCGAAAACTCTCTCGATCCTTGCCGAGTTGTTTCAGCAAATCCAGAGCCTGCTTCGTTGCCTCTTCCATAATCTCAGAAACTGCTGTCGCTTGTGTATGCGAGGCTTCTTCTGCCGAAAGAGCAGATCGACGTTCGTGATACTTGTCCAATGTTTCCTTTAGCAACTCCTCATACTTCTCTGCTGCGATTTTATTGGTATTCTTATACTCTCTAATGGCTTTGCGGAGCATCTTTACTAATACTTCCAACTTAGTTGCGGGTAGTTTGATACCCTCGAGTTGTGCTACAAACTCAGCACTAAAAATCTGTTCCTCCACATCGGTATCAAGAATACTGACCACAGAGTTACACACCAGAGCTTCCCTCACCATCTTCTCCACGGCTCTATTCATACTCTCAGCATCGTGCTTGTCACCAGAAGTCTTTCGAATATAAGAAGCTATCGCCATAAAGCATTGCGAGAGCGAAAGTAATTCGTGATTAAGGACAGCTGATGGCTGACAGATATCATACGCCACTCGAAGGCGTTTGATATGAGCTAAGAAATAACTTTGAGCGCTGACGGCTTTTGGAGGACGATTTCCTTGGTCTTTGTTCCATCCAGACGTTTGCGACTGGACATAATTGGCAGCTTCGGAAAGGCATTCCAGTCGCTCCAATGGCTTTGTATTCTTGTCGATGAAAGGAGTGAGGTCAAAGCCCACAAAGAGCTTTTTGATGAGGTCAATCTCTACGATGAGAGCTTCCAATGCCTGCTGTACATCATCCTCACTTGGTCCAAAGTCTTCCCCTCCAAATCGACTCATTGCCTCCATCATATTCTTTCGGATACCGATATAGTCTATGACATACCCAAACTCCTTGCCTGCAAATTTACGGTTCACACGACTAATGGTCTGTATGAGCGTTTGTTTCTGCAATGGCTTATCGTTGTATAGATAGGTTAAGCAGGGGACATCGAAGCCTGTAATCCACATATCGACAACTATGACAATACGGAAGTTGGACTGCTCCATCTTGAATGCATCGTCGAGCAACTTTGTCCGACTTCTATCCCCCAGATAGTCATACATTTCTTTCGGGTCATCCTTTCCACGTGTTGCCACCATAGCAATGGTAGGCATTGGGGGCAGACTTCGTAACTCATCATCACTCAATAATGTATCATCAGGAGACTTTCGCTCAACGAACCAGTCTGGATATAAGGACTCAAACTTCTTCAATAGATTGTATGCAATAGATCTTTTGCTGCACACAATCATAGCCTTTTGGGGTACATCCGACTTGTTGTTACAAGCCTGAGTATAGTGCTCTGCTATATCCTTGGCGAGTCGCTCCAGTCGCTCATCGTCCCCCAAGATAACCTCCATAGCACTCATTGCCTTCTTGCTTGTCGCAATATCAGCCTCTGTCGCTCCCTCCTCTGCACACTGATTGTAGTAATGGTCTATTTCTTCAACTTTAGCCGTGTCGAGTGTAACCTTGGCGATGCGTGGGATATACTTCAAGTCTACGGTGATGCCATCATCAACAGCCTGCTTCATCGTATAGCTATCGACAATACCACCAAAGACCTGTATCGTTTCATCTATGGGCGTACCAGTAAAGCCGACGAAAGTAGCGTTGGGGAAGGCAGTACGCAGATGCTCGGCATAAGGCTTCGTGACAAAAGCTCCTATTTGCTCAGCCTCTTTGGGTGATGTTCCCTCCTTGGCTGTATGCCGAACCTTGAGTTGAGTGTTGAGCCGTACTTGGCTACGATGAGCTTCGTCGGAAAAGCAAATAATGTTGTGTCGTGTATTGAGCAGCCCTATCTCCTCACAAAACTTCTGGATGGTACAGATAAAGAATCCTCCCGACTGCCGAAGGGACATTTCAGTTTTCAGGTTCTCTCGGTCAGCGATGATCTTGGCTGCACCTATCGAGAGAAAATCCTCAGAACGTAAGAATAGTTTGCCCGCTTGGGACTGCAAATCCTCACGGTCTACTATCATCACAATGGTAGGAGAGCCAAGTTCGGGACAACGCAAGGAGAGTTGGCGAGCCAAAAACATCATCGTGTAGGTCTTGCCACACCCCGTAGCCCCGAAGTAAGTACCTCCCTTGTTATCTTGCCTCTCAAATGCTTGAACTACACTCTCTCGAAGCATACGAGTCGCAAAGAATTGAGGGTAGCGACAGACGACTTCTTCTTGCTTAGGATAGACCTCGTCTGGAAAGTAGATATAATCACGCACAATCTCCAGAAAACGCACAGGGGCATACACTCCCGATACGATTGTACGCACTTGGTCCAAACCTTTCTCTGCTGCCTTGTCTTCGTTATTGACTTTCTTCCAAGCATAATAATGCTCATAGGGCGTATAGGTCGTACCCAGTTTAGTATTGTTGGCGGTCGCATCGCTGATACAGGAGAGTGGACAGTATCGCAGTAGATGCGGTATATCCCTCATGTAGCGAGTGTGGATTTGCTGATAGGCATCTGCTATGGTTGCCGTGGCATCCGTAGGGTTCTTCAGCTCAAAGATACAGAGGGGGATACCATTGACAAAGAGTAGCACATCAGGAATACGCCTATCCCCTTGTATCCCATAGCCCACTTCGTATTGATTGACACAACGGAAGCGATTGTCCGAAGGGGTATCGAAGTCAATATACTCTATATCGAAAATCTCGCCATCGGAGTGACGAGTATAGCGATAGCCCTCTCGCAGAAGACGATACGTATTGCGGAGTATATCAAAGTTAGTCTGTCCCCCTGTATGCTGTAGGTGGCTGACAATTTCATCCAAATCATTAGCTTCCAATGTCGGATAGCGTTCTTGGAGGTACTGGTGTAAGTCTCTGGAAATAAGAATATCTCTATTGTTCCGTCTTATATTACCTCCGTGCGTGTACTCCCATCCTTCCTGCTGTAGCAAGTCTATGAGGGCTTCCTCATATTCACTTTCATAAAACTTCATTTTCGTTTACTTTCTTTAGTTATGTTCGGCGTACTGTAGCAGTGCTGGACATAGGGTTTGTAATTGTGCTCGAGCTTCGCTCGCAATCTTTTTTGCCTCCTCAATACAGTGATAAAGATTCACTATTGACTGCTGAACCTCAGGGGGAGGCAAGGCAATAGACACACGACACAGCTCCGTCCAATCAAAAGTTTCTCGAGCACTTCCCCAAGAATGATATATTGCATAACGGTCGAATTCAGGTTTAGTCAATAACAAATATAGATACTCAATACTCAGTTTACGACTATCCCTAACACCGAGAACTTTATTTACAGAGGTTACCACGATAGATTCTCCTAACCTATTCAATGCACAAGCAAAACATTTTTCATTTTTTGTTGTCTGTACGTATGAAATAAACATTGGAGGCACTATTTTATAGCCTGACAATTCGTTTTTATTTACCTTAGCTCCAGTTTCCTTAAACTCTTTGGCTACAGATACACTTTTAACGACTTTGATAGTATTATCTTGATTAAGCTGATTATATTCCTCGATGTACTTACCGAGTTCAACTGTTGGATATTTCTTCTTGCAGTCTACAATAAATGCTTGACAAGCCTCCGTAAGAGGAGCTATTAAGGCTTCGTTATCTTCGGCTAAACGCTTTAGTCCAGTATAAGTATCGACTAACTCTTGTTGTACTTCAATTGATGGCAACGGAATACGAATATCTTGCATATTAGCCACACGGAAATAGTTACGTGCGGAGCCAATAGCATCATACCAACAATATCTTGCAAATTCTCCTCTCTTAATATACAAGTATAAGTATTCAGGAAGAAGTTTGTCTGGTTTATTGATATAAAATATTTCGTACAAAGAAGAGCAGATAGCCTTTTCATAATCTGTATTCAAGGCTATTGAATTTAACTCCATTCGTGCTGGATTGAATACAAAGTCTTTTTTATAGAAGACATTGTACAACATTGTATTTGCATCCAATTGTTTAGGAGGAATAAACCCATCGCTAGTAACTCCTCTTATTGGAAGAGATAATCCGCTGTTCTTTTCCCGTCTTTGGGTTATATAGTCCCCGAGCCTTACCCACGGAGCTATCTTATTCTTCGCAGTCATAGCCTAATTGTTTAAGTGCTTGACGTAACCTCTTATCATTCTCTCTTTGACGCTTGAGTAGGTCAGACACTGTGTTAGCTGTTGCGGTGAGTACTTGGTGGTAGTCAATCTGGCTATCCCTATCTACAAACTCGATATAACGACTGGGAACCAGTGTAAAGTCATTGGCTCGCAGTTCGTCTATACCCACTGATCGATAGAGTTCGGGTTCGGCATATTGCGTACCGTCTGTGCCCTCTCTCTGCCAACGAAAATAGATGTCAGCGGCTTTACGTATTTGGTCTGATAGCAACTCTACCTTTTTCTTTTGTTCGCCTTTTACTGCATTGCTCGTCCATTGACGGAGATCCATAAATAAGATTTCTCCCGAGCGATTGCGTAGCCTTCGACCATGATGGGTGCCACCTCTCTTGTTTTGGTTAAGTATCCAGAGGGTAACGGATATATCTGTAGCGTAGAATAGCTCTCTGGGAAGTACGATGATGGCTTCCACTTTGTCCCCTTCGATAAGTTTGCGACGTATCTCACTGGCATCACTGTCTCCCAGTGCGCCATTGGCAAGGAGGAAGCCGGCGACACCACGCCCCGCTTTGAGCTTCGAGAGGATATGCAGTATCCACGCATAGTTGGCATTGCTCTCTGGTGGCACACCATAATCTGCCCATCGAGGATCGGTGCTGAGTGCCGTGTCGTACCACCGCTTGAGATTAAAGGGAGGATTAGCCATAATGTAATCAAAGGTGAGTCCTTTGTGTAGGTCGTTGGTGAAGGAGGAGGCATTCCGCTCGCCTAAGTGGTGCGAAATACCTCGCACCGCTAAGTTCATCTTAGCCAAACGATAGGTCGCAGGGTCGTTCTCTTGACCATATACATTGATTTGGGCGATGTCTCCACCCTTTTCCTCTACATACTTGGCACACTGCACAAACATACCACCCGAACCACAACAGATCGTAGAGTGTACCATCATAAGGCTCTATAAAGGCTGCTATCAGCTCTACAATATCGTGAGGGGTATAGAACTCACCCTCCTCTTTGGAGGCATTGACAGCAAAAGACTTGAGGAAGTATTCATAGACTCGTCCAATGAGATCTTTCTGCTCTCCGAAGACCTTGTGCGAAATCTTATTGACCTCATCCACCACCTTTTTGATGACACTCTTCTCTAAGTTTATCGAAGTGAATAGTCCTAAGCGCACACAGCCTTTGAGCGTATTGCCACTCTCCTCAAGACATTGGAGTGCATCGTCCAGCGTACTATTTAGCTTTTCACTCGGAGTTTCCAAGAAGAGACTCCATCGGGCCTTTTCGGGGACAAATGCAGTTCCTCCGTATGCTCGAGGGTTATTGAGGCGCATAGAGATGATATCCTCGTCAGTGATCCCACTCTCTATGAAACTCTGACGCAATATCGCTTGAGCATCCTCAAACTTCTCACCGATGAAGCGGAGGAATACCAATGTCAAGAGTAGGTCTCTCTTGTCGTTGAGGGTGGCATTACTCCGGAGATAGTCTCGACAGTTGAATAGTATAGTTTCGAGACTGAATGTCTCTTCCTTTTTCTTTTTAGCCATTCTATTATATGCTTAAATTGAATGTTTCAAATCTATGTTTTATCAATGCAACATACCGCTCCTGCATCTCTCCAGGAAGGAAGCTCTGGCGGATGCAGGCTTCCCATTCGGGGAGGATGTGTTGGAAGCGAGCGAAAATATTGTCACACACTTTATCATCCAGTCCTGAGACTGTCATCGCTTCGAGGAAGTGTTGGCGAGTGAGTTTGCGCTTTTTTGCCACAGAGGGTCAGTGCCAATTCTTCTGTATCCTCAGGAATAACAAGTGCCGTAGACAGCAGGTCATAGGCTGGAGTAAGTTGATATTCGTTCCTCTCTGGAGCATAGAGCGAGTAATTCTTGAGGTGCATATCGGCATTACCTATCAGCCACGAAAAGAGTCCCCGCTCCCAGTACTTGACAAGATCAAGTTTCGGCACAGAGCTATACTTGGAGATCAGCTTGGCTACCTGCTCGTGTGAGCCTTTGTATTTATATTCGGTCAGACGCTCTGAGAGCTGGCACATATCTTCCATTGGGAGCTTTTCCCCTTGCCCTGTTCGGTCTATGCGACGAGTGATGTAGCATAGTTCGCCATCGCTGAATCGCATCAGTCCATGAGGAACTGTCTCTATCTTGGCAATCTCAGCAAGGTGCATCGATACATCCTCCAGCTCGGGGAGATGCGGATAATGCTCTGTTTGAGGTTTAAGAATAAATCGCCCCCATAAGCCCACAATGGTAAATTGCTTGGGGAAATGGCTCATCTGATCAAAATCAAGAGATAGCTTGGGTTGTACTCCTGTAATTGTGGTTTGTGAACGAACAACCTCGTCTGCCAATGCTCGTACCTCACTACTTGTATAAGGCAATATCGGCGCTTGGTTTGTTCCAAACAATTTACGACAACACTTTGCATGGTAATCCACCTCTCCATCAACCAAAGGTTCGTAGCAGTATAGGCATCTATTCTTCATCTTCAATCGTTTTTAGAGGTTCGATACTTACCGCTCCAATGCAGTCTCGGCAACAAGCCAACAGCAAAGCCATTCGATCCCTTGCGTCTATCTTCCAATTCTTCTGAGCAATATCTAACAGCCATCCCTCAGGGATAAGTCCGTCAAAAAATGGATGAAGCATATTGCTTTGGAAAGGTTCTTTTCGCAAAGGCATTGTTAGGCTTATGCCTTGAGCTTCGGGCATAGTGAGATAGTCCTTGTCGTAAGCAAAGGAATAGCCTTCATCACTTTCTGTGAGGATGCCTGCCTTGAGGCTTTTCCAATAAACAATTGCCTGTTTCATACGTCATCTCCTTCTCGTTTCATCGGCACAGGACCACACTCCGAGCCAAAGAGTTCAAAGATTTTATTGACCTTGTCGAGGCGGAGCGTGGTCTTACCCTGCTCGAGTTCACGCACGAAGCGTAGCCCCACTCCTGCTTTCTCGGATAGGTCTACTTGTGTCAGTTTATATTTTTTGCGCATTTCCTTCACGTACTGCGCTATGATTGTCCTCGCTACCATTTTATATCAATTGCTGCTTGAAGTGTCACACTCTGGATATGTACCCAAAATGCCGTTTTCGGGTACACGTCCCAAAGATATGTACCCATTTTGTCTCTTTTGGTACATATTCAAGGCATATCACTATGCACGACTCACTCCGCCAAAGTCATTATATACCTTATCAGTGGCAAATATAAGGAATGGAAATCTATTATGCCCCTTTTCGGGGGTATTATTTCAATGAAAGAAGGAATTATACCCAATAAGGAGGACTATGATATTTTCCTTGCATCACTTTGCTTTGATATGCTCCGAAATGGGTACCACTAAATCCTATCTGTATATTTATTCCCCATTATCTCTTTCTTGCATCGGGAAGTAGTAGGAAGAGGTGATTTCAGGTAAGTTGCTGAGTCTGTATTTCTTGAAGTCTCTTTGTCTGGGAAAACGTCGGAGATTGAGTCACTCCTTTGTGAATAGGCTTCTTTGGGAATATTTATATGCAGCAGTAAGGTGAAATATTTATGGGAAAATGTAGAGTTGCTCTCTTTTCGTATGAAGGTTTTTGTTCTTTGTTGCGAAACGCCACGTGGATACGAGATGTGCTAAGTTCAGCCATTTTTAGGAGGAGGTACTCCGATGTCCTGTCTGAGTTTACCCACATTTTAAGCTCGTTTAGGAAGTTGTCAGCAATACAAAATGAGACGATGAAGTAATTTATTGTAGTTTTTTCTAATAGGGAGGGTTAAAGCTGCGGTTACTAACCATCAACCCTTTTGCTCAAAAGCATTAACCCTTTTGAGAGTTTGCTTGGATGGTTTATGGAGTTTGTACAGAGGCTTTTGAAAGGAGACGTTACTCGCTATTGTATTCATCTCTCCTGTGCTCTATTTTGAAAGAGTGTGAGCCACTGATTGCACTATCGTGGATTTCAAACTTTGCTACCACTTTCCAGCATAGCTCCCGACAGAAGTTTGCCCTTTTGGTGCGATAATTCAACTCTTTCTTCTAATTACGCAAAGAAGGTAGAACTATTGTTATTGTGGTTTCGTTTTTTTGAGGCGAACTAAGTCATCCTTCAGTAGTTCTATCCTTCTTTCCTTGTAACTATACACTTTCCTTGGAGGGGTTTTGTTTGTCAAATCTCTTTTAGGAGTAATTTTTTTACTCTGTGGCTAGCACCCCTCGGGAAAGATTGAGTATAAGCCTGATATGTCAAGATGTCTTCTTTAGATCTATGGACGAGTTAAGTAAGTAGCTGTGAGGAGTGTTATAGAAATGTTTGAACCCTATCCAGAAGGGCCTTTGATAGACTAAAAAGGATGGGATTCAGGGATTGTTGTGGGTTAGTTGTGATGTTTTTAACTCCTTTTTGACAACTATCAACATATTTGTTTGTATATTTGCGATGGCTCTTTAGTGATGTTGTCGTTATTGAAATAGAAAAAAGAGCTGAATGTGAAACGAAGTTTTTATATGTAATTGATAAATGCAGTTATGAAAAAAGCAATATTATTTGCCCTTACGACTCTCCTTTTTTCTATAGGAATGTGGGCACAGAATGAAAAGAAAGAAAGCGGTGCTGTAATTAGTGCCGAAGTCGTAGAATATGATTTTGGAGCCATAAAAGAGGCTAATGGTCCTGTTTCTTACACTTTCAAACTTAAGAATGTAGGCAAGGCTCCGCTCGTTATAACTCGCATCAATGCTTCTTGCGGTTGTACAACTCCTGAATTTTCTACAGAGCCTGTTGCTCCTGGAAAGGAAACACCTGTAAAGGTGACTTATAATCCTGCTGGTCGCCCTGGACAGTTTGTGAAAACAATCGCTGTCTATAGTAATGGAAAGGATGGTGCTTTTACGCTTCGTATTAAGGGTGTAGTAGAGTAAATCAGTAGATTTATCTATTACTACATATAGAAAGGACTTCTTATACCAACCTCTCTATAGGAGGGTATTGGAGGTTCTTTCTTATATGTAGCTCTGTCTTATAAGAAAAACTTGGTCAAAAAGGAGGAAAATAGAGTTTATAAACGATTGTGGGTTATGGAGAAAATTCGAATTTGCTACCTCTTTTTGCTTCTGATTTTGGGCTTAAAAACTCATGCTTCGTATGCCCAAAAGCAAAATCCAGTCTTGGTGCTGACAGATACAGTGCATAACTTCGGTAATATTGCAGAGGAGAAAGGACTTGTTACTGCTACTTTCTCTTTTATTAATGAGGGAACCATTCCTTTGATTATTACTCAGGTTACTACAGATTGTGGGTGTACGACTTCTTCCTATACTCAAGAGGCTATTGCTCCAGGCAAGAAGGGGAGCGTACAGGTTGTGTATAATCCTGCAGGTAGACCAGGACCTTTTGTTAGAACTGTGCGTATTTATTCCAATGCCAATAAGGTAGCTAAAGCCCTTGTTAAAGGTGTGGTAACTACATTGGGAGGAGCAAATTCAAAAAAATATACCCATAGTATTGGAGAGCTTCAGTTAGGTAATAAGGAGCTTTACTTCTCTATAATAACTGATAAGAAAAGAATACCTCTCCGCCTTGAGGTGCAGAATTCATCTTTACAACCTCTGCGTGTCAAGATTGTGAAGGCTCCCTCTTTTTTGAGCTTCGACAAAAAAGAGTTTCTTCTTGCATCTAAAGAGCCTGATGAGATAGAGATAACTCCTAAGATGCCTACAACTAAGCGTTCTGCTCTATATCAAGGAGATGTTGTTGTTGAAGTGTCTGATTTGAATAATGTGAAGAGGAGGGGCAGTGTTCGTGTTACAATGCCTTTCTTGCAATCGAGCGATTTAGCTTTAGAGAAGTCTCCGAAGTTAAACCTCAATACTTACCAAGATTTAGGTGTTGTAGAGCCAGGCATCTCTTATAAGGGATTTGTAGAGCTTGAGAATGAAGGTGAAAAAGAACTTTTTGTGTATGGTGTAGTGTCGGAAAATGAGGTGGTGAAAATCAATTCTTTTGACTCTAAAATTAAATCTGGAAAAAAGGGACGTATAGCCTATACAATAGAGACTCGTAAGATAGGATCAGGTAAAGAGTTCTCGACCAATATATCCCTATTGGTGAATGATCCATCGGCTCCTCTTAGAAAAGTTAAGGTGTTGATAAGGACCTTAAATACAAGGAAGAATTAAGTATAACCATTGTTGCATATTTTGTCTATGAATAACAATCCCAATAACGAGCCTTTTGAGTACGATGATGCCGAGGCTGTCTCTTTTATCCGTGCTAAAATCAGCAAATCTCTCGCAGAAAAACTTACAGACGATGAAATCTATTATTTTCTCGATCTTATAACAGAGTACTATGAGAGTAGAGGCGTTTTTGAAGAGTTTGAGGAGGAGTCTAATGATAGTTTTGTTTCAATAGATTTGAACGATATCGCTGATTTTATCATTAAGAATGCTCTTCGTGATCAGATTGGAAAATACACAGAAGAAGAAGTCTTAGAGGTCGTAGAGGCAGAAATGGAGTTCTGTGGTTTTGATGAGGTTGGAGAGGAGTAGTGGGTGCGAGATAGCTTTCTAATCAAGTCTTTCTATGGGACAGAATAAACTTAAAAAATTTGCCGATCTTGATACTTATAAGTGTGTTTTGCAGTACCCTTATGCTCGTTTAGAGGCAGAAGGGTTTCCCTATCGAGGGGCTTGGAGAGAGAAGTTCTTTCAGGCTCACCTTCCTGTTGTTGTAGAACTTGGATGCGGCAGGGGGGAGTATACAGTAGAGTTAGCTCGAAAGGATAAGGATCGTCTCTATATAGGCATTGATCGTAAGGGAGCTCGTATATGGGGAGGTGCCACTATTGCGGAGCGTGAAGTACAGACGAACGTCGCTTTTTTACGAACGGATATCAATCTCTTAGAGCACTTTTTTGCTCCTCAAGAAGTGGATGAGTTGTGGATTACTTTCCCAGATCCTCAGATGAGCAAAACGCGTGCTCGTTTAGTTTCTTCTATGGCATTTACCCTTTATAAAAAGATATTACGTCCAAATGGGCGTATCCATCTCAAGACAGACAGTCCTTTTTTGTATGCTTATACCAAAAGTTTATTGGAGGTTAATGAGATTTTTACTTTGCTTGACACTGCAGATCTTTATGGTGATAATGGAGTTGTTTTGCAGCAAATACCCAATATACAGACACAGTTTGAGCGCCAATGGCTTAGTCGAGGTAAGAGTATAAAATATCTGTCTTGGTACCTCCCAACTGATAGACCGTCCGCTTTTGTGGAACCTAAAGAAGAACCTGAACATGATGATTATCACAGTGTTCCCAGAGGGTATCAGCCTACTAAAGGGGAGAAACGTTACGATGGACGATAATGGATAGTAATTAATAAGAAGTGTTTGTGGAGATGCACTAATCGTTTGTTAAATCTATAGTTGTGGTTTGAAGAGTTTTATGAAACATTTATATCCAGCTTTGATATTAGAGGCTTTGAAACATGTTCGTTACCCAGGTACGGGAGAGGATATAGTTTCTTCAGGAATGGTACAGGATGATATACGTATAGAAGGAATGAAAGTGTCTTTTTCTATCCGTTTCCCTAAGTCCAACGACCCTTTTTCTAAATCGCTTATTAAAGCTGCAGAACAAGCAGTGCTGACTTATGCCTCGGAAAATGCCGAAATAAAGGGAAATATCACAGCTCTTTTTGAAGCTCCCGATTCGGAAATAAAAGAAAATCCGCTGGAACAGGTGCATAATATAGTGGCTGTTTTCTCGGGCAAGGGAGGAGTGGGCAAAAGCACCCTTACAGCCAACTTAGCTGTTGCTTTGGCAAGAAAGGGCTATAAAGTAGGTTTGTTAGACGCTGATATTTATGGTCCTTCTATGCCCAAAATGTTTGCATGTGAGGCTGCTCGTCCTGTAGCAGAGCAAACTCCAGAGGGCGATAAAATTGTTCCTGTGGAGGTAATACATGGCATAAAACTACTCTCTATTGGCTTCTTTGTGGATGCTGACAAGGCGTTGGTCTGGCGTGGGGCTATGGCATCTAATGCTTTGGGACAACTTATCAGAGATGGTCTGTGGGGAGATTTGGATTATTTGCTTATTGATATGCCTCCAGGAACCAGTGATATTCATTTGACTTTAGTGCAAACTATAGGTATCACGGGTGCTATTGTAGTTACTACACCTCAAGAGATAGCCCTTATAGACGCTCGTAAGGGAATTGATATGTTTACTACCGATAAAGTAGGAGTTCCTATTTTGGGGATTGTAGAAAATATGTCTTGGTTTACCCCTGCCGAACTTCCTGAAAATAAGTATTATATATTTGGAAATGGAGGAGGAAAACGTTTGTCAGAAGAGCTTCAAATACCATTCTTAGGACAAATACCTCTTGTACAAGGGGTTTGTGAGGGGGGCGATACTGGTGTGCCTGTAGCAGCTCGCGACAATTCCCTATTGGCTACTTATTTCTCAGATTTGGCGGATAGAGTTGTGGAGCAGGTATCATATCGTAATAGCAATGAGCCTCCCACAGAGAAAGTAAAAATTACTACTTGAAAGAGACTATTACGACAGTCTTTACATAATATAAAGTATAGCAAATCGGCTTGTCGCTGGTCACTCTTCTTAGAAAGAGTGAAAAGAGGAAAGTCCGGGCAACGTAGAGCACCATACTTCCTAACGGGAAGTCTTTTGTCTTTGAGAAATTGAGGACAGGAGGAGTAGTGTAACAGAGAATAACCGCCCTGTTTGTACAGGGTAAGGGTGAAAAGGTGAGGTAAGAGCTCACCGGAAAGGGTAGTGATACTCTTTGCCGTACATCTTATGGGTTGTAAGATCAAGTATACCGATGTTTATGAGGGTTGCTCGTCCTCTATCGGGGGGTAGATCGCTTGAGCTATGCGGTGACGTATAGTTTAGATTAATGACAAGCGCCGCTCATGCGGTACAGAACCCGGCTTATAGATTTGCTGTACTTTTTTAGAATAAGAAATTGTTTCTCACTGAGATATATGTGTGATTTTGAGACTGAGATAACTTATCACCTGCCTGTGTTGTGTACAGAGGCTATAAAGGCATTGATATCAAATCCCAATGGAGTATATGTGGACGCCACTATGGGAGGAGCTGGTCATACTCAAGCTATTTTGGAGGCTTTAGGTCCTCAGGGAATATTGTATAGTTTGGATAGAGACCCCGATGCCGTCGCCAATGTGCCTAAAGACAGTAGATGCACTTTTATAGCCACTAATTTTCGTCATATTGCCCAATGGATGGCATACTATGGAGTAGAGCATGTAGATGGTATTTTGGCAGATTTGGGGGTCTCTTCTCACCATTTCGATACCGCCGAGAGAGGATTCAGTTTTCGTTATGAAGATGCTTTGCCCGATATGCGTATGAATAATAGATCGGGTATAACGGCTGCAGAGATACTTAATACTTACTCAGAAGAGGCTTTAGCAGATATATTCTACTATTATGGAGAGCTCAGAGATGCTCGTAAAATAGCTTCCCTTATAGTTGGTAAACCCTCTGAAGAACGAAATTATAGAAGATTGAGTGAGATCATTGAAAGTATAGCTCCTACTCTTCCTTCCAATACACAACAGCGGAGGCGAAAGCTAAGTCAGCTTTTCCAAGCCTTGCGTATCGAAGTTAATGATGAGTTGGGAGCTTTGCGCTCTCTACTCGCTTCTTCGCAACGTTTGTTAGCCCCAGAGGGACGTATTGTAGTGCTTACATATCATTCGTTGGAGGATCGTATTGTAAAAGATTGGGCTAAGGGTAAGGAAAACAGGGAAGAGATTGCATATTCTGTATATGGTGTTCCGAAGAATCCAATAGAGCCTTTGACTCGAAAGCCTATAGTTCCATCCGAGGGAGAGATAAGACTTAATTCTCGAGCACGAAGTGCTAAAATGAGAGTTTACAAGATAAACTAATCTATAATCTGCATGGGTATAGGAGGAGAGGTATTGGAGTTTTTTGAGAGATAAATAATAGTTTGGGCAACCAAAAGAGGATAGTATGGTCAGAATAGGTTACTTTTGTGTTGTTCGAATAGGAAAAAGACATTTATTGAGATGATAAAAGTACACCACGAAGGAGTCGGTATTCTTATAAGTTTCTTCCTCGTTTTTGTTGTTGCTTCGGTGACAGCGTTCTTCTATGCTCACTGGATGATATTTTGGATTGTATTGCTATCTTCTGTTGTTTTGATGGGGTTAGCATTAAATTTTTTCAGAAGCCCGCACCGTAGTAATGCTTTGGTTAATGAACCTGGAGTTATAGTAGCTCCTGCCGATGGAAAATTAGTGGTTGTAGAAGAAACTTACGAAAGTGAATTTTTCCATGAAAGACGCTTAAAGGTTTCGATATTTATGTCCATTTTCGATGTTCATGCCAATTGGTTCTGTTGTAATGGATTGGTAAAACATGTAAGCCATACGGAAGGTAATTTTTTGAAAGCTTTTCTCCCCAAAAGCAGTGTGGAGAACGAACGCTCTGCCGTGATTATAGAGACCCCTGAGGGGTATAAGGTTTTAGAGCGTCAGATTGCGGGAGCAGTGGCTCGTCGTATTGTAACTTATCCGGAGGTAGGAGATGTTGCTACGATAAATGATTTTATAGGGTTTATAAAGTTCGGTTCTCGAATCGATTTATATCTTCCCATAGGGACAGAAATTTGTTTGACTCCTGGCATTAAAGTCAAAGGTAATACGACTATATTAGGGAAATTGCCCGTATAAAGAAAACTGCGATGAGTAAGATAAGAGCCTTTATCCCTAACTTCATAACCTTGATGAACCTTTTGTCTGGTTGTATAGCTATCTATTTCGTGCTTGTTAAGGGCGATTTTACAGGGGCTTCATGGATGATTGTGATAGCTGGAATTTTTGACTTGTTCGATGGTTCGGTTGCTCGTCTGTTGAGAGTCCAAAGCAGTATTGGTGCCGACTTGGACTCTCTTTCTGATTTGGTGAGCTTTGGGGTAGCTCCCTCTTTTCTTCTTTTCGAGTATGTGAGAGGTGGAGAGTTAGAAAACTCTTTTTTCTGGGCTCTCCCAGCTTTTTCTATAGCTCTCTTTGCAGCCTATCGGTTGGCTAAGTTTAATAATGATACAAGACAATCTACAAGTTTTATAGGTCTTCCAGTTCCAGCTAATGCCCTTTTTTGGATTGGAATTGTTGCTGTACTTCCTCAAGTGGAATGCTGTTTCTCTACGATAGCCTTGATTATGGGGCTTTACGGACTTTTACTCTTAATGGGTTGGGCTATGATCTCAGAAATTCATTTACAGAGTTTTAAGGTACACTTCCCTATTACTTTGAAAGAAGATCGTGAGAGACTTTTTTTTGCCCTCGTCTTAATAGTATTGGGAGTCGTTACTTGTTTTTTGTGGGGCTGGGGAGGAGTTAGTGTTGTAATAGTTGCCTACTTTGCAGGGTCTTTAATAATGGGTAAGAAAAAAGATAAATAGATGACATTGATTTTTTTTCTATTGATTTTTATTTTCCTTTTGATCCTTTTGATTGGAGGGAGGGTTTTGTCTGTTCTGTTGGGATTCTTCTCACAACCTTTTAGACAAAAAACGACTGGAGCTAACAAAAAAGACTCTACTCCTTCTGCTCATCGGGGAAAAGTTGATATGCAAGAAGTTAATCTGCGTCGTTTTGATAAGGATCAGGGGGAATATGTAGATTTTGAAGAGGAGAAAGATAAAGATTAGAGGGTAAATAGTAGTACTTTTACGAGAAATAAAAAATCAGATAAATAAAATAGATTATGGCTTCAAAGAGAAACTTGAAAAAAGGAATAAAGGAGATTACTTCCTATTTGGTAGACGATATTTTTCTGCTCTACAACATATTGGGCGAAGAGAGTTACGCTGAGATAGAGGCTCTTTTGGGACGTACTGTTTCTTTAAGCATAGACACGATAACAAAGGTATCTCATGCTATTGGCGAAAAAAACTCTACTTCGATAAGGAACTATTATCAAAAACTTCAAGAGAAGTTCAATGATGAGGTAGAAGAAATCGAAGAATCGATAGAAAAACTATTGCAAAAAACTATTAAGTAAGAAGCGTTGAAATTTTTTGCTCGAGCATTACTCAGGATTATGGGATGGAAGTTAATACTTCCTCCCGATAATCCAAAGAAAAGTGTGATATGTGTGGCTCCTCATACGAGCAATGCAGATTTTTTTATAGGTAAGCTCTATTATATGTCTATTGGAAGGAGTGCTTCCTTTATGATGAAAAAAGAGCTCTTCTTTTTCCCTTTAGGATATTTACTGAAGGCTATGGGAGGAGTGCCTATAGATCGCTCTCGAAAAGGAGAGATCGTAAATACGATGGTTAAGCATTTTGCACGACAAGAATGTTTTTCTGTGGCAATAACTCCAGAAGGAACTCGTAAGCCTGTGGAAGTTTGGAAAACTGGCTTTTATAGAATTGCTCTTCAAGCAGGGGTTCCTATTCAGTTGGCTATGATAGATTTTTCTAAGAAAGAGGCTGGTATATTTTCTACCTTCTATCCTACTGGAGATGAAGAGGCAGATATAAAATATATACGTAGTTTCTACTGTAGCGAGCAGGCTAAATACCCTGAGAATTTTATAGAATATAGAGAAAGATGATGAGTGAAACCCTCAAAGTAGCCTTAGCCCAAGTTGATATTGTTTGGGAAAAACCTTCTGAAAATTTAGAGATTATTTGTACCCGAGCTTTCGAAGCTGCTCGTCAAGGAGCAGAAGTAATCGTTTTTCCAGAGGTTATGACTACAGGCTTTTCAATGAGGTTAGAGAGGGTGGCAGAGGATTTGCCTTCTTACTCATTGGCTCGTGTTCGAGAGATTGCAAGAGAGGCAAATATTGCCATTGTGTCATCTATATTGATAAAGGAAGAGGGTAAATATTACAATCGAGTGTATATGATAACTCCTCAGGGCGAGGAGTATTATCAAGATAAGCGTCATCTTTTTAGAATGGGAGGCGAAGCGAAGTGTGTTTCTCCAGCCACTCATCGTACAATCTTTTCGTATAAAGGATGGCGCATATTGTTAATTGCATGTTACGACCTTCGTTTCCCTGTTTGGTGTAGGAACAAATCTAACGAGTATGATCTACTCATAGATGTAGCCAATTGGCCAGAACCACGTCGTGTGGTTTGGAGTACGCTTCTTAGAGCTCGTGCGATGGAGAATATTTCTTACGTCTGTGGTGTTAATAGGGTAGGGGTCGATCCTGAGGGTTTTGTTTACACGGGGGACTCTGCCTTGATTGACTCAAGGGGAAAAGAACTGATTCTTTGTCCTTCTAAAGAGGAGATACTACAGGTGGTTACTCTTGAGAAGACCCCTTTGCTACGTATGCGAGAGAAGTTTCCTGCTTGGATGGATATAGATCCGTTTACCTTAGATTTAAGTGCCCCTTATCCGATTTATTAACTATTTAAAAACTTAGCTCTTGATTCCTATTTTTCTTTATCTTTTCATCGCATTCAATACTTTATTCAATTTGAGCCTTTTTATGATGGAAGAGCCACAAAACTTGAAAGAACCGCAAAATATAAAAACGATCTACTTAGGGGGTGGATGCTTTTGGGGTATGCAAAGCTATTTCGAAGGTGTGCAGGGTGTGGTTGGTACCTCTGTGGGGTATGCCAATGCCAATCGCCCTAATCCTCGTTATGAAGATGTAGATACGGACTATGCAGAGGTGTTGCGCATAGATTATGATACAGATAAGTGCTCCCTGCCTTTCTTGCTGGATCTTTATTTCGATGTAATAGATCCTACCTCTCTCAATAAGCAGGGAGGAGATGTAGGACGCCAATATAGAACGGGTATCTATTACGTAGATAAAGCAGATGCTCCTGTTGTTACTCAAGCTTTGGAGCAATTGGCAAAACGTTATAAAGCTCCTATTGTAGTAGAAAATATGCCCTTGATTAACTTTTACTTGGCAGAAGAGTACCACCAAAACTATTTGAGAAAAAATCCTGCAGGCTATTGTCATATAGGGAAAGATAAGATTGCCAAAGCACGGCAAGCAAAATATGTCGATCGTGTTGCTCTGAGAGAACGATTGACAGAAATGCAGTATTATGTAACGCAGGAGAAAGGTACAGAACCTCCTTTTCAAAATGAGTATTACAATCATTTTCAAAAGGGAATTTACGTTGATATAGTAGATGGGACTCCTCTTTTTATCTCATCTGATAAGTTTGAGAGTGGTTGTGGATGGCCTGCTTTTTCGGCCCCAATAGACTCTGCTGTGGTAAACTACTATCGAGATTTGTCTCATGGTATGGATCGTGTGGAGGTAAGGAGCAAAAGTAGTGGAGCTCACTTGGGACACGTGTTTGAAGATGGTCCCATAGAGTCGGGAGGAGAGCGTTTTTGTATAAATAGTGCTGCTCTTCGCTTTATCCCTATAGAACGCATGGAAGAAGAGGGGTATGGGAGATACATCGAACTTTTGAAGTGATTTTTTAGGATTTTATATTCCTATAGCTGTTCACTTTAGCGTTATATAGAGGAATATAAAATTTTTTATTCTACCTTTGTGCAAGTTTTCTTGGAGGGAGGTCTCTCCCTCTGTTATTGGATTTTGAAATAAATTTAATTACATAGTTGTTTTAGGATATGGATGCTAAAATCAGGGAATTAACTGATAAGATTTTTAATGAGGGAGTTGAAAAAGGTAAGCAACAGGCTAATCAGTTGATTGCAGAGGCGGAACAGAAAAGTCAAGACATTCTATCTATGGCTAAGACCGAAGCCGATCGTATACTGAAAGAGGCCGAAAAGACTGCTTCTGAGTTAAAGAAGAATACCGAGTCTGAACTCAGATTGTATGCAGGTCAAACTTTGGAAGCCCTCAAAGCTGCAGTGGTGGATAGCATTACTGACAAAATTGTAAACGCTAATATCAAGTCTGCTACAGAAAATCCCGATTTTATGCGCAGTGTTATCCTCAAAGTTGTACAAAATTGGACTCCTGGCGAAGAAGTAATTATCGAAACTGCCGATGCTAAAGCTCTGGAGACCTATTTTGCTTCTAATGTGAAAGATTTACTTGATCGTACTGTAACGGTACAAGAAGCTGCAGGATATACAACAAATTTCGTTTTAAAGCCAAAGGATGGAGCCTACAAGGTTGAATTTGGTCAGGAAGAACTTGTAGCATTTTTTAAGAATTTTCTTCGTCCTCGTTTGGTTGAAATGTTGTTTTAAGTTATGGCTAAGTACTATGCCACCATATCGGGGTTGCCTAATATAGGGGTTGACGATAGGAAAATTCCTTTTTCGTCGGCTTTTTTTGTGAAGGAACTCGAGCAGGAATTAACCCCTAGGGATAAGAAATTGTTTCTTTATCTCCGTTGGGAAGAGGAAAATCATTTTTTGATAGACTTTTTGGAAGACCCTGACCATGCTCGAGAAGCAGTTGAGCAACCTACGTTGTTTTCTTTTGAGGAGTTGGAGCTTGTTTTAGAGGCTCTTAAGAAGAAAGATCGTTTGCCTAAGAACAATCTTCCTCCTTATTTTATCCCTTTCTTGAAAGAGTTTGTTATTGGGCGTGAAGAAGAAGAGGACTCTCTCTCCGAAGAAGAGAGTCGCCTTTGGCCTACTCGTTTGGAGGATAAACTTGCTGACTTTTACTATTCTTATGCTTTGGATAGTAAGAATGAGTTTATTGCTGAGTGGTCTCGCTTAAACTTAGATATACGAAATGTGTTTGCCACATTTACGAGTCGTAAGTTAGGTTGGGAACCCAAAGAGTATATTGTTGGAGACACAGAAGTGGAACGTAAACTAAAAGCCTCAACGTCTCATCATTTGGGTTTGTCTGAAGAGGATATGTCCTACATCAATACACTAATTTCTGTCCAGAACGAAAATGATATAACTCGTCGAGAGAGAATGATTGATGTACTTAAATGGAATTGGCTGGAAGAAAAGACTTTCGACTTAGTTTTTGATATAGAAAGTTTATTGGCTTACTATTTACGCTTGCGCATCATAGAGCGTTGGACAGAGTTAAACGAAAAAACGGGAGAGGAAACTTTCCGTAATATTGTAGCTACTTTGAAAAAGGAGAGTAATAGCTCTCTTAATGAGTTTAAGAAAAATCAAAAGAAATAATATATCCATGACAAAAGGAGTTGTTAAGGGGATTGTGTCCAATCTTGTAACCGTGGAGGTTGATGGTCCTGTTTCTCAAAACGAAATTTGTTTTATCACGGTAGATAAAACTCGTTTAATGAGCGAGGTTATCAAGATCATTGGTAGCAAGGTCTTCGTGCAAGTATTTGAAAGTACCCGTGGTATGCGTGTTGGCGACGAAGCCGAATTCATGGGGCACATGCTTGAAGTTACATTGGGTCCAGGTTTGTTGTCCAAAAATTTCGATGGACTACAAAACGACCTTGATAAAATGGAGGGGATATTCCTACAAAGAGGTTCGTATACCTATCCATTAGATGAGGGTAGAAAGTGGGATTTTAAGCGCATCGCTCAAGTTGGGGATACCGTAGAGGCTGGTTCCTGGTTGGGAGAAGTGGACGAAAATTTTCAACCTCACAAGATTATGGTTCCTTTTGTTTTTGAAGGAACTTATAAAGTAATTAGCATCAAGGAAAATGGACAGTATACTACGGATGAAGAAATCGCTGTTCTTGAAGATAAGAATGGGGTTAAACATTCTGTAACTATGATTCAGAAATGGCCTGTAAAAAGAGCTATCCCTTGTTATGCCGAGAAACCTCGCCCCTTTAAGTTATTAGAGACAGGTGTACGTACTTTAGATACACTTAATCCGATTGTAGAAGGTGGTACTGGTTTTATCCCTGGTCCTTTTGGAACCGGAAAAACGGTGTTGCAACATGCTATTTCTAAGCAAGCAGAGGCAGACATCGTTATTATTGCTGCCTGTGGTGAACGAGCCAATGAGGTTGTGGAAATTTTCGCTGAGTTTCCTGAATTGGTAGACCCTCATACAGGACGTAAATTGATGGAGCGTACCATCATTATTGCGAATACATCTAATATGCCTGTAGCAGCTCGTGAAGCTTCTGTATATACTGCGATGACTATTGCAGAGTATTATCGTTCTATGGGACTTAGAGTGTTGTTGATGGCCGACTCTACATCTCGCTGGGCACAGGCTCTTCGTGAGATGTCTAACCGTTTGGAAGAGTTACCTGGTCCAGATGCTTTCCCTATGGAGCTTTCTGCTGTTGTGGCAAACTTCTATGCTCGTTCGGGATATGTTTATCTTAATAATGGAAAAACTGGTTCTGTTACTTTTATCGGGACGGTTTCTCCAGCAGGAGGTAACTTGAAAGAACCTGTAACAGAAAATACCAAAAAGGTAGCTCGTTGTTTTTATGCTTTGGAGCAAGAACGAGCCGACAGAAAACGCTATCCGGCAGTAAATCCCATTGATAGTTACTCTAAGTATTTGGAGTATCCCGAGGTTCAGGAATATCTCTCCAAGCACATTTCATCGACATGGATAGAGATGGTACGTGAGGCAAAGATGAATTTGCAACGCGGTAAAGAAATTGCTGAGCAAATCAATATCTTGGGAGATGATGGTGTACCTGTAGAATATCACGTTGTGTTCTGGAAGGCAGAGCTTATTGACTTTGTTATATTGCAACAAGATGCTTTTGATGATATTGATTGCAATACTCCATTGGAACGCCAAAAGTATATGATGGAATTAGTTACAAGAATTTGTCGCTCAAACTTTGATTTTGAAGACTTTAATCAAGTAACAGCCTACTTCAAGAATCTCATAAATATCCTCAAACAGATGAACTATTCACTTTATGAAAGTGATGACTTCAAGAAGTATTATGCTCAATGTGAAGAACTCTTGAATAGTAAGGTGAATAACAATTAATAATCTCCCAAAAACTTATGGCAACACAAGCTTTTAAAAAGATATATACTAAGATAACGAATGTTACTAAGGCTACTTGTATGCTCAAGGCTACGGGAGTTGGTAACGAAGAGTTAGCTCAAATCCATGGGCGTTTGGCTCAGGTTGTAAAAATTGTTGGAGAAGAAGTTACGCTTCAGGTATTTGAAGGAACTGAAGGTATTCCTACTAATGCTGAGGTAGTTTTTATGGGCAAGGCCCCAACATTGAAAGTTGGAGACCAGTTGGCAGGTCGTTTCTTCAATGCTTATGGACTACCTATTGATGGAGGAGCTATACCCGAGGGACGTGAGGTTGAACTTGGGGGACCATCTGTGAACCCAGTGCGCCGTAAACAACCTTCAGAGTTGATTGCAACGGGTATTGCTGGTATTGACTTGAACAATACACTCGTAACAGGGCAAAAGATCCCTTTCTTTACTGACCCAGACCAACCCTTTAATGAGGTAATGGCTATGGTGGCGATGCGTGCTAAGAGTGATAAGATTATCTTGGGAGGAATGGGGATGACCAATGACGACTACCTTTTCTTCAAGAACACCTTTAGCAATGCTGGTGCTTTGGATCGTATCGTGAGTTTTATTAATACAACAGAAGATCCTTCTGTAGAGCGTCTTTTGATTCCTGATATGGCTCTGACTGCAGCCGAATACTTCGCTGTGGAAAAGAATGAGAAGGTTCTTGTTCTTTTGACTGATATGACCAACTATGCCGATGCTTTGGCTATCGTCTCTAACCGTATGGATCAAATTCCTTCAAAGGACTCTATGCCAGGATCTATTTACTCCGACCTTGCTAAGATTTATGAGAAAGCAGTACAGTTTCCAGAAGGAGGATCTATTACGATTATTGCTGTAACAACTTTATCTGGTGGAGATATTACCCATGCCGTGCCTGATAATACAGGATATATTACAGAGGGGCAGCTTTATTTGCGTCGCGATACCAATGTCGGTAAGGTGATTATTGACCCCTTCCGTTCTCTCTCTCGTTTGAAGCAGTTGGTTATTGGTAAAAAAACGCGTGAAGACCATCCTCAGGTGATGAATGCTGCGGTACGTCTATTCTCAGACGCTGCTAACGCTCAGACAAAAATGGAGAATGGTTTCGACCTTACGGATTATGACAATCGTTCTTTGGCTTTTGCCGAAGATTATTCTCGAGAATTATTGGCTATTGACGTAAATGTTGATACCGATGAGATGCTTGATACTGCTTGGAAGCTATTTGCAGAGCATTTTACCCCAACAGAGGTAAACTTGAGACAATCTTTGGTAGATAAGTATTGGGTTGGAGAGAAAAAGGCTTGATAGAGGCTATATAGGTTATGGCTATTAAGTTTCAGTATAACAGAACTTCGCTTCAGCAACAAGAGAAACAGCTAAAAATGCGTGTGCGTACACTCCCTACGATTAAAAGTAAGGAGAGCGCACTGCGTCTTGAGGTAAAGAAGACCAAAACAGAGGCGGCCAACTTGGAACGTAAATTGGAGGAGGGTATTTCCAGTTACCATCACATGGTTGGACTCTGGAATGAGTTTGATACGAGCCTCATTACGGTGCGTAATGTGCGCCTCTCTTCTAAGAAAATAGCTGGAGTGCTTGTGCCCGTACTCGACGGTATTGACTTTGAGGTGAAGTCTTTCAGTTTGTTTAATTCTCCTTCTTGGTTTTCCGAGGGGCTTGATCTCCTTAAGGTCCTTGCAACGACAGGTATCGAGGCTGAGTTCTTGGGTCTAAAGCTTGACTTTTTAGAGTATGCTCGTAAGAAAACGACACAGAAGGTAAATCTTTTTGAGAAGGTACAAATCCCTGGTTATAAGGATGCTATTCGAAAGATTAAGCGTTACTTGGAGGATGAAGAAAGTCTTTCAAAGTCTTCTCAAAAGATTATGCGTGCAAATATTGAGGAACGTGAACGTAAAGAGAAGGAGGCTGCGTTATGATTGAAAGAATGCATAAATATCTTTTCTTGGTTTATCACAAGGAGTACGAAGTTTTTTTACATCAACTACGTTCTTTGGGGGTAGTTCATATCAAGGAAAATAAGAATGCTAAGCAATTCGAAGAGTTACAGTCTTTGCTTTCTGTTAAGAAAGAGCTTGCGATTTTAACTCGTCAGGTGAAGAGTCGTCGTTCTAAAGAAGCGCCTGAAATAATGGAAACACTTCCTGCTACTATTGAAGAGGGGAAGAAGATTTCAGAAGAGATTGTTCAACTTTTCAAAGAAGAGGAACATTTGCTAAATCAGGTGGCCTCTCAGAAGAGGGATATTGCCTATTGGAATATTTGGGGAGAGTATAGTATCGAATTGTTACATAAGCTGAGGGATCAAGGCTATCCTGTTCGCTTCTATGTGGTACCTTCTCAACAATATCAAGAGGAGTGGGAAACTACATTTCGTGCTGTACGAATAAATGATTTAAGAGCTCAAACTTATTTTATTACAATAGGAGAGACTGCTACAGAAGAGCGCATAGAGGCAGAGGAAATAAAAGCACCAAAGTACACTATTGCAGAGAAAGAAGAGCAATTAGCTCTTTTAGAGCAGGAATTGCAAAACATACGCACTAAGATACAAATCTTTGCAGATAATCGTATCGGAGAGTTGCAAGGGTATGATTTGCTCTTGAGTCGTCAATATGATTTTTCTAATGCTTTGCTCCAAGCCAATGCAGAAGCAGAAGATACTTTAATGCTTTTGGAAGGATGGGTGCCTGAGAAGATCTCTGAGGAGGTAACCAAGGGCTTAGCTACTACTTCATGCTATTTTAAACAGGTAGAAATTGAAGAGAATGATACTATTCCCGTAAAACTATCGAACAATCGTTATGCACGTTTGTTTGAACCCATTACAAAGATGTACTCTTTGCCTAATTATGGAGAGATAGATATTACGGCTCTTTTTGCCCCTTTCTTTATGCTCTTCTTTGCTCTCTGTTTTGGAGATGGAGGTTATGGATTGCTTCTTCTTTTAGGAGCAACTTTTGCTAAGATAAAGACGAAGTCTCACTCTGTAAAATCTCTTTGTTCCATGATGCAGTGGTTAGGTGGTACTACGGCTATTGTAGGGTCTCTTATGGGAACTGTATTTGGAATGGTAATGCCTTGGGCTGGAGATAATCTGTTGGGGAGTGTTAGCAATGATTACTTTTTAAATCAAGACAATATGATGGCTCTTGCCGTAGTGTTAGGGCTTATACAGATTGTTTTTGGTAAGTTCATCGCGGGTTATAAAACACAAAAGCAACGTGGCTTTAAGTATGGATTATCCAGCTACGCTTGGGCGATGCTCATATTATTTGGAGCATTGGGCTATGTAACCAGTATGCTATCTGCCTCTCAGGGAGATTGGGCTAAGGCGGTATCTCAAGTGTTCTTTGGTATAGCAGCGGTGTCATTTTTGATAGCTCTCTTCTACAATACTCCAGGAAAGAATATTTTCCTAAATCTTGGCTCGGGTTTATGGGCTACATACAATAATGCCTCTGGGCTTTTGGGAGATACCTTGTCTTATATCCGTCTCTTTGCCATTGGTTTGACAGGAGGAATTTTAGGAGGGGTATTTAACAACCTCGCTGTACAGATTGGAGGAGATTTACCCGTAGGACTCAATTTTATTGTGATGGGTATTATCCTACTTTTTGGACATGGTCTTAACTTTGGTCTCTGTATGATTAGTTCACTTGTACACCCTTTACGTTTGACTTTCGTAGAGTTTTACAAGAATGCCGAATTTGAAGGTGGTGGGCGTGAATACAAACCTTTCAAACTCTAAGTATAATAAAGCAAATCAAAATAATTTTTAAATTACATTTTTAAGTATGAATCTCGTTCTAACCTACTTAGGAATTGCCATTATGGTGGCTCTTACCGGTATCGGATCTGCAATTGGTGTAACCATTTGCGGTAATGCAACCGTTGGTGCAATGAAAAAGAATCCAGATGCTCTCGGTTCTTACATCGCCCTTTCAGCATTGCCTAGTTCACAAGGTCTTTATGGTTTTGTGGGCTTCTTCTTAGCACTTAACCTTGTTAATCAGTTGGGTGCTGGTCTCGATATGGTAGCTGCTTGGGCTATCTTTGGAGCAGGATTAGCTTTGGGGGTTGTTGGTCTTTTGTCAGCAATTCGTCAAGCACAAGTTTGCGCAAATGGTATTAAAACCATTGGAGGTGGTGATAACGTTTTCGGAGCAACTATGGTGATGGCCGTATTCCCTGAGCTTTATGCTATCTTGGCGCTTCTCGTGGCTATCTTGATCTTTAATGCTGTTCCAGCACTTGTTCAAGCTGCAGCTGCTGTAGTAGCATAACTGAAGTAGTTATCCCCCTTTTGGGGACAGATTAAAAAGAGGGAGGAGTTCTCGTTTTGGGAACTCCTCTTTTTTTGTGCGTTTGGCATGTGTATTGTTTAATGGGTACGATAGTGTCCTCAAAAAGTGTGTAAGCCGATAGTGTCCTCAAAAAGTGTGTAAGCCCCGTAGCTCTTAACTTTGAGGTAAGAAGAAAAAACAAACTAAGAACAATGGAGCTTACAACATCACAAAAGTCGGCAATTATTTCGGAAATGCTATCATCGGAGTCAGGTATTAACGAACTTATTCGTGTATTATTGAACACCTTCTCGGAGCAAGAACGTTCTCTTTTTGTCCAAGAGCATAAAGGCGAACAGTGCAATGGTTTCCGTCCCCGTCGATGGCGGGGCTATGGATGTAGCTTTGAGCTTCGGAAGTGTCCGAAAAAAAACTGGGATACTGTTCTATAAAACTATATTGGACAAATGTACGTCTTTTTTTTAAACAAGTTGATTTGAAGAACTAGCTCTTATCCTTTAAACTCTATCAGTTAATAAGATTACTGGTTATTAGAGGTCAATTGCCATATTACGGATTTCAAATCTCTCTTTTTAGATACTACTCGCATTTATTTCCCAATAAACCGCTATTGTTGTTCGATGTGTTTAAGGAGAGCGTGGTGTTAGGCTCCCCCTTTTAAGCAGTATAGTGTCCTGCTAAGCGATGGGTTAGAAGGGACATTTGAGCCACTAATGCACGGGGATGTAGCACTCTAACCTCTGGACCAAAACTCAATAATCGGGCTGTAAGTTCGGGATTGATAACAACTTTGAACTCGATAATATGCTCTCCTCGTTCGTTGCACCCTACAACTTTTTGCGAGTGATGTAAGGGTTTGGTTTCGATATATGGGTAAATCTCCTGAGAGACCCACAGGCGAATAAGCTTTGCCTTCATCTTCCCATACTTCGTTACTCCGATAACATCATCAAAAAATTGGGAAGGGTCAAAATCTTTACTCTCATAGTAGGGTGTGGAGATGTCGATTTTTATTTTCTGTATGCGATCTAAGGCAAGTATAATAAGTTTATTCTCTTTGTGATAATGTCCAAATAGAAACCAACGATTATTGAATTCTTTCAAAAGATAGGGCGATACTATGAAATCGTG
This sequence comes from Porphyromonas gingivicanis JCM 15907, assembly GCF_000614585.1. Classification (GTDB taxonomy): domain Bacteria; phylum Bacteroidota; class Bacteroidia; order Bacteroidales; family Porphyromonadaceae; genus Porphyromonas; species Porphyromonas gingivicanis. The sequence continues at coordinate 92,968 of NZ_BAKX01000004.1, forward strand.
ACTGCGCTTTGCCTTGAAGCTCCGATACTCCAATCTTAGCACTTGCCGACGGATTATATGCGTATAGAGCTGGTTCAGCCAGTGTAGACCTTTCAGATTATTGTTTTGCTCAAATTGAATGATAGATCTACTCTGTTTATTGACAAGCGAGAGATAGTCGCGTAGTTTGTTCACCGACTCTGTAATCCCAACAAAGAAATCGAAGTACTCAAATTGAGCCAATACCTCTACTGCTCTTTGCATCTCCTCAATAGCCTCGGCAGAGAGAGGAAGGTGTGTAATGGAGAAATTCGGCTCTAAGTAGCGATAGTATTTGTTGTCATAAACTTCAATGGGTGCATTGTAGCCAAGTCTATCACTGCGCATCATTTGTATGTCGGCTTGTATTGTCCTGCGAGAGACTCCATTGGTAGAGCCATCGTACTCGTAAAGAGCTTTGGAGCAGGCATCAATAAGGTCGTCAAGCGTCCACCGTCGATAGGGGTTATTCAGACAGCGGTCTATGGTTTGGTAGCGTAGTAATGCGTTACGATTTACAGGCATAGTATATTTTTTCTGCAAAGTAAGCATTTTCTTTAAGTTGCGCAGATAGGTTGCGCACCCTATGCCGACCTTTGTCGTGTCAAATTTAATTAGAAGAGAAAATGGAAGTATTTATTTCGAACCAAGTGCCCGTATATAACTGGGCAAGCACGCTTAACGAGCGTGTAATGAAGGAAGTAGAACATCTATCCAGCCTCCCTTTCGTCTTTCATCATATAGCTTTGATGCCTGATGCTCATGCAGGAAAAGGGATGCCTATCGGGGGAGTACTGGCAACCCTCGATACCGTAGTACCGAATGCCGTTGGGGTAGACATTGGTTGTGGTATGTGTGCCGTGCGTACCGATTTGAAGGTAGCAGCTATTTCAGCCGAAGTGCTACGTGAGCAAATTTTAGAGGGTATCCGAAAAAGGATCCCAATAGGTTTCGACAAGCATACAGAGCCGCAAGAGGAGTGCTATATGCCTCAAGGTTTCGATACAGATAGCTTGACCGTGGTTTCTACGCAACTAAAGGCAGCTCGCAAGCAAATCGGAACATTAGGAGGAGGTAACCATTTTATCGAGTTACAGAGGTCTGAGGAGGGAGAGCTGTGGATAATGATACACAGTGGAAGTCGTAACTTAGGTAAAACAGTGGGCGATTATTATAATAAGCGTGCCTCACATCTTAATCGACAATGGTATTCGTCCGTAGCTCCTGAGATAGAGTTGCCGTTTTTACCCCTCCGTAGCCGAGAGTTTAAGCAGTATTGGGCAGAGATGGAGTATTGTATTGAGTTTGCTTTTTGCAATCGTCGCCTAATGATGCTTCGTATTCAAGAGGTGATTCGAGAAGTTTTTCCAGAGGTGGTTTTCGATGAGATGATAAATATAGCGCATAACTATGCCGCTTGGGAGGAGCACTACGGACAGCACGTTATTGTGCATCGTAAAGGTGCTGTGCGAGCAGATAAGGGACGCATCGGTATTATACCCGGCTCACAAGGCACGGCTTCGTACATTGTCGAAGGTCTTGGAGCAAAAGAGAGTTTTATGAGTTCCTCACATGGTGCTGGTAGGCAGATGAGTAGATCTCAAGCACGCAATACGCTATCTGTCGAGGAGGAGGCAGGGCGATTGGACAATCTTGGCATTGTGCATAGCATCCGCCAACTTCGAGACCTTGATGAAGCTCCCAGTGCTTACAAGGATATTGAAGAAGTAATGGAACGCCAAGCCGAATTGGTGCGTCCGCTTATCAAACTTATGCCGATTGCAGTTATCAAGGGTTGAGTCCCAGAGAATGTAGGCTATCTTGTTTAAGTTGTGTAAGGGATTGAGTCAAAAGATGATTTTGGCTCTGTCCCTTTATTTATACCTATAATCCAGTTTTATGATGGTGTGTCATAATGTGCAAATTGCTGTGTTTGGACACTGTTCTATGAGTGTTATACTTATCACAAGTGAAATGGAGGAGTAGGGTATTCTTTACGGAGATAACATTTTGTTTCTTAGCTCTGCTTTCTTTTTTTATGACTATCAAAACGTGTAGTCCAACATTGGACTGTACTGCGGAGAAAAGAACAGTAACCATCAAGAAAGAAACGATAAGCAAAGCAAATCAAAAGCAGAGAAACCGTCCGCCTCACAGTTTAATGCGATGAAGCGAACGCCTAAAGGGAAAATCATAAAGCACCCTAGTGTGATAAGTTGTGGAATGTAGTTATCGTTGATGTCTAATGGCTTCATATTTGTCTATGTTTTGATGCAAACATAAACAGGTATTCATCACTCTGGGAAATATCGGGAAAAGAAAGAGAATCGAGTTTTCTCCTTTAGGGAAATCTTTTCACTTGTCTCACGTTTATTCGAGTTGACAAGGTCAGCCCCGATTTTAACGAAAAGACTCATTCATAGTATTCTATCTCTTTATCAACCCCAATCTTCAGCACACCAGACATCGATAAAACGGGAGTCCCACAATAAAGGAATGGATAAGACTTCCGGTATAGTTCAAGAATTTTAGAAACACAATCTGATTCGGGGATAAAGTTAGCATCATTTCCTTTTCTGTCCTTAGGAAATCTGAATAAAAAAGAATTAGTATCAAGTGACGAAATTGTGTCTTTATATTGTTCTGTTATACGACGTAAATCTTCGCTTCGCCTCTTAAAATTTGGATTAGGTATTGATTCAATAGCAGGATTTATATGCTTAGCCAATATGTCGTAGAGGTTTTTCACAGAGTGAGTATGATATACCTCTTGACAATCTTCTTCCTCTACAATATCCCCCAGTTCCATTATAGAAAACTTAAGTCTTATTTCTAAGCAATGGCGTAATAAAAATAGCAGAGGTAAGTATACATCGTTGATTGATATTTGTTTGTACTTGATTGCGTGTAAAATATCTATAATTGCAAAATCATATTGAGTTCCAACAATCCCTAAAGTGTCACATTCTCCCATATGAAATGTTAGTTCCTCCTGAAGCTTTGGATCTATGTTACCCTTAGTCAATGAATTGCCATTATCCAGGAAGCAGCAATAATAATCGCAAGCTTCAAATGCTTTTATTTTTTCTTCTTTTCCAAAATGTGGTTTTCTGTCTTTGTCTGAAATATATCTCCAACAATCTCCTTCAGAATTGCAATTTAGACAATCAAAGTATTCTAAGAATTTTGCTTCGTTAATGTTGGCTATTGGGTACAAATCAGTCAGATTGTGAGTTTTGCCATAATGATCCCAAGGGATTCCGATGTTTGATATTTCCTTCTTCAAAAACAACTCAAGAGAATGCCGCATTACAAACAAGAAGGGCATGAATTTACGGTTGGTTTGAGTACGTTTTTGCTTTGCAATTTCAAGAAAAATATCATAAAACACCTTGTGGTATTGCTTGTAGTAGTATTCCCAAGTTCGTTCGTGTTTATTTCTGTTAATTTTAAGAAGGTTCTCTTTAAAGAGGCTGTCTAGCAGTTCCTTATTTTCTAAAATCATAATTTTCAAAGTTTAAAGTATTCGCAAGAAGGAAAAGTTGATATTAGGATGTCGTACTATGAAATAATCCTCCTTGCTTTTTTGCAAATATACTCATATTTACCTCTTCAAAGAGATTTTATTGGCTGTTTCACGCTTCTTCAAATTCACAAGGTCAGCATGATTTGGGTTGTGGACACATTCTTATGAGTGAGTATCTTCAATACCGTATAAATATCTGTACTCGACACGAGTTAGGGGGATAATGAATTTGACACACCTCCATAAATCTTTCTATTCAAAGGGTACGGCAGTGTTTCTCGAAAAGGTATAACCCTTTCGAGAGTTTGCACGGGAGGTTTTGAGAGTTTGCACGGATGCTTTCTAAAGTTTACACCTATGGGAGATTTTCTCCGCATAGACCTTTAAGAACGTAGGGTGGAGTGGAGCAATATTTACATGTCTTATTGTTGGATTTATACGCTCGGGGCAAGGCTTATAGACCTCGTTAAGAAATCATTTACACATCTTATCATTGGATTTATACCACTCCTTTTCCTATGATTTTTTATTGCCAAAAACTTTTCATAGGAGTCCGATAATACATCTTCTGTATACTGCCAAAATCTTGAGTGTCTCTCGAAAGTCTTTTTAGAAGTGAGAGGGAGATGCGCTATCGTTGTGAGGATTTTCTGCAAGTATCAATGCCTCTTTTTTTAACACGTGTAGAAAAGCCTGCCGATGAGAGTAGAAACCTCCTCTCTATCGGATGCCAGTGGTATAGGTACATATCTACAATAGTTGTCGCAAAAAAAGCACCCATACCCCGCTGAGTATGAGTGCTCTCCTAAGTTAAGGAAAATGCTTTTTTACTTTGTGTAACGCTCTTCAATTACAGACCAGTTGATAATAGACCAAATGTCTTTAACGTGGTCTGCACGACGGTTTTGATATGTGAGATAGTAAGAGTGTTCCCAAACGTCGATACCCAAGATAGGATTCAACCCCTTGCGAATAGGGTTACCTGCGTTTGGCTCTTTTTCGATTGACAAAACGCCATTCTCATCAGAAGCCACCCATACCCAGCCAGAGCCGAAAAGTGTAACACATGCATCAAGAACCTCTTCTTTGAACTTGTCGAAAGAACCCCATTGCTTATTGATAGCTTCAGCCATTTTACCGATAGGCTCACCACCAGCGTTAGGAGCAAACTGTGTGAAGTAAAGATCATGGTTGAGCGTTTGACCCGCATTGTTGAAGATCTTGCCTTCGCTCTTGCGAACGATGTCAATCAAAGAAGCGTTTTCAAACTCAGTTCCTTCGATTAACTTATTCAATGTATCTACATACCCACGGAGGTGCTTGCCATGATGAAATTCGATGGTTTCTTTGCTGATTACAGGGGCCAAAGCATCTGCACTATAAGGGAGGGTTACTAATTCGTGTTTCATACGCGATTGTCTTATTATTTATTTCTACTTATTCTAAATGTTTCAATAATCTCTTTCTACAAGCAAAACACTTACTCTATAGCATTTGTTCGATGAGTTGAAAGATTTTTTTGCTTCTTAATAAAAAGTGAGGTGAAAATCTTGTTTTGAGTGTTTTTCTTGAGCTAAAATGAAGTGTTAGTACTACGAAAAAAACAGTTTATGCCAAACTACGGACTTTTAGACAAACAAAAGAAACAGTGTGTTAGTGCCAGTAAGAGATGAGTTTACGGCGAAGAAAGATAGTTTGAAGTACAGAAAAGAGCAGTACAAAAACGAGAGTAAATAACACACTCAAACCATTGAAAGCGCTTGTATTCAGTACCTCCCAATAGGAAGTATAGGCATATCGAACTAAAAGGAGAGCCACTATAACGGCTATCCATGCAATGAGATTAATGCCCCAAATGAGGCTTGTATAGGTACGTCCCACTTCTTTGGGAGTGTAGCCTATGAGATAAAGAGTCTGTATACGTTCCCTATTTTTTACCATAATGAGGTAGACACTCAGCATGAGTAGGAAGAAAGCCAAGAGCGAGATAAGTAGACCAATGAAAAGCACCACGGAAAGGGCAATCCTGAAAAGGTAGATTATTTGGCTACTTTTCTGTGCATCGCCTGCTATCTCATAACCACTTTCACGTATAGCAAGGGTAGTGGTGGGGAGTTCCGAAGGCTCTACCTCTATCATAAGTCGAGAGGGTGCTTGCTCCTGATTGTGAGAGAGTTGCTCGTTACTCCACTGCAAAAAAGGCTCGGGTACGATGAAAGCGTTTATCCTCTGGGTAAAGCCTACCACTCGCCCTTTAAGGTAAAGCACACGACCATTATCTCCAACCAGTTGGAAGTCTATCGGTATTTGCTGGATGATGCTCTCACTCAGTTGAGGAAGTCCCTGACTTTCTGCCATAGAGAAGTTGTACAGGGTCAGAAAATCTTTGGGCACAATAATCGGGATAGAGGGGGCGTTAGGGTCGAAGCTCCACTCCGAGGGAGTAATATCGAGGAAACTATCGGGTATTGACTCAAAAGAGAGTAGTGAGGCCATGCCCTCTGCTCCATAGCTACGACTAATACTTGCAATGACTTGATAGCGAGCTGTTTGGAAAGCGCCTACTCGCTTTACGCCTTTTAGTTGCGTGAGCTGTTCTATTTCGCCTGCCGAAAAGCGTTTATAGCTACCTACTCCCAAGACCGAACCGATGGTCGAGAGGCTATGTACCTTTTTGGTTACCACGAGGTATTCATTGCCAGCGAGGCTATCCTCTTTATAGAAAAGGGCAGATAAATCTTGATACAACTGTACTCCTAACGAAATGATAAAAAGCCCGATGATATTGGAGAAAAGGAATCCCAATAGTTGTAACCAGCTGATGTGGTGGGTAACTAAAAATTGGATGCCTTTGCTTTTCATAGTTGGAGGGTGTGGGTAAAGGGAAAATCTAAGGAGTACCCAACCGAGGTAACCAATAGAGAGGAGCCTTCGGAGCGAGTCTTCTGCTCGAAAAGAGAGCCGACTATTTTATTGTTTATGGGGTCTAAATGGCTTACAGGTTCGTCCAAAATATAGAAATCTGCCTGCTGACAGAGGGTGCGTATGATAGCTACTCGCTGTTGCTCTCCCAAAGAGAGTTGGTTTACGGTGCTATTTTTTTTGTCGGCTATGCCCAACTGCTCAAACCATGCCTCTATTTCTTGTTGGGTACAAGTGTTGGTAAGTTTATTTTTTAGTAATACGTTTTCAATACTTGTTAGGTCTTTGAAAAGTTTGAGCTCTTGGGGTAGGAAAGCAAGAGCGGTACACCTCAGTTGGCTCCATCCAGAGGGGCGTAGGGCGCGAATATCTTTTTGGTCAAAAGAGATAGTACCCAAATAGTCGTTTCTTAAGCCATAAATAAAAGAGCAGAGCGAAGATTTCCCCGCTCCACTCTTGGCAGAAAAGAGGTAGTGGCCTCCCCTTTGCAGAGAAAGGGTTTGAGACCACACCTCACTTGATAGATTGGTTTGATGAGCAAACACGTTGGGAAGAACTTCTTCCAAGCTAATGGTATGCATCGTCAAAGTGCATGTTTTCTTAAGGTAGTAGAGGCATGACACCCCTTTTCCCTCTCCCTCTAAAAAAGGGGAGAAACTACTTAATAATCCGATTCTTCTTGTCCTTGATCAACAACTACTGTCTCTTCGAGGTCCGAGTCCCTATCTGCCTTTGCTATGGCACGTACTATGCCCTCTAAGATATTCTTGTCGGTAGAGGCTTCGTTGTGGAAGACAAATTCTCCCGTATTACCATTACTACTAAAAGCAATAAAGGCGTCAAGATCGTAATACTCGCCCAAAGAAGTGCGTTGCATAATGCTGTTAAGAGAACTTCCCTTTCGCATATCGACGAGAAAATATCCTTTCTCATCTTTAGCCAATCGACTAAGATCGTTTTCCAAGAAAGAGGGCTTGTTGATGCCTATTGGAGAGCGAGAAATATAGACAGCTCCCTCTACATAACCTATGAATATAGTGCCGAAAAGGAAGTTCTCCAAAGAGGCTATATTATCCACATAGGTAAGATCTTCGGGGGCTATGCCCATCAGTTTGATAACGGCTTGTTGTACCTCTTTTTCTTTGCCTTTGGTTACCTGGGCTATAATAGTAGCTGTTTCGGGTAGTTCGTATATCTCCGCAAGCTTTGCTCCAAAGGCGGTGGTACCATTGAGGTTGGATAAAACGGTTCGCATAGCAGGAGTGCGCCATGTGGCAGGTAGCTTTTCGTATGCTTGTTGCCAATCCTTGTTTTTACTGCCCTGAACAAACAATATATTGGTAGATTGGGGGAAGTACTCCAATATCTTGCTATCTATTTTCATAGGCTTGCCTACCACCCCTGTGAAGAGTTTGCCCTCACGGTCGATGACCTCGAAGTAGCTCTTTATATCCTTTTTTTCAAAAGATATATTACCTACGATACGATTGTCTGCAAATGTTTGAGTATCGACACCGAAGAGCACGACCATTTCTTTTACCGACTTGACGGGGTTGATGTAGAAGCCTATGTCGCCATCGAACATCTTATCAATGCCTTTCGTATCGGCAAAAGAGGGGAGTTGCTCTTGGGTTCTCTTAATCGACTCCATGGCAATCTCTGTAGAGTTTGCGTTGTAAGCCAACCAAAGCTGACGGTCGTTGAAAAGCAATGCTTTGTCGTCAATTTGAGTTGAGTAAAGTCCATCCTCTTCCTTTACAGAGAGAGAGGCAGAGAGTAAAAGATCTTTCAAGCCTTTAGCATCGGTAACCTTGGCGGTTATGACCAACTGTTCTTCGATAGGTTCTTGGAAAGAGACAATGTGCTTCACGTCGATACACTTCGTGAGTAGTGAGAGCTGACTGAAAACAGGAGATCCCAAAACCTCTTGTAGAGCCTCACCTCCAGCCTTTTCGTATATAGAGGCTCCGTCCAATACCCAAACTATACTTGCATCTTGTGGTAGAGAGTGTAAGAGGTCTAACTGCTGTTTACGCTTACAGCCTACCATTGTAAGCGATAGTAGTAGCGTTGCTACTGCTAAGAGGGCAATCTGTATCTTTTTCATAGTAAACTTAATATTGTTGGTTTATAATAGATGTATTTTTACTCTTCTTCGATGTAACGTTTTTGGTACATTACTATTTTGTGAATTAGAGAGGCTATTGAGGCTGCTTCATTTTGGAGCAAGAGCGTTGCCCCATCGGGACGTACGCTCAAAACAGCATAGCCATTGAGGGGATAGTCTAATACTTGCTTAGCTATATGAGCTATCGTACCATTACTCTTCATGTCACAAATTATATAACCCATATCGTTCTGTATCAAGGTATTTGCAATAGGGTGATTGTTATAGTTGGGTTGTGGTTTTTTAGCGAGAGGAGTTGGTGCAAGATAAAGAACATTTTCTCTAAAGCCGAATACATAATCTCCGAAGGGTAGGTTTAGTGCTAAATCGTTGCCATCTTTACTTCCATTTTTATCATGAAAGTCTGACAACATATCCGATATAGTAGGGAATAGTTGAGCAGCACTGTTCCCTTTAGTTTGTATCAAGATAGTACCCTCTACATCTTTGGGGGTATTTATCGCAGTACTCTTAGCATTTATTGCAATGACTACTGTACCATTTATGGCTGAGAGAATAGGCATAAATTGCTGTACAGCAGGGATGGCAAGGTTCTCAAGTATTTTTACAAAGGCTTCGTTTTTAATAGCTACGCCTGCAAAAATGTCTTGTTTGAGTTCTAAATAGTCCAATAGGGTTTTGTCAATAGCTCTGGCAATGTTGTGCTTGTCTCCTAAAGCGTTGCCTTTGTCATCTAAAAGGGCGGCAGAAATAGCAAACTTGTCCTTTTTGAGGCTTATGCTACCCAAAAGACAAGTATTGTACTTATTGATGTCGTCCAACGCGGGCTTTTGCCAAGTTGCATCTGTAAAGTCTAAACCAGAGATGATAGCTTTCAGATTAAGGTAAATGCCCATTTCGTTGTCCAAAATGCTCCTGATATAGCTTATGCTTCTAATAGATTGACCTGCTTCCTTTTTCAACTTGAAAGACTCTTCTGCCAACTTTTTATCTCTTTCGGAGAGAGAGCAAACCCACACCTGATCTTTATCGAAAATGATATGGAAGGGAGAGAGCTGAGCTGTACTGAAGCCCGATTTTTCCTCTATTGTTGCTCCACTGGCTGTAATGGTTTCTACAAAAGCATTATAATCTTTAATTACAGTGGTAATTACACTATTGTTTCCCATAGGAGACATACGACCAAAAAGGATAGCCTTTTGCGTATCAAGATTCTTCTTGAATAGTTTGATTTGAGCTACTATTTGAGGAGAGGCCATTTCCTCCAATTCTTTCTGTTCAAAGGCATCCATAATGGCATCTACACCTATGGCTACAACCATACTGGCATCTTGAGGAACAGTATTGAGCAAGAGGCTCTGAGGTGTTTCTTTGGGCTCTTTTTTGTTACAGGCGGTAAAAAGAGCGAGAGTTGCTACTATTGCCAAGGAGAGTAGGCAACTAAAACTCATCTTTTTCATAATGTCTTGTGTTTAGTTAGTTTGTTTCTATTAGTGTGTATAGAGTTTGTATTTCCTCTGCCCAAAGAGATTCGTCGGGAGTCTCTAAAATAATGGGTAAATTGTCCAAGTTGGGGTCATTCATTATCATACGGAAGAGTTCCATACCCATAGTACCTTACCCATACTCTCATGGCGGTCTACTCGGCTACCCAACTCTTTCTTAGAGTCGTTGAGGTGAATGCCTGACAGGTAGGATAGTCCGATGATGCGATCAAATTCACTCCAAAAATGTTTGTAACCCTCTGGAGTACGTATTTCGTAGCCAGCAGAGAGGGTGTGGCACGTATCAATGCAAACACCTACCCGACTCTTATCTTCTATTTTGTCAATGATATATGCCAAGTGCTCTAAACGAAAACCCAAATTGGAGCCTTGTCCAGCGGTATTTTCGAGTACTGCTTTTACACCAGAGGTAGCCTCCAGTGCCTTATTAACCTCTTCTGCAATATAGGTTAGGCACTGCTCTTCGGAGATAGTGTTAAGATGACTTCCAGGGTGAAAGTTTAAGAGTTTAAGCCCTAAAAGCTCACAACGTTTCATCTCATCACGGAATGCTAAACTACTTTTCTCTCGCATTGCCCCGTCGGGGTTGCCCATATTGATGAGGTAACTATCGTGGGGAAGAACATAATCTGCCGAGAAACCATACTCGTGCATTAATTCTTTGAAACGTTCAATATTCTCCTGCTTAAGAGGGGGAGGTGTCCATTGACGTTGGTTACGAGTGAAAAGGGCAAAAGCCTTGGCTCCGATAGCTTTAGCATTTTCAACAGCATGTTCCACTCCACCTGAGCTACTTACGTGAGCTCCTATATATTTATTTATCATCACGTTGCGAAATTAATCTTTTTTATCATTAAAAACAAAAAGGAGGATTATTCTTACTCCCTACACAACTTTGTTAAGTTGAGAAATAGTCTTTAGAACCTATATGTACTAAGGAGAGAAAACTAACGCCCCATAGTTCCTCCTTTCTATATGGAAAGATAGCTGTGTTTGAAGGGATGCGCTACTTGTGGTAACTTCGCCATTGGGTGATAGTCTCCCACTAATCCAATAGGTACTGCGTGGCGTATATCGTGTGCCAAACTGATACAAGGACGTACCTCTTCGAGACCAAAGCCTCTTCCAGCCAACACTTCTCTATAACTTTCGGTGTGTAGCTCTGTGAAACCATCGCTAAACTCAAACTCCTCGCCATTTATTTGGATAGAGCGAAATGTGCGCTTACCTTGCTTGGCGACATCAATGGGGAGTGCCGTGGCATTGATGGAGAGGAAGTAACGTACACGAGCACGTTCAAACTCCAAGTAGCCTGCACAGCGGTCGTGTTCTTTGCAGTGCACAATGTTTTTTTGTAATGGTCCGAATACCCACAAAAGCATATCGTAGAAGTGGATACCGATGTTGGTTGCTATTCCTCCACTCTTGGATTCGTCTCCTTTCCACGAGGTGTAATACCAATTACCCCGAGAGGTTATGTAGGTAAGGTCTACATCGAAGAGAGTATCCTTTTCAGAGCGTTCTATCTTCTCTTTCAAAGCAACAATAGAGGGGTGTAGGCGTAGTTGCAATATGTTGTAGACCTTTTTACCCGTTTCTTTCTCTACCTCTTGTAGAGCATCTATATTCCACGGGTTTAGCACTAAGGGCTTCTCGCAAATTACGTCTGCTCCTAAACGGAGACCATACCTACAGTGTGCATCGTGCAGATAGTTGGGTGTACATACAGAGAGCATAGAAATGGCCTCTTGGGAACCTCGTAACTTAGAGTTGTGTCTGTCAAAAAGCTCCTGCTCTGTAAAGAAAGAGGCCTCGGGAAAGTAACTATCTATAATTCCTACACTATCGAAACGATCGTAGGCAGAGACTAACCGATGCCCTGTGTCTTTAATAGCTCGTAGGTGGCGAGGAGCAATATAGCCTGCTACTCCTATCAATGCAAAGTTTCTCATATCGTCACATTCTCTATTTATAGCCAAAAGTAGCCTTTCTATGTAAAACTAAAGAGATAAATTGAATAGAGTGCCGAAAGGTTCGGTCGGTCTCTGTTCAACTTATCTCTTAGACTAAATACCTTATTTATAAAATCGTTATCCTGCTATATTATAACCGTCTATAACTAAAACTAAGTTCTTGATAAAAATGTTGGTCGATATAGCCAAAAGGATAACTCCGAAAAATTTACGGAGTGCAAATATCCCCCCTTTTCCTAAAACTCGTTCGATAATGCCCACAAAGCGCAACATTAGATAGATGAGCACCAAGATGGCTACCATAGCAATGGATATATTTGTATAAGAATGCCCATCCGAACGAAGTGTAAGCAGAGTAGTAAAAGTGGCAGCTCCTGCAAAGAGAGGGAAAACGAGCGGTACGAAGTTAGCTCCCCCCTCGGGGCCGTCGTCTTTGAATATCTGTATCCCGAAAAGCATTTCTACAGCTAAAACGAAGAGTACAATAGCCCCTGCTACAGAAAAGACCTCTCGGCTAATGTCGAAGATGCTTAACATAGGTTCTCCCACAAAAAGGAAAGCGAAGAAAAGCACGCCTGAACCTAAGGTTACAACCTCGGCACTAATCTTTTTCCCTTTCTGCTTCAAATCCAAAACAATAGGTATTGCCCCGATAATATCCACTGCTGCAAAGAGCAGGGCAAAGGCAGCGCCAATGGCTTCTATACTAATACTGCCAAAGTCTGCGGTTATCCTATCCCACATAGTAATTCTGTTTTTATTTAATTCAAATAGCGATTTTGTTTATTCGTATAGTAAATAGGCAGAGGGGGAGGGGCTCTATGGAGTTGTTACACCAAAATAGCGAACATTCAATTAATGTATCTCCGCATTCCCACTTACATTCCGTTCCTACTCCTCCTTATTTCTTCCGAATAGTAGCTCCAATAGGGCTTCTAAGGAGTAGTCTATAGCCTCGTGGATAGCCTCCTCTGTAATTCGCCAACAAAGGTAGTTATTTCCATTTTTTTATAAAGAGGTTAAAGAAAAAAGAGATGCTAATATTTGTCTTAAAGACAGCATCCTTTTAGAGACAAGAGGTGGTGGTATTTTTTGCTTTCATGGAGATTGTACTTCTAAACGACTTACCTTGGGGTTGAAACCATCGATGCTTTTGCTTCTAAGCATTAACCCTTTTGGGCAAAACCCTTATACCTTTCTAAGGATAGGGTTATAGTAAGCGTTGTGAGGGTCTTAAAGTTATTTTGTGTAGGATTAAGAAGGGTAAAGCATAGCCCCTGCAGAGACTCTCGACAAGATTAGAAGTCGGCTCTCAAGCGAACGTTTATCTGCCTGCGTGTAAGATAGTTCGGTACGGCATATTGATGGTTAAAAGCATCGGTTATCCAATAGTATCCACTGACATTAGCATTGTCTAAAAGATTGAAAAACTCCAGCGAAATATCTATGCTTTTGAATGCTGAGAGAAACGATTTCCCCATTCTTCGTCGGGGTAGTGTCTCTTCATCGTAGAGTCGGTATATAAGCCCCATATCGACACGTTTATAGCTTGCACCCGTAAAAGCAGGCATCTCAAAATTACGTGAAGGGCGGAATTGAGGCAAGCCGCCCGATAAAACGCCTCTTAGGCTAAGGCGTAGCTTTTTGTAGCCAGGGAAGTAATCTTGGAAGAATAGCGAGAAGTTGTAGTTTGGTGCATTGGGCAACGCCATAGAGCCTACGTTGGGGATGTGCTGTTGGCTCTTGAGTAGAGAGGCAGTCAGCCACGAGTCAACTCCTGGAACAAACTCTCCGAAGAGTTTCACATCTACCCCAGCAATGTAACCTTTGCCAATATTGTCGCCTAAATAGCGCACCTTCACATTGTCTACAACGTAAGGGTTAAGGTGGTAGAGGTGTTTGTAGTAGAGTTCGGTGGATAGTCGGAAGTTGCGGTCCTCTATCTTAAATTGGTAATCACTCCCTACGAGGAAGTGTAGAGAGCCTTGTGAGCGTATCGAAGGGTTTAGGTGTACTTCGTTGTTGCCATTGGCATCGGTTACAGTGGTACGTATTTCTTTGTAAAAAGGAGCTTGGTAGTAAAGGCCCGAAGCGAAGCGGAAAGTAACTTTGGGCATTGACTTAGGTGAGAATGAGGTTACCAAACGTGGGCTTATGATAAACTCTTTATTGAAGCTCCAATAGGAGGCTCTCACTCCCGGATAGAGGGAGAAAGCTCCAATAGAGGTTTCCCAATGCACTTCATCCATAAGGTAGCCTGCCCAGCGATGGCTCTGTAACGAGTTGGAAGAGTAGAGGTTGTAGAGCATCTCTATACGTTCTTCTTGGCGAGGTTGATTGTAACCAGCCGAGTCTCTTCGAGTCCACTCGCTGATATGATCACTTACCAACTCTCTGCGGTATGAGATTCCCCCCTTTAGCGTATGGGCAGGGAGCACTTTCCACAGAGCGTTATAGCTGGCTGTAAATAGGGTATAACTCAATCGATTGCGCGCGTGTTCTAAGTTGGTTCCCGTAGCTAAAGCATTGAGATTGGTCGAGATGTCAGAAGAGTTCTTGCTCTCTCCATGCAATTGCGTATTGTCAAGGTAGTAGGCTCCTTCTATGTCGTACGTTTCTTCCTCTTTACTATTGTACAGCCCTATGTTGAGGCTGTGTCTCTGTTCTGTAGAGGGGGTAAAGGAAACTCCTAAAGAGCCAAAGAAAGAAAGGAAGTGATCGCGCTCCCGACCATCGAAGTAAATTTTTAGAGTCTTGGCGTTGGTTAGCGTGCCGAAAGAAGTTTCTCGAGTTTGAGGGATAAAGGAGTAATGCGTGGAAGAGGTATTGCCCAAGAAATGGAGCATCCAAGCCTTATTGAGACGAAAGGTTAAGTAGGTTTGTGCATCGAAGTAGAGCGGTTCGTACTCGCCTTTGGTATCGAATGTATTTAGTAGAGCTTTGCCATTCTTAAAACGAACACCCGTTACTTGTGTAAAAGCTCCATGACGAGAGCCTATGTAGAGCTGAGACCCTTGCAGTCCTGCCTCAGCAGAGGCTTCGAAGCGGTCTGGTATTTTATAGCGAATATCCAGTACGGAAGACATTTTGTCTCCATACTCAGCAGTAAATCCTCCCGCCGAAAAGTTTACCGAGCGAGTCATTTCTGGATTGACAAAACTAAGTCCCTCCTGTTGGGCAGAGCGTACCAAAAGAGGGCGGTACACCTCCATCCCATTTACGTAAACCATGTTTTCGTCATAGCTACCTCCACGTACAGAGTACTGACTACTCAATTCATTATTTTGGGTTACTCCTGCATAGGTAGAGACCAGCGATTCAACGCCCCCGGTAGGAGAGCTGTTGATGCGGATGTTTTCTGCTGATATGCGCTCCATGTTTTGTTGCTTCTTCTGAGAGGCAACGACGGTAACGGTGTTTATTTCGGTGGCTGTTTCTGGAAGCTCAACATTGAGTCGTAGGTCGGCTTGAATGCCTTTAGGAAATGTTTTCTGTACGGATCTATATCCTAAACTGCTAAATTCTATGATGAGGGAGTCGGTAGAGAGAGGGAGTGAAAAAGAATAGTATCCTTTTAGATTGGTCGAAGCTCCCAACGCTCGTCCTTTGACTTTTACGTTGGCAAACTCAATCGGTTTGCGCTCTCGATCCAGTACATAACCATAGACGCGTACACTTTGCGCCCAAGAGTTACCAATAGTAAGGAGTAGTACCCCCAAAAGGAAGCCCCACCTCTTTTGAAATCTATTCTTTTTCATTGCAGATGCAAATATACATTACCACGAGAGGAAAACGAAATACTCATCCCTTTTATTGAGTTTCAAAGAGCATATAAAAGATATATACTACCCATGAGTTGGCTTTTAGAGTAAGATAATGTATTGTGTTTATTTTGATATTTTTATATTTGCAGACATAAAAATAAGAGGACTTTCTCAGAAAAAGATGCAAAACACTATGTGTGGATTGACATATAGACTTCCAAGAGTGCCTCTCGATAGGCTTTTTGCGAGATATTAGAGAGAAGTTATTGTAAGATTTTTTCTCGAGCAGGTTAGTCCCTTTTTGTAGAAAGGAAGTAGGGGAATTGATCTGTTTTTCTATAACAAGCTATCTTTTCTTGGGAGCTATTGTGAGTTCATTGGGGACTCAAGGAATGTACACACCACAAAATGAAAGACGAATATCAATCTCATTTTTAGTGAAAGTAATGGGTTCTTCTTTCACTAAGAATAATAGGAATTTAAGAACCTTAATTTATAGTATATGAAGAAGGCATTCTACTTTTTATGTTTTTCTTTGACATTTTTGATGTTCTGCACCACTGCACAAGCTGGTGAAGGATTTTATCAAACCATCGCTCCCCAAAAGAGTAAGCAAACAGAGGTAAAAGGCATTCGCTTGAAAACCCAAGCAGAGGTCGGTTCAGTGCTACGGATGGAAATTGCTGCCAATGGATCTTTTGTGGTAGAGGGAATAGAGTTTGTGGAACAAAAAGAGGTTTTAGGCGAAGTCCACAATTACTACAAAGTACTACAGAAAGATATCTTTATAGGAGGAGATATTACTTCTTTATACTGTAATTACTGGGAGTTGGAGTCGGTAGATACAAGCCAAGCACCCTCTCTTAAAGAATTTAATTGTCATGATAATCAGTCCGTTTCGTTAGACTTTTCACACAATACCCAGCTAAAGAAGCTGGTTTGCAGTCTATGTGATCTTGAAACGCTGGATTTATCCCAAAACACTCAATTAGAGTACTTAGATTGTAGCGAAAATAAGCTGACCAGTTTAAATCTTGACAATCATAAGAAACTACAAATACTATCGTTTCAACGAAACAAAATCTCGACTTTCAACTTGAGTGACCTGACTGCATTGAGAGAGTTTTATAGTGATTATAATTTATTGACCTCAATAGACTGCTCAAAGAATCTTCAACTCCAAGTTCTAAAGTGTAATGCAAATAAATTAACTGCGTTAGATCTAACAAACAATAAAGAACTGAAAGAGTTACAGTGTGATCAGAATGAAATAAAAAACTTCTCTCTAAACTCGACTTCTTTGATCGAATTTTATATCTCTAATTGTAAAACAGAAAGCCTCTCTATAATAGCACCCAATCTCGATCTTTTCGTTTGTTATGGCAATCTTTTGACTTCTTTAGACCTATCTAAATGTCCCCTTTTGAATGCTCTCTCTTGTCATACAAATAAATTAAAGACGTTAGATCTCTCGACATCTCCCAATCTTGAATACATCTGGTGTAATAACAATCAATTAGAAACACTGGATTTTTCTGCTAATCCTCGTGTCTTTTCTGTTACTTGTTATGGTAACTCCCTTCAAGATAAGGAAATGGACAAACTTATAGAAACATTGCCAACGAGAATAAAAGACGATATGGCAACTCTTATCCTTATTGATACCCAAGATGAATCCGAAAAGAACCAGTGTACAGTAGCATCTGTAAACAAGGCAAAAGAAAAATCTTGGAGCGTATACGACTATGATGGCGGAAAAACACCTTACCCAGGAATCCCTTATGAGGGGAAGGATACTGCCAATGAGATTATTCAGAAAGATGCTATTAGCATATACCCTAATCCTACCACAGACTATCTTTTTCTTCGCAACAATACTGATAACCCCACAGAGGCTAAGTTATTTGCCGAAGATGGACGCCTGCTTCTTTCTGTACGTGTGGTAAGTTTAATAGAGAAGATAGATTTGAGGTCTTTTAAAGTGGGTACCTACATACTACGTGTTGGAGACCAATCGAGAGTTATCTTAAAGAGATAATTCAATCTGAAGGTTTGTAAGTGAGGGTATTAATACCCTTTAATAGCCTTAAAAACAAGAAGGAGTAGCTGGTATGACCAACTGCTCCCTCTTTTTAATCTTATGGAAACTTCAAATACAGTAGAGGAAAAAGATGCTTTCTAACGCTCCCCTCGAACAATCATACCGCTACCAAAACAAATGTGCTCATCAGTGTCGTAGATAACCGCATATTGTCCTGGAGCAATGCCCTGTATGGGTTCAGCACTTTCTATCCTATATCCCCCCTCTTTTCGCTTATAGATAAGTCCTCGAACGAATTCGGGAGTGTGTCGTATCTTCAGTGTTATGGAGATGGGAAGTCCTGCATCAAGTTCCTCTTGCGATAGCGGGTTGCCTACGGCTCCATAGTCAAAAAGATCTTCCGTAATGAAGTTAAACTTGTCAATGTATATCTCTCTGCCATATTGAGTCAATGGGTCGTAGCCTCGACTAACCAGTATAATGTTACGTTTACAATCCTTTTTCACCACAAACCACGGACCACCACTAAGCCCGAGACCCTTTCTCTGCCCGATAGTGTGAAACCAAAAGCCTTGATGGGTGCCTAATACTTTTCCCGTTTCGTACTCGATTATCCGCCCAGGCTTCTTACCTAAGTAGCGTTCGATAAAGTCGTTATAGTTAATCTTCCCGAGAAAACAGATGCCTTGACTATCCTTACGCTGTGCATTGGCTAAGCCTGCTTCTAAAGCAACTTCTCTTACTTGCTGCTTATTCAGATGCCCCAAGGGGAAAAGAAGTTTAGAGATTTGTTGAAAGTTTATCTGCGCTAAGAAATCGGTCTGGTCTTTCACCGCATCGGGAGCCGTGGCTAAGAAAGTTTTGCCCCCTATAATCTCCGTAGAGGCATAGTGCCCCGTGGCGATATAGTCGTACAAATGCCCGATACGCTCCTCGAAAACTCCAAACTTGATGAACTTATTGCACATCATGTCGGGATTAGGTGTGAGTCCCTTACGTACACTTTCGATGGTATAATTAACCACACGCTCCCAATAGTCCTTGTGAAGGTCTATCATCTCGTAGCGCAAGCCATATTTGCGAGCCAGCAAAGTAACCATCTCCATATCCTCTTCGGCAGGACAATCTATGTATCCCTCCTCGTCCTCCATACCTATGCGTATATAGTAAAGGTCAGGACGGAAGCCAGCCTCTATCAATAAATGCGCCGCCACGGAGCTATCTACCCCGCCCGATGCCAGCAAAGCGATGCGAGTATCGCGGGAAAGCTCTAAAATGTGTGGAGGTAAGGGATAGCGCATAGGGATTTAAGTAATAGGAGTGGCGGTGATTACATCTTTTCGGGCATTTCGATACCCAACAAAGCCATTGCACGGCAGATGGTGTCGGCTACTGTACGGCTGAGGAAGAGACGCACTCCACGGAGGGCTACATCGGACTCTTTCATAATTGGGCAGTCGTGGTAGAAGGAGTTGTATGCCTTGACCAAATCGTACACATAGTTGGCAATGAGTGCAGGGCTATAGATGCGCCCAGCCTCTTCGATAACCGAAGGATAGTCAGAGAGCTGTTGTATCAGTTCAATCTCACGAGCCGATAAGGTGGTTACAGTTGTAAGTTTGTCCGAAAAGGTGTCCCCACTCTGCGTTGCTTTTTCGAGCAAAGAGCGGATACGAGCATAGGTGTACTGTATAAAAGAGGCGGTGTTTCCGTTGAAGTCGATAGATTCCTCGGGGTTGAATGTCATATTCTTGCGTGGATCTACCTTGAGGATGAAGTATTTGAGCGAGCCTAAGCCTACACGACGTGCAACCTCACGACGCTCTTCGTCGCTGAAGTCGGCTGCTCGCCCCGCCTCTTTGGCTATTTGCTCGGCTGCATCAATCATTTCGTCCATTAGGTCGTCGGCATCTACCACGGTACCCTCACGGCTTTTCATACGTCCGTTGGGGAGCTCTACCATACCATAGCTAAAGTGTACTAAACTCTTGCCGAAAGCAAAGCCCAATCGGTCCAAAAGGAGGGAGAGTACTTTGAAGTGATACTCCTGCTCGTTGCCTACCACATAAACCATACGATCTATAGGATAGTCCTTATAGCGCAACTTGGCTGTACCGATGTCTTGTGTCATATATACAGAGGTACCATCGGAGCGGAGAAGAATTTTTTCGTCCAACCCTTCTTGGGTTAAGTCTGCCCATACGCTACCATCTTCGTGACGCACAAAGAGCCCTTCATCTAAGCCTCGAAGTACCTCTTCTTTACCCCGTAGATAGGTCTCGCTTTCGTAATATATTTTGTCAAAATCCACCCCGAGACGACGATACGTTTCATCGAATCCATCGTAGACCCATTGGTTCATCGTGCGCCAGAGAGATAGTACCTCTTCGTCGCCATTTTCCCACTTGCGGAGCATTTCTCTTGCTTCTTTCATCAGAGGAGAGGCGTTCTCAGCTTCCTCTTTACTCATCCCTTTGCCCATAAGCTCTTTAAGCTCCTCTTTATAGTGCTTGTCGAACTCAACATAAAAGTCCCCAACTAAGTGGTCTCCCTTCTTACCAGTGGACTCAGGAGTAGCTTGGTTACCCCACTTTATCCAAGCCAGCATAGACTTGCATATGTGTATCCCCCGGTCGTTTACGATATTGGTCTTGACGACTTTCAAACCATTGGCATCAAGTATACGTGAAAGACTATAGCCAAGTAGATTATTACGAATGTGTCCTAAGTGTAGGGGTTTGTTTGTATTGGGCGAGGAGTACTCAATCATCACCAATGGAGCCTCTTCTGTTACCTTTTTGTGCCCGTAGTCCGAAGTGTTACCTATTTCTTGCAACGCACTTATCCATAAAGAGGGGGTAAGAGAGAGGTTCAAGAAGCCTTTCACTACATTGTAGCTAGCAATCCATTCATAAGAGGATTGGAGTGCTTTCGCAATTTCTTCCGCAGTCTCTTCTGGTTTCTTTCGAGAGAGTTTGAGAAGAGGAAAAACAACCAAGGTGATATGCCCTTCAAACTCGGGACGCGTTTTCTGTATTTGTAGTAGTTTGCACGCTTGAGCTCCGTAGAGTTTTTCAAGAGTTGTGCTAAAAGCCGTTGATAACTGTTGCTGTAAAGACATTGGGCAGTTGATAAAATATGAATGAACTTACATGTCAAAGAGAATAGTATCGACCGATACTATTTTCCGTGCAAAGTTAGCTATTAGCCAATAAAGGAGATACATATTGTAGGAGATTGTGGAATAAATCTTTTGAAATCTACTCTTTTTGAATCCATAGTATGCTCTCTTGTGAGAAAGAATGCAATAACCTCTTTTTGTGTAATAGAAGAGAGAAAGAATTTTTATCTTATTTTCGTGGTAACAAGTATTCTATAGATCTGTTATGACATATTATTTCTTGATTATTGGTGTTCTGTGTTTTTCGGTTGGCCTTTTGTGCTATCGTTTCCCCTCCCTTATTGCAGGATATAATATGATGTCGAAAGAGGAGCGGAAGAAGATTGATATTGGCTACGTTAAGCGGACTATTCTAATTTGTCTATCGCTACTTGGATGTCTCTCCATCTTATTTATGTTTTTGCCCGATCGTACTATAACACACATTGTATGGCTTGTACTTTCGTTGTCTGTTATAGGGGTAATGCTTGTCATAGTTAATAGAAAAAAGAAATAGAGACTCAAAAAGTCTCTATTCCCAATTATAAATATTATTTGTTATCCACCAAGTTACTTCCGTTTGAGATGTAGATAATGCTTTCTTTGCTCTTCGGGTAACTTCTCGATAGCATAACGAAGCGAAGTGCGAGGCATACTACTCGCATATTGATCTAAAAATGCTATAAGCGTTTCAATATCTCTTTTACCCACCTCTCGAAGCATCCAACCAACGGCTTTGTGCATTAAGTCATGAGAATGATAGAGGAGTTGTTCTGCCAGAGCTATCGTTGTTGTAAAATACCCCTCTCGGATAAAGGCGTAAGTCGATACGATAGCGATGCGTTGCTCCCAAAGGTTATCACTCTGGCTAAACGCTTTAGCTCATCGTGTTTCTTATCTAACAGATAATTCCCTACTATCTTGTAACAAGAGAGATCTACTAAATCCCAATTATTTATTCGATCGGTATGAGCGAGGTAGAAGCGGTATATCTCTTCTCGTTCTTCTTCTTTTTTGCTTCGCTCAAAACGTTCCACTAAAATCAATAGACCGCAAAGTCGCACTTCATGCCATGGGCTTTGCAGAAGCTCTCGCAGTGTATCGAAAGAGGTTGAGAGGTGTTGCTTTGCCTCTTTGCGTATTATGGGAACAGGCAAGCCTAAGAACTGGTCTCCCTCTCCGTAGCCTCCTTTGCCTGTCTTGAAGAAACGCATAAGCACCTCTCTTTGGTGAGGGTCGGCTTGGTCGGATAGAAGAGTGTAGATTTCTTGAGCTTCTGATGTTTTCATCGAGCAGAGATAATTTGTAAGATGCGATTGTTGAGGTAGAATGTTTCTGTTTTATCTACAACAGCATTGTTGGGAGCTCGGAATTTTTTAGCTGTTCCTTGTTGAAATTCTTTGTCAGTACCCACTTCCATATTGGGAGTGAAGGGGTAGATGCGCAACTTTTTCTTCTTCGTTAACTTCACTTCGAGGTATTGAGGTATCTTATTGCTTTCTCCTTTTATAGAGGTCGTATAATTGGCAAATACTTTACTATGGGGAGCATAAGCCTCATCAGTTAGTTGAGGTAGTCTATTTTCCAGACCCCATAAGCGACATAGATACTCATTAATCTCTGTGTTCAACACCATACCTGTGGGACGATGATTTTCAGGGTGATAGGAAGCGAGTAAAACTTCCTCACCTGTATGCCCATGGGTCGTAAATCCAAAGGGAAGATACTTTTTATAAATAGCGCAAATAACGGAGGATAAATCTTGGCTGTATAACCCCTTTTCGGTAGAGATACCTTTGCGTTCTTCGAGAGGTATAGGGCTATTCTTGTAAGACTTGCAGTGGAAGAGAGCTTCTAAGTCTTCTTGATCTAAGGAGATTTGGGCATATTGTTCAAATAACTCTTGAGCTTGTTCTCTTTGGGTTTGGTTAAGAAGTTGAGCCATCCCCTCGGCAGTCTTTTGAATAGAGGTCAGATGTCCGAAAAGTTCTTTTTCAGAGGCTTTGTCGTACTTTTTAAGTCGCTGGAGTCCTATGCTCATACCGCTGTTACCATGGTCGGAGAGTATGATGATGGCGGTATTTTTATCCTTTTGAGCGAAATCTAATGCGACCTTCACAGCCTTGTCAAAGGCGAGCATCTCTGTGGCCATACCTACGGGATCGTTGGCGTGAGCCGCCCAGTCTACCTTACTTCCCTCAACCATTAGGAAGAAACCCTCCTTATTGTTATGATCAAGTAAAGAGAGAGCCTTTTGGGTCATTTCTGCCAGCGAAGGTACTTTTTGAGGGTTTCTGTCAAGATCGTAGGGCAGGGCATAGTCACTGAAAAGTGCCCACAACTTCTCTCCCTCGAAAGCCCGCATGGCAGAGAGATCTTTTTCGATATAGGTGATGTTTTGTTCCTTAAGGCTTGTGCCAGCTCTGGTGTTATAAAGGCAGTCCCTCCGCCTAACATAACATCAACAGGCAAGTGTACCATTTGAGGAGCAATCCAGTCTCTTCTACTTCTTCTATACGAATGGGCAGCGCAATCGGCAGGAGTGGCATGGGTAAACTCACATGTTACCACCAATCCAGAGCGTTTATTAAGGAGCCATTTACCTGCTTCTAAAATAGTTGCCATAGGTTGGAAGGCTCGCTTAGGGTCTACAGGTATCAAGTCGTGGTCGGTCGCTTCGGGATAAGTAGCTACGAATCCCGTTTGTGAGGGCATGCCTGTCATATAGCAACTGGTTGTGGGGGCAGAGTCTCCTATCGGAGCATCGGAAGAGAAAGTAACCACTGTACCACTAATCAGAGGGTCCATGTTGAGATGTTTAGCCTCTTTGTTGAGGTAACGTTGGTACCACCGTGCGAGCGAAATGGTAGAGAGCGAAGTTCCGTCAGGAATCATCACAATGATGTTTTTGACAGGAGCTACTTTTTCGGGTAGTCCTGCATACAGAGTATTTCCAAAGCTCAATAGTAGAGCTACTGAAAGAAGGATAGATTTTATATTCATTATGTAAAGTAGATAGTGTTGTATAGGTTACGGTTCGAGAAGTTCGGGGATAACCTCTCCCAAGGTTTTTCTAATGTGAGGTCGGGGAGTATTCTCTGCGTGTATTATAAGAATAGTGTCATGGCCTGCCACTGTGCCCAAAACAACAGGGGAGTGTAGGGCATCAATCTCACATGCTATACAAGAAGCATATCCGGGGTCTGTTTTTATGACAGAAAGATTGCCCGATATTTGAAGTGAGCGGAAGCCTTTTGTGCCGATAAAGCGCACCATCTCTTCTGAAATCTGGACTCTCTCGTCAGGCAGACTATAATAAGTAGGTTTGCCCGAAGAGGCATAACGCTCTTTGGTAATATGTAATTCCAAAAGATCTCGAGAGATGGTACCTTGCCCAGCTGTAACCCCATTGGCTTGTAGGAGCTTTTGTAACATCTTTTGATCAGAGATATTGTTACTTTTAATAAGTCTACATATAAGAGCTTGTCTATAATCTTTTGGTGAAGCCATATTCTATATTCTCTTATTGGTTTTTACCGCCTTTGTAACGTTCTCTTATGACAAAAGTACAAAATAAACCGATGGAGAAAAATAGAAAGTATAAATGTAGGAATATCAAAGATTTATAATCTATTTTGACAAGAAAATAAGAATATGCAAGAAGAGTTGTAAACCATAAAAAAGTGATTTAGGACTGTCATCTCTTAGGGATTAATACTTTCATCTGTAAGCATTATGGGTTTTCGGTGTAAGGGTTAATGGTTTTGCCCAAAACAAGAAAAGTGCCTTTCATGGTTTGTTGCACACCCTAACACGTCTAAAAGGGGCTGTGGTAAAACTCAAATTTCCCCACAGCCCCTTAATTGAAGTTACTTAGAAACTATACCTAACGATAGTCTACATAAAAAGGATTCCCCAACGAATAGTAGTGGTATGGCCCATATTTACCAGCTCCGGGCACCCACTTTCCCGCCATAGAGCAAGGGATCGCTTGGTAGCGCCCATCGGGCTTCTTCACGATAACATAGCCAAAGACGATCCTATATCTACCCGTACTGGTATCTTCGATTTTCCACTCATCACTCTTGATCAGTGTCTTGACGATTTTGTCTTTGGGCCACTGCTTGCGCATAATTTGCTCAAAGGTCGCAATCATCTGGGGCGTGTTCATACGCCCAGGCTTGGGCATATCGTAGACCCGTTCTTGTCGCTCACGATACTCCTCCTGCGCACTCTTGACCCGCTCATCGGCTTTTCGCTCCTGCTCGGCTTTCATCTCTGCCAGTGTCCTTGGCTTAGGGTATATGGCTTGATACTCCTGATCCATAGAGGCATACATCTGCTTGAGTGAGGCTACCATAGTCTGCACCTCGGATCTGAATCCCTTAGATTGCCATCAACAAGCTCTCCAGAGAGCTTATTCACAGCTTGGAAGAGGTAATACTTCTTTAGATTTGGGCTCAGGTCCGCCGTCTGCATATACTTATAGATCCTCCTGAGTTGCTCTGCCTCACTGAAGCGAGAGCGAGTAGCAGAGCCGTTAAAAGGGGACAACAATATCTTTTGAACTGCCGCCGCTACTCGCTGGTATTCCATATCCCAATCATTCCATCGAAAGTCTTGTACCTGCTCACGCTTAGGATTATTCAGCAACGTAAGGAAGTACAGCATGGCTTTGTTGTCATCGGGCCAAGCTATGAACTCGATATCGCGCTGCTCTACGGCTTTCTTTAGCCTCAGAAGGTAATAGGCAAGGCTCTCAAACTGCGCACGAGTGTCTAGCGTCTGATCAAATGCCCCTCCATGATCGCTCTGCTTGGCTAGGGCGTAGAAACTGTCTGGGGTTTGCTCTGCGATTTGCACTTGTTTCATGATCGCCAGAGGATCGACTTCGTCCGTCTTAGGGAGATTGCTCTGCATCTGGCGCTGAGTCGATCCTTGAGCCTGCGCAGGCTCCACGTCCAATTGCTGACTAACCTCATTGGTCACTTCCTTGGCGACCTCCTCGGTCTTGGTCTTCAACTTCTTGACATATTTCCCCAACTGTGCATGAGCGGGGACTAGGGCTAGGAGCACAAATAGGCTAAGCGCTCCTAACCTGGTAAAGCATTTCATTTTCATAGTAAAAAGAATTATCTAATAATATGAGTTTATCCATCTATTCTTGGGCATAAGCCCCAGCAAACCACACAGCACCTCTGAGGCTATTGGGCAACGCGAAGGTCGTAATGTGACGACGCTACAATAGTTCTCTTCTTGATGATACAATTAGGTGCATTACGGAACAAAGATAAAAATTTTGTGGAAGATATTCCGTGCGGCGAGCTAAGTAGTCCCTAAAGAAAGTCAACGAAGATAAAAATTTTGTGGAAGATATTCCCCATGCTTGACACTGGAGCATATGCAAGAAGAGTTGTAAGCCATAAAAAAGTGATTTAGGATTGTCATCTCTTAGGGATTAATACTTTCATCTGTAAGCATTATGGGTTTTCGGTGTAAGGGTTAATGGTTTTGCCCAAAAGGATTAAAGGTTTTTCGAGTAAGCTATATACCCTTTTAGAAAGAGCGATTGTTCCTGTTTTTGGGGACGATATAGATATATTTTATAGAGCTATATAAAATATCTGTTGAGAGGGGGGGCAATTATGTAGACCTTTGCACCAGAATTTTTAATACAAAATATATCATACATTATGACACCTATTCTAAACACCCTTTTTCCTGAGTTCAAACTTAACGCTTATCACAACGGAGCTTTCAAACAGATTACTAACGAAGATCTTAAAGGTCATTGGTCATTGGTAGTATTTTATCCCGGGGACTTTACTTTCGTTTGTCCTACGGAGTTGGAAGATTTGGCAGATAAGTACGAAGAGTTCAAGAAACTCGGCGTGGAGGTGTACTCTTGCAGCTGCGATACGCACTTCGTACACAAGGCTTGGGCAGATGCTTCTTCTGCTATCAAGAAAGTACAATACCCTATGTTGGCAGATCCAACAGGTGCTTTGACTCGTGCTTTGGGTATCCTTATCGAAGAGGATCAAATGGCTTACCGTGGTTCTTTTGTGGTAAATCCAGAGGGAGTTATCAAAATTGTAGAACTCAACGATAATAGTGTGGGTCGCGATGCGGAAGAAATCCTTCGTAAGATAAAGGCAGCTCAATATGTAGCTTCTCACGACGGACAGGTTTGTCCTGCTAAATGGCGCGAAGGGCAACAAACACTTAAACCCAGTATTGACCTTGTAGGAAAGATTTAATCCGCTTTCTCCTACCCAAACAACCAAAACTTTAAAAAGAGCCCTTCGATTATGAATTATCCTTTTCGAGGGCTCTTTTTGTATGCAGAGAGCATAGCTTCGTTCTATGAAAAAGAGCATTAATAGGCTCTCAAAGAGGAAATACTACTAACAGACAAATAATACTTTCTATGTTCGACAAAGATACACTGGAGCAGTTGAGTAATTACTTTGCTCCGTTAAAGAAACAATATACGCTAAGGTTAAGCACACTCCCATCTCATCCCTCTTATCAAGAGGCTAAGACTATGTTGGAGCAGTTAGCTTCTACCGCTTCTCAAATCTCTATGGTTTTTGAAGAAAAGGAGGGCTTTTGCATCTCCATTCTCGTGGATAATCAAGAGTCGGGAGTGCGTTTTCGAGGCATTCCTGGAGGGCACGAATTTACATCCTTGCTTCTTGCTCTACTCAATATGGATGGGATTGGAAAGAATATCCCAGATGAAGGTGTACAACGTCGTGTAAAAGCGATTCGTGGTACTGTTAAACTCAAAACTTACGTTTCATTGAGTTGTACCAATTGTCCCGATGTCGTTCAGACTCTGAATTTACTCTCTATTTTAAATCCCAATATCTCTCATACGATGGTAGATGGAGCTTTCTTCCCTGACGAAGTGGAGGCATTGGGTATAGCTTCTGTGCCTTGCGTTATGGCAGGCGATAAGGTACTCCATGTGGGGAGGGGCGATTTGGCTACATTGCTCAACAAGTTGGAAGAGACGTATGGCTCTGAAGTAAAGGAGGTTAGCAATCAAGAGGCACAAGCCTTTGACCTTGTGGTCTTGGGGGGAGGCCCTTCGGGCATAGCCTCGGCTATCTATTCGGCTCGTAAGGGGTTGAAAGTGGCGGTCGTAGCCGAGCGCATCGGTGGTCAGGTTAATGAAACGGTAGGTATTGAGAACCTAATCTCCGTGCCCTACACGACAGGAGCTGAATTAGCACAAAACCTTCTAACACATGCCGAGGGTAATAATATCTCCTTGTTCGAAGCGAGAACAGTAACCTCTGTTGAGCAAAATGGGGGTATCTCTTACGTGCGTACTTCTTCGGGCGAGTGCTTTGCCACCCTGCTTTAATTGTCGCCACGGGAGCCTCTTGGCGTAAGTTAGGTGTGCCAGGAGAAGTTGAATATACGGGGAGTGGGGTAGCTTACTGTGCACACTGCGATGGTCCCTTCTTCAAGGGCAAAAGAGTCGCTGTAGTGGGAGGTGGTAACTCTGGTCTCGAAGCTGCCATAGACTTGGCAGGTATCTGTGAGCATGTTACGTGGTAGAGTTTTTGGATGTTCTCAAGGCAGACAACGTACTTCAAGAGAAGGTTCGAGAGCTCTCCAATGTGGATGTTTTGCTCAGCACTGCAACAAAAGAGGTAAAAGGAGATGGCAAAAAGGTAGTAGCTATCATCGTAACGGATAGAAAATCCGGACAGGAAAAAGAGATCGCTTTAGATGGTGTTTTCGTTCAGATAGGACTCTCTGCTAATACGAAGTTGGTTGAAGAACTTGTCCCTACTAACGAACGTGGCGAAATCATCATAGATGCTTCTTGTCGTACTCAAACTCCGGGGATATACGCAGCGGGAGACTGTACTACTGTACCCTATAAGCAGATTGTAATTGCTATGGGCGAGGGGGCAAAGGCTGCACTCTCTGCTTTCGAAGACCGTATTCGTTCCTAAGAGTAGGATCGATTAAAATAATAGAGACCGTTGTGCGGATCTCCCAAAAGGCTTCGATCTGTTGCCTGCTGATATCCGTACAACGGTCTTGTATATTGTTGGGTTAATTCCCTACGCACAGCTCTTTACTAAAGTAAAGAGCTGTGCGCATAAAGTAAAAAAAGCACCTCCTTGAAAAGAAAGTGCTTTTTGATTTTTGTCGGGGTACTGTGATTCGAACACAGGACCCCCTGCTCCCAAAGCAGGTGCGCTAACCGGACTGCGCTACACCCCGATACTTCTTTGAAGTAAGGCTTGTAAACCCCTGTCCTCCTCAAAAGCACTGCAAAGGTACATTATTATTTTAATACTGCAATACCTTTATACTTTTTTCTTGATTTTTCTTTTAGGCTTCATTTCGTACCTTTGTAACTATCTCAATCAATGTACTATGCAAAAAGAGAAGATACTTATAGCCTTTGATACTGTTACAGAGGGTTTTGAAGAGTTAGAACAACACTTCGAGTTGGTACGTCCTCCTAAAGGACGAGATTTTACCCAAGAAGAGATTATGCGCCATTTGCCCGAATGTGTAGCATTGGGGGCAGTTTTCGATATTCCTATACAAAAGGAGATTATTGATGCGGGTACTTCGCTCCGCTTGATTGCCAATTATGCTGTTGGCTATAATAATATAGATGTGGCTTATGCTCAATCTAAAGGTATTGCCGTTGCTAATACACCTAAGAGTGTGGTAGCTCCGACAGCAGAGTTGGCTCTTGCGTTGATGCTTTCCGCCTCTCGCCGAGTGGCTGAGTGGGATCGTACCCTACGCCATAAGGGACGAACCTTTAAGCCCTCTCGTTTGGAGATGCTTGGCATTGATTTGTGGGGAAAGAGAGTCGGTATAATTGGATTGGGCAATATAGGTAAGGCAGTGGCGCGCCGTTGTCAAGCCTTCGGTATGCAGGTGTTGTATTACAGCCGCCACAGACTTTCTACAGAAGTAGAGAAAGAGTTGGAGGTTACTTATACTCCTCTTGATACTCTTTTTCAAGAGGCTGATATTCTTTCGCTCAATATGCCATACAATAAGGACTCACACCACGTGGTTAACAAAGAGCGTCTTAGGAGCATGAAAAGTACGGCACTCCTAATAAATACGGCACGAGGAGCTGTAGTGGATGAGGAGGCTTTGGTTATTGCCCTACAAGAGGGATGGATAGCAGGAGCTGGTTTAGACGTTTTTGAAGATGCTGATAGACCCGATGAGAGACTTCTCTCAATGGAAAACGTAGTCATGACACCTCATGTGGGTACGCAAACATACGATGCTCGAGTTAGTATGGCTCGAGAAATGTCGGACAATATACTGGGCTTTTTTTTACAAGATAGAGCTGTGAGTTTGGTCTCAGTTTAATACTCTCACTGTTTACCCTATAAGAAATCCCCGTACTCTCCGTAAAAGTATGGGGATTTTTTTCGTGCCTTTGGCTCGTTCCTTTCTGTTCCTTGAACTTGTATAACAGTTCCCTTTAAGACAAGAGGGAGAGCCTTTTCAAAGCTTTTATGGTAGTGGAGGGAGCCTCCTCCGAGGCGAAAGAGTCAATTATAGCTCTTTGATGCGCTCCATTATATGCTCAAAAGTCGTGTCCTTAAGTACAACTTTGCCCTCTTGGTCGAGTAGATAGAGTGTTGGGCTATATTTCAAATCGTAGAGAGGTACTTCTGTAACCTTCCCATCGCTATTGAATCCAGCAATTCCGAAAGAGGGCAATTCTTCTATGCTACCTCTCCATACGTCCCAATTATCTTCAGCATTGATAAAAAGGAGGTTGCTCTTTTTCGATTGTATCAGTTGTCGTAGCTCGATATTCTCTTTCATTTTTGCAATAACCTCTTGGCAACTGTGGCACCCAGGCGAATAAAACATTAAAATAGTAGCCTTACCTCGGAAATTACTCAGAGTATAAGATACACTGTCGGAGGTTAGAAATTGAAAATCTTCAGCCAAATATCCTACACGATTGCGCTTCATCAAGCGAGCGAAGTATTTGGTTTTTTCTTGAGTCGTTAAGTCTATTTTGGGAGTTTCGGCGAGCCATTCGACGATGGGTAGGTAATACTCTTCATTAAAAAAAGGAGATTGAGGCTCGTAGAGATAACGCTCGTATTGATTCTTAAAGAAGAGAAAGAGAGAGTCTTGCGACCGCTCCAATGGATAAATCAGAGATTTCTGTACCTTATCTACTGGGAAGTAGAGCGCTACGCCCAAAAGATTTACGAGAGACTGTTCGAGTTTCTTGGGAGACTGTAAGAGCTTGTGCTGATCAAAGTCGCAATTGTCCCAAAAGTGCTGTACGTAGTACAAGGCTCTTTCGTGAGCATTTTGAATAGTTAGCGGAATTGCTGGAGGGGGGAAAGCGATCTCTTCTTCCTCGGTGGCTGTGCTGTCTTGCACCATT
The DNA here is from genome assembly GCF_000614585.1 of Porphyromonas gingivicanis JCM 15907. Lineage (GTDB taxonomy): Bacteria > Bacteroidota > Bacteroidia > Bacteroidales > Porphyromonadaceae > Porphyromonas > Porphyromonas gingivicanis. The sequence continues at coordinate 124,425 of NZ_BAKX01000004.1, forward strand.
GAGATGGCTGCTACAGCTTGCTGATGCTCCGACTTGGCATCGGAGTTCTTGCACCCGACGATGAGCAGGAGAGATATTAACCCCGTGTAGATAAATAGTCGTTGAGAAAATACTTTGTACATCGTCTTTTTTATGATGAAACCTTCAGAATATAAAAGAGGACAGGATAAAGAGGTTGCTACTCCAGAAAGTAAAAAAGCCTTGGAATAACACTATTGGTTTTTCCAAGGCCTTTTTTGTAAAGAGGTTATTCTTTATTTGAGAAATATTTCATGAATTGCATACGCATATACTGTGTACCATCTCCTTCGTCTTGAGCTTTGAGTTTACCTCTGAACTCGCTAAGAGAGGTATACTTCTTCTTTTCCATCCATTGAGTAAGACCATCTAAGAGTACTTGCACGTAGCCAGCGCCTTTTTGGTAGAAGGCAGAACAGATTTGCGTCGTAGAAGCACCTGCCATTATACATTTGATAACAGCTTCATAGTCGTGGATGCCTGTTGTTGCAGATATAGGTATTTGAGGCACCTTAGCAGCGAGAATACCTGTATAACGGAGTGTATCGGGTAGAGAATCTGCGGTGGTAAAAACTTCTCCTCCAGTGATGGACTCAGTTTCGATATTGATGTCCATTTGATAAGAACGGTTGAAGATGGTAACCCCAGCAGCCCCCACCTGACGTAAACGATCTATCAAAGCTGGCAAACAAGAGAAATATTTTGCCAATTTAACCTGTACGGGGATAGAAACTGACTTAACGATACCGCTTACAATAGAGGCGTAGCTCTCTATTAGGAGGCTGGCATCTGCCTTAATATCACCTTCCAAACGCATAATATTTACTTCAATAGCGTCAGCTCCAGCCTCTGCTATCTGTCGTGCGTAAGAAGTCCACTCGCCAGATTTGTAACAGTTAATACTCGCAATAACGGGTATTTGTACTCGGCTCTTCGTTTCGCGTATAAGGTCAAGGTACTTCCCAATCTCATTCGCTTTAACGTATTCAGAAATGTAATCAACAGCCTCAGGGTAATCTCCCGCTTGAGATAGCGAGGCTGATAATGAGTCAATTTGCTCTTCAAATAGAGACTTAAGCACTACAGCCCCTGCACCAGCCGATGCAAACTCTTCGATTTTTTTTGCAGAGTTAGTTAGTCCTGAGCTTGCTATTACAATTGGGTTACGCAGGGTTATACCTGCATAGTTAGAAGTTAAATCTATCATATTGTTCTTCTCTCTTTAGTTCTTTCTTTTGTTTATCCTCAATAGGAGCGTGCTCCCATTATATAAGATCCTATGCGGACCATATTGCTGCCTTCTTCTACAGCCCAGTTCCAGTCATCGCTCATACCCATAGATAGGGTGTCAAACTCTGGTCTATGCGCCATAATCCCCATTCGGAGATAATCGAAGAGTTCTTTCGCTTTGCGGAACTCTCCTCTTACTTCTTCTTCGTTGTTTGTGTTGGTGGCCATCGTCATCAAACCTCTGAGACGCATATAGGGGGCATCTTTCTCTCGCTCCATTATTGTTTTTATCAATGGCTCTACCTCAATAAGAGGAAGTCCAGCTTTGGAAGTCTCTTGTGCAATATGTAGTTCGAGAAGAAAGTCTATTTGTCGATGAGCCAACCGAGCCCTACGAGCAATCTCTTCGTATAGAGCTAAAGAGTCGACGCTTTGTATAGAATGGATAAAAGGAGTAATGTATTTTACTTTATTGCGTTGTAAAGAGCCTATCAGATGCCAACGAATATCTTGAGGAAGTTCGTTTACTTTGCTCATGAGTTCCTGTACACGGTTCTCTCCAAAGTCACGAATTCCAGCATTGTATGCTTCCCAAATCTCCTCGATGCCGTGGTTTTTGGTAACTACGATAAGGGTAACATCCTTGGGAAGAAGGGCTTTAACTTCGTTGATACGCTCTTGAATCATTTTACTTAGATAGGTCTAATGAAAAAACGTCCATGATGTTGGTCTCTACCACAGAGGCTATTGAGTAGTCTGTCATAGAGGAACTCATCTCTTTGTCAAGTCTATTAACAGCTTTCATTAGCGATGATGCTTTGACAATCATCGTTACGGGAGTCTTTTTTTCCACTCCATTTTTTTCATCCAAGCTAATGAACAAGACCTTGCAACGGTAGAATTTGTCATCTTCATCTTCTGTACTGAGGAATAGTTCAGCAAACTTTTCTCGTTTAATGCTACTAATCATTACCTCTCCAGTAGAAGCAAAAGGAGTTACCTCTTCTATGATACGAGCTTCTGCTTCTGTCATAGAATAGGCATCTACAAGGTAGCTTTCGGAAGATTTTTTAGACAGTCCCGTGTCAGCCAATCGCTCGTAACGGACTTTACATTCATACCAATTATTCATATTGTATAGCTCTGCGGCTTTATTTACTTTAGATAGATTTCAAAAACTATTCACAAAGATACACAAATAGCCGTGACAAAAACTACAAAAGTCCCCCAAAACAACTTTTTGAGGCTCTCTTTATTTAGAGATAAGTTATCTGCGTTCTTGAAAGAAAGAGGTAAGTAGTTGCGTAGATTCTTCTGCCATAACGCCTGATTTTATAGTCGTTTTGGGGTGAGGAACGGAGGGAGCCCATCGTTGATACCCTCCCTTGGAGTCGGATGCACCGAAGACAATTTGCCCTATTTGCGCCCATCTTAAGGCTCCAATACACATAGCACAAGGTTCTAAGGTTACGTATAGCGTACAGTCGGTAAGATACTTACCTCCTAATGCCTCTGTAGCTGCAGTTATGGCAAGAAGCTCGGCGTGGGCTGTAGGGTCGTTGAGTCGCTCTACTTGATTATGGGCTTGAGCAATAAGTTTATTGTTGGCGACTATTACAGCACCGATAGGTACTTCTCCCTCTTCATAAGCCAAGCGAGCCTCTTGTAGGGCATGTCGCATCCAGTAGTTATCATCGTAGGGAACAAGGGGGCACATAGAGTTTTAGTCTGCTACCAATTTATTGATCAAACTCTTCATACCCTCATCAAGTAACCCTCTTTTTACGATATTTCCTTTAGGGTCAAAAAGGATAAATTCGGGTAAGTAGTGTACTCCATAGGTAAATGTTGAGTTGTCCATTTCGTCGATGATGAGGGGAAAGGCCTCGGGAGAAGTGTTGTACTCTTTCTTGAGATGCTCTCGCGAGTCCCAAACGAATACTCCTACAATCTGAAATTTATCTGGGTTTTGAGAGGCTTGTAGCTCCAGTAACTCAGGAAAAACTTTGCGACAAGAACTACACCAAGAGGCCCAAAAGTCTAATAAAATATATTTCCCCTTGCCGACATAATCAGATAGGGCGACTTCTTCGTTGGTCAAATCGACTCCGATAAAATCTACAAACTTATTCCCTGGGCTTGTGTTAACTCGGTTCTTAAAACGTTCAATCTGTTTTTTTATGACATCATTTTTATTAATGATGGGCTCTAAAATGTCGGCTAATTTGTCAATCTCTTGTGTGGAAAGAATAGTGGCAGAGTTGCGGAGTAGTTCTGAAAAAGCCAATCCTCCAGCTAAATTGTTTGAATGTTGGGCGATAAAGTCGATACTAATTTTCGATATTTCGCACTGCATCTCTTGGTACAAAGAGTCCAGCAGCTTTTCTCCTACTTCGTGAGCGAAGCCTTTTTCTCTCAAGGCATACAGATTGCTGTGATGTACGCCTCGCACACTATCGAGGGTCTCTCTGAAATGAGTGAACAATTCGTTAAGAGGAGTGCCAGTAGCATATTTGGGTACTCGTAGGTATATATTCCCTTTTTCAATAATTAGAGGGTCGAAACTACCCGACTCGAATGTGATATAGGCAGTACGAAGGCTTAAAGAGTCTGCATAAGTTCCTTCGAAATAGAAGCGTCCTCTTTCGATGAAAGTACTATCTATAGGGGCATCATTATCGAACGAAAGGTACACTTTCATTCCTTCCGTTGCATAACGACTTGGCACCTCCCCAAAAATTTTAAAAGTGTTTGACTTATTACAAGAAACAATTCCCAACAAAAAGAGTACACTCAGCAATAAGCTACTCCACCTTTCTACTTTATGCCTCACTACAAATTCAATATATAGTATTCCAAACCCGTGCGCAAAAGTAGGCAAATCGTTCTAAATTATCAACTTGACTTCCCATAAGATTACTAAAACGGGCTACACAAGGAAGTATTCCCTATGTAACCCTTAGTGATAATATTTAGAGCAAATCTTCTTACTTCTTAATGATTAACGTAAGATAAGATAACCATGTGAAGATTCAAGGTGTATTACTCTTTGCTCAAGACAAAGCTCTTAGCCCCTTCTGTTTGTATAGAGGTGCAGGAAGCGGAATTCATTTACCATCTTTATACATGCCAGGTAATCCTTTGTTGTTCGTCCCAGCGGCTGTACCATCGTTGCTGACATCGAAGAAGACTAATTGTGATTTGCTTGACTGACATTCCTGTTAACGATAGTAGTAGTTGTGTAAAATCTTCTTTTTCGACATGGGATATTTGATATTATGAACGAAAAAAGAGACCGTTAGAACGATCTCTTTAAGTCAATCTCTCGAAGGTGATGATCTTTTATTCGAGCGAACGGAGCTTTTCCTCTAAAATTTTTGTCCCTTCAGTAGCCACGGTAGAAATGAATTCTATATTTAATCCGTGGGGGTAGGGAACAGGTTTGGGGTCGATGATAAATATCAGAGACTCTTTAGGGGCATATTGCAATAGGCTCGCTGCAGGATAAACATTGAGAGAAGTACCTATAACTACGAAAATATCTGCCTCTTGAACTAGCTTGATAGCCGGTTCAATCATAGGAACAGCTTCGCCAAACCAAACAATAAAGGGGCGTAGTTGATGCCCATCGGGGGCAAGGTCGCCTACTTTTAGTTCTAAATTATCGGGGTCTACAGGATAGGTTTTTTGAGTGTTTGCCACGGAGCAGTTTTTCATAAGTTCACCGTGTAGGTGTAGTACTCGACTACTTCCCGCTTGTTCGTGCAGGTTATCCACGTTTTGGGTAATAATGTCTACGTGCCATTTTTCCTCCAGACGAGCCAATGTTTTGTGTGCTTCGTTGGGCAAACATTGTAGTAACTCTTTACGACGAGTAGTATAAAAATCCAACACTAATTGAGGGTTTTCTCGAAACCCTTCGATGGAGGCAACTTGTTGAACGGGATACTTTTCCCATAATCCATCACTGTCTCTAAAGGTTGAGATACCACTCTCAGCACTAATGCCCGCACCTGTAAGTACTACTATTCTTTTCATAATCAATAGATTTTAATGTTCTTCTAAAACAAAGGTACGAGAATGTTGAAACATAAAAAAGTCGGTATATCTCCCTAATTCAGAGAAAAATATACCGACTCTTTAAAGGATATTCTTGTTGTCTTTTATTCGATATAAGTATTCAAATCGAAGAGACGGACAAGATTAAAGTGTTATTTTCTTTACGATACGTTTGCCCTCTTGACTTATCACCACGATGTAGTGCCCTCTGCCTATGGAGAGAGAGGTACTTTCGAGAACTCTCTCTTCGACGAGCTTCTTGCCCTCTATATTATAAACGATGATGAGAGCGTCATTGAGACCTGAGATGTTCAAAACTTCTCCCTGAGTGGCAAAGAGAATATGGGTAGGGATTGTCTGTTCCACAGAGAGCCATTCTTCCTCTACGATATTTTTAAATATTTTCCATCCAAGTGCTTTACTGTATGCCTCTTTGGTTCCTTTGGGTACATGTAACGTGGCGACTTCGATTTCTGCTATATCGGAAAAAGCTAAATCATCAAGTACAGGAGGCACTATATTGTAAGAGAATACGTTAGCAATAGATTGGCATCCTCTGAATGCATTAGCTCCAATCTTTACATCTTTAGGGATGTTGAGAGAAAGAATAGCAGTACCTTGCAGGGCTTCTTCTCCGATATAGGTTACTCCTTTACCAGGGAGGTCAAGGCTTGCTAACTTGAAACAAGCCTTAAAGCAGAAATCACCGATGCGCTTGAGTGCTTTGCAGTGATTGATTTTAAGTTCGGTCAAGTTTGCAGCTCCTATGAAAGCAAAGTCCGCTAACTCCTCAATACCTTCTGGAAGTTCGAGCCTTTGGGGAGCGAAGTTGAATCCGAAAGCGTATTTCTCGATTTTTTTAATATCTGTAGGTAGTTGGATAAGTTCAGCTTTTTGACCTGGTTGTACAAAAGAGGGATAATGTATCAAGGCTCGGTCGGATTTACGAACGAGCATACCATCGATAGTTTCAAAGAAATTGTTACCTCCCTCAATCTTTTTGATAGGGATGGCAAACGTGAAGGCTCCCGTGCGAATTTTTTCTACAGAGGCGGGGAGAGAGAATACCTCCTGAGGGTAAGCAGTGGCTACTTGTACCAGTTCCTTGCCATCTTTTGAATAAATGGCGTTGTTGATAGAGGTAAAATGCTGGTTTTGAGCATCGACAACCAATTTTTTCAACTGTCCGCAGAACATGAAAGGGAGTTCCCCAATACTCTCTACTTGGGCAGAAAGGGTTAAGCCTGTCAGATTAGAGCTCTTAAAGGCAAAGTCTGCAATGTGCTTCACATTATCGGGTATTACGACGTCCCCTATGGCATCCCACTTAATCAGTGTGTTACCTTCGATAACGGGAGCGTGGTCTCCAGCTTGATGCCCCTCTTCGTAACAAACTAAATGTACAGTGAGATCTCCTGTTACGTTGTCGATGCGAAGCTCTTTGTCTGTTTCGGTTTGCTCTTCGTTGTTAACGAGCCAAGCTCCTACTTTGTAGCCGTTTTTGGGAGAGGCGGTGAAGATAAGATTTTTACCTTTTGCGATAGCCTCTCCATTGGCTACGGATGTGCCTTCTGAAGTGCGAGCAGAGAGACTCCCATTACCGCTTAATTCGCTGTATCGAATAACTACAGAGCCTTCGTTGCGTTCAAAACGGACGAGGAAGTCGATACTCTCTGTTGGGGTTATGGTCCACGTCGTTTTTCCTTTTAACTCCTCATTTTCGATGTATTTGCCTTCGCTATTTTCAAAGAGCCAATCTGTTACTATATAACCTTTGGTAGGGGTTGCTGTGAAAGTTACGCTTTTCCCTGTGGGGACGATGTCGCTACTCTTAAACTCTTTGCCATCCATTACAGCGGTTAGAGTACCTCCAGCAGGAGTGGCAGATTTGAAAAATATACGGTTACCTTCGGGCAATTTGTTACAATGAGCAACGATGTCAAGCTCGCTTTGTACAGACTTTATTTCAAGTACCTTAGGGTTTTGAGCATCACTTTCGACTTTTTTGCCGTTTACCATCCAGTGAGAAAATTCGTAAGTAACGAAGTCGTAACGGCACTCCATCTTGAGCGTACTGCCTTCGGTTACTTCGTCTCCGCTCTGTACAGTAACGGGCCCTGATAGCCACGCCTCGATAAAACCTGCACCTTGTGGCTCTACTCGGAAGTTTACTCGATACTTTTGTAGCTCTGTTTCGGGAGCTCCTATTTTGATTTGTGCTTTTTTATAGTGTTTCTCTAATGCTGTTTTGACCGTTTCGTTGGCCACATAAATAGTCATACTGGAGTTGTCGCTGGGACCCCCATTGTTGTAATTGCCAAAAGCGGTAAACTGCTCACTCTCGTGAATATCAACGAGTTTAATACCTCCAATTTGTCCAAATGCAAAGAAGCCTACATCTTTAAGTTGAGGTAGGTAGATACTCTCTAACGCATCGGCAGAGAGGAAGCTGTTTTCTCCAATGTTTTTTACCGATTTGCCAATGATTGTTTTCAGTGTTTTTACGTTTTGCCCAGCTCCCTCAGCTATTGTTGTAGTTTCATTGGGAAGGGTAATTTTCTCAAAATGGGGGAGTAGAATTACGGCTTGTGTTTTATCTTTTGAGAGTACTGCTCCTTCAGAAACGATATATTCCGATTGAGGATTGGTAATTTTGAATTCTACAATGTGGGGATTATTATTGAAAGGATTCTTTTCAATTTTCTCTACAATGCCACCTAAGATTACTTTTTTGAGTGCCGAGCAACTGAAGAAAGCATTTTTACCTAAGCTCTTAATGGCGGGAAGCTCTAACGTTGTAAAATTACTGTTATCGCAAGAAGCAAAAGCCTCTTCTCCGATTTCTTCTACTAAAGGCATCTTGACAGTTTTAAGCCCCTTACATTCCTTAAAAGCCTCTTTGCCTATTTTTCTTACATTGTTGAAGTCCACAGATGTAATCTCATTGTTAGAGGTGCGCAGAGCGTTAGGTTTAGTGGCAGATTCCCAGCCGTTGTCCTCGCCTCCCCAGTCACCTCCTCCACTTTCGTAAAAGCAGTTAGGGGCAATTTCGACAACTTCATCGGGCATTTTAATGTCTCCCGTAGCCATCGGCCAGCTTATAAGCACGCCGTTTTGAATGTTCTGAGCTTTGATCCCAAAGGTTATGGTAATCAAAGAGAACAGAAAGAAAAGAGTGATTTTTTTCATTTGAAGAAAAGATTAAACGATTCAATTTCTGTCTGCGTTTGCAGCTAAACTCTTATTTAATTGGGTGATAAATTGCTTTTGCAAAAAGGACTTATAGTCAGATGACCTCAAGATGGTTTTGGTATAAGAAAGAAGATCAAAGAACACTCTATATGAAATAAGGAAAGAAAGTAGACGTTCTGCTTGCTCCTTTCTCATAGATAGCGCTTATTGCAACGCTCACAAAGTTAAGAATTTTTCTGTGTAGATAGATGCTCGTCTTTCGTCTAATGGCCTTACTGACTGTCTTTGTATAGATGCAAATTAAGGTAAACCCTCAAAATGGAAAACCTTTCTTGTCTTAATAGTCTTACTGACTGTCTTTGTATAGATGCTTGAAGGAAAAACAGTCTTTAGTACTTCTGAATGCGATGTCTTAATAGTCTTACTGACTGTCTTTGTATAGATGCTCTTCACTGAAAGGGAGATATGGTACGCAGAAAACCAAGTCTTAATAGTCTTACTGACTGTCTTTGTATAGATGCAATCTGATTACCAGTAACTTACGAATTTTCGTTATCGTAAGGGCTTTATAACAAGCCTCTTGCATATTTTCGAAAATGCCCCTCTAAAACTGTTCTTATGTGTACATTATCCTCGCTTGGATAGGATGTATCTCTCTGGGAGACAAAGGTATATAATTGTTTTGAATTTTCGAAAATCTCTGTTGTGAAAAACAATAAATTGACATTTTCGAAAAACAGATAAAATGGTTCCTGATAATCAGATAGTTATATTTCGAGAAAAGGCTGTTTTTTCGAAAATCGAACTCTTGAAACTCTGATTAGTGGTATTTTCGAAATTCGGGGAAATTAGAGGATTTGGTAAATGGTTCATATACAGATGGATAGATGTTTTTTTATAAAACTGTTTTTTTCGAAAATGTTTTTGTTGTTAAGGACTCCTTGATAAGGTCGTTAGGTTTTATGTAATAGATTCTTTCTGAGAGTATTAATCATGGTTCTCTATATGATTTTAGTTTTCCTTTTCCTTCTATCTTAGGGGAGTATTTCTTTTCTTCAAACCAAGCATTAGCATAACAACGACTACAAAGAGGCAGTATAAAGAGAGAATCTTTTCGTGAAATGATGGGGCGAAAAGTATCCAATAGAGAGTTTAACTGATTTTCTGTCTTTATGGTACATATAAATACAGATTTATTGACCCTTATACCATAATTTTCAAGACTTTTAGCTACTCTCTGTCTACATCGGTGCGAAGAAATATCGTAAGCAATCAAGATTTTTGAAGACATAAGGCTACCATTTAGGGGTGTAGAACTTGATTTTATTTTCTTTTTTAAGGCAAAAATCTCGTACATTCTTAGTTTGCAGGGTCATTATTTCAGACAATGTTTTTTGTCCTGTTCGAAAGTATTCTGGAGAGCACCATCGCTCTTTTATTTTTGAAATAATACGAGTACGCGTCTGTATGTCGAGCAGACCACTTTTTTCTTGGCGGACTTCTTCTTTTTTAGATAAGAGAGCCAAGATACTCCTATCAACTACGAAAGAGCGATACTGCTCCATAAGATCAAAGCATAGAGCTGGTTTATTGTCTTGAGTGCTGTGCAATATGCCAATGTTAGGGTTTAGTTGCCACAGATCGATGGTACGCATTACATAGCTTTGCAATATGGCATAACCATAGTTAAGCATTTGGTTTACTATGTCGGAAGCTCCTTGCTGTACTCTCCCATCAAATATGTGTCCCGTGCGCTGTATTAGTAGAGCAAAGGCATTCCAATAAATTTTTGCTCCTCGCGCTTCGAGAAGCATGGCATTTTGGCGGAACTGTTCAACTGTATTACCTGATATTGAGAGCTTTTCGATAGCATTTAACTGTTCTATGGACTGTTGTAGATATTGGCATAGCTCTTCTTCTTTGCGAAAATACTTTTGGTAATACTTTAGGAGCTTGGTTTGATTTTTTATTTTGTTGTGTACCAAGGCCGAAGAAAACTCCCGTATCCTATTTTCAGGTAGACTCATCTGGGCTTTCATATGAGAGGGAAGAATAGAATTCATACTACCCACGGAGGCATAGGCTTCTCCCGTTGCTTTATAGTAGATAATACGGATGTTTTTTTTATGGCAATAGTTTGTTACATGACTACTGAATGAAACACCCGGAGCAATGATGCTAATCTGTTCGACTTGATGGGCTGGGTGTTTGCAGATAGTATTCCCAAATTTTTTGACAACAAGGTAGTTGCGATTTAGTCCAATAAAAGCTCCTGCTTCAGAAACTACAAAGTCGAAAATATCTTCTTGCTCTCTAAGATATTTTTTGAATTGTTTTTTTAATACTGTTGTCTCTTTATCTACTCTGGGAACAGAAGTTATAGAGTTTGCCCATTTGTTTACCCCTTTTTGGAGGAGATATTTACCTTTTGAGGGAGAGAGAAAACCTACTTTGGAGAGTTTTTCTATTGCTTTTTTTCTCTCTGCTTTATTTTCAATCCTTGCTATAAAGGGAGTATATACCGAGGCTGCTTTTTCATCAATAAACTCTACATCGACCTTAGAAACCAGTTTTTTGTAGTACTGACTTATGCCTTTTATGCTTTTTTCCAGAGCCGAAAACTCTACAGGGTCTTGGTAAAGAGACATTGAAATCTTACGCTCAAGTTTTTCCTTTTTATTTTTACTCATTTCTTTTTGTCCCTCAGAACTAAAAGAAATACCTAAAAAGCTGAATTCGGAGTTTATTTCGGTGACGATGAAATCTTTATTGAGAGATAGCTTTTTTTGATTTTTCAGATGGTTAGATAGGGCTTGTAGAGAAGATAGTGGATCTGAATGCTCGGGTATAAATAATAAGATATCATCGGCATAACGAATAAAGTATTCGGTAATATTATTAGAGATATATTTGTCTGTATCTGTTAAATAGAAATTGGAGAGGAGGGGAGATAAGGGACTTCCCTGAGGGAGTCCCTGAAGATGTGGGTGAAAATGAGACTTATTGTCTACTACTCCTGATTTTATCCACAGACGTACCATCCTACTTAATAAGGGGTCTCGTGTTATGTTTTGAAACATACCCATAAGTTGCTCTATGGGAATGGAGTCGAAAAAATTATCAATATCACATCGAACCACATAATACTTTTTACCCAGTTTCCTCTTCAAGAGTTCCACTTGTTTAATCGCTTCTAAAGCTCCCTTCCCTTTTCTATAGGCATAGGATTGTGGCGAGTTGGTTTTATCTATAATAGGATAGAGTACATTGATGAGATTTCGTTGTAGATATAAATCAATAGGAGAGGGGATACTTAGCGTACGATAACTACCATCTGATTTGGGGATGTGTATGGCATGTGCCACAGATGGAATGTAGGAGAGGGAGTGCAGAGCCTCAAGCAAATTTTCCAGTTCTGCTTTTTTGAGAGGAGAGTGGGTATCTTGAGCTATAGAGGAGAGCCACGTTTGATATAGAGAGGTATCACATTGTTCGGCAATAATTTGTCCATTACCTATAACGGTATGATTACCTATATGTACAGTGAGCCATAGAGAGCATAAGGGCAGCAATCGGGTGGTAAGAGGTTTGGTAATAGAGTTGTCCCAATATCCCAGACATGTCGTACTGCCGTTTTTCTTTTATAGTAGGCTTATGAGGAATGCTTATTTGAGAGAGTAGTTGATCGTCTTTTTCTTCGAAAATAAAGGGAGCTAACGAGGGGGTAGAGGGGGCAGACTCTTGGATATACAAATCGTATAGACGACGAGAAACTCTATTCATTAGACGGGAGAACGGGATGCAATCTGTAAAGATTTGGTCTATTTTCAGCGTTGTGGGGGTAAGAAATCGAATAGCAAGCGTTTCGCTCCATTGTGGAGCATGTCTCCGAAAAAACTCTAAACCCAACTTGGCTTTAGACAGAGGCAACTCATTTTCGTATTTGTTGTTCTGTGCATTGAGTAGTTGATAAGATTTGTAACGAAGCGTATGCTCTTGAAAAAAGTTGTAATCTTGCCACTCAGGAAGAAATTGGAGAAAATCTTTCACAAGCGACTCTTCTCTGCTTACTACCGTAATATACAAATCGACAGGCTCTTGTTGAGTTAGGTTGTGTCTATAGGGTTTATCTACTCGGATAACCAGTCGAGAAGAAGAGGACTCAAGTTCTCCTTCGTGTTCTGTAGCTTGTGGTTTGAAGAGGGTAGTATAGAGATGTGAGAAATCTTGACTCTTTTTTAACGCATTCCCCAAGGCAAAGCGAGGTAAGAAATACCATTTACTCTGAAAAGCGACATCCTTTTGGGCTACAAACCTAACTCTCAGATGATAGGCAACAAACTCTCGAAGAAATATGGGAAGCGTGTCAGAATTTAATTTGTCCATAGAAATCCTTTTGCAAAACCGTTCTCTGTTTTTTTATTGTATTTGGTACGGCAAAATTAGTTTAAGTTTTTATCTCTTTTAGCGCTACTCCTGATTTCTTTTTATAAACATTTCCTGCTCTCATAACTCATATTCATACGAACTCCGTCTTAATAGTCTTACTGACTGTCTTTGTATAGATGCCA